>NZ_VITD01000005.1:0-441609 GCF_007827755.1 Micromonospora sp. CNZ322
GGTCGCAGAACCAAATACCGGAGACCTCTTCAGTTGTCGATCACCGCCACGCCGGGACCTTCATCGGCCACCACGACTTCTGAAACACGCCTTAGTAGTGCCTCGCGAAGTTGGGACGAGTTGGCGGCAGAGAGGTGAGAGCCCATCGGTACTGCAGCTGTTGCACGCGGCGCCCTCTGCCATGGTGTTCTTGGCGAGGCGTCAGCAACAGGCTGGTGAGGAAGAGTTCGGCCACCGCGCTGAGGGTGGCGACAACCGGCGCAGGGTAGACAGTCACGTCAACGCGTCAGGCCGACTGCCGTGTGCAGGCACTTCACAGCGCCACGATCGCCGCAGTCTCCGCAGGCAACTCAATCCGGTCCCGCATCACCGTGACCCCCTCCCCCGTGGCCAGCAGCACCCGCCGAGCCACCCCAGGCAGCGACACCCCCTGCCCTCGCCCAGCAAAGTTGGCCACCACCAGCGTGTCCCCCCGCCGCATCAGCAGAAACTGGTCCCCATGCTGCACCGACACCGCGTGCATCCGAGGATCCGACAGGTCAGGCACAGACCGACGCAGCCCGATCAACCGCCGATAAAACGACAACATCGATGCATGCTCAGGCTTGTCCAGCTCCGCCCAGTCCAATCGCGACCGCACGAACGTCTCCGGGTTTTGCGGGTCGGGCACGTCCCCCTCCGGCCACCCGTGCGAGGCGAACTCCCGCCGCCGCCCGGTCCGCACCGCAGAGGCCAACTCCGGCTCTGGGTGCGAGGTGAAGAACTGCCACGGCGTAGATGCCGCCCACTCCTCCCCCATGAACAGCATCGGAGTGAACGGCGCCGTCAGCAGCAACGTAGCCCCAACCCGGAGCAGCGAAGGCGACAGCGAGGCCGAGATCCGATCCCCGGTAGCCCGGTTCCCGATCTGGTCGTGATTCTGTAGGTAGGCCACGAACCGATGCCCCGGCACCCGGGGATCAACAGGCCGCCCATGGTGCCGATTCCGGAAGCTCGACCAGGTCCCCGCGTGGAAGAACCCGCCGGTCAGCACGTCAGACAGCGTCTCCAAGGACCCGAAGTCCCCGTAGTAGCCCTGCCGCTCCCCCGTCAGCAACGTGTGCAGCGCGTGGTGCGCGTCGTCGTTCCACTGCGCGTGCAGCCCGAACCCACCGGCCTCCCGCGGGGTGATGAGCCGCGGATCGTTGAGGTCCGATTCGGCGATGAGCGACAGCGGCCGCCCGAGGTGCGTCGACAGCGATTCGACGGAAACCGCCAGCTCTTCGAGCAGAGGAACAGCCCGCGAGTCGGGCAGCGCGTGCACAGCATCCAAACGCAGCCCGTCGACGTGGTAGTCGCGCAACCACATGAGCACGCTGTCGATGATGTAGCGGCGTACCTCGTCGGAGTGCGGGCCGTCCAGGTTGATCGAGCGGCCCCAACTGTTGCTCTGCTCGGCGAGGTAGGGCCCGAACCGCGGCGCGTAGGCCCCGGAGGGCCCGAAATGGTTGTAGACAACGTCGAGGATCACCCCCAGACCGCGAGCGTGGGCGGCGTCGACGAACCGTTTCAGGCCGTCGGGGCCGCCGTAGGGCTCGTGTGGGGCGTACCAGCAGACGCCGTCGTACCCCCAGTTGTGTTCGCCGTTGAAGGCGTTGACCGGGAGCAGCTCGATCAGGTCGACGCCCAGGGACACCAGGTGGTCGAGTCGGTCGATGGCCGCGTCGAAGGTGCCTTCCGGGGTGAAGGTGCCGATGTGCAGCTCGTAGAGGATGCTGCCGGGCAGTTGCCGGCCCGTCCACGAGGAATCACTCCACTGGAACGCAAAATGGTCGTAGCGGCGGCTCGGCCCGTGCACCCCCGCAGGTTGCCACGGTGAGCGGGGGTCGGGCAGTGGGGTTTCGTCGTCGTTCAGCAGAAAGGAGTAGTCGAGGCCGGCGTCGGGCACCTCGACCCGCCACCAGCCGTCTGCGGCGGCGCGCATCTCGTGGTCGGCGTCGCCGGCCAGGCGCAGCCGCACCCGCTCGGCGTCCGGCGCCCACACGCTGAATTCGGTCATCACGCAGCCTCCACGGAAGTGGTGGAAGGAGCCAGCAGAGCCACGGGATAGTCGGCCAGAAGGTCGTCCAGGGGGGTCTCCCCGCCACTGTAGACCCGGCCGGTGAACAGGTCCTTCATCTCGTGAACGGGAAGTGACAGAGCTGTGTCACACCACCCACCGGCGCGTGCCAGGCCCAGCGGCAGCCGGGTCGCCACGGCGATCACGCCGCCCCGGTCGAACGCCACCACGTGACGGCCCACCCGCCCGTGCGCCGGGACCGGCCGGTAGGTGGTGAACAGCTCCGGGTGCGCCCGCCGCAACCGCAGGGTCCGCGACACGACGAGCAGCTTCGCCGCTCCGTCGGTGTCGACCGGGGGACGCCAGCCGCCGTCGATGCGTGCCAGCAACTCTCGGCGTACGTCGAAGTCGACCGGGCGGCGGTTGTCCGGGTCGACGAGGGAGTTGTCCCACAGCTCGGTGCCCTGGTAGGTGTCCGGCACTCCGGGCATGGTGAGTTGGATGAGCTTCTGCCCGAGCGAGTTGCACCAGCCGGCCGGGGCGATGGCGGCGGCGAGTTCGGTCAGCTCGTCGTGCAGGCTCGGGTCGTCGTACATCTGGTCCACCACGGCGTGCACTGCCTGCTCGAAGGCCGGGTCGGGGTCCGCCCAACTGGTCGAGGCCCCGGCCTCGCGGGCGGCCTTCTCGACGTACGCGTGCAGCCGTTCCCGTTCGATCGGCCACGCGCCGACGGCGGTCTGCCAGAGCAGGTGGGCGAACGCCGGGTCCGGCAGCGGCGCGTACTCCATCCAGGTCTTGACCTGCTCGGCCCAGCGGCCCGGCAGTTCACTGAGCACGGCGAGGCGGGCGCGGACGTCCTCGCCGCGTTTGGTGTCGTGGGTGGAGAGGGTGGTCATGCTGGCCGGCCAGCGGACCTGTTGGGCGGCGGCGAAGCGGTGGAACTCCGCCGGCGGCACCCCGAAGTGGGCGGGGTTGTCGCCGACCTCGTTGAGCGCCACGAACCGGGTCCAGCGGTAGAACGCGGTGTCCTCCACGCCCTTGGCCATCACCGCGCCGGTGAGCTGCGGGAACCGTTGGGCCAGCTCGTCGTCGGGGGTGCGCAGTCGGCGGGTGATCGCGTCCAGGGCACCGGCCAGGTCGGGGCGGCGACGGCCGGCCTCGGAGCGGGCGGCGGCGAGGTGCCGGGCGCCGTGCGGCGGGTAGCCCCGGTAGACGGCGAACGCGGCGGCCAGCTCGGCGAGCGCCGCGCGGGCCTGCTCGGTGGGCACCTCGGGGGCGAGGGCGGCCAGCCGGGTCAGCTCGGCGGCGAGCAGTTGGGTGGCCGCGGCCAGTTTGGTGGTGTGGGTCAGGTCCTCCCAGGAGGTGTGCTGCCCGGTGAGGCGGTTGTCCAGCGCGGTGAAGTCACCCTCGGCGTCGGTGTCGACGAACAGCCCGCCGACAGCGGCCAGGGCGTCGTAGCCGGTGGTGCCGTCCACCGGCCAGTCCGGCAGCTCCTCGCCGTACTCCAGGATCTTCTCCACCACGAGCCAGGCGTCGGGCGCGGCGGCCCGTAACCGGGCCAGGTAGCCGGCCGGGTCGCGCAGGCCGTCCGGGTGGTCGACGCGGATGCCGTCGACCTCCCCGGCGGCGGCCCAGCGCAGGATCAGCTCGTGGGTGGCGGCGAAGACCGCCGGGTCCTCCACGCGCAGACCCGCCAGGCCCGCGATGGCGAAGAACCGGCGGTACGTCAGCTCGGCGTCGCCGCGCCGCCAGGAGACCAGCTCGTAGTGCTGCCGGTCGTGCACCTCCCGGGCGCTGCCGTCGCCGGTGCCGTCGGCGACCGGGAAGCGGTGCTCGTGGTAGCGCAGCTCCCCGTCGACCACCTTGAGGTCGTCCAGGGCGGCCGGGTCGTCGCCCAGCACCGGCAGCAGCAGCCGGCCCCGGTCCCAGTCGATGTCGAACCAGTCGGCGTACGCCGAGTCGCGCCCCCGGCGCAGCACGTCCCACCAGGGCGGGTTGGCGGCCGGTACGGCGACCCCGGCGTGGTTGGGCACGATGTCGACGACCAGGCCGATCTGCTTGTCGCGCAGGGCGGCCAGCAGCCGCTGGCGGGCGGCCTCCCCGCCCAGCTCCGGGTTGACGGCCCGGTGGTCGACGACGTCGTAGCCGTGCTGCGAGCCGGGGGTGGCGGTCAGTAGCGGGGCGGTGTAGAGGTGGCTGACGCCGAGGTCGTCCAGGTAGTCGACGATCGCGGCGGTGGCGTCCAGGTCGAAGCCGGGGCGGACCTGGACCCGGTAGGTGGCAGTGGGAGGGGTGGCCGGCATGTCAGATCGTCCTCTCCAGCACGACGAGGGAACGGTCCGGCACCCGGATGGTGCCGCCCGCGCTGATCACCGTGGCGTCGTCCGGCTCGGGTTCGGCAGTGCTGATCACCCGTTCCCACTTCTGGCCGTACTCGCTGCCGGGCATGACGAAGTCCAACGGCGCGTCGTGGGCGTTGAAGCACAGCAGGAACGACGCGTCGTGGTGCTTCTGGCCGTACTGGCCGCGCTCGCGGATGCCCTCGCCGTTGACGAAGAGCGCCACCGAGCGGCCGAAGTCGTTGCCCCAGTCCTCGCCGGTCATCTCACGCCCGTCCGGCGTGTACCAGGCCAGGTCGGGCAGCGGCTCGTCGATGCCGCGCCCGTTCACCGGCAGCCCGGTGAAGAACCGGCGACGGCGGAACACCTGGTGTCGTTTGCGGAACGCGGTGAGCGTCTGCACGAACTCCAGCAGTTGCTCGTCGGCGTTGTCCCAGTCGACCCAGGCCAGCTCGCTGTCCTGGCAGTAGACGTTGTTGTTGCCGTGCTGGGTGCGGCCCAGCTCGTCACCGTGGCCGATCATCGGCACGCCCTGCGACAGCATCAGGGTGGCCAGGAAGTTGCGCCGCTGCTTGGCCCGCAGCGCGAGGACCGCCTCGTCGTCGGTGTCGCCCTCGACCCCGCAGTTCCAGGACCGGTTGTGGCTCTCGCCGTCGCGGTTCTCCTCGCCGTTGGCCTCGTTGTGCTTGTCGTTGTAGGACACCAGGTCGTTGAGGGTGAACCCGTCGTGCACGGTGACGAAGTTGATGCTGTGGAACGGTCGGCGGCCGTCGTCCTGGTAGAGGTCGGCGGAGCCGGAGATCCGGGACGCGAACTCGGCGAGGGTGGCCGGCTCGCCGCGCCAGAAGTCGCGCACGGTGTCGCGGTACTTGCCGTTCCACTCCGTCCACAGCGGCGGGAAGTTGCCCACCTGGTAACCGCCGGGGCCGACGTCCCACGGTTCGGCGATCAGCTTCACCTGGCTGACCACCGGGTCCTGCTGCACCACCTCGAAGAAGGTGGACAGCCGGTCCACCTCGTAGAACTCGCGGGCCAGGGTGGCGGCCAGGTCGAACCGGAAGCCGTCGACGTGCATCTCGGTCACCCAGTAACGCAGCGAATCCATGATCAGTTGCAGCGAGTGCGGGCTGCGCACGTTGAGGCTGTTGCCGGTGCCGGTGTAGTCGACGAAGTAGCGGCGGTCCTCCTCGCTGAGCCGGTAGTAGCTCGGGGCGTCCACGCCCTTGAAGCTCAGCGTCGGCCCGAGGTGGTTGCCCTCGGCGGTGTGGTTGTAGACCACGTCGAGGATGACCTCGATGCCGGCGGCGTGCAGGGCCTTCACCATGCCCCGGAACTCCTGCACCTGCTGGCCGGTCCGGCCCAGCGCCGAGTAGCCGTGGTGCGGGGCGAAGAAGCCGATGGTGTTGTAACCCCAGTAGTTGCGCAGCCCCAGGTCGGCGAGGCGGTTGTCGTGGATGAACTGGTGCACCGGCATCAGCTCGATCGCTGTCACCCCGAGCCGGGTCAGGTAGTCGATCATCGGTGGGGAGGCGATGCCCGCGTACGTGCCGCGCAGCTCCTCCGGGATGTCCGGGTGGCGCATGGTCAGCCCGCGCACGTGCGCCTCGTAGATCACCGAGTGGTGGTAAGGGGTGCGCGGCGGCTTGTCGTTGCCCCAGTCGAAGTACGGGTTGACCACCACCGACTTCGGCATGAACGGGGCCGAGTCGGTCTCCGACATCCGCTCCGGCTCGTCCAGGTCGTAGTCGTAGACCGCCGGGTCCCACTCCACGTCACCGTCGATGGCCTTCGCGTACGGGTCGATCAGCAGCTTGTGCGGGTTGCAGCGCAGCCCGTTCGCCTGGTCGTACGGGCCGTACACCCGGTAGCCGTAACGCTGGCCCGGCTCGATGCCCGGCAGGTACGCGTGCCACACGTAGGCGTCGACCTCGCGCAGCTCGACGCGGCGCTCCGCGCCGGTGTCCCACTCGTCGAAGAGGCACAGCTCGATCCGCTCGGCCACCTCGGAGAAGATGGCGAAGTTGGTGCCCATCCCGTCGTAGGTGGCGCCCAGGGGGTACCGCTCGCCCGGCCAGACCTGCATGTCGCTCCTTAGACCATGGTTATGTGCGCACCGGCCGAGATCGCCCGCGCGCACGCAGGTAGTGCCCCCGGCCCGGACGCGCCAATCCATCCTTTCAGGCGATGGGCGAAAACCGCCCGTCTGATGCGCCCTACACCGATCGGGTGTCCTCCGTCACGATGGCCCTTTTCGAGATGCGTTCTTGGGTCCGATGCACTTTCCTTGACCGGGGACAAGCGTTCGCGCGTGCCCGCCAGGCCCTCGGCCACCCCTTACACCTCCCGCTCCGCCGCCACTGACGCCGGCGCGCGCCACCATGCATGGACGGAGATAGATGTGACAGTGCGGGTCGACGAGCAGCTCGCTGCCACCAAGGACCGGGCCCACCGGCCCACCCTGACCTCCCGGCCCCCCGCGCAGCCCGGTCCCACCGCGCAGCCCGGCACGCCCGTGCCGGCGCAGTCCGGCCCCGGGGTGCCCCCGCAGACCCGCCGCATCCTCATGCTGTCCTGGGAGTACCCGCCGGTGCTCGTCGGTGGCCTCGGTCGACACGTGCACGCCCTCTCCGTCGCGCTGGCCGCCGCCGGCCACGAGGTCACCGTCGTCACCCGCCACTCCGAGGGCGCACCCCTGGAGGAGTACGCCGACGGCGTACGCATCCTGCGCGCCCCCGAGGACCCCGTCACCTTCCCCCTCGCCACCGGCTCGCTGCTGGCCTGGACGATGGCCTTCAACCACACCCTCACCCGCACCGCGCTGCGCGCCACCCAGGCCGGCTCGTACGACGTCATCCACGCCCACGACTGGCTCGTCGCGCACACCGCGATGACGTTGCGCGACCACCTGGACATCCCGCTGGTCAGCACGATCCACGCCACCGAGGCCGGTCGGCACCAGGGCTGGCTGCCGGAGGAGATGAACCGCACCATCCACGGCGTCGAGCAGTGGCTCAGCAGCGAGTCCAACCGGGTGATCGTCTGCTCCGGGTACATGCGCGACGAGGTGAACGCACTCTTCGGCGTACCGGCCGGGCGGGTCGACGTGGTCGCCAACGGCGTGGAGCCGCACCGCTGGCGGGTGCCCGCGCGTGCCGTGGCCGCCGCCCGCGCCCGCTTCGCCGGGAACGGCCCGCTGGTCACCTTCGCCGGGCGCCTGGTGTACGAGAAGGGCGTCCAGCACCTGATCGCCGCGCTCCCCCGGCTGCGCGAGCGGCACCCCGGGCTGCGTGCCGTGATCGCGGGTGACGGCCCGTACCGCGCCGAGTTGGAGGCCGAGGTGCACCGCCGCGGCCTCGGCGGCATGGTCACCATGCCGGGCTTCCTGGGCGGCACCGACCTGCCGGCGCTGATGGCCGCGTCGGACTGCTTCGCCGTGCCGAGCATCTACGAGCCGTTCGGCATGGTCGCCCTGGAAGGCGCCGCGGCCGGCGCTCCCCTGGCAGTCGCCGCCACCGGTGGCCTCGGCGAGATCGTGGAGCCAGGCGTCACCGGGATGACCTTCCGCCCACACGACCCGGACAGCCTGACCGACGCCGTGGACGCGCTGCTGTCGGATGCCGACCGTTCCCGCGTCATGGCCCGCCGCGCCCGCCGGATGGTCCACGACCAGTACGGCTGGGCCGCGATCGCCCAGCGCACCGCCGCCAGCTACGCCGCCGCCATCCACCACGACGCCGCGTTCACCGCCGAGCGCGCCGAGCAGCGGATGTCGCAGGGTCGCGCTCTCCCGGCGCTGCCCGCGGGCAACCTGCTCGCCGCCGCCGGCCTGCGCTGACCCTCGCCGGCCAGGCCCGATCCCGGCTCGGCCCGGACTCGGGCCTGGCTCGGGCTCGGGCGGGCCCGGGCGGGGTTGATCGACTCGGCCTTCTTGAAATCGGGGTGTTGCGGCGCTGGGGACCCCCCGACTTCCTGAAAGCCGAGTCGATCATGTTGTGGCGAGCGCGCCGCGCTGCCCGGCGGGGACCGGTCGGGCCTGCCAGAATGTGCGGATGTCTCGTCCTGTCGACGCCCTGGATGCCAGCTTTCCGATCGCCGCCGCAATCGCGCTGGACCTGATCCGACGCCCCGAGGTGACCGAGCAGTGGTCGAGCCCGAGCGCGCTGCCGCACCTGTCGGTGGGTGGCCTGGCGTGTCACCTGGGGCGTCAGGCGGTCCGTGCCGCGGAGCTGCTGCCGGCCCCGAGCGATCTGCCCACCCTGGAGTCGGCCGACAACCACTACGAGCGGGCCGCCTGGGTCACCGAGGGTTCCCCGGACGAGGCCTCCGTCGCCTCCGGCCCCGACGAGGCCGACGCCGCACGCGGGCCGGCCGACCTGCACGCCCGTTCCGCCCAGGCGCTGGAAGAGGTCAGCGGCCTGCTCTCCCGGCGTGCCGCCCGTGACGTCGTGCCGATCCCGTGGCAGGGCTGGGCCCTCCCGCGCAGCGAGTTCCTGCTCACCCGTCAGTTGGAGATCGTGGTCCACTCCGACGACCTCGCGGTGAGCATCGGCGTGCCCACGCCGGAGTTCCCGGCGGACGTCTTCGACCCGGTACGCGACCTGCTGGTCCGCCTGGCCGTGCGTCGCAACGGCCAGTCCGCGCTGATCAGCGCACTGAGTCGCAGCGAGCGAGCCCGGAACATCTCCGCCTTCTGACCGCCCGCCCCGTCGCCGACCAGCCGGGCCCGGGGCCGCTCGATGCCCGGGGCCGCTCGATGCCCGGGGCCGCTCGATGCCCGGGGCCGCCCGGCCCCAGGGCTCGGGGCTCGGGGCCGCCCGGCCCCAGGGCTCGGGGCTCGGGGCCGCCCGGCCCGAGGGCTCGGGGCTCGGGGCCGCCCGGCCCCAGGGCTCGGGGCCTGCCAGGGCACCACGGGCCTGCCCCGGCGTCACCCCGCCCGTGATCGACTCGGCTTCCTGAAAGTCGGGGTGTCCCGGCCCGAGGAACACCGCGCCTTCAAGGAAAGCGAGTCGATCACGGGCGGGACGGGGCAGCTCGGAGTCCGGAAAAGCGGCAGGCCGCCGACCCGGAGGGTCGACGGCCTGCTGGCGAAGCGAGGAGCGGGTCAGCGCTCGCCGAAGGGGACGTAGTCCCGCTCGGCGGAGCCGACGTAGACCTGCCGCGGACGACCGATCTTGGTCTCCGGGTCGTTGATCATCTCGCGCCACTGGGCGATCCAGCCGGGGAGCCGGCCGAGCGCGAAGAGCACCGTGAACATCTTGGTCGGGAAACCCATGGCCTTGTAGATCAGGCCGGTGTAGAAGTCCACGTTCGGGTAGAGCCGACGGGAGACGAAGAAGTCGTCAGCGAGGGCGATCTCCTCCAGCTCCATGGCGATGTCCAGCAGCGGGTCGGGCTTGGCCATCCGGCCCAGCACGTCCTGCGCGGCCTTCTTGACGATCGCCGCCCGCGGGTCGTAGTTCTTGTAGACCCGGTGGCCGAAGCCCATCAGCTTCACGCCGTCCTGCTTGTCCTTGACCTTGCGGACGAAGGACCGGACGTCGTCGTCGCCGGCGTGGATCTGCTGGAGCATCTCCAGCACCGCCTGGTTCGCGCCACCGTGCAGGGGGCCGAACAGCGCGTTCACGCCGGCCGAGACCGAGGCGAACAGGTTGGCGTTGCTGGAGCCGACCAGGCGGACGGTCGACGTGGAGCAGTTCTGCTCGTGGTCGGCGTGCAGGACGAAGAGCATGTCCAGCACCTTCGACATCACCGGGTCGACCTCGTACGGCTCCGCCGGCACGCCGAACGTCATCCGCAGCAGGTTGTCCACGTACCCCAGCGAGTTGTCCGGGTACAGCAGCGGCTGACCGATGGACTTCTTGTACGCGTACGAGGCGATGGTGGGGACCTTCGCCATCAGCCGGACCGTGGAGATCTCCACGTGCTCGGAGTCGAACGGGTCCAGGCTGTCCTGGTAGAAGGTGGACAGGGCGCTCACCGCGGACGAGAGCACCGCCATCGGGTGGGCGTCCCGGGGGAAGCCGTCGAAGAAGCGGCGCATCTCCTCGTGCAGCAGCGAGTGCCGCCGAATCCACTCGGTGAACTCGGTCAGCTGCTGCTCGGTCGGCAGCTCACCGTAGATGAGCAGGTAGGAGACCTCCAGGAAGGAGGACTTCTCGGCCAGCTGCTCGATCGGGTACCCCCGGTAACGCAGGATGCCCGCGTCGCCGTCAATGTAGGTGATCGCGGATGAGGCAGCGGCGGTGTTGACGAAACCGGGGTCGTACGTGGTCATCCCGGTTTCCTTCAGCAGCTTGCTCACCCCGATACCGGCGGGGCCCTCGACCGCAGGATGCACCGGCATCGACAGCTGCCCACCGGGGTGATCGAGCTTGACTTCCGTCATGTGGTTCCTCGCTTCGCCGGCAGATCTACGTTGAATTGCCTTCGCTTCTACCGTAATTGCGGCTCGGGGGACAACGCCCGCCGTGGTTCGGCGGTGAGGTATGCGTCACCCGATTCCCGACCGGGCGGCCGGGAAACCCGGTATCCCGTCAGACGGGACCGGACCGCACCGACCCTGGTAAGCCAGACCTGACGACTCCGGGAGCCAGGCCGGACCGACCCTGGGAGCCAGGCCGGACCGACCCCGGAAGCCAGGTCACGACAGGGTGAGGCGTCGCAGCGTACCGTCCGTCGCGACCTGGAAGACGTCGAGCTGGTTGGTGCCGGCGTGGAACAGCTTGTCGTCGGCGAGCAGCGCGGCGAACCGGCGTCCGCCGGGGTCGGCGGGCACCACCGGGACGACGGCCCCGATGCGGCCGTTGACGGCGACGGCGAGGAGGGTGCCGTCCGGGATCCGGTCCGGGACGTCGCCCCAGACGAGTGCCGGGAGGGTGCCGGTGTCCGGGTCCGTGGCGGTGAACGCGGCCAGGTCGGCGACCCGGGCGCTGCCGGCGGCCGGGCCGGCGCGTACCTCGGTGCCGACCAGGGGGTGGGGTGTCGGCAGGGGTGGCGGGGCGGGCACGCCACCGGGGAAGGTGATCGGTTCGCCGGGGCGGTCGTAGAAGTGCTTCGTACCGTCGGAGCGGGGGGCCTGCCGGGCGGAGCGCCCGTCGACCCGCCAGGGCAACCGGACGCCGGCCTCGTCGGCCACGGTCGGCAGCAGGTCGACGTGTTCCCAGTTGCGGTCGTCCACCCGGCCGGTCTGCTGCCGGGGTTCCTTGACGAACGTCGGCACCCAGGCGACCTCGCCGGCGGCGGCCTTGATGGCGTCCATGCCCCGGCCCTGCGCGCCGGCGCGGAAGCTGACCCCGTGGTCGGCGGTCACCACGACGAGGGCCTGGTCGTAGAGGCCGTTGGCGCGCAGCGTCCGCAGCGTCTCGCCGATCAGCCGGTCGGTGTAGCCGAGTTGGGCGAGGTGCCGCTGCCGGGCCAGGTCGACCCACCCGGCGCCGTCGTTGGGCAGGTCCTCGGGGGCGTCGTAGCGCGCCCCGGACGGCAGGTACGCCCACGGTGAGTGCGGCATCAGCAGGTGCAGGAAGTGCAGGGTGGGCCGGGTCGACGGCTTCAGCCCGGCCAGGAAGCTGGTGAACCGGGCCGGCTGGTTGTCGTCCAGGCTGTCCCAGCGGAACTTCGGGTCGGCCGGCACCGGTTCGGCGGCGTCCAGGCCGGCCTCAGTGCGGGTCTGCTCGCGGTAGGAGTCCTCCGGGTCGACAGCGCTCTCCGTCGGCCCGGCGACCCGACCGAGGAGCTTGCCGGTCTCCCGGACCAGCACGCCGAGCCCCTGCTCCGGGGTGACCGGCTGCTCGCAGCGACTGGGCGGGCAGAGCCGGGTGATGCTCTCCTCGGCGCGGATGTCGTACAGGCCGCCGAAGGCGGTGAAGATGTTGTCCGGGTACTGCGAGTAGTGCGGGGCGACCGGCTTGGCCGGGTAGCGGCCGGTGAGCATCGCCGGCAGTGCGTTGGGCGTCCACCCGCTGACGCCGGTGGAGTTGCGGTACCAGGTGGAGCTGCCGGCCAGCTCGGCGAAGTGCGGGTACCGCCCGGCGTCGATCTTCCCGTCCGCGCCGAGCAGGCTGACCAGTGGCAGCTCGTCGAGGATCAGCATGACCACCGGCGGGTGCACTGCCGAGCCCTGCGCCGTGCCGGCCGCGCCGCCGTCGCCGCGCGGCAGGACCACCGCCGAGGTGGGCGAGGCGAGCAGGAAGAGTGCCACGAAGGCCACCGGGCCGGCGGCGGCCAGTCGCAGCACCCGGCCCGGCGCCCGCCACCGCCGGTGCGCGGCCGCGCCGGCGGCTCCGGCCAGCACGGCCACCAGCAGCAGCGGTACGCCCCGAAGTGGTGTGACGTGTCGGCCCACCTGCACGGCGAGGGCGGCGACCAGCAGCCCGACCAGCGCGGTGTGGGTGAGGGCGCGGGCGGTCCGGCCGGCCAGTCGGCTGAGCGCGCCGAGCACTGCCACCGCGACTGTGGGGAGCACCGTCACCAGGGCGAGCAGCAGCAGGATCTGGGCCGGGTCGGCGCGGTGGAAGAGGAAGAAGTCGGGGCTGCGGCCGAGCACGTCCAGCAGTGGCTGGGTGACCACGAGACCGACCAGCGCGACGATCTCCAGCAGCCGGCCCAGCTCACCTCGCCAGCCCCGGTCCCACCGTCCGGGGGCCGGCGGCCGGCGGTCCGGGGCCGGCGGGTCGACGGAGGCCGGTTCAGCCACCCATCACCGTCCGGTAGAGCGTGCGGGTGCCCGAGGGCAGTTCCAGCCGGTCGGTGATCCGCCCTCGGGCGGCGAGCAACGTCTCGAAGGTGTCGCGTCGGTAGTCCGGGAAGAGACCGGCGGGCTTGTTGGCCAGCAGCCGCGTCGCCATCGGGTCCTCCGGGTGGACGAACTCCACCACCACCGCGCCGCCCGGCGCGGTCAGCCCGGCCAGCCAGTCGATGACCTCCGGCAGCGGCACGTTGCGCCCGATCGCGAGGTGGTGCACCACGGCCAGGGCGAGCACCACGTCGGCGGACGCCCGCTCGGCGAAGCCGGCCCGCTCGACGCCCCGCCAGCCGCCACCCGGCGAGGGGTCGGCCAGGTCCAGCACCAGCGGCAGGATGCGGCGCTGCCCCTCGGAGCGCAGCTGTCGGTACAGCTCGTCGACGACTGTGGGGTCCTGCTCGACGGCGACCACGTAGTCGGCATGCCCGGCTGCGAGCCGGGAGTACCGGCCGTCGTTGGCGCCGAGGTCGAGCACCAGGCGGGGGCGGGTGCCGGCGGCGACCGCGACGGCCACGAACTGTTCCTTCGCCACCCGGTCGCGGGCCGAGTAGCCGCACGTGCGTTGGTAGTCCGACCAGTGGCTCTCGGGCGGGCGGCGGTCCAGCTTGCGGACCAGTTTCTCGATGCCGCGTACGGTGGCGAGCAGCAACTCCCGGGAGAAGCCGGCGGCCCGCAGTTGGTCGCGTACGTCGGTGGTGCTGGCGGCGGCGTTGCTCTGCTGCATGGCGCCATGCAGGTGCAGGTGGGTCAGCACGCCGGGGCGCAGCCGGCGCGCGCCGTTGAACAGTGGCCGCAACTCGTCGGCCTCGATGCCGTCGACCCGGGCGCGCAGCCACGGTTGGAAGTCGACGCCCAGGTGGGCGGTGAGCATCAGCGGGTAGAGCACGGTCTGGCAGAACTGCCGGTAGCCGGCCCACGGTTCGCCGTCCCGGACCGGCTCGAAGGAGCCGATGTCGATGAAGACCGGCTGGGCGCCGCGCCACTGGAGGTTGTACGCCGAGCCGTCCTTCGTGGTGAAACCCTCGCCGAGCGCGGCGGTCAGGATCTCCAGGTGCAGCAGGGCGGCGTCGCGCAGCATGCTGAACGACCACTCGTACGGGTGGGAGACGAACGGGATGCGCTCGTGGCGCAGCACGGCCGCCCACGGCGTTCCGGTCGCGGCCGGAACCAGGGCGGGCGGGGCGTCCTCGGTGGCGCAGACCTTGCGCGCGGCGACGAGCGCCGGGAAGAACGTGCTGCCGGTCAGTGCCCGCCAGTGCTCGGCGGCCTGCGGGTCCAGCCCGCGCAGCACCTCGTCGCCGACGTGGAAGACCCGGTTGGCGGGGTCGCGGAAGGAGGCCGGCTCCGGCCGTACCTCGGTGGGTGAGATCGCCATCGTCGGGGTTGGCCCGCTCAGCGCTGGTCGGTGGGTTGCCGGCGGAACCGGTCGACCAGCCGTCGCCAGTAGAGTTTCGCGGCGACCGCGGCGCCAGCCACCCCACCGACGACCGCCTGCACGATCAGGCTGCCGGACCCCGCGTCCAGGTAGGCCAGATGTTCCACCGATCGCTCCTTGCCCTCGCCGCCTCGACACCGGCGTCCCAGGGCGTACACCGATGAGGCTTTTGACCCAGAAAGCCGGACTTGTCCCTCACCGTACGCCGGTCGTCGTCGCTGTCGCGGGCACATCGGCGTACTCCCAGCCGCACCACAGAATGCGGCCGGGACGGCCGTCCACGCCGGTACGCTGCGGACGTGCCCTGGATGATCGTGGACGCGCCGCTGGACTCCTCCGGAGCCGGGCGCGGCGAGGAGCGGGCCCCGGCCGCGCTGCGCCGCGCCGGCCTGCGCGAGGCCCTGGCCGCCGACGACGACGGGCAGATCGACGAGGCACGGTTGCGCGACCCGAACCGCGACCCGGACAGCGGGGTGATCGGCGCGGCGGGCCTGGTCCGGGCCGGCGGCGCCATCGCCGCGCGGATCGGCGCGTTGATCGCGGACGGCCACCGGCCACTTGTGCTCGGCGGCGACTGCGCGATCCTGCCCGGCGTCTGCCGGGCCCTGCCCTCGGCGACCGACCTGTGGTTCGTCGACGCCCACCCGGATTTCCTCGACGGCACGACCTCACCGACCGGTGAGGCCGCCGACATGGATCTCTCGGTGGTCACCGGGCACGGCCCCGCCGCCGCTGTCGGCCCCGGCGGCGCGCTGATCGAGCCCGGCCGCGTCCACCTGCTCGGGCACCGCCCGGCCACCGACGAGAGCAGCCGGGTCGAGGCGGCCCGGATCGACCCGGCGATCCGGCAGATCAACGCCGCCGAGTTGCGGCGCCGGGGCGCGGCGACGGTCGGCGCGAGTCTCGCCGCCGACGGGGACGGACCGGCCTGGCTGCACCTCGACCTGGACGTGGTGGACCCGCGAGACCTGCCCGCGGTGACCTACCCCGAGCCGGACGGGCCGCGCTGGGCGGATCTGATCGCGCTGGTCACGCCGTTGGCCCGCGCCGATCGGCTGCTCGGGATGAGCGTGACCGACCTGAACCCCGACGAGGACCCCGACGGGCGGCACACCCGACGCGTCGTCGAGGTCCTCACCGAGGTGCTGGTCGGCTGACCAGTCAGCCGCCGGCCGTTCCCTGTCGCGCGGTTCGCTCCGCCCACGCGTGCAACGCGTCGCGGTCGCCAGCGCCATCGAGGTTCAGCGCCGCCTCGATCAACGCTAGGTGGGTGAAGGCCTGCGGGTAGTTTCCCAGCGCGGTGCCGTCGCCGTCGAGCTGTTCGGCGTACAGGCCGAGCGGCCCGGCGTACGCGCGGAGCCGGTCGAACAGCTCGGCAGCCTGCTCGCGTCGCCCGGCCAGGACCAGGGCGGAGACCAGCTCGAAGGAGCAGAGCAGGAACGCGCCCTCCTCGCCGGGCAACCCGTCGTCGGCCGTGTACCGGCAGATGAGCGCCGGGGCGATGGCGAGATCCCGCCGGATGCTGTCGATGGTGGCCACCACCAGCGGATCGCCACCGGCGAGGAACCCGACCAGGGGCATCCGGAGCAACGACGCGTCGAGTTCGGTCGAGTCGTACGCCAGCACGAAGCTGCCGACGCCACGGTCAAACCCACGCTCAAGGACCTCGGCATGGACGGCGTCGCGTTCGCCGCGCCACCGCTCGATCGGTGCGTCGTGGTCCCCGACCAGGTCGGCGAGGCGGACACCCCGGTCGAGGCAGACCCAGGCCATCATCTTCGAGTTGACGTAGTGCCGCAGTGGCCCCCGGATTTCCCAGATGCCATGGTCCGGCTCCCGCCACCGGGCGGCCATGGTATCGACGTGCCGGCGCAGCACCTGCCACTGCGTGCCGGTCAACTCTCCGGTGAGCTGCTGGTACGACAGCGCGGCGTCGAGCACGTGCCCGTACGTGTCGAACTGGAGCTGGTGGGCGGCCTCGTTGCCGATGCGCACCGGCCGCGAGCCGACGTACCCGTCGAGGTGATCGAGGATCTCCTCCTCGCGGGTCACCCCGTGGATCCCGACGAGTGGGCTGAGGACGTCGCCCGCCCCGCCGCACGTGGTGAGCAGAAAGTGCAGGTAGCGACGGCCCTCCTCGGCGTGACCCAACCGGAACAGGGCGAGCAGCAGCAACGCGGCGTCGCGGTGCCAGGTGTAGCGGTAGTCCCAGTTGCGCACCCCGCCGATCTCCTCGGGCAGCGAGGAGGTGGGCGCGGCGAGCAACGCGCCGGTCTCGTCGAAGGACAAGCCCCGCAGGACGGCCGCGCTGTGCCGCACCTGCTCGCGGCCGTAGCCGGTGTAGTCGGCGCGGTCCGACCACTCCCGCCAGACGCGGCAGGTCTGCTTCAGCAGGTCGGTTGGGTCGACCGCGTCGATGCGGCCCGGGCCGTAGCCGAGCAGCACGTCGACCGTCTGCCCCTCGTGCAGCACCGCCTCGGCCCGTGCGGTCGCACCGTCGACGCGGAACGGCAGCTCCGAGACCAGCCGCAGCCCGGCGTCGCCGGCCACCCACTGATCGTCGTCGCGGTGCCACTCGGCCGGACGCGAGCCGTACCCCGGGCGCGGCGTCACCTCGACACGCACCCGCACCGACCCGGCACGCACGTGTAGGCGGCGCACCAGCAGCTTGTCCGCGCGGAACGGCTGTGCGGCATCACCGGCCTGTACGGCGAGGAAGTCCTGACCGACCGCGCTGCCACCGGCGGCGCGGTACACGCTCTCCACGACCAGGGTGCCGGGCAGGTACCGGCGGACCGGCGCGGCGTCAGCGGCGACGGAGAGGGTGAACGCGCCACCGACGCGACGGTCCAGCAGCCGCGCGAAGACCGCGTCGCCGTCGAAGTGCGGCACGCAGAACCACTCGACCGTGCCGTCCGCCCCGACGAACGCTCCGGTGTGGGTGTCGGAGAGGAACGCGTACGAGTCGATCGGCGGCGTGTTCACAAAGCCGAAGGACGGCACGCGCCTCCTTACCCGGCGGGCCGGGACGGAAACGCGACTACCGGTCGCCCCGATGGGTAGTCCGCCGGATGCGGCAGTTCGTCAACTGGTCCGGCAGTCTCTCGTTCACCCCGAGGGAGTTGGCCGAGCCGGCCGACGAGGACGCGGTACGGGAGCTGGTGACGCGGGCACGACAGGACGGTCGGACGATCCGCCCGGTGGGATCCGGCCACTCGTCGAGCCCACTGGCGCGCACCGACGACATCCTGCTCAGCGTGGATCGGCTGGCCGGTGTCATCACCGAGGACGCCGATCGGGCGCGGGTGTGGGCGGGCACCAAGCTCAAGGCCCTCGGTGAGGGTTTGTACGACGCCGGGCTGGCCATGGACAACCTCGGCGACGTGGACTACCAGTCGATAGCCGGCGCGACCGCCACCGGCACGCACGGCACCGGCATCGGTTTCGGCAACCTGTGCACCCAGGTGACCGGCGTTCGCCTGGTCACCGGGACCGGCGAGGTTCTCGACATCTCGGCCGACGACAACGCGGACCTGCTCCCGGCGGCCCAGCTGTCGCTGGGTGCTCTCGGGGTGGTCACCCAGGTCACCCTGGACGTGCAACCGCACTACGAGTTGCACCGCCGGGCGTGGTGCGCGCACGTCGACTGGACCCTCGACCACCTCGCCGAACTCCAGCACACCAACCGCAACATGGACTTCTACTGGTACCCGCGCAGCGACCAGACCCAGATCCGCACCCTGAACCGCACCGAAGGGGGCCCCGACGTGCGGGTGTGGGCCGCGCCGCGGGTGCCGGACTCCGGCCCGTGGGGCGCACCCCGCGAGATCCGGTCCGGTCCGATCCACCGCACCATCCCGCAGGAGCGGGACCTGCGGTTCGAGGAGATCGAGTACATGTTGCCGTCGGAGGCGTTCCCCGCCTGCTTCGCCGAGGTCCGGCGGCGGATCCTGCAACGGCACCGCACTGTTGTCGGCTGGCGCGTACTGGTGCGCAGCATCGCCGCCGACGACATCTGGTTGAGCAACGCGTACGGCCGGCCGACCACGACCATCGCCTGCCTGCAGAACACCTCGCTGCCGTACGAGGACTACTTCCGGGACATGGAGGCGGTCTTCCGGCAGTACGGTGGCCGGCCGCACTGGGGCAAGAAGCACTGGTTGACCGCCGGTGACCTGCGGCCCCTCTATCCGCGCTGGGACGACTTCCGGGAAGCCCGCCGCCGACTCGACCCGGACGGGGTGTTCCTCAGCCCCGACCTCGCCCGGCTGCTGGAGGAGAGCCGATGACCGAGATCGGCGCCCGCGTGTGGGTCGTTCCGGGCGGGCACATCCCGTTCCCCAGCAACGGGCCCGAACCCGAGTTCACGAGCTTCGACCAGATCTGCGTCCTCAACGCCACCGGCACCCGCGCCGACGCCGAGCTGCACCTCTACTACGAGGACACCGAGCCGGTCGGCCCGTACGCCATCACCGTCGACGCCCACCGGGTACGACATGTTCGGCTGAACGACCTGATCGACCCGGAAGCGGTACGGCTCGACCGACCGTACGGCTGTGTGTTGCGCTCCACGGTGCCGGTGGTGGTGCAGTTCCTGCGCCAGGACACCCGGCTGCCGGGGGTCGTCGCTCTCGCCGCGGCCATGGCGTACCCGGCGTAACCGTTCGGCGCAGGTTCGCTCGTGGGCCGGGCCGGGTACCCCCCGCCATGAAGCCAATGGCCGGGGCGAGCGGGGCGCGAGCGACGGCGGGCAACCTGCGGGCACGCGTCGGGCGGGCCGGCCGGCAGAGCGGTCAGCGGATCCGGCTCTACCTGATCGTGGCGCTCCAGGCCGGCCTGGCCGCCGCCCTGGCCTGGCTGGTGGCCAGCGAGCTGCTCGGTAACCCGGAGCCGACGTTCGCGCCGGCCGCGGCGGTCGGCGTCATCGCGGCGTCGCTGGGCAAACGTACTCACCGCGCCCTGGAGCTGGTCGCCGGGGTGGTGCTCGGCATCGGCGTGGGTGACCTGCTGATCAGCCTGTTCGGCACCGGCCCGTGGCAGACCGGTGTGATCGTCTTCCTGGCGATCGCGGCGTCGGTGCTGGTACGCGGCACCGGCGCGCTGATGACCCAGGCCGGTGGTACCGCCGTGCTCATCGCCACGCTGACCCCGACCGCGCCGGACCTGGAACTGCCCCGAACTGTCAACGCGCTGGTCGGCGGGGCCGCAGGACTGTTCGTGATGCTCGTCCTGCTGCCCCTCAACCCGATGCGGATGGTGCGCCGCTCCGCCGAGCCCGCCCTGGACCTGTTCGCTCGGGAGATGACCGCCTCCGCGGAGGCGCTGGCCGAGGCGGACGGGGACCGCGCGCGGGCGGTACTGGACCGGATGCGCGACGCCGACTCGCAACTGCGACAGCTCGTCGCCGTGACGACCGCCGCCGACGAGGTGGTCCGGCTCTCCCCGGTGCGCTGGCGACGACGCCGGGCGATCGCCGCGTACCGGCGCGGGGTGACGCACATGGAACGGGCCTTCCGCAACAGCCGGGGTCTGGTCCGTCGGATCGGCACCGCCCTTCGCGACGAGGAACCGGTGCCGGCGGCCCTGCCCGCGGCGGTGGAGCACCTCGGTGAGGCGGTCCGGCTACTGCACCGGGAGTTCGTCGCCGGGCAGGAGCCGGTGCAGGCCCGGGAGCGGGTGCTGCACGCGGTCCGGGAGGCGGGCGTGGCGTGCCGGCAGGACCTCGGCTTCTCCGGGACGATCGTGGTCTCCCAGCTGCGTACCGCCGCCAACGACCTCCTGCGAGCCACCGGCGTGCCCCGGGACGAGGCACGCCGGCTGGTCCGCGAGGCCGCCGCCGGCTGACCGGTGACTCAGGTGCGGCGGTGGTGCATGCCCAGGCGCAGCAGCACGAACCGCAGCACCGTGGCGGCCAGGTTCGCGGCCACCAGCACGGCCAACTCCACCGGCCGAGCCGGCACGACCGTGACGACGTGCAGCGCGGCCAAGGCGCCACTGGTCAACGCCAGACCGAGGGCGAAGGCCAGCAAGGCAACCCGACCGGCACCTGCCCCGGCAGCGCCTGACCGGGCAGCACCTGACTGGGCCGCGCCTGACCGGGCTGTGCGCGCGGCGCGGTGAGCGGCGTCCGGCCGAGCTGTGCGCGCAGGTCGGCCAGGGGCAGTGCGCCGGTCAGCAGCGCCCGGACCAGCCGGCCCACGCCGCGCAGGTCGGCCAGGGCGGTGGCGACGATGTCGACGCGGAGCCGGCCTGCACGGCCGCCGCGTAGAACGAGTTCGCCCAGTCGGACGCGCCCAGGCCCCACAGGTAGAGCAGGCCGGTGGCGAGCAGCAGGATCGCCAGCGCGGGCCGGGCCCAGGCCGGCGAGCGGCGCGTCGGCGGCGAGTGCCGGTCGGGGCGGGCGGCCGGCGGCGGCTCGGGTGCGGCGGGTGCCGTCAGCAGGGTCTTTGTTCTGTCCATGCGCGCCAGCCTCGACGGCCGGGCTGGCGCGACCCCGTGCGCCGACTATGCGTCAGCTGTGGGATTCGGCAGCCGGACGGTGAACATTGTCCGACCTGGACGGCTGTCCACCCCGACCGTGCCGTGGTGGGCCTCCACCACCGCCGCGACGATCGCGAGACCGAGGCCGGTGCTGCCGCGCGCTCGGGATCGGGAGCTGTCGCCCCGGGCGAACCGCTCGAACATCTCCGGTTGCAGCTCCGCCGGCACCCCCGGCCCGTCGTCCGCGACGGTCAGCACGGCGCTGGCGGTGTCGACGGCCAGTGTGGTGGTGACAGTGCTGCCGGGCGGGGTGTGCACCCGGGCGTTGGTGAGCAGGTTCGCGACCACCTGGTGCAGCCGGGCGGCGTCGCCCGGCACCCGGATCGCCACCTCGGGCAGTTCGAGCTGCCAGCGGTGTTCGGGGCCGGCGACGTGCGCGTCACTGACCGCGTCCACCACCAGGGCGGTCAGGTCCACCGGTTCGACCACGAGCGGCCGGCCGGTGTCGAGGCGGGCCAGCAGCAGCAGGTCGTCGACGAGGCTGGTCATCCTGGTGCTCTCCGACTCCACCCGGCGCAGCGCGTGCGCCACGTCGGCGGGAACCTCGTCACGGCCACGCCGGGCCACCTCGGCATAGCCGCGAATCGCCGCGAGAGGCGTCCGCAGCTCGTGGCTGGCGTCGGCGACGAACTGGCGTACCCGGGTCTCGCTGGCCTGCCGGGCGGAGAGCGCGTCGGCGACGTGGCCCAGCATCCGGTTCAGCGCCGCGCCGACCTGACCGACCTCGGTGCGCGGGTCGGTGTCGGCGGCCGGGACCCGGACGGCGAGCGCCACCTCCCCCCGGTCCAGGGGCAGTTCGGTGACGCGGGTGGCGGTGGCGGCCACCCGGTTGAGCGGTCGCAGGGCCGCCCGCACTATCAGCGCGCCCGCCACACCGGCGAGCAGCAGCCCGACCGCGGCCACCCCGGCCTGCGCGGCGACCAGCGCCCAGATGGTCTCCTGGACGCCGGAGAGGGGGATCGCGACGACGCGTACCCGGCCGTCCCAGTACTGCCGGGCCACGGCCCGGTAGTCACCGCGATCGCCGAGGTCGACGGTGCGCGGTCGGGCGTCGACCGGCAGGTCCGCCAGCGCGGTGACCTCCCCCACCGGGACGGACTGCTCGTCGGGGAACGGATCGGCGCTGGAGGCGCTGTTGGTAAGGGTCCGGGCGCTGGCCACCCGGCCGTCGTTGATCTCGGCGACGACAGCGCCGGACGGCAACCCGGGCGGGATACCCGGTCCGTTGCCGGGGAAGGCCGGCCGTCCCGGACGGTCGCCCCGCATGGCCGTCGCGGGGGCCAACTGGGCGTCGAGCCGGTCGATCAGGAAGTGCCGCAGCGCCACAGTGGTCAGGCCACCGATCGCGACGCTGACCAACGCCAGCAGCGCGAGCAGGGCGAACACCAGTCGGGTACGCAGGGAGCGCCCAGCCAGCCACCCTCGGGCGGCGCGCAGCGGGCGGCGTCTACTCGGCGGGTTTGAGTACATAACCCGCGCCGCGCAGCGTGTGGATCATCGGCGCCCGGCCGGCGTCGATCTTCTTGCGCAGGTACGAGATGTACAGCTCCACCACGTTGGCCTGGCCACCGAAGTCGTAGTTCCACACCCGGTCGAGGATCTGCGCCTTGCTGAGCACCCGGCGCGGGTTGCGCATCAGGTAACGCAGCAGCTCGAACTCGGTCGCGGTGAGGGTGACGAGCTGGCCGGACCGGCGGACCTCGTGGCTGTCCTCGTCGAGGCTGAGGTCACCGACGGTCAGCACCGCCTCCTCCCGGGCGGCGATCGCCAGCCCGGAACGGCGCAGCAGCGCGCGCAGCCGGGCGATCACCTCCTCCAGGCTGAACGGTTTGGTGACGTAGTCGTCGCCGCCGACGGTCAACCCGGCGATGCGTTCCTCGACCGCGTCGCGCGCGGTCAGGAAGAGCACGGGCACGGTGGGGGCGTGCTCGCGCAGCCGGCGCAGCACCTGGAAGCCGTCCAGGTCGGGCAGCATCACGTCGAGCACCACGGCGTCCGGCTGGAACTGCCGGGCGGTGCTCAACGCCGCCATGCCGTTGCCGGCGGTGCGGACCTGCCAACCCTCGTAGCGCAGGGCCATCGACAGCAGGTCGGTGAGCGTGGGTTCGTCGTCGACCACCAGCACCCGGACGGGTTCACCGTCGGGGCGACGCAGCTCGATCCGGCTCGGCGCGGCCTGCCCGTTCATGACCATGGGCCCCATGGTGGACGCGACGCCTGTGCCGCGCCCCTGCGGAAGCTGTGCGCGAGCTGTGCGGCCGGGCCGACGCGACGCCGGCGACACCACCGGTCAGCCCCGCCTCGTGGTCACTCGGACACCCCGTACGCGTCGGTGCGCACGAACCGCATGCTCCAGCCGCCGGCCTCGTCGGGCCGGTCGCGTTCGTAAAGGTGGTCGGGGCCGGGCTGCACCGGGCCCGTGCCGTCCGGGTGCCGCATGATCCAACGTTGGGGTGGGGCGCCGTCCGACCCGGCCGGCAGCAGCCGGACCAGGCCGTCCGCGGGCCCGCCGACGAAGCGTACGGTGACCTCGCTCATCGCGGCGTCCCCTCGGGTGACCGTGCCGGCACAATCGGTGACACCGGCTCTGGCTCGCAAGCTACCGCACCCACCGCCGTGGCGCAGCGAGGTGCGCGGGGCCGTCCGCACCGAATCGGGCTCCGGTTTGCCCAGCTCGGCGCTCGGGTACCGGCACCTCAGCACCCGCCGTCGGCGGGGCGAGGACGAGGAGCGGTCGATGCGGATGCTGGACGGGCGGTACCGGCTCGAACAGCGCATCGGTGTGGGCGGGATGTCCGAGGTGTGGCGGGCCTACGACCAGGTACTGGACCGGCCGGTCGCGGTGAAGCTCCTCTCGCCCGGCCGCGACGATCGGGACGGCCCGGTGGACCGGATCCGGGCCGAGGCCCGGTCGGCGGCCCGGCTGGAACACCCCAACGTGGCCAGCGTGCACGACTTCGGCACCTCCTCGACGTGGCCCGGCCGACCGGTGCCCTACATCGTCATGGAGCTGGCCGAGGGTGAGACGCTCGCCGTGCACCTGCGCGCCGGGCCGCTGGACTGGCAGATCGCGGTGCGGGTCTGCGCGGAGGTCGCCGCGGCGCTGGCCGCCGCGCACGCCGAGGGCATCGTGCACCGGGACGTCAAGCCGGCCAACGTCATGCTCACCCCGGCCGGGGTGAAGGTGCTCGACTTCGGCATCGCCATTGCCGCCGGCGCGCCGGACCCGATGCCGACCGGGATGGTGCTGGGGACCCCGGCGTACCTGGCGCCCGAACAGCTGGACGAGGCACCGGCCACCCCCGCCGCCGACATGTACGCCCTCGGCGTGCTGCTCTACTACAGCCTCACCGCCCGCCTGCCTTACCGCGCGGCGACCGCCAGCGAACTGCTGCTCGTCCGCCGCCGCCGGCCACCGGAGCCGCTGCCCGACATCGCCGGGCTCCCGCCGGAGGTCGCCGAGCTGTGCCACTCCTGCCTCGCCGACGACCCCGAGCAGCGTCCGACCAGCCTGGTCGCCGCGCTGCTGCTGGCCGAGGCGGTGGACGCCCGGGTGTACGTGCCGATGACGATCCCGACGACCCGCCGGCCGGCCCCGACGTCGCCGTGGACCGAACGGGCCGCCGCGGAGGCCACCGAGGCGGTGGTGCTGGTGGACGAGCAGCACCTGCCCGCCGGGCGCTGACCGGACGACAGGCGGCGTTTCGCTGGGCGGCGAAGGGGTAGCCGGCCTGGTGAGCGACGGGAGAAACGCGATGCCGGATCAGAGTTCCTGGCTGCGTGAGGCCACAGCGACCGCCGAGGGCGGTCACGTACGCACCGACGATGGCGGGCTCTCCACCGCGCTGGCCTCACCGCTGGCGCCGCACTGCACCGGGCTGACCCCGGAACAGTTGCTGGCCGCGGCCTTCGCCTCCTGCCTGCATCATGCGGCGGTGGAGGTGGCCGGGGAGATCACCGACGAGGCGCACACCGTGCAGGTCCGCGCGGAGGCGAAGCTGGGACGGGACAACGACGGCCGATACCGGGCCGACGTGCACGCGGAGATCTCCTCAGCCGGGCTGAGCCGAGATCAACTGGCCGACCTGGTCGAGTACGCCGACCGGCTCTGGCCGTTCTCCAGCGGCGACGCCAGCCGACACCGCCTGACCGTCACCCCAGCCGAGAACGGCCGACACTGACTCCACGCACACCCCATCGCGCCGATCTTGCACTTTCGGTCGTCGATATGAGGGGCCTGTCCCCTATGTCGCGACAGCAAGCGCAAGATCGCCGTAGGTGGGGGGTACGGGGGCTGGTTGGTGGAGGCATGGCTCGGCTGTTCGGCTCAGTCATGAAGTTTGCCGGAGGTGCGGCCGGCGGAGTGGCGGGGCGACCGCATTCACCCGGCAAGTCGGGAATAACCGTCTGGAGTGATCCGCGAGGTTGATCTACTTCGCTCGCGTTTTGCCCAATAAAGTCGCCATGATCAGGGCAAATTGTGGCGCATGCCACCGTACGGGCTGATGGCATCGGGCATTCAGCTCTTTAGCCTCGTCAGGTGCATCCCGACGACCCCTCCGCCCAGAAGCTGACCGACGCGCGCCCGAGCACCCCCTCGGACGACGCCGCATCAACCGAACGGACGATCGGCCGTCACCGCGCTCCCGACCAGTCGCGGCGTGCCCTGCTGCGCTCGACCCCGGTCCGGGTGGCGCTGGCCACCGGTGTCACCTGCTGCCTCAGCCTCGTCGCGGTCGCGACCGCGCGAGGCAACGACGACACCCCCCGTACGGTCGAGCCGCTCGCCGAGGCGGTGGCCGACCGCGCCGCCATCGCCGACGAGCGCGCCTCCCGGTCACTGGATCGCGACGCCGCCCCCGCCCGAATCCTGCCCAGCCCGACGGCGAAGCCCACGCCCACTCCCACCGCCGTCCGCAAGGCGCCCAAGAAGCCGGTCAAGCCCCGCCGCCCCCGGCCGGTCGCCGGCCTCGACCAGGCACAGATGGACAACGCGAAGATCATCGTGGACGTCGGCCTGGAGATGAAAATGCCGCGCCGCGCCCTGGTGGTGGCGCTGTCCACCGCCATGCAGGAGAGCAACCTCTACAACCTGGCCAGCGACGTCCTGCCGGAGTCGGCGGAGTACCCGAACCAGGGCAGCGGCTCCGACCACGACTCGGTCGGGCTGTTCCAGCAGCGGCCCAGCAGCGGCTGGGGCACTGTGGCCCAGCTGATGCGCCCGTCGTACGCCGCGCGGGCCTTCTACACGGCGCTCAACGAGATCCCCGGCTGGCAGGACATGAGCGTCACCGCCGCCGCCCAGGCCGTGCAGATCTCCGCCTACCCCGACGCGTACGCCCAGCACGAGGACCGGGCGACCACCGTCGCGGCGGCGCTCACCGCCTGAGCCAGAAGGGCACCACGCCCGCGCGTCTCAGCGACGGCCCGGCGGTGGCTCCGCGCCCGCGTCCGCGCCGCCGACCCCGACCCGGCTGCCCGGCACCCCGGCGGCTGCGGTGGGAGTGTCGGCGGGCACCTGGTCGACCGTCACCTGACTGAGGATCTCGTCCACCCGCACCTCGCGCCGTCGGCGAGCGTCCAGCGCCGCCTCGAAGTCACGTCGGGCCTGCACGGCCTCCGCGTACGCCCGCTCCCGCACCCGTCGGGCCTCCTCGCGGGCCTCGTCCAGCTCGGCGCGGGCCTGGGCCCGAATCTCGGCGGCCTCGCGCCGCACCGCCTCACCGGCGTACCGGGGGGCGGCGACGTCGCCCAGATCGAGTCGCTGCAGGAGCCCACTGAGCCAGGCTGCCTCCTGGCGGATCTCGTCCCACTCCCGGGCCGCCCCGGCCGCGCCCTCGGCCCGCGCCGCGAGCCGGGACAGCCGGATTCCCAACTCGTCCAGGCAGTAATCCACCTGTCGCTGGTCGTAACCGGTCTCAACGACGGAGAACCTCATACTGTCGCCCCCCAGGCAGCTGCTGTTACTTCCCCACCTGGATCCTCGGCCGCGACCGCGCACGCCGAGGGGGTTCGGGAAAAATGTTCAGCATGCGCGCGGGTGGCGCGGGCCTCAGGTGCGCTTGGGCAGCACGACGACCCGGCCGAAGAACTCGTCGATGCGGCGAACCACGTCGTTGAAGTCGTCCAGGTCGATCGGCTTGGTGACGTACGCGTTGGCCTGCAACGTGTAACTGCCGACGATGTCGGTGTCGGCGTTCGAGGTGGTCAGCACGACGATCGGGATGGTCCGCAGATCCTCGTCCTGCTTGACCGCCCCGAGCACCTGCCGACCGTCCATCCGCGGCATGTTCAGATCCAGCAGGATCACGTCCGGTCGGCGGGCCTGCTCGTGCCGGCCCTCGGCGCGGAGAAACTCCATCGCCTCCTCGCCGTCGCTCACGACGTCGATGATCTTGTCGACGTCGGAGTCCGCCAGCGCCTCCTCGATCATCAGCACATCACCCGGGTCGTCGTCGACCACCAGGATGCGTACCGGCTGCGGGCTGTCTACGCCCATCACTACCTGCCTCGAAGTCGGCGGGGACGGGACCCTGACGGTCACCGCGTTGGCGGGGGAAATGCTGGCGGGGAAATCTAGCCCATCATGAAGCACTGCGGGACGCGGGGTCGACCGACTCCGGTTCGTAGCGCAACACGTCGGCGAGGCCGGTGACGCGCAGCACCCGCTCGACCCTCCCGTGGGCGCCGGTGAGCCGGAGCCACCCCCCGTCGGCCGCCGCCCGATTGTCGCCCCGGACGAACACGGCCATTCCGGTGGAGTCGCAGAACGTGAGGCCGGACAGGTCGAGCAGCACCCGGGTCTCGCCCGCCGCGGTGAGCTGGTCTATCGCGGCGGTCAGCTCGGGGGCGGTGCTCAGGTCCAGCTCGCCCACGAGCCGCAGGCAGGCGCCACCACCGTCGCGCTCGACGTAGTTGACGCTGAACGTCACCGTTCTCCCCCTCGCTCCACCCTCGGGTGGGACGTTTGCAGTCCGGCAAGTATACGCAGAGCTGCCTCGTCCGCCGCCGAGCGCGGTGATCCATCCGGGTGCCACCGGCGGGTCGGTCAGCGGGCGGTGGCGGGCAGCGCCGCGCATCCCAGCGCCAGCGCCCGCGCCGCCCGGGGGAAGTCCCGCAATGCGGCGGCGTAGTGCTCCAGCGGCAGGACGACCGCCCCGGCGGGCACCCCACGACTGCCCAGAATCCCCGAAAGCCACTCCACGAACTCCGTGAACAACGAGGAGTCGTCGACGTAGACCGCCGCGGCCAGGAAGTCCACAATGTGGCCCAGGTCGCTCACTGTCGCGTCGAGCTGCGCGGCGGTGTACGCCCGCGCCGCCGGCACCCGCTCCCGCAGCTCCGCCAACGCGCTGTCGATCAGCTCACCGCGACGGCGCGCCAGGCTGGCGTACTCGTCGTCAGCAAGGTGGGCCAGCCGCGCCGGCGGCGCCCCGCGTAGCGCCCGCTCGTCGGCGATCAGCTCGGCCGCCGAGGGCGCGTCCGGCGCCCAGGCCGCCCCGAGCCGGCGCGCCCACCGGCCATCCGTGCCGAACCCACGCCCGCCGACCACCACCGGCACGTCCGAGCGGCGGCAGGCCTCGATCATCCGGTGGGCGTACGGCAGGCGCATCGGCAGCGCGCACGCCAGCGCGACCGCGTGCGCGTCGTAGCGGTGCAGGTACGACACGAGGTGCGCCGCGGGGACGCTGGCGCCCAGGAAGGTCACCTGCCACCCGCGTAACCGCAGCACCTCGGCCACCAGCCGGGGTGGTAGCGCGTGCCACTCGCCGTCCATGCAGGCGACCACGACCCGGCCGCCGGTCGGCCGCGCCTTGACGTGCGCGGAGACCGCCGCCACCACCTGCTCGCTGATGTGGGTGGCCGCGTGCTCCTGGGCGACGCTCCACTCGTTGCGCGCCCACCGCTCGCCCACCTCAGCCTGAGCGGGCGCGACCAGGTCGAGCAGCACCCGCTCCGCCGGGAAGCCCGCGTCGAGCAGGCCGATCGCCAGGTCGGTCGCGGCGTACTCGTCGGCGTCGGCGAGGTGGTCCAGGTACCCGGAGTACGCCTCGCCGAGATCGGTGGTGGCCGTGGCGGCGGTCACGCCTCAGTCCCCTCTGTCTGGTCGATGCCGGTGGGCACCGAGTGCAGGTGCCGCGCCCCGCGCCCGCTCAGGCCGGCCGCCCGCAGCGCCAGCACGGCGATGTCATCGTGGTCGCCCTGTGCCAACCAGTCGCAGGTGACCTGCTCGACCCGTTCGGCCAGGGCCTGCGCGGGCATCCGCTGGCAGCCGGTCAGCGCCGTGACCAGCCGCTCGGGGCCGAACTGCTCGTCTCGGCGCCGGCCGCCCCGCGCCTCGGTCACGCCGTCGCTGTAGAGCAGACAGGTCTCGCCCGGCGCCAGCCGCACGGTCACCTCCCCGACACGGGGGTCGGGCACCACCCCGATCAGCATGCCGCGCAACGGCACCGTCTCCACCTCACCGGAGGCGCGCAGCACCAGCGGTGGCAGGTGCCCGCCGCCGGCCATGGTGAGGGTGAGGCCACCGTCGCGATCCGGGCGGGCCACACCCAGCACGATCGTGGCGAAGCGGCCCTGGCCGTGCGCCTGGGTCGTCTCCAGCAACGCGTCGTTGAGCAGCCGCAGCAACCGCGCCGGGTTCGACTCCAACCGGTGCAGCGCCTGGAGGCACTGGCGCAGTTGGCCGGTGAAGACGGCGGCTTCGACGCCCTTGCCCGACACGTCGCCGAGGAAGAACACCGAACCACCGTCGGTGAGCCGGTGCGAACCGTAGAAGTCGCCGCCGATGCGTAGCCCCGCCTGGGCGGGGCGGTACGCGGTGCCCCACTGCACACCGACGGCCTCGACCGGCTCGACCGGCACCAGGCTGGCCTGGAGGGTGTCGGCCACTTCCGCCTGGTCGCGGTAGAGCAGCGCGGTGGTCAACGCGGCGCCAGCGCGGGCCGCGAACGCGCGGACCAGCTCCACGTCGTCCTCGTCGTACCAGCGAGTGGCGCGACGGGCCACCAGCAGCACACCGACCGGCGCGTCCCGGCCCGGCAGCGGGACGACCCGGACGGCGCTGTCGGTGCCGGCCAGTCCCGGCAGCCAACCGGCGTCGACCGCCTGCTCGACCAGCCAGTCCACCGCGTGCGGCTCGGCCCCGGTCAACCCGTCGGCGATGGCGGTCGGCAGCTCGCCGCCGGCCAGCACGCCGCTGTCGACCGTCGGCACCTCGTCGTCGGTGCGGGAGGCCCGCCACCAGCGGGCGCGCCCGGCCCTCGGCGCGATCACCAGCACCGCCACCTCGGCCAGGGTCGGCACGGCGAGTCGGACGACCGCGGCGGCCGCCCGGTCGGGGTGCAGTGGGTTGCCCAGCTTGTCGCCGACCACGGCCAGGAATGCCGAGCGGGCCCGCTCGGCGAGCAGCGCGTCGGCGCGGCCGACGCTGTCGGTGACGTCCTCGACGTACCAGCAGCAGCGGTCACCGGAGAGCGGCACCTGGCGCGCGGTGAGCCGGCGCCCGCGATGGGTGAAGCTCCCGGGGACGCCTTCGCTCAACCCGGGCACACCGGCCGCGCTGAGCAGCTCGCCCGACGTCACCTCGGGCAGCAACCGCTCAGCCACCGGGCTGACGTGCCGCACGACGCCATCGGCGTCGCAGACCACCAGCCCTTCCCGGAAGTGCTCGACGACCTCTAACCAGTCGGGCGTGGCCTGCCCCCGGTCGGTGGCCAGCGGCGGCAGGGCCGCGGTGGGGCGGCGAACGTCGGCGGACCACGCCGAGGGTCGAGTCGTGCTCGGCGTGGAGAGCCGTCCGTCGCCCGGGTCCCAGTCCCTGACGTCGGAAGCAGTCACCAGCTGAGCCTCACTCCTTGTCGTTCACCGAACCCGTGCCGGGACCGGCGTCCACTGTCAAAACTCTCCAGCCACCCTACGCCGGAACCCGGAAAGCGGCATCTCACGACATGTGAGGGGCACCGCCACGGCGGGATGTCGGACGAGGGACGCGGGGGCGCTTCGCCGCCTCCGCTTTGCGTTTTGTCGCTCGACAAGGAAAATGGTGGGATGCCCGACCAGCTGTTGACCATCGAGACAACCCGGCTCGCCGCCGGGAACGTCCGACTCCGGCTGGCCGGCGAACTCGACTACGACACCGCGCCCGATCTGGTCGCCGCGGCAGCCGAGCTGTGCGACGACGACGCCCCGGTGCTGGTCGACCTGACCGGGGTGACCCTCTGCGACTCCTCCGGGCTCAGCGCGCTGCTGGTGGTGCACCGGGCCGCCGGGGCGATCCGACTGGTCGGGGTCAGCCCGCAGCTTCAGCGGATGCTGGACCGCACGGGCCTGAGTGAGTTGCTGGCCGTGGCGTACGACGACGACGTGCGCGCCATCGGCTGATCCGTAGGCCACCCCCGAGCCGAACGGGGTGGCCCCCGACCCTGGGACCTGGGGTCGGGGGCCGGAGGAATGTCTAGGGTGCCGTCATCGGCTGGAGTCGGGGGCCGTCCTCACGCAGCTCGCCGATCGGGGTCGCGTCCACGTCCTCGGGCTCCCCCGAATCGGGCGTCTGGTACAGGTAGCGGACGAACTGCCCACCCGCCTCGTTGTCGTCCGCGCCGGGCCACTGACCGATGCAGTCCATCCCGATCACCTCGCGGCCCGTCCCGTCGGCCTCCTCCAGTAACGCCCACAGGCTCACCGGGTAACACCTGGTGACCTCGGGTGCGAGCTGCCAGCGGGCGTACCAGCCGGGTCGAGCGGGGACGATCTCGACAACTTCCTTCATGACGACCTTCCTTCCGCGTACCTCGGAAGAACTCCGGTCCTGACCCGATCGTGCGGGCCGTGCGGGTGAGCGCCCCTCACCCCCGCCGGATGAAGCGTGGCGCAGGCCGGTCCGACCCGGCCGGCGGCCTCCGTTTCCTTCTCCCGGACGGCGGGAAGGCGACTGGCGCAGCCACGATCCCCAGCGGAAGGGATGCCACCATGCGCAAGCAGATGGAGGGCGACAACCAGAGGCGCCGGGCACTGGCCCGGCAGGCCCGGGAGCAGAATCGCCAGCCCAGCGAGATCGGTGCCAGCCTGAGCGCGTCCAAGCAGCTCACGAGCCTCGATGCGGGTAAGCGGGCCGGCCCACCAGCGGCCGGAGTGCACAAGTCGGACAGCACGCGCGGCGGGCCGGCACCGCCGCCGGTCGGTAGCGCCGACAACCCGCGACCGCAGCCGTCCCCGGCGAGCGGCGCGGCCGGTGTGAACAGCATGGGCTACCACGACCTGGTCGACGAGGTCCGGCGTCGCGCCGGGGTCGACTTCAAGACCGCCAAGGTGGGCACCGAGGCGACCGTGTTGGTCCTCGCGTTCGCCCTGGAGGCCGCCGAGCGGCAGCGGCTGCTCGCTGCGGTGCCGGCGTCGCTGCACGACGTGCTGCCGGTCGACGGCATCGAACGGCACCAGGACCTGCCCGGCTTCCTGGCCGAGGTGGGCCGGATCAGCGGTAACACCCCGGAGCAGGCCCGTTACCAGGCCGAGGCGACGATCGCCGCGCTCGCCGAGCAGGACGGTGACCTGGTCGAGTCGTTGCACGTACCCGACGGGTTGCGCGACCTGCTGAACCCGCCGGAGGCCGGCGGCGGCCTGGTGGGCGCCTCCACCACCACACCCACCCTGGACGCCGACGAGATCAGCGCTGCGCTGGACGACCTGCCCTACTGGTCCGGCGACAGCCAGGGCCTCTACCGGGTGGTCGCACTGCCGCCCGACAACCTGGACCGGGTGCTCGCCCGGCTCGACCGGCTGCGCCAGGACAACGGCCGCGGCCCGAGCATCGGGCGTCCGGGCGACACCGCCGCCGTGTTGACAGTGCGGACCAGCCAGGCCAACGGGGTCACCGCGCTCGACGTGGACCTCGCCCGTCAGATCGACGACGCGATCGACGAGGTGGGGGCCGGGATGGCCGGCGGCTGACCGGCCACCACGACGCCGTCGGGCCGGCGGACCGGGGGCGACCCCGCTCCGCCGGCCCGTCCGGCGTGCCGGGCGCACGGTGGGCTCGGCTAGCGTGCCGGACATGAACCGCGCTGCCGACCGGCTGGAACTGGTCGCCGACCCGGTCCGCCGGACCGGGCGGACACTGCTGTCCGCCGGGGTCGAGCAGTCGTACGTGGATGTCGAGGATCCCCGGCACCTGCACTTCGAGTACGTCCGGCGGATCGCCTCGGCGGTGGAGGTGGCGGCCCCGGCCGGCGCCCCGCTGAACGTCCTGCACTTGGGTGGCGGCGCGTTGACGTTGCCCCGCTGGCTGGCCGCGACCCGGCCGGGCTCCTCGCAACGGGTCGTCGAGCGGGACGCGGCGGTGGTCGAGCTGGTGGCCCGGGAGTTGCCGCCGCTGCCGCCGGAGGTACGGGCGGAGGTCGCCGACGCCCGGGACGCCCTGACCGACACTCCGGACGGCCGGTACGACCTGGTGATCGCCGACATCTACCGGGCGGCCCGGATGCCCCGGCACGTACGCACCGTCGAGTTCGCCGCCGAGGTGGCCCGCGTCCTGCGCCCCGACGGGTTGTATCTGGTCAACGTCACCGACCTGCCGCCGCTGGTCGGTACCCGGGTGCAGGTGGCCACCTTGCGGGCGGTCTTCGCCGACGTGTGCGTGGTCGGCGACCGGCGGATGTTGCGCGGCCGCAGGTACGGCAACCTGGTGCTGGCCGCGACCTCCCGCCCCGGCGGGCTGCCGGTGGCCCGGCTGGCGGTGGCCGCCCTGCGCGACCCGGTGCCCGGCGGGCTGCTGCACGCCGCCGCGCTCGACACGTTCGTCGCCGGCGCGCATCCCGTCACCGACACGGACGACAACTCCCGCCACTGATCGCCGTTGTGCCCGCAATGCCGGGTTTCCGACGGCGCGCGCGGGGAAGGCCCGCCGGATGAGCGACGTCGACGATCGGGCGACCGGCCGCCGGACTCTGATCGTGATCGGTCTGGTGCTGGCGACAGCGCTCGCGCTGGGCTTCGTGTACGCGACCCGGCGGGTGCTGGTCTGGGCGGTGGTCGCCGCGTTCTTCGCCGTCGCGCTCAAACCCCTCGTCGACCGGCTGCAACGCCGCTTCGTCCGGCGTCGGGCGCTGGCCACCCTGCTGGTGTTCCTCGCCGCGTTCGTACTGCTGGCGATCCTGGCCGCGCTCATCCTGGTTCCGCTGTTCCGCGAGCTGGGCCGCTTCGCCGACCGCGCACCCGAGCTGCTGCGGGAGGCCCGCGCCGGACAGGGCCCGGTGGGGCAGGCGCTGGAGCGCACCGGGGCACGCCGCTACGTCAGCGAGCACTCCGAGCAGCTACGCGACCTCGGCGGCCGGCTGCGCCAGCCCGCGGTCGGTGTGCTGCGTGGCGTCGTCGAGTCGGTCGCCGGGCTGGTCACGGTCATCGTGCTCGCGTACCTCATGGTGTTGGAGGCTCCGCGGCTCACCAGCGGCCTGCTCGCGGCGGCCGGGGACGGTCAGGGCGAGCGGCTGCGCCGGGTGGGCCGGGAGGTGTCGCGCACCGTCACCGGCTATCTCACCGGGAACCTGCTGATCAGCGTGATCTGCGGGGCGTTGACCTTCGTGGTGCTGACCCTCACCGGGGTGCCCTTCGCGGCGGTGATCGCCCTGCTGGTGGCGGTGGCCGACCTGATACCGCTGGTCGGGGCGACCCTCGGCGCGGTGATCGCGGCCGGTGCCGGTTTCCTGCACTCCCCCACCGCCGGGGTGGTGGTGCTGGTCTTCTTCGTTGTCTACCAACAGCTGGAGAACCACCTGCTCCAGCCGCTGATCCTGTCCCGCGCGGTCCGGCTGAACCCGTTGACGGTGCTGGTCAGTGTGCTGCTCGCGGCGGAGCTGGCCGGCTTGCTCGGCGCGCTGCTGGCCATCCCCGCCGCCGGCATCGTCCAGACCCTGCTGCGCGAGTACGGCCCGCGCCGGCTGCGGCCCGCCCCGCCGGCCGGCCCGGCTGCGCGGTCCGCGCGACCGGCCGGCACCACCGACTGACCGTCGCGCATGTGGTCGGTGCCGCCACCGGCCTGCCCCGCGACGACCAGGCGGCCCGCTCAGCGGGACCGGGTCGCGACCTCGGGTGTGGTGCTCTCCAGCGGCACCGCGTTGGCCGGCACCAGCCCCAACTGGACCGCGGACCGGGTCAACGCGGCGTCCAACGCCCAGTCGGCGCTGACCCGCGTGCGGTTTCCCGGCATCGCCATCAGGTGATACGCCCGGGTGACCGCCTTGGCCGGCAACCCGGCCAGGTTGACCTGCAACGGGTTCGCCGCCGCATCCTTGCCACCCAGGTCGACGACCCAGCCCAGGTCGTGGTGCTTGTACGGCTTGCGGCGGCCGAAACCGTACGACGCGGCGATGTTGTACGCCGCGCGCTTGCCCTGCCGCTGCGCGTGCTGGGCGGTCATCCCGCACACCTTGCCCGGATTGACGAGGTCGGGCACCGCGGCGGCGTCACCGCACGCGTACACCTCCGGATAGCCGGGAACGTTGAGGAACTCGTCGGTGACCAGTCGACCCCGGTCGGTCCGCAGGCCCAGCTCGTTGACGAACGGGTCGGGGCGCACCCCCACACACCACACCAGGGTGCAGGTCGGGATGTACTCGCCGTCGGTGAGCTTCACCCCGTCGCAGGTCGCCTCAGCCACCGAGGTACCCATCCGCACGTCCACCCCGCGCCGGTTGAGCACCTTGTGCGACGTGTCCGACATCCGCTTGTCCAACTCCGGCAGCACCCGGGACGCCACGTCGAGCAGCATCCAGCGGGGCCGGACGGTGAGCCGGGGCCGCTGGGCGTGCAACGCGTCGGTGAACAGCTGCCCGTGTGCCGCGACCTCGGTGCCGGTGTAGCCCGCCCCGACCACCACGAACGTTGACCGGGCCTGCTGCTCGGCCGGGTCCTCGGCCTGCTCGGCCAGCTCGAGCTGCCGGACGATGTGATCATGCAGGTAGACGGCCTCGGGGAGGCCACGGAAGCCGTGCGCGTACTCGGTCACCCCAGGGATGGGCAGCAGCTTGTTGACGCTGCCCACGGCGAGCACGAGCCGGTCGTACGCCAGCCGGTTCTTCTCCCCCTCGGCCTGGGTGAAGCCGACCCAGCGGTTCTGCAGGTCGACGTGGTCCGCCTCGCCGACCACCACCCGTACGCCCTTGAGCGTCCCGGTCAGCGGCACGGCGATCCGTTTGGGCTCGACCACCCCGGCCGCCACCTCGGGCAGCAGCGGCAGGTACAGGAAGTAGTCGGTGGAGTTCAGCACCACGATCTCGGCCCGGTCCCGGGCGATCCGGCTCAACGTCTTCGCCGCGTGGTAACCGGCGAACCCGGCCCCCACGATCACCACACGAGGTTTCGTCATTGCGGGCCGTTTCCCGTCGAAGGCCGCGACAAACGTCCTGCGCGCCAGCCGTGCTCAGCTCGGCTGAAGCCGGACGTGGCCGCTGCGGCCCACCGCCTCCAACTCCCACTGTTGGCCGAACGCCCGGACCCGCTCGGCGGTGATCCGGCCCAGTTCCGACGGCACGTCCGGATCGAGGACCAGCCGGCCGTCGACCGGGTTGACGCCGAGCATGGCGCGGATCAGGGCCAGCGGCGTGCCGGCCGCCCAGGCCTGCGGGCTGCAGGCGGTCGGGAACGGCACGGCGAAGAGCAGTCGCTCCCGATCGAACCCGCTGAGCGCCTCCGGCAGCCGGTGACCGAACTGCTCGGCCGCCTCGATCATCGCCAGGCTGATCCGGTTCGACTCGGCCCGGTAGCCGTACCGGGCGAGGCCGAGCGCGGCGATCGAGTTGTCGTGCGGCCAGACCGTGCCCAGGTGGTAGCCGAGGGCGTTGTAGAGCCGCTCCTCCCGGGACAGCGTGCGGACGCCCCAACCGGAGAACATCTCCGGCGACATGAGTTGTCGCACCACCGCGTCGGCCCGCTCCGGCGGAACGATTCCACTCCACAGCAGGTGACCCATGTTCGAGGTCTTGGAATCGACGCGGTTCTTGTCGCCGTCCAGGGCGACCGCGTAGTAGCCGCCCCGTTCCTCGATCCAGAAGTCCTGGTTGAAACGCTCGTGCAGGGTGTTGGCCTCGTCGCGCAGCCGGCGCGCCAACGTGGGATTGTCCAACGGCCCGTCGAACAGTTCGGCCAGCCGCATCTTGGCGTCGTAGGTGTAGCCCTGCAGGTCGCAGGTGGCCAGCGGGAGCACGGGGATCCGTCCGTCGGCGAAGCAGACGCCGTCCGGGGAGTCCCGCCAGCATTGGTTGCCCAGCCCTTCGGGCGAGCGGGTGGCGTACTCGACGTAGCCGTCACCGTCCCGGTCGCCGTACTCGTCGATCCAGCGCAACGCGGCCACCGCGTTGTCCCGCAGGTGCCGGACGGTGTCGTCGTCGCCGGTCCAGCGCCAGTACTCGGAGAGCAGGATCAACCAGAGTTGGGTGGCGTCAGCGCTGCCGTAGTACGGCCCGAACGGTTTCTCGCCACTGCGGGTCAACTCGCCGCTGCGCACCTCGTGCAGGATCTTGCCGGGCTCCTCGTCGGTGAAGTCGTCGCACGTCTCACCCTGGAGCCGGGCCAGGGCGAGGAGCGTGCCCTTCGCCAGCGCCGGCCCGGCGACCAGGGTCTGATAGGCGGTGATCAGGGTGTCCCGGCCGAAGACGGCGAGGAACCAGGGCAGCCCGGCGCCGGGGAGCAGAATCCGCTGGCCCTTGACCTCCAGGTCGAGCCGCAACGCCGCCAGGTCGTTGCGGGACTGCCGCACGGTGCGCTCCAACGCGGCGCTGTCGCTGCGCAGCACCGCCCGGTCCTCCAGCCACCGGCGCAGCGGGTCGTCTGCCCGGCCGTGGATGACGTCGGCGATGTCGCCCCGGACCGGCTCGACCACCCCCATCCCGGGCGGGAGTGGCACGTGCAGGTCGACCTTCCACTCCTCGCGAGGGCTCAGCTCCAGCTCCCAGACCAGGTCGTCACCCTCGATACGGTCGGCTGGCTTCGCGCAGCACACCCGGGTCTGCGCGGAGAAGTCGCCGCGCTGGTAGGAAAAGCACAGCTCGGACCCGTCGTCGGCGTGGTCACGGCTGATCTCGGCGGAGCGGTCCCGGACCCTGGACTTGACCTCGAACAGGTCGGCGAAGTCGGCGGCGACGGCCAACCGCAGCTCCACCCGGACCGGCTCCAGCCGGAAGGAGACCAGTTCCACGCGCTCGTGAAACCCGTCGCCGACGTAGCGCAACCGCCGCAGGGCCAGGGCGTTCGGTGGCAGCCCGGGCAACTCCGGATTGGTGAGCACGTACTGCGCCGAGTAGTGGTCGATCGTCTCGGCGCGCAGCACCAGCAGTTCGCCGCCGTTGACGGTCAGGCTCCAACCGCTGATCAGGCGAGTGTCCAGGTGGACGAGCCCACCGATACTGCCCGTCGGCACGTCCCCGCACGCGTTGGAGTACAGAAACGTGGGCCCGCTGAGCACCGCGAGCGAGTCGGGGCCCAACTCGGGCGGGATGGCGCGCTGGTCGGCGCTGTCCGTCTCCGCGACGGACAGACCGGGCAAGGGGTTGGCAGGGGTCGCGCGAACGGCAGCCATGACACCCACCGTAGGAAGCAGGGCACGGAGTGTCATCACCCGCTCCGGGTGAAAGGTCCGGTACTCCTTCCGCACGGCACGGCCGGCCGACGGTCAGGCCGGGGTTGGCGCGGTGATCGCCCAACGCTCGTGATCGCGCCAGGCGCCGTCGATGAACAGGTAGTCCGGGGAGAAACCCTCCAACCGGAAACCCAGCTTGCGGGCCACCCGCCGAGACGGCTCGTTGCCCGGCTGGATGTTCGCCTCCAGCCGGTGCAACCCGACCGAGGTGAACGCGTGGTCGATCACCAGGGCGACGCCCGCCGAGGCGTGCCCGGTCCCGCTGTACGGCAGGAACGCCGCGTACCCCAGGAAGCCACCACGCAGCGCGCCGAGCACGATCCCGCTGATGTTCACGTAGCCGGCGATCTCGCCGCTGGCCCGGTCGCAGATCAGGTAGCCGGCGCTGTCGCGGCGACGGATCCGGCGCAGATAGTTCTCGTACTCCTCCGGGTTGGCCGGCGCGGCCAACCAGGGGTGGTGCAGGTCCCGACTGCGCCGCGCGGCGGCGATGAACTCGTCCGAGTCGGTGGGCCGGGGTCGCCGGATCGCGGCGGGACCACCGGTACGCAGGTATCTCACGGCGGATCACTCTGACCGACGGGTGCCGCCGTTGTCCAACCGCCGCCGGGTGGGTGGGCGTCGGCCGGGCTAGCGGGACGTCAACAGGCTGAACTCCTGACCATCGGGGTCGGCCAGTACCAGTCGGCCTGCCCCATCCTGGTCGGTGTCGACCCGGGTCGCCCCGAGCGAGAGCAGACGGTCGACCTCCGCCTGCCAGTCGCCGTCGACAGGCGGGGCGAGGTCGAAACGCACCCGGTCCCTGCCGCCGTTCGGCATCAGCGGTGGGCCACCCCAGCTGATCTTCGTGCCGCCGCGCGGCGACTGGATCGCGGTCTCTTCGTCCTGATCCCAGACCAGCGGCCAGCCCAGCGCGGCACTCCAGAAGTAGCCGACCGCCTGCGACCCGTCGCAGGCCAGCGCACCGACGAAGCCGCAGCCGGCGAGGAACTTGTTGCCCGGTGCGATGACGTCGAACTCGTTGCCCTCGGGGTCGGCGAGCACGACATGATCGATCTCCGGGCCCTGCCCGATGTCGGTGTGCCGCGCACCGAGCTCCAGTGCCCTGGCCACCGTCTGCCGCTGATCCTCCAGCGAACTGCTGGTCAGATCGAAGTGCATCCGATTCTGGACCACCTTCGGCTGCTGGTCCGGAGCGAAGCGGATGTGGTACCCGTTGTCGTTGGCGGGTAGCAGCAGGACGCCGTCGTGGGGATCGTCGACGATCTCCCGCCCCAAGAGCCCGGACCAGAACTGCGCGAGCCGCAGGGGCTCGCTCGCGTCGAAGCTGATCGCGAACAGGTGTGCAGTCATCGCTGCGCTCATCTCCCATCGGACCGGACGCCGTGACAGCCGTCGGAGCGGGAGCCTAGGGCTGCGCCAAGTCGACCGCATCCGAGTTTCGGCGGGGTCAACCCCGGAAGGGCGGGGCCACCCCCCAGCCCCAGCGCGGGACCGGTGCCTGCCGGATCGGGTCCGCGTCCGGTTGGGAATTGCCCACCGCCAACCGGGTGCCCCACTCGAGGTAGCTCGTGAAGGCGGCGCGAAACTCAGGATCATCGGGTAGGCCGACCTCGTCGGCAGCGTCCATCATCACGTTGACCCACCGCCGGCGCTGCGCCTCGCTGATCGCCCTGCCCAGGTGCTGGCCGAGCATGTGGCGGTAGCCGCCGCGTTCCATCGTGTAGGTGGCCGGTCCGCCGAAGACCTCGGCAAGCCAGACCGCTACATGCCGGGCGTGGTCGGGGTCCATGTGCGCGAACATCGGCGCGAGCAGGTCGTCGGAGCGGACCAGGCGGTAGAAGGCATCGCAGAGCTTCATGAACGCGTCGGTGCCGCCGGCCCACTCGTACAGGCTCGGCGGCGCGGCACCACCACTGCCGGCAACCGACGTTCGGGCGTAGTGCCGCATCTCCTGGATGTCCTCGACGTACGGCTTGATCGCGGCGAAGAACTGCCCGAACACCGGCCCACCCCGAAACCCTTTCAGGTGCTCGTCCGCCGATGTCCAGGTGATGCGCAGCAGGTAGCTGGCGGGGTCGTCCAGGCAGCGGCTCAACTCGTAGTCCACACACTGCGGCGCGGCACGTAACGCGCCAGCGGCCCGCTGGTACGCCGCCTCGAAACCATCCAGCCGTTCCTGCGGGACGCGGTACCTGATGTACTCGACCACCATGGCTACAGCTCAGCACCCGCAGCGGCGATGATCAAGTACGCACTATTTGGTACGTGCCGATGGAGGCCACGATGCCCAAGCGATACCACTGCCCGGTGGAGCTCGCCGTCGACGTTGTCGGCGGAAAATGGCGACCGGTGATCCTGGCCCATCTCAAGGAGGGCGTACACCGCTATGGCGAACTGCGCCGCCGGATGCCGGGGATCAGCGAGAAGATGCTGACCCAGCGTCTGCGCGAGTTGGAGGTCGACGGGCTCGTCCTGCGGCACGACCACGAGACCACACCACCTCATGTCGAGTACCGGCTCACCGAGGAAGGACTCAGCCTGGCCCCGGTGTTGCAGGCCCTGTACGACTGGGGCGCTGCGCGGGCCGCACGTACCGGTACCCCTTGTGATCCACTGGGCCGGTGAGCCAAACTACCTCGATCCCCCCGGCCGACTTCCAGGAGCGACTGTCGCGAGAGCTGAACGTCTGGCTGTGCACGGTGCGGCCCGACGGGTCCCCGCACCTGACGCCGGTCTGGTTCGTCCACCTCTCCGCGACGTTCTGGGTCGGCTGCGAGAGCCGCAGCGTGAAGGCCCGCAACGTCGTGGCCGACCCACGGGTGTCCCTGGCTCTGGAGAACGGCAACGCGCCGGTGGTGGCGGAGGGCGCTGCCCACGTGCACCGAAGTGGATTCCCGAGCCCGGTCGTGGAGGCGTTCGCGCGCAAGTACGACGGCTGGGACGTCGGCCGGCAGGTCGGCCCGGACGGCGAGCGGGTGCTGCTGGAGATCCCTGTCCGGCGGTGGCTGCTCGCGGGCACCGCCCAGTGAGCCGTCGATGCGAGAATCGGCCGGTGGAGGACGAGCTGACGACGGCCCTGGCGGGTGTACGGGACGCGTTCGCCCGGTATCCGCGCCGTTCGGTGCTCGACGGTCACCTGGCCGAGACGGTCGCCACACTCAACTTCCCCTCGATTCGCGACCGGACCACGTGCACCCGACCGAGCCGACGTCGATCAGAAGCGCCGTGACGAGGAGGCCGAATGGATACCGAGTCGCAGGACCCCGTCGTCGTCGCGCTGTCCAGCCTGGTGCCGGCTGGTGTCGACAGTGGCCGGCTGACCCGGGAGTCCGGCCGACAGTTGCGGTGGGTGGCAGCCGGCAGCGCCACGCCACCGGTCGTCCTGGTCTCCGGGGCCGGCGAAGTGGGGCTGGACTGGGCCGTCGTCCTCCCCTCGCTGGCCGAGACGTCCCGCGTCATCGCCTACGACCGAGCCGGTCTGGGTGCCAGCGACCCCACCTCGCGGCTGACACTGGACTCCCAGGTGCGCGACCTCGTGGCACTCCTGGACGACGTCGGCCCCGCCGTGCTGGTTGGTCACAGCTGGGGCGGGCTGCTCGCCCAACTAGCCGCTTTCGCCAGTCCCGACCGGACGCTTGGCCTGGTCCTGCTCGATCCGTTCCACGAGGACAGCACGGCAGAGGTACCACTGGCTCTCCGTGTCTCATCGAATCTCCTGCTCAACGCCATTCCGGTGCTCAAGACCATCGGGCTCTTCGATCGGATCGCGGCGAACATGGGCCGCACGCTCGCTGAGCGCTGCACCGACGACCTGGAGATCCGGGCATTGATCAACGAGGCGTACCGGGCCAGCTATCGCACGTTCGGTCAGGTCACGACCATTCGGGCGGAGAACCGCCTCGCCAACACCTGCACCCGGGAGGTGCGCGCCGCGCGCGCGACGTCGACCGCCCCCGACGTACCGATGAGAATCCTGACCGCGACCCGCGGCAAGCCCGCGGCCCTCCGACATCGCTCCCGTGCCCTCGCCGACCAGACCGCCGCGGTCTTCGCACGCGGCGTCCACGTCGTGGTGCCCGACAGCGGCCACTACATCCACAAGGACCAACCGGCCGCCGTGGTCGAAGCAGTGCGCGCTGTCCTCGCCCAGGTCGACCGGGATACGCGGTAGCGGACCGGGTCAGTGCCGCTGGACCGCGGACCGGGCGAACCACGGTGCGAGCCACGGGGTGAGCGCGACGAGACCGACGGCGAGGCTGGTGATGACGGCCTGCCCGATCCGACCCGGGGTGACCCCGCCCGCCGGGTCCAGCACGTAATTGGCGTACCCGTTCGCGGCAGCGTCCGTCACCAGGACCGCGCAGCCCAGCACGAGCCCCTGCACCCGTCGAGCGGCCAACAGCAACGCCGCCAACGGGTCCCACAGCGTCAGGGACGTGAAGTACAACGTCAGCCACCCGGGCAGGTCGAGCTGCGGACCGAACTGGGGCAGGAGCAACTGCACCACGTGCACCGCGGTGCCGTAGGCGAAGACCAGCACGGCGACAGCCACCACGCACCGGACCGCGAGCGGCACACCACGCCATCGACCGGTGCTCATCCGGCCATAGTGCCTCAGCCGGGCGAGCGTTCCGTCAGAGCGGGCCGGGGAACGTCTGCTCCATCGGCATCGGCACCTGGAGGTAGGTGGTGCCACGCATGTCCAGCCAGGCCCGGTCCGGCCCGCGCACCAGGCGCACCATCACCTCCTCGCAGGTGGGGCAGCGGGCGACGAGGCCCGGGGCGTGCGAGTAGACGTGCAGGCTGGCCATCGACCCGGTCGTCCCGCAGTTCTCACAGCGGCCCATCGCGCTGCTCAGGTCGACGGTGAACAGCTCACGCATCGGGCCGTCGAGCATGTTGCCGTCCACGTACGACATCTCGGTCATCGAATCTCCTCGACACTGCGTGAGTGAGCGGGTGGTCAGCCGGTGGGGCCGAAGCGTTCGGTCTTGACCCGGCGCGACGGGTGACCCAGCCCCACCAGCAGGTCGGCCACGGTCTCCACGAACGCGGTCGGGCCGCAGACGTAGGTGAGTGGTTCCAGGTCCGGTGGCCACCCGTGCGTGTTGACGTCGGCGAGCCCGATCCGGTGCGGCTCACCGCGCCAGCCCTCGGGCGCCTCACGGGTGTAGACGTACGCGACGTCCAGCCCGAAGTCGTCGCGGACCCGGCGGCGCAGTTCGTCGGCGTAGATCACGTCACCGGGGGTGCGTACCGAGTAGATCAGCCGGAACGGCGCCTTGCTGCCCACCGCCCGCCGCGCCCGGATCATCGCCATCAGCGGCACGACGCCGGAGCCGCCGGCGACCAGTTGCACCGGCGCGGTCTCCTCGGGCCGCCAGATGAACCAGCCACCGAGCGGTCCGCGTACCTCGATCGGGTCGTCGGCCCCGAAGACATCAATGAGGTACGGCGACACCTCGCCGTCGTGCACGCGCTGCACTGTCACCTCGATGCGCGGCCCTCCCGGCCCGTCCACGGCCGGTCCGGCGATCGAGTACGACCGGGCCGCCTGGTAACCGTCCGGGGCGGTGAGCCGCAGGTCGACGTGCTGCCCGGGCAGGTGCCCCGGCCAGTCCGGCACCTCCAGCACCAGGGTCTGCGCGGTCGGTGTCTCCACCCGGCGCTCCACCAGCCGGCCGACCTGCCAACGGTTGGGCGTACGGCGCTGGGTGCTCGTCGCCACGGCGCGCTCAGTCACCCTGGTACCGCTGTTCGCGCCACGGGTCGCCGTAGTCGTGGTACCCGGCGGTCTCCCAGAACCCTGGCTCGTCCATCGTCTTGAGCCGGAGGCCGCGCACCCACTTGGCGGACTTCCAGAAGTACAGGTGCGGCACCAGCAGTCGCGCCGGCCCGCCGTGCTCGGCGGGCAGCGGTGCGCCGTCGAAGGTGTGCACTACCCAGGCCTGGCCGCCGCGCAGGTCGTCGAGCGGCAGGTTGGTGGTGTACCCGCCGTAGGAGTGCGCCAGCGCGAAGTGCGCCCCCGTGTCGACGTCGGCGAGCAGCGTGTCCAGTGAGACGCCCTGCCAGTTGGTGCCGAGCTTGGACCAGCGGGTGACGCAGTGGATGTCCACCATCGGCGTCTCCTGCGGCAGGGCCATCAGCTCCTGCCACGACCACCGGTGGTCGCTGCCGTTCTCGGTGGAGATGACGAACTCCCAGGTGTCCAGTGACACCCGGGGCGTCGGGCCGGCCGAGAGCACTGGAAAGTCCTCGGTCAGATACTGGCCGGGTGGCAGGGCCGGCTCCTGCGTTCGGGGCCGACCCTGAAAGCCCGGTGACACGATTCCCATTGCACAGTCGTACCACCCGCGCCGGTGGGGGCGGGAGCTTTCCCGCGTACCCCGTCGTCAGTCGGCGCGGCGCGGTCAGTGCCGCTCCGCGACGACCTTGCGATCCTCGGGCAGGTCGCCGCCCCGGGTGGCGCGCAGGCTGGTCACCGTGACCACCACCAGCACACCGATGATCACGCCCAGCGAGGCCAGGGTGGGGATCTGCGGCACGCTGTCCCAGATGCCGTGCGCCCAGTGCAGACCCAGCTTGAGGCCGATGAACGCCAGGATGATGGCCAGGCCGTAGCTGAGGTGCACCAGCCGGCTCAGCGCCGCGTGCAGGACGAAGTAGAGCGCCCGCAGGCCGAGCAGGGCGAACGCGTTGGTGGCGAACACCAGGTACGGGTCCTCGGTGATGCCATAGACCGCCGGCACCGAGTCGACCGCGAAGACGATGTCGGTGGCCAGCACCGCGACCACCACCAGGGCGAACGGCGTGAGGGCCCGCTTCGCGCCCTGCCGGACGGTCATCTTGGTGCCGTGGTAGTCGTCGACCACCGGCATGACCTTGCGCAGCAGCTTCACCGAGCGCATCTTGTTGATGTCGACTTCCTGCTGATGCCCGGACATGGCATCACGCAGCAGCTTCACCGCGGTGGCGATGAGGATGATCGCGAAGAGCAGGAAGGCGAAGTCGAGGGTCTGCAACGCCGCCGCGCCGAGGGCGATGAAGACGGCCCGCAGCACCAGCGCGCCGGCGATGCCGTAGAGCAGCACCCGCTGGGCGAGCACCGCCGGCACCGCGAACGCCGCCAACAGCAACATGAAGACGAAGAGGTTGTCGACCGAGAGGGACTTTTCCACCAGGTAACCGGTCAGGTATTCAACGCCCTGCTGGGAGCCGAAGCGGGACCAGATCCAGCCGCCGAACGCCAGCGGCAGCGCTATGTAGAACGCCGACCAGCCGATGGCCTCCCGCATGGAAACCTCGTGCGGGCGACGGGTGACCAGGAAGTCCAGCACCAACAGCAGGAGGACCCCGATGATGGTGACCGCCCACAGCGTGGGCGTGCCCACCGACGACAGGTCACTGGCGGCGGACAGATACGACACTTGGCTCATGTGGGGTCTCCTCGAACACCGTCATGTTCGAGGTCTCCTTCACCCACCACCTGGTGGGCAACCACCCGAGGCGCGCCGGGCGCGCCGTACTGACCGGAATGGTTCGTGGGAAGTACTCCCCTCGCACGACAAGGTTAGGCCAGGCGGAATCGCCACGCCAAGCGGGACATCGATGGTTGCCCTGGTAAACCGCTGTGTGTGCGTGGTACGAGCGCTGTCAGCCGCGGCGCAGCGTCGCGCCCGGGGCCATCGCCTGCTCGATCAAGCCCCGATAGTCACGTGGCAGTTGGGTCACCACGTCATCGAACTCACCGCCGGTGATCGCCTCGCGCAGGGTGGTGAAGACCGCCCGGCTGGCGTCCTCGGCGGCGGCCTCTCGCACACCGGCGCGCAACGCGACCCGGGCGACGAACTCCGCCGCGCCGAACCGGTCCGCCTGCTCGGTGCTCGGGCTCGGTTTGAGCACGAGTTGCAGCGGTTGGGGCAACTGGGCGGCCAGGTCCAGGACCTCACCGCCGGTCAACCGCTCGGCGAACGTCTCCAACACGGCCCGGGTCAGCTCGACCGCCCGCTCGGACGACGTGGCGGTGCGCTGGGAAACCTGGTCGATGAAGGTGTCGTAGTTCATCGCGTACTCCCTTGGGCTCGCGTCGGCGTCTGCGAGTACCCGCGGCGGCCGAGGAGAAACGGCGCCGGTTTCCTCCGCCGGGCGGGCGTGACCGGCCGGCGGGCGGGTAACCGCCGCCGGTCGTCACCACATCGATGCCCGAGGGAGCCCACGCCATGGCGAGCTACGCCGACGTCCTGCAGTACCTGTCGAGCCTGGACTACCCGGCCGAGAAGGACGACGTGGTCCGCGAGGCCGAACGGGAGGGTGCCCCGCCGGACGTGTTGAAGGCGCTGCGCGCCCTGCCGCCGGTCGACTACGCCAACGGGACCGAGGTGGCCCGGTCGGCCGGGATCGAGGCGGCGCCCGAGGTCGGCCCCGCCCAGCGGGCCGAGCAGGCCCGGGACAAGCACAACCGGGTCTCGCAGCACCTGCGCGGCATCTGACCCGGCGGTGGCGCCCACCACCCCGGCCCGGGAGCGTCCCGAATGACCCAGACCGGCCCCGACCGGCCAGCGGACGTGCGTTTCCCGGCTGCGAAGCAGCTCGCCGTGGTGGCGGTGGTCGGCGTCATCGCCGGCTGCGTCTTCGCGCTGCTGCTGCCCCTGCCGCTCGCCGCGCTGGCCGGCTGGGACGTGGGCGCGCTGAGCTGGCTCGTGCTGGTCTGGCACAAGATCTGGCCGATGGACGCCGAGCGGACCGCCCGACTGGCCGTCCACGAGGACCCGAACCGGGCGATCCGGGACGTCCTGCTGCTCGTCGCCTGCCTGGCCAGTCTGCTGGCTGTCGGGCTGGTGGTGGCCAGCGCGCAGAGCGCGCCCCCCGGGATCGCCCGGGAGCTGCACAGCGGCGTGGGCGTGCTCAGCGTGGTGCTCTCCTGGTTCGTGGTGCACACCGTGTTCGCCGCCCGGTACGCCCGGATCTACTACACCGGCCCGGACGGCGGGGTGAACTTCAACCAGCCCGAACCGCCGCGCTACTCCGACTTCGCGTACGTCGCGTTCACCATCGGGACGACGTTCCAGGTCTCCGACACCAACCTGACCAGCAACGAGATGCGTCGTACGGTACTGCGCCACTCGATGGTGTCGTACCTGTTCGGCGCGTTCATCATCGCCGTGACCGTGAACCTGCTGGCGGGCCTGGCGCGGTGAGAGGGACTCAGCCGGCCGCGCGGTCCCCCGGAGCGTGACACGGGGGCGGGGCCGATCGAAGGGCCGGGACAGGCGGGCGCCCCTGGTCACGAACCGCGACCCAGGGCGCCACGCAAGCCTGCCCAGGCGGTGAACCGCATCCGAACCGGTCGCGGTCACCAGGCGGTGGAGGCCCGCCCGAACCGAGCGGCCAGCACTGCCGGGTCCAACCATACGGCAGAACATCCTCCGTTTGGTCAGAATTTGGGGAAGTGTGGGCCAGGGCACGTCACGGCCGACCGGTCACCTCCGCGTAGCGATGCTCCAGGTCGACCCGGGCCAAGGCCCCGACCAGCCAGGCCAACTGCTCGGACTCGCCGGTGGCCAGGCCGGCCAGGTCGTCCGCCGACCTGCCCAGCCCGAGCCGGCGCGCGGCAGCCAGCGCCCGCCGGTCGGCGACCGGGGCCACCTCCCGCCACAGCGCCTGCGCCTCGCGGAGAAACAGGTCGACCACCTGATCGTCCACGCCCGGAAGCTCGGCCAGCAGCGCCCGCTCCCGAACCGGGTCGTGGTGCGCCACAGCCCGCAACCGGCGCAGATCACCCCGGTACCGCTCGACCACCGTCCGAGCCAGGTCACCCAGCACAGCGGCCAGCGCGTCCACGTCACCGCGCTGGCCGCTGGCGCGCAGCACCCGGACCCGGTCCTCGTGCAGCGAACGCGCCAGCCGGGCCGCGCTGTCCCACCCCTCGTCGCGCACCGCCCGTGCCCCGTCCAACGCCCGCCGGAAGTCACCACGACGGGCCAGCAGCACCGACAGGTACAGCACCTGGAACAGGCTCGCCGGGTTGTTGGTCACCCGGAACCCGTACTGCTCGGCGAAGCCCCGGCCGCTACCGGCGAGCCGTCGCGCCAGGCGTTTACGGTCCTCCACGGGAGTGATCAAACTGGTCGCCATGCCGGCGACTACCCGCGCCACCGGGGGTCACACCGGCCGCACGTGCCCGTCACCCGTGCAGGCCGCCGGTGCGGTCGCGGGCCTTGAGGCGGGTCGTGGGCAGAGCGGGCGCCGGCAGCGGCGGCGCCGAATCCTCGGCGACCACACCGAAGCGCCCGTCGCCGGCCATCCAGTCCTCCCGGGCTGCGGCGATCTCCTCGTGCGACCGGCCCACGAAGTTCCACCACATCACCAACGGCTCCTCGAACGGCGTACCGCCCAGCAGCAGCAACCGGGCCCCGGCCCCGCCACGCACTGTCAGCTCCCGGCGGCCCGAGCCCAGATACAGCAGCGCCCCCGGCTCGAACCCGACCCCGGCCGCCTCCGCGGACCCGGACATCGCCAGCACGGCGTACTCGAAATCCGGCCGCAACGCCATCGTCGCCGGCGCCTCGCCGCCCAACTCCAGCTGCACCCCCACCAGCGGGGTGTGCACCACCGCCGGTGACCGCTCCCCGGCGAACTCGCCGACCAGCACTGTGACGTCCAGATCGCCGTCCCGCCAGCGCGGCAGGTCGGCGTGGTGCGCGAAGTCGGCCGCTCCGGCCCGCGCCGGGTCCGGCAGAGCCACCCAGAGCTGCACACCGTGCATCACCGGCGGATGAGTGGCCGGCGAGCGCTCCGAGTGGGCGATACCGTTCCCGGAGGTCATCACGTTCAGCTGGCCGGGCACGATCGGCTGCACGTTGCCGAGGCTGTCCCGGTGCAGAATCTCGCCGTCGAGCAGCCAGGTCACCGTCTGCAGCCCGGTGTGCGGGTGCGGCGGCACCTCCATACCGGGCCGCTGCGCCACATCGTCCGGGCCGAAATGATCCACGAAACACCACGCGCCGACCATCCGGCGGGCGCGCTGCGGAAGCAGCCGTCGCACCGTGGTGTACCGACCCAACGGCACGTCGTGGCCGGGCAACAACACACTGCCGGGATCGACGTCGGCCACGCCAGGCGGTCGGGTCTGCGCCAGCATTGATTCAGTACGCTCCACCGCCCGACTGTACGCGCACGCCCATTCGCGACCGCGGTGCTTCCAACCAGGGCGGCCGGGGTTCACCAGCTCGTGGCTGTGGGGGCTGGCGCCCGGCGTGGGTGGCGTCCGCGTGGGCTGGGCTGGCGTGGGCTGGCCCGGCGTGGGTTCACCGGTGGCTGGAGGAGACCAGCACGCTGTTGGCACCGGCGACCAGGTCCAGGTACAGGCGCTCCGCCGACCGGTCCCAACCCGGCGTACCCAGCACCGAGCCCGCGGCCACCCCATCCCAGCGGTCGTCGCGCACCACCACCGAGCCGGCACCAGCTCCCGCCCGAACCCGTACCGGAGTCTCCCCCGGGACCCGGACGTCGAGCTGGCTGGTCCCACCGGTGAGTCGTACGGTCAGGATGCTGCCGGGCCGGTCTGAGCGCGGGCCGGTGGGGTCGCCTGGGCGGGCAGGGGTGATCGGTGGCAGGAGAATCTCGGTACGGCTGGAACCACCTGCGAGCTCCACGCCCAGCAGCCGGGCCCGGGTCAGATCCAACACCTGACTGCTCACCCCGCCGACGAGGTGCAGACGCCAGGCGACCCGCTCGTTGAGCAACACCCGCACCGCCCGTGGCCCGCGCGTCCCGGACTCCACGAGGTCGAGCCGCACGGTCTCCCCCCGCACCGCCGGTCTGCCCGCCACACCCGAGCCGGCCGGGGTACTGATCCGGTACAGGTCATCGCCCAACTCGGCCACCCGCAGCTCGAACGAGGACAGCCCGTCCGCGAGCACGAAGGTGCCCTCCTGCCGACCCGCCAGCGGCGCTGTCAACGTTTGCTCGGCAGCAGCCCCGGCACCACCGCGGCGACCCTCAGCCGCGTCCGGATCAGCGACGCCCCCCGGACGGGCGCCGTCATCGGGGCGAGTGCCGTCCGGGCGAGTGCCGTCCGGGCGAGTGCCGTCGGGTTGGCCGGAGTAGGTCATGCCGAGGTGGTCGGGATCGGCAACGATCACGGCCACCGCTACCGCGCCCAGGAGCAACACGACGGCGGCAGCAGCCACCAACAGGCGAGCACCGGTGGACCACCGTCGCGGTGCGGCCTCACCGGACGGCTCCGACTCCGGTTCGCGATCCGCGCCGTACCCCACTGCGGCCATGCCTGTGTCCCTCCGCCGGTCCCCGTCCTGGGGTACGTACCCGCCGGCCGATCGGATCACTCGGCGCCGATCACGTCACTCCGCTACGTCGCCAACGCAGATCTTGGACAGTTTCCGTTCGCGCGGAACGGAACTGTCCAAGATCTACGAATAACCGCCGACCAGACGACGCCGTTGGCCTCCGCCAAGGACCTGTGAAGGGCGGCATCCCCCCAGCCCGGCGGCCAACGACCAGCGACCAAGGAACGAGGACGGCGACTGGTGAATGGTGAACGGCGACCAGCGACCGGCTAGAGCAGAAAGGCCGCTGGCCGGCACCCCGGGTTGCGGGTGCCGGCCAGCGGTCGGTGTCGTGCGGTGGTGCTTAGTGCGCTGGTTCTGCGATGGTGCTGTGACGCGGGTCAGCTGTTCCAGTACTGGCCGACCAGGTCGGCGGCCTGCTGCTCCCACTGGGCGTAGGCGTCCGGGTACGCCGACACCTGCACCGTCTGCGCGGCGTCGGTCAGCGGCATGTCCTGCCACCCGTCAACCTGCTTCAAGCCCTTGAGGAACGCGGTCGTCGAGTACTCCGGGTCGGTGATCTGCTCCGGCGTACCCCAACCCGAGCTCGGGCGCTGCTGGAACAGGCCCAGCGAGTCATGGTCGTTCCTGTCGCCCAGGTGACCCAGGTTCTCCAGCTTCGACTCCTGCAGGCTCGTCGCGATCGAGATGACCGCGGCCCGCTCCGGGAGACCGGCCTTCTTCGTGGCGGCGATGATCGCCTTCACGTTCGCGGTCTGCTCATCGTTCAGGCTGATCCGGGACTGCTCGCCCTCGGTGCCGTGCGGGATCAGCTTGCTGGTGTCGGGCTTGTCGGCCTGCACCGCTACCGCGACGGGCTTGGCGTCGACCGGATTGGCCACGTGGGCGATCGGACCGGCGAAGACACCACCGGCGAACGCGAGACCAGCAACGGACAGCATGCTCTTACGGAAGATCGTGTTCATCAGGGGTAGCTCCTTCGGGGGTAGGACACCCGACCACCAGGGGGCGGCGGCAGGGTGTGAGCACCTCGTCCGGCGCTGCACAAACAAAGGGGGAAAGAGTTTGGGGGGGTGACGCCCTGTCGGGCGCCGGGCGGCGACCTAGCGAGCGGGGGGCTCGTGGCGCCGGGTCCTGTGTAACGACCGGGGGGCCGGGGGCATTCCGGGGTTGGCCCATCTGCCGGCACCCTCATCGTGGCGGTGCCTGCGGTCGTTTGCTGGGGGTTGTAACGACCGGGGGACCGAGGTCATTCCGGGGTTGGCCCACCCGTCGGCACCCTCATCGTGGCGGTGCCTGCGGTCGTTCGTGGGGACTGCAACGACCGGGTGGAGGCTGGCATTCCGGCCTGCGCGACCAGCCCTCAGGGGTCGGGCGGCGGGTCGGTGGTACTGCGATCGTCAGGGTATGTAACGACCCCGACCCCGCCATGATTCCAGCCCACGGGTGCGCCCGGTCACCACCCACAAACCCCCACCAACGGACAAACCACCCACGCAACGCCGGGCTCGCAGGGCCGAACCGGGCCTCACCGGGTGATCCACTCGGGTTCACGGAAGTCGGGGCATCCGGGACTCCGGGACACCGCGACATCCAGGAACCCGAGTCGATCACGAATGAAGCGACCGGCCCACAACACCCAATGCCGTCAACGTTCACGCGCCGGTCGGCCGGCGGGAAGGGCGGACGGAGGCGAGCGGGCGCTACGGGGCGGCTATTGGCCTGTCAGGCGGGAGCGCACCTTTTCGGCGCAGGCGTCCAGAGCCGTCTGCGCGTCCAGCCCGAGGCTTTCGATGGCCACCAACGCGGTGAAGGCGACGTCGGCCAACTCCGCCGCGACGTCCTCGCGGGTGTGGGTGACACCCTTGCGCGGATTCTGCCCGAGCAGACCGATCCAGGCAGCCGAGGCCTCTCCCGCCTCCTCGGTGAGCTTGAGGATGCGGCAGGTCAGCTCGGTCTGCCCGGTGCCGTTCGCCGCGTCCAGCCAGCCGCGTGACGCTCGGGCCGCCGCCCAGATCGACTCGTCCACGACGACCAGTCAACCCGATCGGCCCACCGGCCCGAACGACCGGGTACGGCTGGACAATCGTGTTGACCGGCGGATCAGCGAACCCATTGACACTGGTCGACGGCGGTTCTAGGTTCAGGACGCTACCGGCCGGTAGGCAACCGTCCCGCTGGTCGCCCCCGGGCGACAACCGTCCGATGGGGAGCATCGATGCTGTCCACACCCGTTCGTACCCTCCGCCGCCTGCTCGCCGCCGCTGCGACGCTGACCCTCGCGGTCGGACTGGCCGGTGCCGCGCCGGCCAGCGCCACCGGTCGCGACGCGAGGGGCGGCGAGCCGCTGCCCGGCTACACCATCGAGAATCCGCCGTTGGCGCCGCTGGTCGTGGGCGGCAAGCCGACGACGGTACGCCAGGGCGTGCACCGCCACGCCGGGTACCTCATCGAGGTCCCCGCCCGGTGGAACGGCGACCTGGTGCTGTGGGCACACGGCTACCGCGGCCAGGGCACTGTGCTCTCGCCGGAACCGCCGGCGTTCGGGCTGCGCCAGCGCCTGTTGGAGCAGGGGTACGCCTGGGCGTCGTCCTCGTACGACCGCAACGGCTTCGACATCCGCTCCGGGGTGCTGGGGACGAAGGATCTCGCCGACCACTTCGGGCGGACGGTCCGCCGGCCGCAGCACACGTACGTCGCCGGGGTGTCGATGGGCGGGTACGTCATCGGGCGTTCACTTGAGCAGTACCCCGGCTTCTACGACGGCGCGTTGCCGATGTGCGGTGTGCTCGGTGACCAGACGCTGCTCGACTTCTACCTGGACTACAACCTGGTCGCCCAGGCGCTCGCCGGGGTGCCGGCCTATCCCACGCCGGCTGACTATCTGACCAACGCGGTGCCCCGCATCCAGGTGGCGCTCGGCCTGGCCGGGCTGACCCCCACCGGGCCGGACACCACCACCGAGCGGGGCAAGCAGCTGCGGGCGATCACGGTGAACCGTTCGGGCGGGCCGCGTCCGGGAGCCGACGCCGCGTTCGCGGTTTGGAAGGACTTCCTCTTCTCCATCAGCGTGCCCACCGGGAGCGGCAACTCCCCCGCCCAGCGGCCCGGTCAGCTGTCCACCAACCTGCTCACCCGCTACACCCCGAACAGCCCGGTGAACGTCAACGCGACAGTGCAGCGGGTCGCCCCGGAGAACCTGCGGCAGCGGCTCCTGCCGACGCTGACCGAGGTGCCGCAGATCGTCGGCCGCCCGACCGCGCCGGTGCTCAGCCTGCACGGCCTCGGCGACCTGTTCGTACCGTTCAGCATGGAGCAGGCGTACGCCACCGACGTGGCGCGGCACGGTCGCAGCAGGCTGGTGGTTCAGCGGGCGATCCGGGCCACGCAGCACTGCGAGTTCACCCCGGCGGAGGCCGGCGCCGCCTGGGACGACCTGGTGTCCTGGGTACGCACCGGCAAGCGCCCGGCCGGCGACACCGTGACCGACCCGGCGGTGGTGGCCCGGCCCGACTACGGCTGCCGGTTCAGCGACCGGGACGCGTACGCGGCCGGGGTCGGTACCCGCCGCCTCTACCCGGCCTGCTGAGGTACGCGGACACGAAGAACCGGCCGGCTCCCGTCGAAGGGAGCCGGCCGGTCTCGTGTGCGGGTGTCACCAGAGCTGCTGGACGATGTCCGCCGCCTGCTCCTCCCACTGCGCGTACGCGTACGGGAAGGCGGAGACCTGCACGGTCTGCGCGGCGGTGGTCAGCGGCAGGTCCTGCCAGCCGCCGACGTTCTTGAGTGCGGTGAAGAACGCCGTGGCGGCGTACTCCGGGTCGGTGATCTGGTCGGGCGTGCCCCAACCGGACGACGGACGCTGCTGGAACAGGCCCTGCGAGTCGTGGTCGTTGTACGCGCCGAGGTGGCCGAGGTTGTACAGCTTCGACTCCTGCAGCGAGGTGGCGATGCCGATCACCGCACCCCGGTCACCGACGCCGGTCTTCTTGGCGGCGTCGACGATGGCCCGGGCGTTGGCCAGCTGCGCGTCGTCGAGCGGTACGCGCGACTGCGCGCCCTCGATGCCGTGCGGGATCAGCTGGGCTCGACTCGGCTTGCCGGCCGGCGGCTTGCCGGTGGCGGAGCCGGTGGTCAGGCCCGACTCGACGGGCTGCTCATCCTGGCGTGCCGAGGTGGCGGCCTTGCCGGTGGCGAGGTCGATGGCGGCGACGGCGCCCTGGTGCGGTCCGGAGGTGACCGGGGCGGCGGCTGCGGTCGGCGCGAGCGCCAAACCGCCGAGGGCGGCAACACCCGCCACGCTCAGCGCGGTCTTGCGGTACGAGTCCTTAGCGATGGCGGGGAGCCATCGAGTGAAGTCGGCCTTCACGATGGTTGCCCTTTCGATCGTGCGAAGCGCTCCGGGGTGAACGCTCCTCGGGAGATGACCGCGGAAAAGGGTTTGGGCTCCGGCGGTACGGGGGACACAACCGGGTTCACCTGTCGGACATTCCGGAATTGCCCGAGGCTCGGCCCGGTGCGGTCCCGGTCACGTGCAGGGTCGGACATGGCGGCCCTGCCGACATCAGGCCAGACAGCCGTGACGCAGGGTGTTTTGGGAGCAAAGGGGCCAGGCAGGCTGATGGGAGGCGGGCAGCTAGCGGTTACCGTGAGCGGGCTGTCCAGGCCAGCACGGTCGGTTGAGGTAGCCGTGCGGCTCGCCCCAGCGGACGAGACTCAGCTGTCGCCGTCACCTTCGGGCTCCGCATCTCGCGTCCCGACGCCCTCGTCCGGAGTGAGGAGTTCCTGGAAGATGGTGATCTGGAGCCCGGCGGGGGCGTCGAGGCGGGAGTTGAGTGACTGCCACGGCGTACGCGTCGGCGGCGCGATCTCGCTCGCACCGGCGGCCACCAGTCGGGCGGTCGTCGCCTCCGTGTCGTCCACCTCGAAGGCCACCCGGATCCGCGGCGCGACCTGGCGACCCACCTCGACCTCGTCGATCAGGCGTTTCTGGGCGGGGTTGGCGATCTCCAGGGTGGCGCGGCCGGCGTCCAGGATCACCACCCGGGCATCCCCCTCGCCGCTGAACGCCGCCTCCTCCGGCAGGCCCAGCGCGTCGCGAAAGAACGCGACGGCGGCCTCGTGGTCGGCGGCCTCCACCACGAGGCGCAGCTGACGGACGGCGGGGGCGGGCGAGTCGGCGGCCATGAACGGGATCCTAGCGGCGCGACCGGGGCTAGGTTGGGACCGTCCAGGAGGGAGCGAGGATGGTCGAGGCAGTGAGTGACGACGCGTACCTGCTGAACCCGGTCGGCCGGGTCGCCTCGTCGCTGACCGACGCGGCGAGCGCACCACGGCAGGGCGACGAGGGCGCGCCGACGGCGTGGCTGGTCTTCGACCCGCAGGTCGAGCGGGCCGTGCGTGACCTGCGGGTCGGCACGGAAATGCTGCTGCTGACCTGGTTGGACCGTGCCCGGCGCGACGTGCTCGCGGTGCACCCACGCGGCGACGAGAACCGTCCGGAGACCGGGGTGTTCAGCACCCGCTCACCGCACCGGCCCAACCCGATCGGGCTGCACCGGGTGCGAGTCCTGGCGGTGGACGGGCTGCGCGTCGAGGTGGCCGACCTGGAGGCCCTCGACGGCACCCCGATCCTGGACGTCAAACCGGTGCTGGGCGCGGCCGACGAACGCTGAAGCCCGTCGACCACGCCAAAGCGCCAACAGACCGTCAACCAATGCCAGCACGTCAGCAGGCCGACTCGTCAGCCTGACCTGAGACGCCCGCAGGGGTCAGTGGCCGCGGTCCAGCCACTCCTGCAGGTGCGGGGCCTCCGCGCCGATCGTCGTGTCGTCGCCGTGGCCGGTGTGCACGACCGTCTCCGCGGGAAGGGTCAGCAGGCAGGTGCGGATGGACCGGACGATGGTGTCGAAGTCGCTGTACGAGCGGCCCGTAGCGCCCGGGCCACCGGCGAAGAGCGTGTCGCCGGTGAACACCGCGCCCAGCTCCGGCGCGTGGAAGCTGCACGCGCCGGGGCTGTGCCCGGGTGTGTGCAGCACCCGCAGCGTGGTGCCGCCCACCTCGATGCTCTGCCCGTCGTGCAGCTCGCCGTTGGGCGGCAGGTGCGGGTGGACCATGTCCCAGAGGACCCGGTCGGCGGCATGCAGCAGCACCGGCGCGCCGGTGGCCTCGGCCAGCTCGGGCGCCACCCGGACATGATCGTCGTGGGCGTGGGTGGCCAGGATCGCCCGGACCTGCCGGTCGCCCACCAGGGCGAGGATCGCCGCCACGTCGTGCGGCGCGTCCAGGACGACGCACTCGCGGTCGTCACCGATCACCCAGACGTTGTTGTCCACGTCGAAGGTCTGCCCGTCCAGGGAGAACGTGCCCGAGGTGACCGCGTGGTCGACGCGGGCGGTCACGGGAACACCACCACCGAGCGGAGCACGTCGCCGTGGTGCATCCGGTCGAAGGCGTTCTCGACCTGGTCGAGGGCGATCTCCTCGGTGACGAACGCGTCCAGGTCGAGCCGGCCCTGCAGGTACAGCTCGGTGAGCATCGGGAAGTCCCGGCTGGGCAGGCAGTCGCCGTACCAACTGGACTTGAGGGCGCCGCCACGTCCGAAGACGTCCAGCAGCGGCAGCTCGATCTGCATCTGCGGGGTCGGTACGCCGACCAGCACCACAGTGCCGGCCAGGTCGCGAGCGTAGAACGCCTGCTTCCACGTCTCCGGTCGGCCCACCGCATCGATCACCACGTCGGCGCCGAAGCCACCGGTGGCGGCACGGATCGCCTCGACCGGGTCGGTCTCTGAGGCGTTCACGGTGTGCGTGGCACCGAACTTGCGGGCCCAGTCGAGCTTGCGGCTGTCGGTGTCCACAGCGACGATCGTGGTGGCGCCGGCGAGGAGCGCACCGGCGACCGCCGCGTCCCCGACGCCCCCGCAGCCGATCACCGCGACCGAGTCGCCCCGGGTGACGTTTCCGGTGTTCATCGCCGCACCCAGCCCGGCCATCACCCCGCAGCCCAGTAGACCCACGGCGGCCGGTCGGGCCGCCGGGTCGACCTTGGTGCACTGCCCGGCGTGCACCAGGGTCTTCTCGGCGAACGCGCCGATGCCCAGCGCCGGGGCGAGTTCGGTGCCGTCGGTGAGGGTCATCCGCTGGGTGGCGTTGTGGGTGTTGAAGCAGTACCAGGGCCGCCCCCGACGGCAGGCGCGGCACACCCCGCAGACCGCCCGCCAGTTCAGCACCACGAAATCGCCCGGGGCGACGTCGGTGACGCCCTCGCCGACCTGCTCCACGATGCCCGCCGCCTCGTGACCGAGCAGGAACGGGTAGTCGTCGTTGATGCCACCCTCGCGGTAGTGCAGATCGGTGTGGCAGACCCCGCACGACTGAATCCGGACGATCGCCTCACCGGGCCCGGGATCGGGCACCACGATGGTGGTGACCTCGACCGGCGCGCCCTTGCTGCGGGAGATAACTCCCCGGACTTCCTGGCTCACTTCGCCTCCTGCTGGTGGTCTGCGGCAGGGGCCGGGCGCCGGGTGGGCGGGTGTGCCACGGGCTCGGCGGTGGGCCCCCGGCGAACCTACCGCGACCACCACGGCCAGCCCAGCCGGCCCGGCGGGTTATCGCGGGCGGTCCGGGGTACGCGGGCCGCATTCGACAACGGCCGACGGGAGTGACAATGAAATCCGCGCACCTGCCACTGCGGGTCAGTATCGGCGCGTACTTTCTCAACTCGGGTCTTGGTAAGCGCACTCTGGAGGGCACCGCCGCGGAGGGCTTGCACGGGATGGCGGTCGCCGCCATGCCCCAGCTCGGTCAGTTGGAGCCGGCGCGCTTCGCCAAGCTGCTGTCGTACTCGGAGATTGTCCTGGGGGCCGCGTTGATCGCGCCGTTCGTCCCGGCGCCCCTGGTCGGGCTCGGCCTGACCGCGTTCGGCGCGGGTCTGGTGCAGCTGTACCTGAAGACGCCGGGGATGCGCGAGCCCGGCAGCATCCGCCCGACCCAGCAGGGCGCGGGGTTGGCCAAGGACGTCTGGCTGGTGGGCGCGGGGCTGACCCTGGTGCTGGAGGGGCTGACGCACGGGCGTCGGCGCGGCTGACCGCGGGCGGCCTGAGGAGCTGCGGTGAGCCAGCCTCGGTCGGTGCGGCCGTTCTACCGGCCGATGCGGCCACGTCGTCGTGACGAGCCGCACCGGGCGGCCACGCCGCTGGAACTCTTCTTCGACCTGTGCTTCGTGGTGGCCGTGTCGCAGGCCGCCACCAACCTGCACCACGCCGTCTCCGAGGACCAGCTCGTCCACGCGCTGACCAGGTACCTGACGGTTTTCTTCGCGATCTGGTGGTCGTGGATGAACTTCACCTGGTTCGCCTCGGCCTACGACACCGACGACGACCTCTACCGGATCGCGACGCTGGTCCAGATCGCCGGCGCGTTGATCATCGCCGCCGGCGTGCCACGGGCGTTCACCGACGGCGATTTCAGCGTCATCACGTACGGCTACGTGGTGATGCGGATCGCGCTCGTCGTGCAGTGGTGCCGGGCCGCCGCCGGTGACCCGGCGCACCGCCAGGCAGCCCGGCGGTACGCAATCGGCGTCACCGTCGTCCAGCTCGGTTGGCTGCTCCGGCTGGCCCTGCCGCCGAGTTGGGGAACCGCGGCGTTGCTGCTGCTGGTCGTGGCCGACCTGCTGGTGCCGGCGGTGGCCGAGCGGCCGGGCATGACCCCGTGGCATCCGCGACATATCACCGAGCGGTACGGGCTGTTCACCCTGATCGTGCTCGGTGACGTGGTGCTGGCGACGTCGGTGGCCATCCAGACCGGGGTGGATGCCGGCGACCGTCAGCTCTGGTCGCTGGCGGCGGCGGCCACCGTGATCGTGTTCGCCCTGTGGTGGCTTTACTTCGATCGGCCCATCGAGGCGCCCGGCCGGCTGCCGTACTCGCTGGTCTGGGGCTACGGCCATTACCTGATCTTCGCGGCGGTAGCCGCGGTCGGCGCGGGTCTGAGCGTTTCGGTGGACCACGAGCGGCACCTGGCGCACATCTCGGAGAGGACCGCCGGGTACGCGGTGGCCGTTCCGATCGCCGTCTTCCTGCTCACCGTCTGGGTCCTGCACGTACGTCGGCAGCAGCACGGCGCGGTGGTCGTCGCCTTCCCGGTCGTCGCGCTGCTGGCACTGCTCGCACCGCTCGGTCCGGCACCGGTGTACGCGATGGCGGCGCTGCTGGTCGCCCTCGTGGCGTTGACCATCCTGTGGCGCCGCCGCGACGTGGGATCGAGCGCGACGGTGACCGACCCGGCCTGAGCCGCGCTCACGCCACCTCGCGGGCCGGGTCGACGGGGGTGTCGGCGGGGCGTTGCGCGGGGACGGCGGGAGCGGGCGGCGCAGGGCGGACCACGCCCCGGTTCAGGCCGGTGACCAGGAGCCGGTTGTACGAGGCCGGCATGACCCGGGCCAGCAGGTCGGGCAGCTTCGCCGACCAGCCGATCAACACCCGGCCCCGACGCCGCTCGACGCCGCGCAGGATCACCTCGGCGGCCCGCTCCGGCGCGATGGTCAGCAGCTTCTCGAACTGCGCCCGACCGGCCGCGTACTCGTCGTGGGAGACGCCGCTGCCGATCCGGGCGTTCTCGGTGATCCGGGTGCGGATGCCGCCAGGGTGCACCGAGGTCACCCCGATCCCGTCGTCGACCAGCTCGTGGCGCAGCGCCTCGGTGAAGCCTCGTACGGCGAACTTGCTCGCCGCGTACGCGGTCTGCCCGGCCGGCGCGATCAGCCCGAACAGGCTGGATATGTTGACCAGGTGCGCGCCCGGCTCGGCCCGGAGGGTGGGCAGCAGCGCGTGGGTCAGCTGCGCCACGGCCCGGAAGTTGACGTCGATCACCCAGCTGAACTCGTCGAACGTCACCTGGTCGAACCGACCGCCGAGGCCCACGCCGGCGTTGTTGATCAGCAGGCGTACCCGGGGGTGCCGCTGGCCGATCTCCGCGGCCACCTGGGCGGTGGCGGTCTGGTCGGCGAGGTCCACCAGGTACGTGGCGAGCTGACGATCCGGGTGGTCGGCGCGGATCGCGGTGGTGACCGCGTCCAGCCGCTCGGCGTCACGGTCCAGCAGGACCAGATCGCTGCCTCGGCGGGCCAACGCGTGGGCCAGCGCGGCGCCGATGCCACTGGCCGCCCCGGTGACCACGGCGGTCGCGCCGGCGAAGTCGAACCTCTGCACGATTCTGCTCCTCTGCTGGCGGTTACCGACGCTCGGAGGCGACGGGAGGTCGGGTGCGGTCGGGCGCGGTCACCCCGCCGGCTCGTGAGAACCGCACCCCCTCGTCGGTGAGCCGGCCGTGCCGCATCAACAGCACGTCGCGGGCGTAGTTCTGGTGCAGCCGCCACGGCGTGGTCGCACCCTGCTTGGGCAGCGTGTCGACGGCGCGCAGCACGTAGCCGGAGCGCAGGTCGATCAGTGGCACCCGCTCGGCGTCGGGCGGTGGGAGCGGGGTGACGACCTGCTGGCCGGTGCGGTCCAGGTGCCGCAGCAGTCGGCAGACGTAGCCGGCGACCAGGTCGGCCTTGAGCGTCCACGACGCGTTGGTGTAGCCGAGGGTCAGCGCGAAGTTCGGCACGCCGGAGAGCATCATGCCCTTGTAGGCCACGGTGTTCGGCAGGTCGACGTCGACGCCGTCCACCCGCAGCGTCAGACCACCGAGGGCGAGCAGGTTGAGCCCGGTGGCGGTGACCACGATGTCGGCGGGCAGCTGCGCGCCGGAGGCCAGTCGGACACCGGTCGCGGTGAACGTGTCGATGGTGTCGGTGACCACCGACGCGGTGCCGTCGCGCACCGCCGTGAACAGGTCGCCGTCGGGTGCCACGCAGAGCCGCTGGTCCCACGGGTCGTAGCGGGGCGAGAAGTGCCTGTCGACGTCGTACCCCACCGGGAGCCGGCCCCGCGCGGCCCGGCGCAGCACCCGCCTCACCAGGCCGGGCGCACGCCGGCTGAGCTGGAAGTTGACTGTGGACAGCAGCACGTTCTTCCAGCGCACCACCGGATACGCGGCCTTCGCCGGCAGCCAACGCCGCAACGCGTCGGCCAGGCGGTCGCGGGCGGGCAGCGCCAGAACGTACGTCGGTGAGCGCTGAAGCATTGTCACGTGCGCGGCCCGCTGCGCCATCGCCGGCACCACTGTGACAGCTGTGGCGCCGCTGCCGATCACCACCACCCGCTTGCCGGTGTGGTCGAGGTCGTCGGGCCAGTGCTGCGGGTGCACCAGCCGCCCGGCGTACGCCTCGACACCGGGCAGGGTCGGGGTGTAACCCTCGTCGTAGCGGTAGTAGCCGGCGCAGGCGAAGAGGAACGAGCAGGTCAGCACCACGATCTCGGCGGTGTCGGTGCGCTGGGCGTGCACCGTCCAGCGGGCGGTGTCGCTGTCCCACTCGGCACGCAGCACCCGGTGGCGGAAGCGGATGTGCCGCGGCACGTCGTACTCCCGGGCGGTCTCCCGCACGTACTCCCGGATGGTCGTGCCGTCGGCGATGGCCTTCGGCGCGGTCCACGGCTTGAACGAGTAGCCGAGGGTGAACATGTCCGAGTCGGAGCGGATGCCCGGGTAGCGGAACAGGTCCCAGGTGCCGCCTATGGCGTCGCGCGCCTCCAGCACCGCGTACGTCTTGTCCGGGCAGTCACGACGGAGGTGGCAGGCGGCGCCGATGCCGGACAGGCCGGCGCCGATGATCAGCACGTCGACGTGGTCGGAGGCCATCGCGTTCCTCCATCCGGGGCGGTGATCGGACCCTAACACCGCACCCGAACGGCAGAAAGTCAGCGCGAGACCACTCCCCCGCGGTCGAGTCGCGCTCGCGCACGTTGGTCGGCGAGCCGGACGAGCAACTGGTCGAAGTCCGCCGCGTCGAGCACCGGCCCGTTCTCCTTCCGCCAGCCCACACGCCGGGACCTCCGCTGCACCGCCGACTCGAACGCCCCGTCGGTCGTGCGCACCCAGCAGGCGAGGCGCGACGTGGGTTCGCCGAGGAACAGCGCCGGACTCGCCTCGAACCCGGTCACCCGTGACCAGAGCAGGGTGCGGGTGGAGAACACGTGCCGGAGCCGGACGCCCCGATCGTTGACGTAGATCCCGGCCAGGTGCAACCGGAAGGCGAAGGTCAGCCACACCCCCATGACAAGGAACATGCCGGCCATGCCCAGGGCGGTCCGCACGTCGATCTCACCCCGGATCAGCGCCCGCCCGGCCAGGACCGACGTCGTCGCGGCCACTGTGCACCCGACCAGCAGCATGAACCCGGTGAACACCTGCCGAGCGCCCCACGGGTCCATCCGCTGCCATCTCCGCATGGCCTGGAGGCTAGTCCTCCGATGCTCGGGTGAAGGTCATGATCCAGTTGGTCTCCCAGGTCTGCTCGCCGTCGACCGAGAACGCCTGCTCCCAGCGGGCGGTGGTCGCGCTGATGCCTGACCAGATGAACCGGCACCGGACCGGGCGCCCCTCGTGCTGGTCGTCGGCGTAGAAGTGGCCGACCCCGTCGACGAAGCGGCCCACCATCGGCGGGAGCCCCAGCACACCGGTGTCGCTGCTCATCCAGTAGATCGACCACTCCTGCCGGACCGGGTCGAAGATCCGGATCGTGGCGCCAGCGGAGCCCTTGGTCGGGAACGTGATCTCGTCGAAGTGACCGCCGCCGGCGAAGAAGCCGTGCGCCACCGACACCCCGGGGAACTCCTCCCACTCGTCGGACCCGACCAGCCGCTTGCGCAGCCGGCGGTTGACGACGTTCCAGGTGCCCACAAAGAAGTCGAAGTCGCCCATCAGCGGCCCACCGGCCCTTCCGCTCGCGTGTCACGCAGATAATTGATCAGATTCGGACTCTCCGGCAGCAGCATGTGCCGGACCCAGGCGGCCCGCTCGTGTTCCAGAACCGCCAACTCCCAGACGCAGCCCACCGCCGGGCGGCCCACGTGGACGAAGTGTGCCGGGTCGTCGTCGGGACAGTCCAGCGCCGGCTGCCCGGCCGCGGCGACGCGGACCTCCACCGCGTTGTCCCACACCCAGGTGTACGCCAGCAGATAGGCGCCGGTGTCCGCGCCCCGGTGCAGCACCACCCACCCGGCGGCCGGGGTGCCGTCGTCGACAATGTCGGCCAGCAGGTCCGGCAGCAGGTCGTACGCGGCCTTCTCCACCTCGGGTTCGATGGGTCGCTCCGGCTGGTCTATGTGGTAGCGCTTGAGTTGCCGGCCGCCGATCAACACTGGTCCGGGCGTTCGTAAATCCTTGTCACGAAATGCCATGCCGGGACGGTAGGACGGGTCCCCTGACAACTAGTGTCAGTGAAGTGCGGGCTTCTCGACTTCTCTCCGTCCTGCTGCTGCTCCAGTCGCACGGGCGGTTGACCGCCGCGCAGCTCGCCGAGCGGTTGGCCGTCTCGGCCCGCACCATCTACCGGGACGTCGAGTCGCTGCACGCCGCCGGCATCCCGCTCTACGGCGAGGCCGGGCACGCCGGCGGCTACCAACTGGTCGACGGCTGGCGGACCCGACTGACCGGGCTGACCGCCGAGGAGGCCGACCGGCTGTTCTTCGCCGGGCTGCCCGGCCCCGCCGACGAGTTGGGCTACGGCGACGTGGTGGCGGCGCTGCAACTCAAGCTGCACGCCGCGCTGCCCGCGCCGCTGCGCGACCGGGCGACCCGACTGCAACAACGCTTCCACCTGGACACTCCCGGGTGGTACGCCGACGGCGACGCCTCCCCCGAGCTGGCCCGCACGGCCGAGGCGGTGTGGCGGCAGCACCGCGTGGAGGTGCGCTACCGGGGCTGGAACGGCGAGGTGACCCGGGTCCTGGAGCCGTACGGCCTGGTGCTCAAGGGCGGCCGTTGGTATGTGGTGGCCGACCAGCCCGGCCGGGGCGCGCCGGCGACCTACCGGGTCAACCAGATCCTCGCGTTGACGCCGCTGGCGCAGGAGTTCGACCGACCCGCCGACTTCGACCTGCCGTCCTGGTGGCGGGCGCATGTCGTGCAGTTCCGGGCCCGACTGCACCGCGACGAGGCCCACGTCCGGCTCTCCCCCGCCGGGCGGGAGCGGTTGCGCGAGGTCGGCAGCGACCCGGTGGTGACCGCGATGGACAGCAGCGCCGGGCCACCGGACGCGCGGGGCTGGGTGACCGCGGTGCTGCCCATCGAGTCGCTCACCCACGCCCACGGTGACCTGCTGCGCCTCGGTGCCGACGTCGAGGTGCTGACCCCGGTGGCGCTGCGCGAACGGCTGGCCGCCACGGCGGCCGGGCTCGCCGCGCTCTACTCCCCCGCCTGAACAGCCCCGACCGTCTCTACAGTGGAAGGGTCGGGGGCGTCGATTGTCGTCACGGTGTGCCACCCTGGGACGGTCATCAATCGTCACCGGAGGTGAGGGTCACGTTACGGCTACGCGCACTGGTCGCCGTCCCCGGCACCGGGCCGGTGACCCTGGACGTTCCCGCCGGCACACTCGCCGCCCTGGTGGCGCCGCCCCGGTTCGGCACGGCGGTCGCCCGGGTGCTGGCCGGGCTGGCCCCGCCGGTGACCGGTCGCGTCCTCGTCGGCGACCGGGACGTCACCAGCCTGCCGCCGCCCCGCCGGCAGATCGGCTACGTGCCCGCCGGTGGCGCGCTGCTGCCGCAGCTCACCGTGCGGCGCAACATCGAGTACGGCCAGCGCAAACGCGAACGGGTGCACGAGGTGGCGAACGACTGGACGGCCACAGTGGTCGACCGGCTGGAGTTGGCTCTCTCCCTCGCCCTGCTGCCGCACCAGATCTCCGACGCCCAGCGCTTCCGGGTGGCGCTCGCTCGAGCGGCGGCCTGCCTGCCCGAGGTGCTGGTGGTCGACCTGCCGGCCGGTTCGGCGGGCGACAGCCGCCTCGGTGACCTGATGCCTCGTCTCTCGCCGCCGGACGCTCCGGGGGTGGCGGTGCTGGTCTGCACCGCCGACCCGGCGACCCTGGCCGAGATATCGGTGCGGCACGAGCTGGTCACCGAGCCGAGTGAGGCGGCCCGATGAGTCCGGCCGCCCGGGTGAGTCGCCGTACGCTGCTGCGCGCCGCCGCCGCGGGCGCCACCGCCCTGGCCGCCGGCTGCTCCGGCGGAACCCGGTCGGTGCAGGTCGCGGTGGTCTGGAGCACCAGTGAGCTGGACCGGTTCCGCGAGGTCGTCGCCGGCTATCCCGCCCAGGTGCAGGTGATCAGCGCCGGCAACGACATCGACGCGTTCCTGCGTGCCCGACACCTGGCCGGCACCAGCCCGGACGTGGCGATCCTGCCGCGCCCCGGCCTGGTCACCGAGTACGCCCAGCGCGGCTGGCTGAGCCCGGTGCGCGCGTCCACCGAGTACGCCGTACCCGCCGGGTTGGGTGAGCTGCTAACGGCCGAGGGCCAGCGCTACGGCGTCTGGGTCAAGGCGGCGCACAAGTCGCTGGTCTGGCACCTGCCCTCGATGCTGCCGGTGCAGCCGGCCAACTGGGACGCGCTGGTCCGGCAGACCCAGGAGCTCGGCGCGCTGGCCCGGCGCGGAGGCGGGCCGGCGCCCCTGGCCATCGGCGCCGCGGACGGCTGGGTGCTCACCGACTGGTTCGAGAACGTGCTGGCCGACGTGGCACCCGAGAGCTACAACGCCCTGGCCCGGCCGGACGCCGACTGGCAGGGCAGACCGGTGCGCGAGGCGCTGGACCGGCTCGCCGGGCTCTGGAGCATCAACGGGGCGTTCGTCGGCGGCGGCCGTCGTGCCCTGCTCACCCAGTACGAGGAGTCGGTGATCCAGGTGGTGCACACGAAGCGGGCGGTGATGCTCGTCGGGGCCGACTTCACCGCCGACGTCGCCGACCCGTTCCAGCGCGGCCCGGAGGCACCTGTCACGTTCCGGTTCCCGGGCGCTCAGCCGGGCGGCGGCCCCCTGATCGTCGGTGGGGACGCGGCCGTGGCGTTCGCCGACGCCCGAGGTGGGGTCGAGCTGGTCGAGTGGCTCACCAGGGCCGACTCGTTCCAGCCGTGGCTGCGCGACGGCGGCTACCTCTCGCCCAACACCAACGTCGCAATCGGCAGCTACCGGGACCGCGTCGGCCAGGGTCTCGCCGAGGAGATGCGGGCGCCCGGCACCCTGCGTTTCGACCTCTCCGACCAGTTGCCCGGCGCGTTCACCGGCTCCGACGGGGTCGGCATCTGGCGGATCATGCAGGGCTTCTTCGCCGACGTCACCGACGGGGTCCGCGCCAGCGAGGCGATCCGCCGGGCCACCGGCCTGCTCGCCGCGGCGGCCCGCAGCGCGGGGGGCGGCCGATGAGCCAGGTGCGGGTCCTCGGCGAGCTGGCGGTTCTCGACGACGTCGGTCCAGCCCGGCGGGGTCGGGCCTATCCGGCGGCGGGGGCCACGTCGGCCCTGCTGCTGCCGGCCGCGGTGCTGCTCGGCGGGCTGGTGCTGTGGCCGGTGCTGCGGACCATGCACGCCAGCGTCACCACCGACGGTCGCTGGGTCGGCGCGGCGCACTTCCGGACCGCGCTCGCCGCCCCGGGCACCGGCGCGGTGGTCGGCAGGACGGTCCTCTGGGCTCTGCTGGTGCCGGCGGTGGTGACGGCACTGGGCTATCTGCTCGCCGCCGCGTCGCGCCGCTCCCAGGAGGGCGGCCTGGTCCGGTTGATCCTCCTGGTGCCGGTCGCGTTGCCGCTGGTCGTCACCGGGGTCACCTTCCGGCTGATGTACGACCCGGACCCGAGCCGGGGGCTGGCCACACTGGTCGCGACCCGACTGACCGGCCGCTCGGTCGAGGACGCGCCGCAGTTGCTCGGGCCGGGGATGGTCACCGTCGCGTTGATGTCGGCGTTCGTCTGGGCCTGGGTGGGGTTGGCGGTGCTGGTTTTCCGGTCCGCGCTGGACGCGGTGCCGCCGAGCCTCGCCGACGCGGTCCGCGCCTACGGCGGTACGCGTCGCCACGTGCTGTGGGACGCGCAGTGGCGCCCACTGCTGCTGCGGACGACCGCTGTGGTCTTCGCGTTGGTGGCGGTCGGCACCAGCCGCACGTTCGATTTGATCCTGGTGATGACCCCCGGTTCGGTCCGCGACGAGGCCTCGGTGCTGGCGCTGCGGATCTGGCAGACGTCCGGGGGCACCACCACCGGCGACGGCGCCGCGCTCGGCGTGGTGTGGCTGGTGGCGGTGATCGGCGGGATCATGGTGGCCGCGCTCTTCGTCCGGCAGGCCTGGCCCCCGCCGCGCGTCGAGGCGGCACCGGAGCCCGCCCCGGTCGCCCCGCCCCGGCGGGTGTTCCGGCTGCTCGCGGCGGGTGCCGCGATCGCCTGGCTGGTGCCGCTGGCGGTGCTGGTCGCCACGTCGGCGCACGGCCGGGTGGACGCCGCCGCGCGCGGCTGGTGGTCGGCGCCGCCGAACGGCGAGTCCTATCGCAACCTGGTCACCGGCACCGAGCTGTGGCGCACGCTGGGCTTCACCCTGCTGCTGGCCACCGCGGTGACCGCCACGGTGCTGGTGGTCGCGCTGCTGGCCGCGTACCCGTTGGCCTGGTTGACCGGGCCGGCCGCGCAGGCCACCGGGCTGCTGCTGCTGGCGGCCAGCGTCGTGCCGATCCAGGTCATCGCCGGACCGGTCAACGAGGTGCTGGGCCTGGTGCTCTCCTCCGGCACGGCCCAGGGCCTGGCCCTGGTGCACATCGCGCTGGGCGTGCCGTTCGCGGTGCTGGTGCTGCGCAACGCGTTCGCCGACCTGCCGGTGGAGCAGGTCCGCGACGCCCGGTTGGGCGGGCGTCGGTGGTGGCACACCCTGCGCCGGTTGGCCCGGCACAACCTGTCGGCGGTGGTGGCGGTCTCCGTGCTGGAGTTCGTCCAGGTCTGGAACGACCTGGTGGTGGGGCGGCTGTTCGGGGGGCCGGGGTCGTCGCCGCTCGGGCCGTTCCTGGCCGAGCAGACCCGCAGCTTCGTGAGCAACAGTGGGGCGTTGGCCGCCAGCTCGGTGCTCGCCTCGGTGCTGCCGGTGGTGCTGGTGGTCCTCTCGCGGCGGCACCTGGTCGCCGGGCTCGTCTCCGGGGGTGTGCGGTGACCGGGCCGGGTGGTTCGCGTGGCGGCTCGCGCTGGCCGGCGCTGATCGCGATCGGCGGCGTTGTCGGCAGCGTCCTCGCCAACGTGGCCAGCAACCTGGCCGGCAATGTCCTCTCCGAGCTGGCGGCCAGCGTGCTCGGGCCGGTGACCATGGTCCTGGCCTCCGGCGGCGTCATCGGTTACGTGGTGTACGAGGTGCGCCGCCGCCGCGCCGGCCGGGAGGTCGACCCCGAGCCGACGGAGGTGCTCACCACCCCCGCCGCCGGGGCGCCCAATCTGCCCTACACGGCCGAGTTCACCGGTCGTGAGGAGCACGTCGACGCGCTTGTCGGTCTCCTCAGCCGGGAGCACGCGGTGGCGGTTCTGGGCCGACGCGCGGTGGGCACCTCCGCGTGCGCGGTGCAGGCCGCGAACGAGTGCCGGGAGGACTTCCCCGACGGGCAGTACTACCTGGACCTGCGGCGGCGCGGCCGACCCCGCTCGGCCCGGCAGGTGCTCACCGCGCTGGCCCGGATCCTGGGCACCGCCCCGCCAACCTCCGGCCGGCCGGACGCGCTCGCCGCCGCCGCCGACGCGCTGCGCGGTCAGCTCGATGGTCGCAAGATCGTGCTGGTGCTGGACAACGTGGACCGTCCCGACCAGGTCCGGCCACTGTTGCCGCCCACCGCCCGCACCTGCCGCCTGCTGCTCGCCGGTGGTCCGGCGCTGGTCGGTCTGGAGGGTGTGGTCGCGCACTGGATCGCCGAACCGGGCACGTCCGAGGCGGTGGAGCTGTTCGCGACGGCGGGCGGGGCCGCGCCCGCCGCCCGGGTCCGTCGCGCCGACCCGCGCACTGATCCGGCGGTACGCGAAATCGTCGACCTGTGCGGGCGGCAACCGCGTACCGTCCGCGCGCTCGGTTACCGCACCGCTCAGCACGGCTGGCGGCACTCCGACGTGCTGGACGCGCTGCGCCGCGCCGTGCAGACGCCACCGCACCAGCGGCTCGCCGTCTCACCGGCGGCCCGCCTGGTCACCGAACGGGACATCGCGTACCGGGTGTTGCCCCGCCAGGCCCGACGGTTGTACCGGTTGATGTCGCTGGTCCCCGCCCCGGTGGACCGGCCCACCATCGCCGCGCTGGCCGGACGGCACCCCGAGCTGGTGACCGCACTGCTCGACCGGTTGGCCGCGGCGGCGTTCGTGGTCGGCGCGCCCGGCGACCGGTACGAGATCCGGCCCCTGCTGGCCGGCAGCGCCCGACTGCACCTGCGGGACGCGGATCCGGTCCGGGCCCGGGTCGCCGCGCAGGCCCGGCTGACCCGGCACCTGGCCCGCCGGGCCGAACGGCACGTGGCCAACCTGGCGGTGCTCGGCTCCCCGGGGGACCGGGAGTGGTCGTTGCCGCTGGACGACGACCCGTACGGCTGGTTCGACCTGCACCAGGAGCTGCTGCTGGCGGTGGTGCGGGTGCCGGCCGGCGCGAAGGAGACACTGCCCCGCCGGGTCCGTCGGTGGTGGTTCCGGTTGGCTGTGGCGCTGTGTGGGTGGCTGGCGTACGCCGAGCGGCTCGACGAGTGGGAGCAGGTCTGCCGCACCGTGCTGGCCACCCCGACCGCTGATGACCGTCCGGAGATCGCCGGATGGGCGCACAACGAGCTGGGGGTGCTGCGTCGACGCCGGCACGACCCGCAGGGTGCGGCGGCCGCGCTCACCCTCGCGGTCAACGAGCGGGGGCGGCGGGGCAACGCCCAGGCGCGGATGAACCTCGGCCTGGCCCTGCTCGACCTGGGGCAGCTCGACGACGCGGTGGAGCACCTGGAGATGTCCCGCCGACACCGCTCCGGCGCCGACCGGGCCGGGCACGCCCTCACCGAGCTGGGCCTGGGCGCGGCCCAACTGGCCCGGGGCGAACCGGACACCGCGCACCACCACCTGGTGCGGGCGGCCAACACGTTCCGGTCGGTGGGCGACGCGCGCGGGTACGCGGCGGCGCTGACGAACCTGGTGCTGGTGCACGCGGCGCTCGGCGAGCACCTGGACGCCGCCCAGGCGTGGCGGGCCGCACTGCGCGAGTACGAGTCGGTCAACGACCCGACCAGCCGGGCGACAGCGCTGCTCAACGCCGGGGCGACGCTGCTGAGCAGCACCCCGGGGCAGGCGCGGACGGCGTACGAGCTGCTGGCCGAGAGCCGCCGGCTGCGCGAGGAGACCCGGCCGACCGCCGGGCTGGCGCGTACCCTGCTCTACCTGGGTGACGCCTGCGCCGCGCTGGGCGACCGGGCCGACGCGCGGCGGCACTGGGCGGACGCGGCGGCAGTGGCCGAGGAGGTCGCCGACGCCCAGGGGTTGGCCGCCGCCGACGCCCGACTGGAGGACGACGCCGACAGCCGGGTGACGTAGGTCGCTCGGGTTGGTCGGTGGCATGGCTCTGGGAGACTCTGTGATCGTGGACGCGCTCTCGGTACGGGGACTCAGTCGCAACTTCGGCAACCTGGTCGTGCTCGACGAGGTGAGCTTCACGCTCCCGGCGGGCCGGATCGCTGTGGTGCTGGGCCCGAATGGCAGCGGCAAGACGACTCTGCTGCGCTGTGTCGTCGGCGCTGACCGGCCGGACGCGGGTGAGGTGCTGGTGCAGGGCCGCCGGGCCGACGAGACCGATCCTCAGGTGCGTGCGCTGGTGGCGGCCGCCCTGGACGACATCGATTTCTTCCCCGACCTGTCGGTGGTCGAGCACCTGGAGTTGGTCGCGTACGCCCACGGGGGTGACGCCGAGCCGGTCGAGGAGGTCCTCGCCGAGCTGGGTTTGGAGCCGGCCCGCGACCAACTGCCGGTGACGCTGTCCAGCGGGCAGCGCCGTCGACTGGCGCTGGCGTCCTGTTTCGTCCGGCCCCGCCGGGTGCTGATCCTGGACGAGCCCGAGCAGCGGCTGGACGTCCGCGGGCGACAGTGGCTCGCCGACCGACTCCTGCGGGAACGGGCGGCGGGCACGGCCGTGCTGCTGGCCTCGCACGACCCGGAGCTGATCGACGCGGTGGTCGACGAGCGCATCGAGATCGGCAAGTGACCGCGGCGGCGGCCACGATCGCGGACACCCCGGCCGGGGTGCCGACCGCCCGGCAGGTGCGAACACACCTGCGCAAGGCCCGCAGCCGGCACCACGACCATTCCCTCGGTGACGTGCTCGGCGACGCGTACGTCATGGTCCTGTTCGTGGGCATGTACGGCTGGTTCGCGATCAGCGCCAGCCGCGACGTGCTGGACTCCCCCACCGTGGGGCAGGCCGAGCCGGGCGTGCGGTGGTGGCTGGCGGTCGCCGCGCTGCTGGCCGGCGCGGGGCTGGCCTGGCGTGGTCTGCGCGCGCTCGGCCCGCTGCTGGTCACCCCGGCGACGCAGAGCTGGGCGACCAGCGCGCCCATCGACCGGCGGGCCTGGCTGGCGCCGCGCTTCGTCCTGTTGCTGCTGGGTTCGGCGGCCGGCACCGCGGCGCTGGGAGTGGCAGTGGCGGCGCTCGGTGGGGTCAGCGAACCGTCCGCCCTGGGCTGGGCGGCGGCGGCCGGCGCGGGGTGGGGCGCGGCCGCGCTGGCGCTCAGCGTCGTCGCCCAGGGCAGCCGGTCGGGGCGACGCTGGCCGACAGTGGTCGGGGCCGTCCCGATGGTGGCGGCGGCCGTGATCACCGCCCTGGTGGTGCTCGTCGGTCGCCTCGGCGACGGGCTGCCCCGGCCGGCGACGACACCGACCGTCGCGTTGTTCGCGGCCGCGGTGCCCCTCGCGGGCGTCGGCATGATCCTCGCGGTACGCGCGCTGCCCCGGGTCGACCGGGCCACCCTGACCACCGGCGCGCAGTTCGCCAACGCCGCCGCCACGGCCACGATCCTGCTGGATCCGAGCCTGCTCGCCGGACTGGTGGAGAGCCGCCGCTGGCGCCGGATCGGCCGGGTCCGCAGCCGCCGGTTCCGGCCCGGCCCCGGCTGGTGGGCGCTGCTCCAGGCCGACGTACGCCGGCTGCGCCGTCATCCGAGCGCCGTGCTGATCTGGGCGGCGCTGATCGGGGTGCAGTACGCTGCCGCGCTCGCCCTGCCCGGGTTGGCCGGGGCCGCGCAGGTGGTGTTCGCGTACCTCGCCGTCAACCGGCTGACCGGCGGTCTGCGGTCGGTCAGCCGCTCACCCGGGCTGCGCCGGGCGCTCGGTGGCAGCGACAACCTGCTGCGCGGGATCCACGTGGTGGTGCCGGCCGTCGGCGCGGGCCTGTGGTGGTTGCTGACCCTGCCGACCGTCGACCCGGGGCCGGCCTGGCTGGCGCCGACGCTGGCGCTCGGGGTGGTGGCCGCCGCGTTCCGGGCCGGCACCCGCCCGCCGATCGACTACGGCGGCGCGACGGTCAACACACCGTTCGGGATGATCCCGATCGACCTGATGCGTCAGGGGTCACGGGGGCCGGCGCTGCTCGCCGTGCTGGTCCTCGTCCAGCTGTTCCTGGGCTGAGCCGGCTCACCCGCCGGTCGAACCGGGGCCCGATCACGGCACACCCGCTGTCGTTTCCGTCCAAGACAGCGCCGCGACCGCGATCTAGCGTGGACCCCGGCAGCCCGCTCCGAGCATGAGGAGACAACACAATGCGCGACCTGGTCTACACCGGTTTCATGTCGCTCGACGGCGTCGTGGACTCGCCCGGCGGCGGGCCGGGTGAGGAGCACCGCAGCGGCGGTTGGGTGTTCAAGGATCTTGAGTTCGTCCCAGAGGCCTGGTCGCTCAAGGGCGAGGAACTCGCCGACACGACGGCGTTGATGTTCGGCCGTCGCAGCTACGAGGCGTTCGCGCCGGTCTGGCCCGGTTCGGAGGACCACGCCGACTACAAGGACCTGCCCAAGTACGTGGTGTCGACCACGCTGTCCGACGATGCGCTCGTCGACGGGTGGGGGCCGACGACGATCCTGCGCTCGACCGGGGACGTCGCCGCGCTCAAGCAGGGCGAGGGCGGGGCGATCTTCATCCACGGCAGCGCGGAGCTGGCCCGGCGGCTGTCCGATGAGGGGCTGATCGACCAGTACAACCTGCTCGTCTTCCCCGTGCTGCTCGGTGCCGGCAAGAGCCTGTTCGGCCGGGCCGACCGCGACAAGCACATGCTGACGCTGCGGGAGTCGGAGAGTTACTCGAACGGGATCCTCAAGGTGATCTACGACGTCAAGCGCTGATCCAGGTCGAGGGCTATGGCGCCGCCGGTGCCCTCCCGCAGCTGCCGGACGGTGCGTCCGACGTAGGAGCGCAGTGCCCGGGCCAGGTGCGGCTCGTCGAAGTAGTCGAGCTTGGCGACCACGTCGGCGGCCGGGTCGCCGGTAGCCAGCAGCTCCGCCGCCGTACGGGCCCGCTCGATCTGGCGGACCGCGCCGCGCGTCAGGCCAGTCGCGGCACGGAACCGGCGTTCGACGGTACGCCCCGAGACGGCCGGACGGTGGCCGCGCAGCAGCTCGGCGACGAGCAGGTCACGGACCACGGTCCCGGCGCGGACGAGGCTGTCGACCAGGGCCTCGGCGTCGTCGGGGCCGGGCATCTCCCAGTACGCGCCGTCCAGTCGGAACGTCCGGCGCGTGGTGTCGGGGAGCTCGATGCCGCCGTCGACCAGCGTCGGCGTGGGCAGAGCCCGCAACGAGGTGCCGACGGCGAACTCGATGCCGGTGAAGGTCGCGCCCTCCGGCACCGGCGCCGTGCCGGTCCGGGTTTCGGGACCGGTGATGCTCGCGTACGTCCGGCCAGCCTGCTCCCAGAACACCAGGCCCCAACGCACCCCTGCCACGGACGTCATAGTGGTGACCTGCTCGCTCGTGCAGGTCCACACGGTGTCGACCCATGGCGAGTCGGACCCGCGCGTCTCGAACCGCAGTCCCACGGGCGAAGGATACGCCGGCGAGCACGATGGACCGGGTGCTCCTAGCCGGAGCCGAGCGCGGCGGCGACAGCGGCGACGCCGTCCTCGATCTCGGTGGGCGTACGGGCCGCGTAGCCGAGCACCAGGCCGGGCCGGTACGGCCGCTGGCAGTGCCAGGACAGCGGTTGCACCTTCACCCCACGCGCCAGCGCCGCCGCCGCCAGTTCGGTGTCGACCACTGTGTCGTCCAGCGTGATCATCAGGTGCAGGCCGGCGGCGGCGCCGTGCACCGTCGCCGACGGCAGCGCGCGGGTCAGCGCGGCGATCATGGCGTCCCGCCGGCGGATGTGTCGGCGGCGCAGCAGCCGCAGATGCCGCTCGAAGGCGCCGGAGGTCATCAGCTCCGCCAGCACCAGTTGCGGTAGCACGGCGTTGCCCAGGTCGGCGTTGCGCTTGGCGGCCACCACGGCCTCGCGCAGCCGCGTCGGCACGAGCAGCCAGCCGACCCGCAGGGCGGGGGCGAGCAGTTTGGAGACGCTGCCCGCGTAGCAGACCTGCTCGGGCAGCAGGCCACGCAGCGCCGGCACCGGAGGACGGTCGTAGCGGTGCTCGGCGTCGTAGTCGTCCTCGATGATCAAACCGCCGGCCCGCGCCCAGGCGACGAGTTGGCGGCGGCGGTCGCCGTCGAGCACCACACCGGTCGGGAACTGGTGCGCGGGGGTGAGCATCACGGCCGGTACGCCGCTGGCGGTCAGCTCCTCGACCCGCAGCCCGGCGTCGTCGACGCTGATCGGCGGGGTGTCCATCCGCCAGTTGTTCAGGTGCTGGCGCACCCCGAGCGAGCCCGGGTCCTCGACGGCGATCCGGTGGACGCCGGCAGCGGTGAGTGCCTGGGCGAGCAGCCCGAGCGCCTGGGAGACGCCGGCCACGATGATCACCTCGGCGGGGTCGACGCTGATGCCACGGTTACGGGCCAGCCAGGCGGCGACGGCCTGTCGCAGCGCGGGCGTGCCGCAGGGGTCGCCGTAGCCGAGGTCGGCCGCGGCGAGGCGGCGCAGCACGCTCCGTTCGGCGCGCAGCCAGTCCGCACGGGGAAAGGCGGCCAGATCGGGTACGCCGGGCGTCAGGTCGATGGTCGCGTGCGCCGCGCGTACCGCGTCGAAGATGTCGGTGCCCGGTGCCGGCGGGAAGATCGTGACCGGTGCCGGTGCGGCGGCCGCTGTGGGTGTGGGCGCGGCCGGCGCGGCGACGACGACAGTGCCGGCCCGGCCCCGACCGGCGATGTGCCCCTCCTCGGTCAGGCGCTGGTACGCCTCGGTGACCACGCCCCGGGAGACACCGAGGTCGGCGGCGAGCACCCGGGTCGGGGGCAGCCGGTCACCGACCGGCACCCGTCCTTCGGCGATGGCCTGCCGCAGCCGGTCGGTCAGCCAGGCGGCGCGCCCGCCCGGGGTCGCGTCGGTGATGGTCAGGTGCAGGAAGTCGGACCCGGCCGATATGGACCTCTCGGACGCGGTCGCTTTGGCTCTGCCCATCGGACCATTGTGGCAGCAGAGTGAGCAGGAGCCAGACCTGCCAACTCCGTCGGAGGACGACCGTGACCATCCCGTTCCTGATCACCACGCTGATCGTGGTGGTCACCCCCGGCACCGGGGTGATCTTCACGCTCTCCGCCGGCCTGTCGCGGGGTGCGCGGGCCGGGGTGCTGGCCGCGTTCGCCTGCACGCTGGGAACGTTGCCGCATCTGCTGGCCGCGATGACCGGGCTGGCCGCGCTGATGCAGACCAGCGCGGCGGCGTTCGAGACCGTCCGCTACCTCGGTGTCGGCTACCTGCTCTACCTGGCCTGGTCCATGGCCCGCGACCGCGACGCCTTCGCGGTGACCACCGACGCCCCACCCCGCTCGGCGATCCGGGTGATCGTCTCCGGGGTGCTGGTCAACCTGCTCAACCCGAAGCCGACGATGTTCTTCGTCGCGTTCCTGCCGCAGTTCGTGGACACCACGGCACCCGGCTCGACCCGGGCGATGCTCGGCTGCGGCGCGGTGTTCATGCTGCTCACCTTCGTGGTGTTCAGCGGCTACGGCATTTTCGCGGCCCGGGTACGCGACCGGGTGCTGACCCGACCTCGGGTCACCGACTGGCTGCGCCGATCCGCCGCCGGCACGTTCGTCGCGCTCGGCGTGACCCTCGCCCTCACCGAACGATAGGACCACAGTGCAGTTCGAACATTCTCCGCGGCTTCGCGACGCGTACCCCGACCTGGTCGCCGGTGTGGTGCAGGCCGCCGGGATCACCGCCACCGCCGACGTGGCGGCGCGCACGGCCGCTCATCTCGCCGAGGCGCGGCGGCGGTTGGCCGGTGGGGCCGAGAGCGGGTTCCCGGAGATCCAAGCCTGGCGGCGGGCGTACGCGGCGATGGGGCTGCGGCCCACCAAGTACCGGTGCGCCGCCGAGGCGCTGCTGCGTCGGCTGCGCCTGGACGGCGAACTGCCCCGGGTGCACCCGCTCGTCGACCTCTGCAACGCCATCTCGGCCGCGTACGCCATCCCGGTCGCGGCGCTCGACCTGGACCGGGTCGACGGCGACCTGGTGGTCCGGCCGGCACACGGCGACGAGGCGTACCTGAGTTTCGCGGGCGACACCGAGCATCCCGAGCCGGGCGAGGTGACCTTCGTCGACTCCGCCGGGCGGGCACACGCCCGACGGTGGACGAACCGGCAGAGCGGCTGGTCGGCCGTACGGGCGGGCACCTCGTCGGTGCTGATCGTCGCCGAGGCGCTGCACCCTGGTGGCGGGCCGGCCGTGACCCGACTGGTCGCCGACCTTGTGACGGAGCTGACCGAGGGGTGGTCCGCTCCGACGGCCGCCGCGGTGCTCACCGCCGCCGCGCCCCGTTTCCGCACCCCGGCGGCGGATGACGACCGGGGTCAGGCGGTGTCGCCGGGCAGCAGGTGACGGTAGCCGGGGATCGTCTCGGCGAACCAACCCGCGACACTGGCCAGGCCGCGGTCGTTGAGCTGCGCGTCGTGGATCGGGTACGCCGCCGCCGCGCTCACGGCGCCGGCGAACCGGATCGCCTCGTCGAGGCGCAGCCAGGACCCCTGAGCCGGGACGAGCAGGGTGCGCACCGGCTCGTCCGGCACGTGCAGGGCGTCGCCCGGGTGGTAGAGCTCGCCGCCGATCAGGTAGCCGAGGTTCGGGCAGTCGGGCTGCCCCTCGTGGATCGCGGCGTGCCGGCCGCCGTGCGCGCTGACCGGAATGCCGGCCGCCGTGAACCGCTCGCCCGCACCGACCCGGGTCACCGGCAGCGGGGCGAGATCCGGCAGGCGGGCACCCTCCGGCGCGTACACGGGGACACCGAGACCGGCGAGCCGCAACACGTCTATGTGGTCGGTGTGCTCGTGGGTTACCAGGACGGCGTCCGCGCCGACCAGGGCCCGCGGCTCGCTCCACGTCCCCGGGTCGACGACCAGCACCCCACCGTCGTGCTCGACGCGGACACAGGCGTGCGTGAATCGGGTGATCCGCATCAGGCGACGGTACGCCGCCGGCAGATGAGCCGTGGTCCTCGTGGCGGTTGGGCCGGCCCTGCCGGGGTAGTGCGGCAGCATGCCACAGCGATACGAGAACTACCCGAGGATCGCCGTCGTCACCGGCGCGGACTCTGGCATCGGCAAGGCCTGCGCGGTGGCGCTGGCCGAGGCCGGCTTCGAGATCGGCATCACCTGGTACGGCGACCCCGACGGCGCGGAGCGGACGGCCACCGAGGTCCGCGCGACGGGACGGCGTTGCGAGGTCGCCGAGGTGGACCTGACCCGACTGCCGGACGCGGCGGCGGTGGTGGACGAGTTGGCCGACCGGCTGGGCGGCATCGGGGTGCTGGTCAACAACGCCGGCACCGGGGCCTCGACGCCGTTCGTCGACACGGGGTGGGAGCAGTGGCGCGAGGTGCTCGCCGTCGACCTGGACGCGCCGTTCCTGTGCGCCCAGCGGGCCGCGCGACGGATGCGGGCCGCCGGCGCCGGCGGGCGGATCATCAACATCACCAGCGTGCACGAGCACGCGCCCCGGGTGGGCTCCGCCGCGTACTGCGCCGCGAAGGGCGGGCTCGGGCTGCTGACCCGGGTGATGGCCCAGGAGTTGGCCGCCGACGGGATCACCGTCAACGCCGTCGCCCCGGGCGAGATCGCCACGCCGATGACCGGTCAGGAGGATGTCGACCCGTTCACCCAGGAACGGCCCGGCGTGCCGCTGGGGCGGCCCGGCGACGCGCGTGAGGTGGCCGCCGTGGTCGCGTTGCTCGCCTCCCCCGCCGCCAGCTACGTCACCGGAGCGTCCTGGCCGGTCGACGGGGGCATGCTGCTGATGGGTCCCCAGGCCGCGGCGTTGACGAACGACGACTGGCGATCGGTCTGAGCGGCACCGGCGGGCGCCGTCAACGCATCGGCGCGGCCGACGCCCGGACGATGTACGCGAACTGCACACCGAACGCCACCACCGCGACCAGCACCCCGACCAGGACCGTCAGCCCGACCCCGACCCCGACGGTCGTGGCCACCAGGGCGACGCCGAGCCCGCTCAGCACCGCGTTGACCGCCCCCACGAGTGCGGCCGTGGTCAGCAGGAACTCCCACCGCCCCGGACGCATGCCGACCAGGTTCCATGCCTTGCTCATAGCGTCGTCGGCTATCACCGCGTCGGCGAAGAAGTCGTGCTCACCGGCGAACTGATGCTGGTAGTAGGCCCGGATGCGCTGGATCCGCAGCAGGTCCAACGAGTTCTCCACGGTGGTCTCCACCAGCCGCAGGAACGTCAGCACCCCGATGATGACCAGGGTCGGCAGCACCGCGCCCAGGTACGGCCGGACCACCTTGTCGTTGCTGGCGACGAAGCCGAGGCCGATCAGCGCCGCCGACAGGACGGACAGGAAGATGGTGGCGCGGCCGGTGGCCTCGGCGATGGTGCCGGCGCGGGACGTCTGCAACGCGTAGTGCTCGGTGGTCAGGACGGTGAGAAGCGCCTGCTCACGTTCGCTCTCGTCCACCCCGCCACCCTCCGTGGTCGCACGACTCCGTTACCGTCACCCTATGAGCGGCGCACCGGGTCCGAGCCGCGAACCGGCCGCCCGGAGAAGGGGACAGCGCCCAGCAAAGCGGGCACGTATCCTCCGAGCTCCGGTGATCAGCAGGCGGCGCTGGGGCCGACCGACGGCGGAAGGGGACCGGATGCCCGGGTGGGCTGGTCGGGGCGGGCGGCAACGACGCGCCTTCGTCGTCGGTGGGGCCCTGTTCGCGATCGCCGTCGTCATGTTGCTGGCCGCCTGGCGCAGCACCGGCTTCCTCAGCGACCTGCTGCTCAACCTCGGGGCCAGCGTGGTCCTCGCGGCCATCTCGTACGTCATTTTCGACCCGTTGTTCGAGGAGGCCCGTAAGGCCCGGGTGCAGGAGCACCTCAGCTTCGACCAGCAGGCGTTCGTGACGCGGCTGCACCGCTCCGGACGTCGGGTGCGCATCCTCGACACCTGGACGATCCTGCTGGAGCAACGGCACCGCGAGGAGACGTTGAGCGCGGTGCGGGCGGCGCTCGCCAACGGCGCCCAGGTGCAGTTGCTGCTGCTCGATCCCGACTGCACCGCCGCCCAGCAACGCTCCGAGGAGCTGGAACGGCAACGGGTGGACGTGCCCCGGCAGATCCGCACCAACCTGCGCCACCTGGCCGCCTTCGCCGACGCGCTCGACTCGCGGCTGCGGCACCGCCTGCAGGTCCGGCTCTACGACGCGTCCCCGTCGATCCAGCTCTACCAGTGGGACGGGCGGGCGCTGATCTCGTTCTTCCCGATCGGGAAGTTGTCGTTCAACGTGCCGCAGCTCGAGGTGGACATGGACAGCCCGTGGGGCGGGTTCGTACACGCCCGGTTCGAGGAGCTGTGGGAGCACGAGCAGGCCACCCTCGACCTGGAGCGGTACTGGTCGGTCACGGTCACACTGCGCCACGACGAGTCGGACGTGGTCGAGGTACGCGTGCCGTTCGTGACGGTGGACGGGCAGCACTACGTCGACTGCCGGGGGTTCCGGGTGACCGGGCCGCTGACGGTGCGAGCCGTGCTGCCGCCCCGCGCGCCCGGGGCGGCGCCCGGCGTGTTCGCCCTGGCCGAGCCCGCCGACGGGGACCGCACCCCGGTCGCCGTGGTGAAACGGCACTTCGACCAGAAGTACGGGCACGACGACGGCGAGCGGAACGTCCGCCGACTGGTGCCGCCACCGGGCGATGCCCGTACCCCGGCGCCCTGCCCCGCGACGGCCGGTGACACACACGCACGGTGACCCCCGACCGACCCGTGGGTTCGGCACAGGAAACAATGGTGGTCCACCCTCATCGCCAGGAGGACCGTCGGCGTGTCACACCGCACCGCACCGCCGTCCGGGGCGGCGCAGCTGCGCGCCGACTGCGGACGCTGCTTCGGGCTGTGCTGCGTGGTGCCCGCCTTCGCCGCGTCGGCGGACTTCGCCATCGACAAGCCGGCCGGCTCGCCCTGCCCCAACCTGCGCCCCGACCACCGCTGCGGCATCCACACCGAGCTGCGGCAGCGTGGTTTCCCCGGCTGCACGGTGTTCGACTGCTTCGGGGCCGGGCAGCAGGTCGCCCAGGTGACCTTCGGCGGGCGGGACTGGCGGGACGCGCCAGAGACGTTACCGGCGATGGCGGAGGCCTTCGCGGTGCTGCGACCGCTGCACGAACTGCTCTGGTACCTCACCGAGGCGGTGGCGCTGGGCCCGCCGGCCGACCTGCGCGCCGAGCTGGAACGCGCCCGCGCCGAGACGCTGACGGTCACCGAGGGTGACCCGACGCAACTTCGCGCGGTGGACGTCGCCGACCACCGGAACCGGATCAACCCGCTGCTGTCCCGGGCCAGCGACGTGGCCCGCGCCCCCGGCGGCGCCGACCGGCGGGGCGCGCACCTGCTCGGGGTGGACCTGCGTCGCGTCGACCTCCGCCGGGCAAACCTGCGCGGGGCGCTGCTCATCGGCGCCGACCTGCGCGGAGCGGACCTCGGCCTGGCCGACGTCACCGGCGCGGACCTGCGCGGCGCCGACCTGCGGGGCGCGGACCTGCGGCGCACGCTCTTCCTGCACCAGACCCAGCTGGACGCCGCCCGGGGTGACACCCACACGGGGCTGCCGCAGACGCTCACCCGGCCGGCGCACTGGACGGCGCTGCCGCTCACCCCGGTCCGTCAGCCGGCCCGCTCCCCCGCCCGTCGGGGCCATCGCCGCTAGGAACGGCCGGACCCGGTCCGCCGCACGCTCCCGTCAACTCCTGGAAGCCGGCATGGACCGGGCACTGTGGGCAGCGGGCGCGGTCGCAGAGCCGGCAGAGGTGGGCCACGCTGCCGGCGTCGGCCACCTCGTCGTGCAGCAGAGTGCGGGCGATGTCGGCGAGCTGGGCGCGCTGCTCGACGGTCAGCGGGGCGAGCAGCGCGGTCAGCTCCTCCTGCCGGGCGCGCAGGGTCCGGGCGGCGACCGCCGTGCCCTCGGTGGTGAGGTGCAGGGCGCGGCTGCGCGCGTCGGTGCCGGGACGCCGCTCCACCCAGCCCTGTTCCCCGAGCCGCCGGACCAGGTGCGCGACGCCGGGCTGGGTCAGCCCCAGCACCTGGCCCAACCACTCGGCGGTCACCCCCGGCTGGTCCTTGAGGACGACGAGCGCCTCGGCGAGGGCGCCACCGGCCCCGACGGACGCGCTGACCGACGCCCTCATCCGCGAGCCGACGAGCAGGGCGAGTGCGCCGAGCAGGTTGGCCGAGCCGTCCTCGGGTAGATTCATAAGTTGTGAATGTACCCCGTCGGGCGATGCTGCTCATCGTGTTGATGACGGTGGCGCAGCTACCTGTCGCACTACGGCAACTGCTCGTCGTGCTGCTCGGTCACCAGAACACCGGCAGCTTCGCCACCGCCGGCGTGGCCAGCGCCGGCTGCGGGATCGGGTTGGCGGTCACCGCGCCGCTGGTCGGCCGGCTCCTGGGCCGGCTCGGTGCCCGGCCGGTGCTGCTCGCCACCGGCCTCGCCCATCTGCTCGCCCTGCTCGGCCTGGCCGTCACCACCGAACCGGTGGCGTTCGTGGCGCTGGCCACCGTGGCCGGGCTCAGCACGCCACCGGCGGTCGGCAGCGGACGCGCCCAACTGGCCCGGCTCGTCGCCCCCGCCGCGCTGGCCCGCGCGTACGCGGTCAACGCCGTCGGGCAGGAGGTGCTCTACGTGGGCGGCCCCCTCGCGGTGACACTGAGCCTGCTGATCAGTGGACCCACTGCCGCACTGCTCGCCTTCGCGGTGATCGGCAGCGCCGGGCTGCTCGGCATGGTCGCCGTGCTGCCACCGCGCGAGGCCGACCGGCAGCCTCGCGGGAAGGGATCCGCACTGCCCGGCCAGGCCACCCGCCGCACCGTCGTCGGCACCCACATCGGCTACATGATGGGCATCGGCGCGATGTGGGTGCTGGTGCCCGCGTTCGCCACCACTGTCGGGCACCCGGACCAGGCCGGGCTGCTGGTGACCATCTGGTCGGTGGGCAGCCTGGCCGGTGGCGTGCTGCTGGCGAGCCGGGGGCGGCCCGGCAGCCCGGCGACGGCGTACCTGACGATGCTCGGCACCTTGGCCGCCACCTCGGTGGCGCTGCTGCTGCCACGCAACGTGCCGCAGATGGCCGTCGCGCTGGCGGTCTTCGGTCTCGCGCTGGCACCCTTCCTCGCCGTCACCGACGAGATCCTCGCCCGGTCCACCCCGGCGGTCCGGCTCCCCGAGACGTACGGGTGGTTGCAGACGGCCGGGCAGCTCGGCATCGCTGCCGGCTCCGCGACCAGTGGCGTGGTCAACGACCACCTCGGTAACACCTGGGCGTTCCTGGTGGTGGTCGGCGCGCTCGGGTTGGCGCTGGTCGTCGCGCTCAGCCGCCGCCGGACGCTGCGGCTGCCGTCCGCCGCGCCGCAGGCCGAGACGGTCGGGTCGGCGGTCCCCGCCGGTGGGTCAGGTTTCGGCCGGGACGACGCCGGGTAGCCAGCGCCGACGCGAACCGGCATCGACGGGGGGCACGGCGTGGGCTACCGAAATCGCCAGGGTGAGCAGCCGGGCGACCCGCAGCACAGCGAGGACGAGGTTGGCCAGACGCCACTGGTGCAGGTCGAGACGGACACCGAGGTCCCCGCACCGGCGGACACCGACGTCCGGCCGGACATCGTGACCGAGCCCGACAACTCGGGCGTCGCCGGTGGCTCGTCGGGCAGCAGCGGCGGCGGGTCGAGCATGCCGGGGCACCCCGACGCGACCCGCTGATCCGGGCTCAGCGGCTGGTCAGCGCACCCCGCGCCTCGGTCATGCCCTTGTTGGCGAGCCCGTCGGCCCGCTCGTTCTCCGGGTGGCCGTTGTGCCCCTTGACCCACAGCCAGGTGACCTCGTGCCGCTCGCAGGCCGCCTCCAGCCGCTGCCACAGGTCGGCGTTCTTCACCGGCTGCTTCGCGGCGGTCCGCCAACCGTTGCGCTTCCACGACGCCAGCCAACTGGTGATGCCGTTGCGCACGTACGTGCTGTCGGTGTGCAGCTCCACTGTGACCGGCCGGTTCAGGCTCTCCAACGCCTGGATGGCCGCCATCAGCTCCATCCGGTTGTTCGTGGTGGGCGTTGCCTCACCGCCGCACAGCTCCCGCTCGTGATCGCCGTAGCGCAGCAGCGCACCCCAACCACCCGGACCGGGGTTGCCACTGCACGCCCCGTCGGTCCAGATCTGCACGCCCCTGCCGGCCGCCGCGTCCACCATGCCCGGCAACCTACCGGGCGCGGACGTCGTCCTCCCCGCTCGGGGGGCCGGCGCGCCGAGCCGTCGGCGCTGAACCCACCACCGCGGGTGGGATGGCCGGCGCGGGCCGGGTGGGGCGCAGCCGGTCGCGGACCCGGTGGACAGCGTCACCGGCGGTCGCGGAAATCATCGGCCACAGCCGGGTCGAATTCATGATCGCGACCTCCTCGGCCGGAGTGGTGCCGCCGTCGAGGAAGCGCAGCACCCGCTCGGCCGGGTTGCGGTCGAAGAGCCGGTCGAAGAACTCGGGACCGCCCACCCCGCCCCGGTCCAGCGCGCGCAGCGCCACCGCGTCCATCCAACGGTGCCGGCGCGGGTACGCCGGCGCGGGCACCGGCGCGCGGCCCGCGGCGAGGGCGCCGGCCACCTGGTCCGCCTGGCGGTACATGGCGGAGAAGGTGAAGCCGGTGGAGGGGCGGGTCGCGCCACCGGCCGTACCGAGCCGGACCACGCGGGGAGTGGGCCGGGCCGGGAACGGCGCGTCGGTCATCGGGATCACCCCGTTCTCCACCTCGCGCACCCGCAACCCGGTGGGATCCAGCCCGAGTAGATCCCGGTAGCCGGCCAGCGCCGCGTCGTACCCGGCGTCGGTGAGCAGGTCCGGCGAGAACTCGGTGTACTCGACCAGGGCGTAGCGGTCGCTGACCGGCAGCACGTACCCGAAGGAGACGCCCCGGGGCGGCTGCGGGGTACGGAAGTCCATCAGCACCGCACGCGTCGGGTCGAACACCGGCCGGTCCGCCTCCAGCCACCACCCCCGGAAGTGCTGCAACCAGGTCGTTCGCCCCGCTCGCGCCGGCGGTCGGGGGCGGGAGTCGAGCACCCAGCCGGCCCGTACGCCGCGCCCGTCGCCGGTACCCACCAGCACCCGGTCGCCGTCGTCGCGCACCGTCTCGGCGGGCGCGACGATCCGGGTGGCGTCGAGGCGACGCTCGGCGTCGGCAGCCCGGTCGTAGACCGGGCCGGAGCGGAGCATGGCGTACCGCAGCGGGGTGAGGTCCAGGACGCGGCGTCGCGCCGCCGTCGCCACCTCGACCTGCTGCCAGCTCGCGCTGAGCAGCGGGTCCAGGTCGCTGTCCGGGTGACCCCAGAATGCCCAGGTGCGGTCCTGACCGCGTCGGCGCACCGGGTCGACGATGGCGATCCGCAGATCCCGGACACCGTGGCGGTCCAGTGCGGCGAGCAGCAACGACGCGGCGCCGCCACCACCGAGCAGCGCGAGGTCGACGTCGAGCGGCGCGGAGTCGGTCACCCGCACCACGCTGCCACACCGTCGCGCGTCACCACCGGATGGGCCGGAACGGCGCTCAGGCCACCGGGGCGGGCGACTCGACCGGGGGCGGCTCGGCGAACGCGCGCGCCACCGCGGCGCGGTTGAAGACCCGCCAGGTGGCGGCGGAGACGCCGATCGCCACCACCAACCCGACCCAGTACGGCGCGGTGATGCCGAATCGGGCGGCGAGCAGCCCGCCCAGCAGTGCGCCGACGCAGTTGCCGCCCGCCGCCACGAAGAGGTTCGTGCTGGCCACCCGGCCCTGCAGGTTCGGTGGGGTGAGTCGTTGGCGCAGTGAGTTCGACACGATGTTCCACAGCCCGCCGTGCACGCCGAAGGCGAACAGCGCGAAGCCGACCACGATGGTGCTGCGGGACGCGGCCAACGCCAGGTGCAGCCCCGCCTCGACGAGCAGACCGATCCGGATCGTCCAGGTGGCGCTGATCCGGGCGATGATCCGGTCGCCGAGGAGGGCGCCGAGCACCCCACCGGTGGCCATGCAGGTGAAGAGGAGGCCGTAGCCGACGGACCCGAGTCCCAGCCGCTCGCCGGCGAGCAGCACCAGCACCGCGAGCGCGGCGGTGAGGGTCACGTTGAGCAGACCGATCAGCACGGCCATCGTGCGCAGCAACCGCTGGTTGGCCAGCCAGCGCAGTCCTTCGACGATCTCGCCGCCCATCGATCGGGTACGGCGTGCCTGCGTGTCTCCGATGGCGGCCCGGAAGTCCCCGCCGATCAGCGCCACCAGTACGGCGCTGAGGGCGTACGTGACGGCGTTGACCAGGAACGGGCTGCCCGCCGAGAGCGCGAACAGGAAGCCGCCGAGCGGGCCGGCGAGCATGCTGTGCATGAGGGTGGCGCCGCCGCTGAGCCAGCCGTTGGCACGCTCCAGGCGGTGCCTCGGCACCACAACCGGAACCATGGCCTGGCTCGCCGCGCGGAACACGATCTCACCGGTGTTGACCAGGAACAGCACCGCGAACAGCAGCACCACCCCGCCCCGGCCGCTGAGGATCGCCGTGGCCAGAACGGCGAGCGCGACCACCCGGACCAGGTCGATGACGATCATCAGGCGGCGCCGGTCCATCCGGTCCACCAGCACCCCGCCGGGAAGGGCGAAGAGCAGCCACGGCAGCCACGCCACGGCGGACGCCCCGGCGACCACGAGCGGGTCATCGGTACGCGACGCGACGAAGAGCGGCGCGGCGACGGTGGCCAGGCCGCTGCCCAGGGCCGAGAGCGTGCTCGCCGCCCAGAGTTTGGCGAACACCGTTCCCAGGCCATCTCCCACGTTCCGTGTCACGGCGAGCGAACCTACCAGCGTCTCCCCCGGCCGCCCGGGGATTTATGCCGCCGTCAGAAGACCGCTGGCGGCCAGTTGACAGGCAACCCATTGATTGCCTAAGTTGACAAGCAACCGAATGGTTGCCTGTTGCGGGGAGGGTCGATGGACGACGCGTTTCGGGCACTGGCCGACCCCAGCCGGCGTCGACTGCTGGACCGGCTCAACGAACGCAACGGCCAGACCCTGCGGGAGCTGTGCGACGGGCTGGCCGGCACCCGACAGTCCGTCAGCAAGCACCTGTCGGTGCTGGAGGCGGCCGATCTCGTCACGACCGTGCGGCGCGGCCGGGAGAAGCTGCACTACCTCAACGCCGCCCCGATCAACGCCATCGCCGACCGGTGGCTCAGCCGCTACGACCGCGAGCGCGCCGCCACCCTGGCCGACCTGACCACCGCATTGGAGCGACAACCCATGGAGAGCCCGACCTTCGTCTACACCACCTACGTCACCACCACCGCGCAGCGACTGTGGTCCGCGCTCACCGAACCGGCGTTTACCCGTCGCTACTGGGGTGGAGTCGCGCTGGTTTCGGACTGGCAGGTCGGGTCACCCGTGCTGTGGCAGGACGCACCGGACGCCGAGCCGCGCGACCTCGGCCAGCGGGTGCTCGTCGCCGAGCCGTACCGTCGTCTCTCCTACAGCTGGCACGGCTTCCAGGCCGAACACGCCTTGCACTTCGGCTGGTCCGCCGAGGAGCTGGCCGCCCGGCTCGGTGAGCACCGGTCGAAGGTGACCTTCGAGATCGAGCCGCACAGCGGGTCGACCGTCCGGCTGACCGTCATCCACGACGACTTCTCCCCCGACAGTGAGATGCACCGGGCGATCAGCGGCCAACTCGACGGCAGCGGCGGCTGGCCGGAGCTGCTGGCCAGCCTCAAGAGCCTGCTGGAGACCGGCGAGCCGATGCCCGACCCGACCCAGGTCCAGGCCCGCTGACCCGAGCGCGGATCGCGCCGGCCAGGTGGTGCATATCCGCCGTCGTCGGCAATACCTCGCCATCGGCCCAGCGGCGACAGCCCGGCCGGAGCAGACATCGATCGGAGCACCGGTGCCGGTCGGGCCGTCCGGGCCTTTCCGCAGCTCTCCCCGCCTTCGGGTGGACACGTGACGGCAACGAGGATTTCTCATTTTCACCTGATCGAGGACCCAACCCACCTAGTGTTGGGCACACCGGTGCTAGTCACGGAGTTGGCCACCCGAACGACGTCCCACGCAGTCAGCGGACGAAAAGTGAGGGAAGACGCGTATGAAGGTCTCAACAGCACTCTGCTCGGCGGCGCTCGGCGTGGGCCTCGGCACGCTCCTGCTGCCAGGCGCCGCACTGGCCGACACCACTGTGTCACCGGCCACCACTCCGGTCGGTGGGACCGTCGTGCTCACCGCGACGACCTGCAACCCGAAGTCGGGTGACGCCCTCTTCCGGGTCACCGGCCCCAACCGCGACCAGAACGTCCGATCCACCACGGCCGCCGCCGGCGGCGGGCTGAGCGCCGAGCTCTTCACCGCCGGGTTCACCCTGGGCACGTACACGGTGGCGGCGACCTGCGGCGACGGCAGCTCGGCCGGCACCGCCACCTTCGCCGTCACCCCGATCGGCGGCGCGCCGGCCGGCTCCGGCGGCGACAACCGTGACACCGGCGCTCTCGCCGCCGGCGGCACGCTGCTCGGCACCGCCCTCGCCGGCGCGGTGATCCTGATCCGCCGGCGCCGTCCGGTGTCCACTGTCGCCTGATCGGCGACCGTTCCATCCCTGAGACGGGTGCCCGCGCCGGTGACACCGGTGCGGGCACCCCGACGATCCGGTACGGAGGTGCACACGTGCGGTGGCGGCGGACCCTACCGGCAGTGGTCGCCCTGCTCGGCGTGACCGGGCTCGGGCTGATCACCGTCGGCCTCACCGCCGACCCGGCGCGGCCACCACGACCGTCGGCCGATGCGCCGGCCCGCACCCACCCCGCACCGGACCTGGCGCCGCTGCCACCCGCCGCGCCGGTCCGGGTGCAGATCCCCGCCATCGACGTACGCGCCGACATCGTCCCCGTCGGCGCCGACGCCGCCGGGGTGCTGGAGGTGCCACCGCTGGACCGGCCCACCCTCGCCGGCTGGTACCGGCACGGGGTCAGCCCGGGTGAGACCGGCAACGCCGTCCTGGTGGGACACGTCGACGCACCGTCCGGCCCGGCGGTCTTCTTCGACCTCGGTCGGCTCCGCGCCGGGCAGCAGGTACAGGTCACCCGCGCCGACGCACGGGTCGCCACGTTCACAGTGGACGCCGTCCGGGCGTACCCCAAGGAGCACTTCCCGACCACCCTGGTCTACGGCCCGGCGGACGCCGCCGGGCTGCGCCTCATCACCTGCGGCGGCCGATTCGACGCCGCCACCAGCAACTACGTCGACAACGTCGTCGTCTTCGCCACCCGCACCGCCTGAGCCGCGCCGTCCGCGCCGCCCGCCTGAAACCGGACCGCTCGCCTGAGTCGCGCCGCAGGCCCCAGCCGCCCGCACCGCCCGAGCCGCCTCCCCACTGTCGGGAGCCGGACCCCGCTCGGCAGAATGCGGTGGCACCATCCCCTGATCGGGACGGTGCGCCGGCGACGGGGAGGCACGCGGTGGATCAGCGACCGGTACGGGACCGGACCGGTCGAGGCGTACGCGCCCTGGCCCGGCGACTGCTCGGACGGGTCGAGGGCGACTCCCCCACCCCCCGCCGGTCCAACCCGGACGCCGTGGTCGACTGCGCCGTCTACGTCAACGGCCGGCGAGAACCCGGTCAACCGCACTACGCCGACGCGTACGCCCGGGCGCGACACCGCCGCGACGCCTTCGTGTGGCTGGGACTGCACGATCCCGGCCCGGCGGTGCTCGCCGCGGTCGGCCAGACCTTCGGCCTCGACGAGCTGACCGTCGAACAGGCGCTCGCCGACGGGCACCGGCCCACCGTCCAGCGCCACGGGCCGGTCACGCTGCTGGTTCTGCGCACCGCCGGGTACGTGGAGCACGACGAGCTGACCGACACCTCCGAGGTGATCGACACCGGGGACGTCATGGTGCTGCTCGGTGACCGCTTCGCCATCACGGTGCGACACGGCGCCGCCGGGGCGCTGCGCAGCGTCCGCGCCGACATCGAGCGCCGCCCCACGCTGCTGGCCGCCGGACCGTGGGCGGTGGCGTACGCGGTCTGCGCCCGCATGGTCGACTCCTACCTGGAGGTGGCCGGGCACGTGGAACGGGACCTGGAGCGCGTCGAGGAGGCGGTGTTCGCCCGCGACCGCACGACCGACATCCAGCACATCTACCAGCTCAAACGCGAGGTGGTGGAGTTCAAGCGGGCGGTCCTGCCGTTGCAGGCGCCGATGCGTACGCTGCTCGAACCCGACGGCCCGCCCCGCGCCCTGCACCGCTGGTTCGTCGACGTCGACGGCCGGCTGAGCCGGGCGGTGGATCGGGTGGCCGCGTACGACGACCTGCTCACCTCGATCGTCCAGTCGCGACTGGCGCAGCTCGCCGTCGAACAGAACAACGACATGCGCAAGATCGCCGCCTGGGCTGCCATCGCGGCCACCCAGACCGGCATCGCCGGCATCTACGGCATGAACTTCAATCACATGCCCGAGCTGGCCTGGCGCTACGGCTACGCCGGGGCCCTCACTCTCATGGCGGCGGCGGCCCTGTTCCTGTACCGGCTGTTCCGCCGCTCCGGCTGGCTGTGAACCCCCGCCGACGGGCTGTTCAGCGGCGCGCGGAGAGAAAGGCGCGGATGTGGTCGCGGGGTTTGTCGGTCAGCTCGGGACCGTGGGTGAAGGCCGCCAGGTCGTAATCCAACTCGCCGAGGACGTGCGCGGTCTCCCGGGTCATCTGGAAGTCGCTGCACAGCCACTTCATCGGCCACCGGACGCCGAGCACGTTGAACAACGCGTCCCCGGTGATCAGCAGGCGGGTCGGCTCGTGCAGCAGCGACACATGCCCGGGCGAGTGCCCGGGGGTGTGCACCACCCGCAGGCCACCACCGACGTCGAGCAGGTCCCCGTCGGCCAGCGGCTGCGCCACCTCGACCGCCGGAAACCGGCCGCTGTTGAGCCGGGCGAAGAGCCGCCCGCCGGTCACGGTCGGATCGCTGACCGGCGCGCGACCCGCCTCCGCGTACGGCAGGTCGGCGGCGTGCGCCGCGACCGGCGCGCCGGTGCGGCGGGCCAGCTCCGCCGCTCCGCCGGCATGATCGGGGTGCGCGTGGGTGAGCACGATCCGGGTGACGTCCGCCGGCGCCTTGCCGATCGCCGCGAGCCCGCGCACGATCCTTGCCGGCGCCTTTGCCAGCCCGCAGTCGACAAGCGTGACACTGCCGTCGTCGTCGACGAAGGCGTACGAGTTGACGGCCGAGCGGCCCACCGTCGGGATACGCCAGACGTTCGGGGCCAGTGGCACCGCAGGGGCTCGCGTCATGTCGCGAGTCTAGGAGCGATCGTCAACTGTCGTTCTCGACCGACCGGCGGCCCGCCTGGGTTGACGGGAGGGCTAACCTCGCGCGGGTGATGTGGCAGCGGTACGTGGCGATCGGCGACAGCACCACCGAAGGGCTCGACGACCCGGACGGCGCCGGCGGCTACCGGGGCTGGGCCGACCGGTTCGCCCTGGCGGTGGCCCGTGCCCAGGGCGGTCTGGAATACGCGAACCTGGCCATCCGTGGCCGGACCACCGCGCTGATCCGCGCCGAGCAGCTCCAGCCCGCCCTCGACCTGGCCCCCGACCTGGCCACCGTGGTCGCCGGCATGAACGACGTGCTGCGCCCCTCCTTCGACGCGGACCAGGTCGCCGGGGATGTGGCGGCGATGCAGCAGGCACTGGTCGAGCAGGGTGCCACCGTGCTGACGTTCACGATGCCGGATCCGGCACCCGTCATGCCGCTGGCCCGGCCGCTCCGTGGTCGCATGCTGGCGCTCAACGAGGCGCTGCGGGCCGCCACCGCACGGACCGGCGCCACCCTCCTCGACCTGGGCGCCCACCCGGTCTCCTCCGATCCCCGGCTGTGGAGCGACGACCGGCTGCACGCCAACAGCGCCGGGCACGAGCGCATCGCCGCCGCACTGGCGTACACGGCGGGTCTGCCCGGGTTCGACGACTCCTGGACGCGGCCGTTGCCGCCGGCACCCCGGCGCCGCCGCGGCGAGGTGTTCGGCGCCGAGCTGGCCTGGACCCGCCGGCACCTGCTGCCCTGGATCGCCCGGCACCTACGCGGCCGCTCGTCGGGCGACGACCGGGTGGCCAAGCGGCCGGTGCCGCTGCCGGTGCGGCTCGACTAGGTCGGGTGCGGCAGGATTAGCGACGTGGGTAAGGGTGCGGGACGTCGGCGGGCGAACGCGACGACGGGACGGGTGTGCCCGTGCGGCTCCGGCCGGGCGTACGCGGACTGCTGCGCACCGGCGCACGGCGGCGACGCCCCGGCGACGGCCGAGGCGTTGATGCGCTCCCGGTTCAGCGCCTTCGCCCTCGGCGACTCCGGTTACCTGCTGCGCAGCTGGCACTCCTCGACCCGGCCCGCCTCCCTGGAGCTCGACCCGGGGCAACGGTGGACCCGACTGGAGATCGTGGAGACCGAGCGGGGCGGCCTGCTCGACACCGCCGGCACGGTGACCTTCCACGCCCACTACCGGGACGCGGGCCGGCCCGGCACGTTGACCGAACACAGCCGGTTCGTCCGCGAGGACGGCCGGTGGGTCTACCTCGACGGTGACCAACCCTGACGGCTGCCTGGGCGTAGGATGACGTCGGCGTAGTCCTGCGCCGCACCTCCCTCCCGGCGCTCACGCCGCCGGCAACGCGGAGGCAAAGGGGGCCTTGAGCCCTCGGGACGTGGTGCCACATGCCCCACTCCGGCGGGGTCGGCGGGAGCGTGAGTCCCGGTGACCGTGCCGTTGACCGGGAGCATGTGATGACCACCCAGAGATCGTTCAAGGCCCGGGTTCGAGCCCGGATGGAGAAGACCGGCGAGAGCTACACCACCGCCCGCCGGCACCTGATCAATCGGGCCGCCGAGCCGGCGTCCACCGCCGCGTCCCCGCCAGCGCCTACCGAACCGACCGCCGCGGCTGCCGCGGCCCAGACCGAGCGGATCGCCGACGATCTGATCCGCGCCCGGACCGGCCACGGCTGGGACGAGTGGTTCGCAGTGCTCGACGCCGTGTCCGCCACCGAGTGGACGCACACCCGGATCGCCCGTCACCTGGCCACCGAACACGAGGTGCCGGGCTGGTGGGCGCAGACCATCACCGTCGGGTACGAGCAGGCACGCGGCCTGCGCGCGCCGGGTCAACGACGCGGCGGTGGCTTCGAGGCCAGCGCGAGCCGGACGGTGGCCGTGCCGGCGCTGCGGTTGTTCCAGGCGTTCGCCGACGAGACGGCACGCGCCCGCTGGCTGCCCGACGTCGAGGTGCGCGTCCGCACCGCCACCGCGCCGCGCATCTTCCGGGCCGACTGGGCCGGTGGCCCCACCCGGATCGTCGTCGGCATCGACGCTGTCGGCGAGTCAAAGGCGCGGGTCAACGTCCTGCACGAGAAGCTGACCGGAGCCGAGCAGGCCGCGGAGTTGAAGGCGTACTGGCGGGACCGGCTCGCCGCGCTGAAGGTGTTGTTCGAAACGGACGGAGACCACCGATGACCATGACATTCATCAACCTGCCGGTGCGCGACCTGACCACCGCGACCGAGTTCTACCGGGCGATCGGCTTCACCAGCGACCAGGCCGAGCCGGACGGCGACAGCATGGTGCTCACCATCTCCGACACCACCCGGCTGGTGCTGCACCTCCGCTCGGGCTTCGAGGCGTACACCGGGGTCGCCACGACGGACACGGCGACCAGCCGGGAGGTCATCGTCGGGCTGTCGGCGTCGAGCCGAGGGCAGGTCGACGAACTGGTCGACCAGGCGGCGGTCGCCGGCGGGGAGTCGCTCGGGCCGGGAATGGCCAACGGGCCGATGTACATGCGCGGCTTCCGCGACCTCGACGGCCACCAGTGGTCGTTCCTGCACATGGCCCGCTGACAGTGCGGCCCGGCGGCGGCCCGAGGAGGCCGCCGCCGGGCCCCGGTCAGTCCGGGCCGGCCGGCACAGGCGCGACCACGCCGGCGGGCACCGCCGTCCGGCGCCGGCGGGTCAGCAGCACCAGCGCCACCACGAGGTACGCCCCGGCGGTCAGCGCGAACGCCACCGCGTTGCCGGCCGCCGTGGCGAGCAGACCGTAGCCGGCGTACGTCACGATGATCAGCATGTCGGTGGCCATCCCGGCCAGGGAGGTGACGGTGGCGCGGCTGGTGCCGGTGATCCGGGCCTGGAGCCGCGCGTCGGCCAGCACGATGGCCAACTGCGCGGCGCCGAAGGCCACCGCGAGCAGCACGAACCCCGCCGGATGCCGAAGCAGGGCACCCGCGGCCAGCGCGACGCCGACCAGCGCCAGCAGCGCGGCGTAGCCTCGGCTGCCCAGCCGCTCCCCTGCCGGGGCGAGCAGCCCGCCGACGGCCACTCCGGCCCAGAGCAGCAGGAGCAGCAGGGGTACGGCCTGCGCCCCGACGCCGGTGTCCAGGGCGAGCAGCGGGGTGTACTCGTCCAGGGCACCCCAGTCGGCGGCGACCACGGCCACCAGCAGCACGGCCGCCCGTACCGGCGGACGGGTGCGGACCTGTGACACTCCGGCCCGCAGCGTGTCCCACCACCCCAGGTCACCATCGTCGTCCGGGCTCGCGGGCGGGGCAGCCTCCGGCTCGTCCTGCCGCGTCGGCGCGGCGCCCACCGGCCGGGCGGTCAGCGCCGGCTCCGCGACCGGAACGCGTACGGCGGCGGGCGCGCGGTGTTCCGGGAAGCGGGTGGCGACGATCGTGGCGAGCAGGCAGGCGAGCACGCTGGCCGCGCCGACCACCGGGTACCCGCCGACGGCGAGCACCGGGCCGGCGAGCACTCCGGAGACCACCACGCCCAGCACGCCCGCCGTCCGCGCCCGCCCGAGCACCCGGGCGTACCGGCCGACAGCGCCGAGCCGGTCCAACTCGGTCCAGACCAACGCCTCCAGCGCACCGGAGACCAGTGCGCCACCGGCGCCCCAGAGCAGGAAGCCGACTGCGAAGGCCGGGTACGACGGCAGCAGCACCCAGAGCGCGAAACCGGCTGCGGCCACCAGCGGGGCGAGGCACAGCAGCAGCCGGCGGGACAGCACGTCGGCCCAGGCGCCGGAGGGCACCTCGAACAGGATGCCGGCGGCGGACCAGATGACGAAGAGCGACGCGATCTGCCCCACCGACAGCCCGGTGTCGGCGAAGAACACCACGTACAGCGGGTAGAGCAGGACGAGGTCACTGAGGAACGCGTACCCGTAGAGGGTCGCCGTCAGCCGACGGACCGCCGGCTCGGGCACACGCGAAGCGATGGGGGTCATGGGGCCTTCCCGTGGGAGTGGAGACGGACACCGGACGTGCGGTGCCCGTGGTGGCCCACGGGATCGGCTGACGCTGCTGGATCAATGTCGCCAGGTCATGCCCGCGATGCTAGACAACCCGCGCGGCCGCGGCCAGCGCTTTCGGCGTGCCGGAGCGCGAACCCTGGCGGGTGAGCGAGGCGGGGCGGACAACGAGAGGCGGGGCGGGATCAGATCGATTCCGCCCCGCCGCCGTACCGCTGGTGTCAGCGCCGGTCGACCGGCGGAATGACAGTGGTGGTCTCACTGTCGTCGCTGGTGCGCTGCCCGGGCACCGCGCGATCGGTGCCGCCCGTGACCACCTGGGTGGCGTCCGGGTCGGCGCCGGTGCCCACCACCTGCGTGACGTCCGAATCGGCCGAGCCGCTGACCACCTGGGTCGTGTCCTCGGTCGCGGAGGGCCGGGCCGGCGTCGGCGTAACGTCGTCGACGGCGCTGCGATTGACCACCTGGGTGGCGTCGGAACTGACCGGGAAGTGAACGACCTGGGTGGCCTCCGGGTCCGTGGGCCGGGTCACCACCTGGGTGGCGTCGGCGTCGGCCGGCCGGGGCACCACCTGGGTGGCCTCCGCGCCGCTGGTGGTGGCCGACCGGCGGGCCAGCTCGGCCTCGGCGTCGCGACGACCGGCCCGGTACGCCTGGGCGTGCTCGGCGATCAGCTGCGACTCCTGCTCGGCGCGGGTCAGCCACGACTCCCAACGGCTCTGCATCGGACGGATCAGACCGCCGCCGACACCGACGACGAGGATGCCGCCGATCGTGGCCAGCACGGCGATCAGCACGGGAGTGGTGACCGCGGTGGCCACACCGATCTGGTTCAGCGCCGCGATGACACCGAGGCCGAGGATGAACACCGAGGCGATGGTGGCCAGCACCCGGCCGTACGACAGGCCGCCGAGCGCGCCACTGATGATGTCCTTGACCGCGTTGGCGATGGCGGCGGCGACCACGACTATGACGATCGCGACGAAGGCGCGGGGCAGCCACGAGATCACCGCGCCGAGCAGATCGGAGATCGGGTTCGGGCCCCAGATGCCGAAGGCGAGCTGAAGGGTGAACAGCAGCACCGCGTAGTAGACGAGCTTCGCGACGATGTCACTGGCGTCGTACCGGGAGCGGCTCAACGCACGGCGGATGCCGCCGCGTTCGACGGCGCGGTCGAAGCCGACCCGTTCGAGGACCTTCTCCACGATCTTCAGTACGGCCTTGGCGATCAGCCATCCGGCCACCAGGATCGCCAGGAAGGCGACGGCCTTGGGCAGGAAGAGCATCACCGAGCGAAGAGCGTCGCCCACCGCGTCGCTGACGTTGTCACTCATCTGGTCATTCCTTAAATGGGGCAGCCGGAACGGTCAGCCCCGGACCTACCCCCGACCCGACGCGCGGAAACACAAGTGATCACCTGGTCTGCCGGACCTCTAGCGCGCGGACGAGTCTTGGCAATATTCTCCGGAGTACGTGCGGCCACTGGAGCTACTTTTCATCCCCCCGCCGTCGGCCGCAGGAGGAGATGCAATGCACGTCGACCATTCCGAAGTGGATCGCCGGACGCTGCTGCGGGCCGGTCTCGGCGCCGCAACGGTCGCCGTCGTCGGGAGCGAACTAGCCTTCCCGGGCGTGGCGCACGCCGCGCCGGGCACCGACCTGGACTGGATCATCAGCTGTGACGAGTGGGCCGCCCGCCCGCCGAAGGACCCGCTGTCGGTGAGCGCCATCGCCACCAACAAGATCATCGTGCACCACATGGCGTTCCCGAACGTCACCGACTACTCCCGCGAGCAGGCGGTCAAGCTGGCCCACGACTGCCAGGACCTGCACATGGACGGCAACGGCTGGTCGGACACCGGCCAGCACTTCACGGTGAGCCGTGGCGGGTACGTGCTGGAGGGCCGCCGGGGCAGCCTGGAGCGCCTCGAAGCCGGCGACCGGCAGATGATCTCGGCGCACTGTCCGGGTGAGAACGGCCGGGCCATCGGCATCGAGAACGAGGGCACCTACGTCACCGAGACGCCACCCGAGGCGTTGACCGACTCGCTGGTCAAGCTCTGCGTCGCGATCTGCCGACAGTACGGGCTGCATGCGCACGACATCTTCGGCCACTGGGACTTCCGCACCACCCAGTGCCCGGGCGCGGCCTTCTATCGGCAGTTCCCCGAGCTGCGGCGGCGGGTGCACGCCGCCCTGGGCACCAGGCTCGGTGACGTGCCGGCGCGTCGCTGGCCGGACCTGTGGCGTTTCGTCAACTCCCCTTCGGTCCGGGTGGTGCAGCACCTGCTCGCCCACCGGGGCTACCCGGTGACCGTCAGCGGCACGTTCGACGCCGCGACCGTCGCGGCAGTGCAGGACTGGCAGGCCCGCAACGGCATCGCGGTGGACGTGGACGCCACACTCACCACGCCGACCTGGGAGACGCTGGCGCCGGAGCTGGACCAGCACGCCGCCGGAGCGCCGGTCACGGCCGTGCAGGAGATCCTCGCCACCAAGGGGTACGCGGTCACCGTCACCGGGGCGTACGACCACGCCACCCGGAGGGCGGTGCAGGACCTTCAGGCGCTGCACGGTCTGCCCCGCAACGGCAAGCTCAGCACGAGCACGTGGTGCACCGTCGTTGGCGGATCGGTCCGCGAGTCGTTCCGGCACCGCTGAGCGCGTGGTGGCGGTGCGCAGCCCACGCCCGCACCGCCACCAGCCAGCCCACCGGTTTGATCCGCCGCCCGGGCGGAAAGAGTCCCGGGCATGACCTGGGCCCGTCGAGCCGTACCCGCTGTCGCCGCCGCCGTCGCGGCCCTCGCCGCGCGGGATCTGATCCAGCGCGACCACGCGTTGCTGCGCAACTTTCCGGTCCTCGGCCGGGCCCGCTACCTGTTGGAGACGATCGGGCCGGAGCTACGGCAGTACATCGTGGCCGGCAACAACGAGGAGCGGCCGTTCACCCGCGACCAGCGCCGCTGGGTGTACGCGTCGGCCAAGCAGGAGAACAACTACTTCGGTTTCGGCACTGACAACGACATCGAGTACACCCCCGGGTACCCGATCATCAAGCACCGCACGTTCGGCCGTGCCGTGCCGCCGTCGTCACCGACCGCCGGACACGACGTGCGGTTGCCCTGCGCGAAGGTGCTCGGCGCGGCACGGGGACGCGCCCGGGCGTTCCGACCGGAGTCAGTCGTCAACATCTCCGGGATGAGCTTCGGCTCGCTCTCCGGCAACGCCATCACCGCGCTCAACAAGGGGGCGGCGCTCGCCGGCTGCCTGCAGAACACCGGCGAGGGCGGCCTGTCGCCGTACCACCGCAACGGTGGTGAGCTGGTCTTCCAACTCGGCACCGCGTACTTCGGCTGCCGCGACGAGCACGGCCGGTTCAGCCTCGACCGGCTGAAGGACCTGGTCGCCGGCGCACCGGTGCGGGCACTGGAGATCAAGCTGAGCCAGGGCGCCAAGCCGAGCCTCGGTGGGCTGCTGCCCGGGGCGAAGGTGTCCGCCGAGATCGCCGCCACCCGGGGCATCCCGGCCGGTCAGGACTGCGTCAGCCCGTCCCGGCACGCCGAGTTCTCCGACTGCGACAGCCTGCTCGACTGGGTGGAGTTGCTGGCCGCCGAGACAGGACTGCCGGTCGGCATCAAGTCGGCGGTCGGTGACCTGGGCTTCTGGCAGGAGTTGGCCACCCTGATGCGGGACACCGGCCGGGGTGTGGACTTCGTGACGATCGACGGCGGCGAGGGCGGCACCGGGGCCGCGCCACTGATCTTCACCGACTCGGTGTCGCTCCCGTTCCAACAGGGCTTCTCCCGGGTATACAAGATCTTCGGCGAGCACGATCTGCACGAACAGGTGGTCTTCGTCGGCGGCGGCAAGCTCGGCCTGCCGGACAACGCCATCGTGGCGTTCGCGCTCGGCTGCGACCTGGTCAACGTCGGTCGGGAGGCGATGCTGGCGATCGGCTGCATCCAGGCGCAGAAGTGCCACACCGACACCTGCCCCACCGGCGTCGCCACCCAGAACACGTGGCTCGCCCGGGGCCTGGACCCGACGCTGAAGTCGGTCCGGGCGGCCAACTACCTGCGGACGCTGCGCCGCGACCTGACCAAGGTCGCCGAGGCCTGCGGCGTCGAACACCCCGGCCTGATCGGCACCGACGCCGTGGAGATCCTGGACGGCCGCACCGGCTCCACCCCACTGCACCAGGTGTACGGCTACCGGCCCGAATGGGGACTGCCCTCGCCCGCCGACCAGGCGGAGATCATCCGGCTGATGATCCCGGAGGCACCCCAGGGCGGCAGCGCCCCACCCTCCGCCACCGCCGTCGGCTGAAACCACGCCCGCCCAGCCAGCGCGGACAGGGGTCCCAGGCCCGGGGGGCAGCCTGCATGCTGCGGCTGGGCCACTGTCGCTCGGGCGCAAGCCCCGATCGCGGATCGGCTTGATGACTGTGCGGCATCTTGATGACTCACAGACATCACGCGTTCTCCCGCCATGTCCGCGAAGCGCCGCGATAAACGCGTGGAGCTGGTGACACGCCGCGTCTATGGTGGCGCGGTGCTGATCAGACGCGAGACACCCGCTGACGTCGACGCCATTCGGGCGGTGCACTCCGCAGCCTTCGCCAAGGCCGACGGCGGTGACGGCGTACCGGTCGAGGCGACCCTTGTCGACGCGCTGCGCGCCGACGAGGGCTGGCTGCCCGCGTACTCCCTGGTGGCGACCGATTCGGACGGCCAGATCGTCGGTCACGTGGTGGCCACCCGCGGCCGGGTGGGTGATGCGCCGGTGGCGCTCGGGCTGGGGCCGCTGGGCGTGCTGCCCGACTGGCAGCGGCGCGGGGTCGGCAGTGCGTTGATGCACGCCGTGCTCGGCGCGGCCGACGCGCGGGACGAACCGCTGGTGGTGCTGCTCGGGCATCCCGACTACTACCCGCGCTTCGGGTTCCGGCCGGCCGTCGAGCTGGGCGTCACCCCTCCGCAGCCGTGGGGGCCGCAGTACTTCATGGCTCGCCCGTTGCACGCGTGGCGCGAGTCGATCCAGGGCGAGTTCCGCTACGCCGGCCCGTTCGACGACCTGTGAACCGACCCGCTATCCGTCGGCGGCGCGCCACCGACCTGGACGGCTGCGTCGCGGCGCTCGCCGAGGTTCACCGGGCCGACGGGTACCCGCTGAACTGGCCCGCCGACCCGCACCGCTGGCTGCGCGAGCCGCACCCGGCGCGAGCCTGGGTCGCCGTCGATGCCGACGCGGCCGTTGTCGGACACGTCGCGGTGCATCGGATCCCCGATAAGGTGGACGGGCCGCCCGGCCGGCCGACGGCCGAGGTGGCTCGTCTCTTCGTGGTGCCGAAAGCCCGTGGGTTGGCGCTGGGCAGCGCGCTGCTGAACCGGGCCCGCCAGTGGGCGGACAAACGCGCAACGGACCTGGTGCTGGAGTTGGCCGCCAATGGCACCGCGGCCGCCGCGCTGTACGAGCGCGCAGGATGGCGGTGCGTCGGCACCAGCACGGCACCATGGGCCGCTCCCGACGGCAGCCCGGTGTCGCTGCGGCACTACACGCTGCGTCACCGCGCGCCGGGCTCCGACGTCGCACCGGCCAGCACCGCCAGGCGACGGGCGAGCCGGCCTGCGGCCTCGCGCAGCTCGGGAGGCTCCAGTACCTCCATCTCGTGATCCAGTCGGGCGAGGTGCGCGGCGAGCCAGTCCAGGTTGTCGCCGCCGACGACCAGCACGGACCATCCGTCGCGGTCGTCCTCGACCCGCCCCACCTGTGGTGGGACCACCTCCCGCAGCCGCTCCGGTGGGGCGTGCACCCGCACCCGGGCGAGGTAGCGGTACGGCGCCCCGGTCACGGCCCGCTGCACGAAGGCGACCGGATCCGGGTGCTGGCGCGCCGGGAAACGCCAGGTCGTCGCCACCGCAGCCCGCATCCGATCCAGCCGGAACGTCCGCCAGTCGGCGCGGTCGACGTCCCAGGCCATCAGATACCAGCGGCGGCCGGTCGTGACCATCCGGATCGGCTCGACCGTCCGTTCCCGCTCACCAGCGTCTTGGCCGGGATAGTGGAATCCAACGCGTACCCCGTCCCGACAGGCCCGGGCGAGTGTCACCAGCAACTCCGCGTCGATCTCGGCGACCGGGCCGATGAGGGTGTCGGTGGAGCCGTGCACCGCCCGTACCTCGGCGCGGAGCCGCGACGGCATCACCTGGTCGAGCTTCGCGAGTGCCCGCAGCGCCGCCTCGCTCGCCCCGGCGATCGTCCCCCCGGAGGCGAGGCGCAGAGACACCGCCGTGGCGATCGCCTCCTCGTCGTCGAGAAGCAACGGCGGCAGCCGGCTGCCCGCACCGAGTTGGTAGCCACCGCCGACGCCCGACACCGCGCGCACCGGGTAGCCGAGCGTCCGCAGACGCTGCACGTCGCGGCGCACGCACCGGCCGGTGACCCCCAGCTCGGCGGCGAGTTCGGCGGCCGTCCAGGACAGTCGTCGTTGCAGCAGCGCCAGCAGGCGCAGCACCCGCTCGGTCGTCGCCTCGACGGTCACCCGTCGATCGTTGCACGGATAGCGGAACAACCCTGTCCGCTATCCGCGAGAGGCTGGGAGCATGACCGATCAGAACAGGAAGCAGGGATCCGCCGTGACCCGCGACGTCCAGATCACGTTCGACTGCGCCGACCCGGCGCGGTTGGCCACGTTCTGGGCCGAGGCGCTCGGTTACCAGGTGCAGGCGCCACCCGGAGACTTCGAGTCGTGGGACCAGGCGCTGGAGGCGATGGGTGTCCCGCCGGAGAACCGCAACGACGCGTCGGCGGTGGTCGACCCCGAGGGCACGCGGCCACGGCTGTTCTTTCAACGGGTGCCGGAGCACAAGCAGATGAAGAACCGCGTCCACCTCGACGTACGCGCGGCCCCCGGGCTGGAGGGTGACGAGCGGATGGCGGCCCTGGAGGCCGAAGCCGAACGGCTCGTCTCGCATGGTGCCAAGCGGCTCAGTCGGCACGAGCCCGCTCCCCCGTTGGGCGCCGGTCATCTCATCATGGCCGACCCCGAGGGCAACGAGTTCTGCCTCGACTGATCGAGCGTTCCCCCAGCTCACTGCCGCACTCGCCGGACGCCATGCGAACATGTGTACGTGTCGCCCGGCGCCAGCATCCTGCACGCCGACCTGGACGCGTTCTACGCGTCGGTCGAGCAGCGCGACGACCCGCGCCTGCGTGGGCGGCCGGTGATCGTCGGTGGCGGCGTGGTGCTCGCGGCCAGCTACGAGGCGAAGGCGCGGGGCGTCCGCAGCGCGATGGGCGGCCAGCAGGCGCGAAGGCTGTGCCCGGACGCGATCGTCGTGCCGCCGCGGATGTCGGCGTACACGGCGGCGAGCCGCGCGGTCTTCGAGATCTTCCGGCAGACCACACCGCTGGTCGAGGGGCTCTCCATCGACGAGGCGTTCCTCGACGTGGGTGGTCTGCGGCGGCTGGTCGGGCCACCGGCCGAGATCGCCGAACGACTGCGCCGGGAGGTCCGCGACCGGGTCCACCTGCCGATCACGGTGGGGGTGGCCCGCACGAAGTTCCTGGCCAAGGTGGCCAGCGGCGTGGCGAAACCGGACGGCATGCTGGTCGTCGCACCGGACGCCGAGCTGGCGTTCCTGCACCCGCTGCCGGTGGAACGGCTCTGGGGCGTCGGCCCGGTCACGGCCGCGAAGCTGCGCGAACGCCGGATCCGTACCGTCGGGGAGGTGGCCCGCCTCGGTGAGGCGGCGCTGGTGTCGCTGCTCGGTGCGGGCGCCGGCCGGCACCTGCACGCGCTGGCGCACAATCGCGACCCCCGGGCGGTGCAGGTGGGGCGGCGGCGCGGTTCGATGGGCGCGCAGCACGCGCTGAGTCGCAGCCCGCACGCTTCGACGGAACTGGACGCCATCCTCGCCGGCCTGGTGGACCGGGTCAGCCGGCGGATGCGGACGGCCGGGCGGTCCGGCCGCACCGTGGTGTTGCGGCTGCGCTTCGGCGACTACACCCGGGCGACCCGCTCGCACACGGTGGGTAAGGCGACGGCGGACACGACGCCACTGCTCGCCGCCGCGCGTGCGTTGCTACGCGCGGCGCTGCCCGAGATCGATCGCCGTGGCATCACCCTGATCGGTGTCTCCGTGGGCAACCTCGATGACAACCCGGTCCAGCCTGAGCTGCCGTTCCAGCCGGACCCAGGGTCCCATCTGGACGCTGCGGTCGACGCGGTCCGCGACCGGTTCGGATCAGCAGCGCTCACGCGGGCGATATTGCTCGGCCGGGAGCCGGGCGTGGAGATGCCACTTCTGCCGGACTGACCGATAAGCGTGCGGCGTCCACGGCCGAGCTGCGATCAGAGACACATCACAGCAGGTCGGCGGTTTAGCCGGCGGCTGACGGGTGACCCTTGAGGGGTACAGCCTGACGAGGGGGGCCCACCATGTCCGACGACACCAGCAACCGACCGAGTCGCACCGCCGAGCGTCCGCACGACGTGACCGACCCGCTGCTGTGGCAGTTGGCAATCGACGTGCTGAGCGCACACGAGCCGGACGACGAGGGCCAGTGCCGCAACCTCCAGTGCGCCGGGCAGTCCTGGCCGTGCGCGGCCCGCACCGGCGCCGAGCACTCGCTGCGACTGGCGCGCAGCACTCCCAGCTCCGTCGAGGTGACCATCGACGGCACTGACAGCAAGGACGTCGACACGGACGGGCGCCGCGACGCAGCGGTGCCAGCTGCGCGCTGGGGCTGGAACGCCGGCCCCGCAGCGTCGCACCGAGGGGCGAAGACCGCCTCCGCGGCGTGACGGGCCACCAACATCTGAACTGATCCGCACCGCACAGGCGAACGCTCGGCCGGTTGTCCGGCCGAGCGTTCAGCTGTCGTGGCGGAGCCAGGCCACGATGCGGCGCAGCAGCTCCCGATGCCCCGGCGACTCGTACGAGCGGATGTCGTGGCCGAGTGCGTTGTAGACGATCCGGCTGCTCCCGACGGTGCGCGCCCAGACCAGCGGGTGGGTGTCGCCGCCCTCGTCGTGGACGTAGAGGGGCTCGATGTCGAGGCCGTCGACCAGCTCCAGCTCGGTGTAGCGCTCGTCGTGCACCTCGAAGTCCCCGAGCCCGGCGCTGATCGGGTGTTCCACACCGCTGCGCCGGATGAGACTCGAGCCGATCGGCGGGTGGAAGGTCCGGCCGTGGGCCCAGGCGGCGCCGACCGTGGAACGCCAGCTCGCCAGCTGGGGAAACGCGATCGTGGCACTGTGCATGGCGAGCAGGCTGCCGCCACGGGCCAGGAAGCCGTCGAGGATGCGGGCGAAGTCCTCGTCCTCGGCCATCGGGGCCGTGCGGTCCGCGCTCGCGTTCACCACCAGCAGGCGCGCGCCGTCGAGCGCAGCCTCGAGCTGGTCGACGGATGTCACGACCGCGACCGAAGCCTCGTCGCCGATCAGCCGGGCCAGCGTGGCACTGGTCTCGGCCAGCGGGTGCCAGGGGTCGGCGTGCGGGCCCTCCCCGGCGTCCTTTCCGCCATCATCGCCAACCTTGACCTTTCGGAGCGAGTGGGAGTGCCGGCATGACCGACGCCACATCGGCCGGAAAGAACCCGCCGAGCACACTGGGCCTGTCCGCCGACGAGGTCCTGAGCACGACCCGCGCCGTCCGCAAGCGCCTCGACCTGGGACGCCCGGTCCCCCGCGACGTGATCGAGGATTGTGTGCGTATCGCGCTTCAGGCACCCAGCGGCCGCAACAGGCAGCGCTGGGACTTCATCTTCGTCGAGGACCCCGAGACCCGGGCGGCCGTCGCCCGGCTGTGGCGACTCGGCCTGATGGCGCCGCCACCTGCCTCGGGCGGCACCGGGCCGGCCTTCAGTCGGATGGACTTCGCCTCCGAGCAGTGGGGTCGGATCGCCGGCAGTCTGGCACCTGGCGGACCACCTGCACGAGGTGCCGTTGCTGCTCATCCCCTGTCTACGCGTCGAGTCACGTGCCGAACTGGCCAGCGCGCGCGGGCAAGCGGGGGCCTGGGGTTCGGTCATCCCGGCGTTCTGGAGCTTCATGCTGGCCGCCCGGGAACGCGGGCTCGGCACCGCTTGGACCACCAGCCACCTCAGCTACGAGCGGGAGATGGCCGAACTGCTCGGCATCCCCTACGACACGGTCGTGCAGGTCGCCCTCACCCCGGTGGCGTACACCCTGGGCACCGACTTCAAGCCCGGCCCGCGGGCCGACGCGGACGCGTTCGCCCACTGGAACCGGTGGTGACCGGCCGCCACCACACTCCACCCACGGCCAGGACCAACAGGGCCACTGACAACAGTGGAAACCAATCTCCGGTACGCGAATAGACAGTGCCCCAGCCCGACGTCGGAGCGGCGACCAGCAGTTCCGCGTCACCGGCGGTGGCCTCACCCACCATCCTGCCGCCGGGGTCGGTGACCGTCAGCCGGCCGAACGCCGCGGCCCGGACCACGACGAGCCCGTTCTCCACGCCCCGGACCAGCGCCATCCGACCGTGCAACCAGCCGTCGGAGGTGAAGTCCAGGGCGGGGACGAGCAGCACCGAGACGCCTCGCGCCCGATACCGCCGGACCAGGCCGGGATAGTCGAGGTCCTTGCAGATCGCGACGCCGAACCGCCCGTCCACGAGCACCTCGCCGTCACCCGGCGTCAGCCAGTCCTCCAGGCCCGGGATGAGATGCTGTTTCTCGTACGTCGCGACGGTCCCACCCGGGTCGAGCACCAGCGCGACGTTGCTCGCCCCGCCGGCCCGTTGCCGCACAGCGCCGACGACGACCTGAGCCTCGGTCTGCCGGAGCGCGGCCACGAGCACGGGCATCGTCGTGTCCGACACGGCGAACACCTTCTCCGGCAGGACGACGATCCGTGCCCCACTGGCGACCAGACCCTCGACCCGCGCGGCGTAACGGGCGAGCAGGTCACGGCCGGGCGGCTCGTCGATCGGGAGCCCGTCCTCGGGCTGGCGCAGGGCCACCAGGCCGACGGTCAGCCGCGCGGCCGGGTCGGGGGAACGGCCCAGTGACCAGGCCGACCATCCGCCGGTGCCGAGCAGGAGGACGAGCAGGCAGGTGAGCGCGGGGCGTGGGCTTGCGCGCAGGGCGGCGAGGGCGATCGGGACGGCGAGCAGCAGGTAGGTGACGCCCCAGACTCCGGTGAGCGCGGTCAGTTGGATGACCGGGCGGACATCGGCCTGGGTGTAGGCGAGGCTCCACCAGGCGCCGTGCGGCAGCAGGCGGGACGCCGCGTACTCCCCAAGTACCCAGAACGAGGGCACCGCGAGCACGGCGAGGACGGTTCGTCCGCGCAGCAGTAGTCCGCGGGCGAGCAGGACCGTGCCGGTCGCCAGCCCGAGGCCGAGCAGAACCACGCCGACGACCACGGGGACCGGTAGTCGCAGGGTGCCGAGGTAGTAGCCGAGCACGCCGCCCTGACCGATCGACCAGGCGAGGGCAGTCGCGCAGAGCGCGGTCCGCGGCCGTACCCGCGTCGAGGCGAGGATCAACGGGAGCGGGGCGAGCCAGGTCAGCGCGGGGATCGGGTGCAGCCCGGTCCCACCGAGCCAGAGCAGGCCACTCAGGAGCGTGGCGAGGATTGTCATCATGGGTCGAGCGTGCGGCGCGGGCGGCCGGGACGGATCGCCGTGCGAGCCGGGATCGGTCTGGTCCCGTGGAGGGAGGCGTCGGCGTGCCGGGTCGGACGATACTGCCGACGTGAAGCGGTACGTCAATCTCGCCGTCACAGTGGCCGCCGTCGCCGCGACAGTGCTGCCCGCCCTGGTCGGTGGGTCACGTGCCTGGTGGGTGCTGCCGCTCGCTGTCGCGTCGTCGGTGCCGGTGCTGTGGCGGGACCGGGCGCTGCTCCGGGTCGCTCTCGTCGTGGGCGTCGCCACGACCGTCTCGGCCTCGCTCGGCTCTCCCCCACTGCTACCGGTCGGACCGCTCGTCTGCCTCTACACGTTCGCGGCGCGGGCCTCCCTGCTGATCCGCCTGCTCGGAATCGCGCTCACCGCCGCCGGCCTGCTGGTCTCGCTGCTCTATCCCCGCCCGGACGTGGAGGTGCTGCGTTACCTGTCGGTCGCCTACCTCTTCGCGTACGCGCTGGGCACCAGCACCCGGGCCCGCCGAACCCAGGCCGCGGCCCTCGCCGAACGCGATCGTCGTATCGCCGGTGAACGTGCGGCGGCGGTGCTGCGCGAACGCACCCGGATCGCCCGCGACCTGCACGACATCCTCACCCACGCGGTCGGCATCATGATCGTCCAGGCGGAGGCGGGTCCGCTGCTGGTCCGCCACCAACCGGATCGCGCCGATGCCACGTTCGCCACGATCGCCGCCACCGGCAGGGACGCTGTCGTCCAGCTCCGCCGTGCGGTCGGCAGCCTGCACGAACCCGCCGACCAGCCACTCGACCAGCCGGATCTGGACCACCTTCCCGTCCTCGTCGAGCGGGTCCGCGCCGCCGGCCTCGATGCCGTGCTCACCGTCTCGCCGTCCGGAGGTGTCGTCGAGCCGACGCTCGCGCCGCCCCCGGACGTCGGGGTGGCCGCCTACCGGATCGTGCAGGAGTCCCTGACCAACGTGGTGCGGCATGCCGGGGCACGATCGGTTCGCGTCCGACTGGACTACACGGCGAACTCGCTGACCGTGTCGGTCACCGATGACGGCCGCGGTTACCGCGCGTCCGACGCGGGCCTGCCCGGGTACGGGATCGTCGGCATGCGCGAGCGCGCCCACGCCTGTGGGGGAACCCTGCGCACCGGCCCGGTCTCCGACGGTCACGGCTTTGCGGTGACCGCTACCCTGCCGCTGTCGGCACCGGCGGTGCTCTGATGCTGCGGGTCGTGCTCGCCGATGATCAGGACCTGTTCCGGGCGGGGTTCGCCACCATCCTCGGCGCCGAGCCGGACATCGAGGTGGTCGCCGAGGCCCCCGACGGCGCGGCGGCCGTGCGGGCCGCCCGCGAACACCGTCCCGACGTCGTGCTGATGGACATGCGCATGCCCGTCCTCGACGGCGTCGCCGCGACCCGACAGGTCTGCGCGCTCACCACGAGCCGGGTTCTCGCCCTGACCATGTTCGACACCGACGACTACCTGTACGCCGCCCTGCGCGCCGGGGCCAGCGGCTTCCTGCTCAAGGACGCTCCTCGAGCCGACCTGGTGAACGCGGTCCGCGTGGTCGCCGCCGGGGACGCGCTGCTCGCTCCCGCCGTCACCGCCCGGGTGATCGGCGAACTGCACCGGCGCGGCCATCCGGACCCCGCCCGGGTCGCCGCGGTGACCGCCCTGACCGCCCGTGAGACCGACGTGCTGCGCCTGATCGCGGCCGGTCTGTCCAACGCCGAGATCGCCGCCCACCACCACCTCAGCGAGCACACGGTGAAGACCCATGTCGGCAACCTGTTCACCAAACTGCACCTGCGCGACCGCGCCCAGGCGGTGATGGTCGCCTACGAGTCGGGTCTGGTGATCCCCGGCCAGTGACGGATCGGCCGGCGGGCCCGCTGCTCGGGCGGCCCGCCGGCCGGGGGTACGCCAGTTACAGGGTGCGGGCCAGCCGGTCGGCGAGCGTCCGGGTGAAGCGGGCCGGGTCGGTCAGCTCACCGCCTTCGGCGAGCACCGCCAGGCCGTAGAGCAGCTCGGCGGTCTCGGTCAGGGCGGCGGTGTCGCTGCCCTGCTCGTGGGCCTTGCGCAGCCCGGACACGAGCGGGTGACCGGGGTTGATCTCCAGGATCCGCTTGGTCGTGGGGATCTCGTGCCCCATCGCCCGGTACATCTTCTCCAGGGTCGGGGTGAGGTCGTGGGCGTCGCCGACGACGCAGGCCGGTGAGGTGGTCAGCCGCGACGACAGGCGGACCTCCCGGACGCTGTCGGTGAGGGTGGTCCCCAGCCAGTCGAGCAGCCCGGCGAACTCCTGTCGCTGCTGCTCGCGCTCGGCCTCGGCCTGCTGCTTCTCCTCGTCGGTGTCCAGGTCGATCTCACCCTTGGCGATCGAGCGCAGTGGCCGACCGTCGTACGTGCCGACCCGCTCGACCCACACCTCGTCGACCTGGTCGGTGAGGAGCAGCACCTCGTGCCCCTTGGCCCGGAACGCCTCCAGGTGCGGAGAGTTCTCGATGGCGGCCCGGGACTCGCCGGTGGCGTACCAGATGTCGCTCTGGCCGTCCTTCATCCGCGACACGTAGCCGGCCAGGTCGGTGGGCTCGGCCGGGTCGTTGGTGGAGGCCACCGACAGGATGTCCAGCAGGGTGTCCCGGTTGTCGGTGTCGTCGATCAGCCCTTCCTTAACCACCGCGCCGAACTCGGTCCAGAAGGTGCGGTAGCGCTCCGCGTGGTTGGCCTTGAGGTCCTTGACCGTGGCGAGGACCTTCTTGACCAGGCGGCGGCGGACGATCTGGATCTGTCGGTCCTGCTGGAGGATCTCCCGGGAGATGTTCAGCGACAGGTCGTGCGCGTCGACCACGCCCTTGACGAAGCGCAGGTAGGTCGGGACCAGCGCCTCGCAGTCGTCCATGATGAAGACGCGCTTGACGTAGAGCTGGACACCACGGCGGCCCTGCGGGGAGAACAGGTCCAGTGGGGCGTGGCTGGGCAGGAAGAGCAGCGCCTCGTACTCGAAGGTGCCCTCGCCCTTCATGTGCACGACCTCGAGCGGGTCGGCCCAGTCGTGGCTGACGTGCTTGTAGAACTCGTTGTACTCGGCGGCGTCGACCTCGTCGCGGGGCCGCGCCCAGAGTGCCTTCATCGAGTTGAGGGTCTGCACCTCGCGGGTGGCGGCCTCACCGTCGGCGCCGGGTCGTTCGACGCTCATCCGGATCGGCCAGGCGATGAAGTCGGAGTAGCGCTTGACGATCTCGCGGACGGTCCACTCGGCGGTGTAGTCGTGCAGATTGTCCTCGGTGTCGGCCGGCTTGAGGTGCAGCGTCACAGTGGTGCCCTGCGGCGCCTCGTCGACCGCCTCGATCGAGTAGGTGCCCTCGCCGGTGGACTCCCAGCGGGTGCCGCCGGTCTCGCCGGCCTTGCGGGTCAGCAGGGTGACCCGGTCGGCGACCATGAACGCGGCGTAGAAGCCGACGCCGAACTGACCGATGAGGTCCTGCTTGGCGTGGGCTTCGGCGGACTCGCGCAGTTGGCGCAGCAGCTCGGCGGTGCCCGACTTGGCGATCGTGCCGATCAGCTGGACGACCTCGTCGCGGGTCATCCCGATGCCGTTGTCGCGCACGGTGAGGGTGCGGGCGTCGCGGTCGATCTCCAGGGCGACGTGCAGGTCGTCGGTGTCGGCGACGAGGTCCTTGTCGACGAGGGTGGCCAGCCGGAGCTTGTCCAGTGCGTCGGACGCGTTCGAGATGAGTTCCCGCAGGAAGACGTCCTTGTTCGAATAGATCGAGTGGACCACCAACTGGAGGAGCTGACGCGCCTCGGCCTGGAATTCCAACGTTTCGGCCTGGTTGCTCACACCGTCTCCCATCTCGGCTCGTACGAAGGTTCGCGGAAAGGATACGAGTCGTCACCGGTCGGGGTGTGGGCGCGTCCGGGTCGTATTCCCGATCCGGTCGACCGCCCCCGTGATCTAGCTGACTTTGCTTGACAGAAGTCAGGTCGGATAGCGTGACGGCCATGAAGATCGCTGGAAGCACCGCCCTCGTCACCGGCGCCAACCGTGGCCTCGGCCGGCACCTGGCCGCCGAACTCCTCGCCCGGGGCGCCACCGTCTACGCCGGCGCCCGCAACCCCGACAGCGTCGACCTGCCCGGCGTGACGCCGGTCCGTCTCGACATCACCGACCCCGCCTCGGTGGCCGCCGCCGCCGAGCTGGCCGGCGGCGTGAACCTGCTGATCAACAACGCGGGCATCGACACCCGGACCGACCTGCTCGACGGCGACCTGGACCTCGTCCGGCTGGAGCTGGAGACCCACTACATCGGCACCCTGTCGACCATCCGGGCGTTCGCGCCGGTCATCGCCGGCAACGGCGGCGGAACGATCCTCAACGTGCTCTCCGTCCTGTCCTGGTTCGGCTCCCCGACCCACGCCGCCTACAGCGCCGCCAAGTCCGCCGAGTGGGCGATGACCAACGTGCTGCGCGTCCAACTGGCCGACCGGGGCGTCCGGGTCGCCGGCCTGCACGTCGGATACCTGGACACCGACATGGCCGCGGACATCACCGGCCCGAAGTCCGACCCGGCGGCGATCGCCCGCATCGGCGTCGACGGCGTCGAGGCCGACGCGTACGAGATCCTCGCCGACGACCTCAGCCGCCAGGTGCAGGCCGGGCTGGCTGGCGGCGTCGCCGCGCTCTACCCGCAGCTCCCCTGACCCACGACGCGACGGGCCGCCACCGGAGACAACCGGTGGCGGCCCTTTCTTGGGTACGCGGTCAGCTCGCCTGCAACGTCACGTCGTCGATCACGAAGGTGGTCTGCAACGAGGAGTCCTCGGTGCCGGTGAACCGCAGCGTCACAGTCTGCCCGGCGAACGCGGCCACGTTGAGGCTGCGCTGCACGTAACCGGTCGCGGCGTTGAGATTCGAGTACGTCGCCAGCGTGGTCGAGCCCGCCTGCACGGTGAGCCGGTCGTACGCCGTGGAGCTGGTGGTCTCGGCAGTGTCGATGTGCAGCCAGAACGACAGCGTGTACGTGGCGCAGCCGGCCGGCAGTGTCACCGACTGCGACAGGTTCTCGGTGCGGGTGCTGCCGAACCCGTTGAGCCACGCCTTGTACGAACCGCTCCGGGCCGGCTGACCGCTGGCGTTGGTGATCACGCCGGAGGACGCGGTCCACGGCGTGCTGCCGCTCTCGAAGCCACCGTTTGCGACCACCTGGCCGCCGGTGCAGGTCGGGGTGCCGCCGCCCACGGCGAGCTGCCACAGCGCGTACGCGACACCGTCGGCCGCCCGGTTCAGTACTGTGGCGCTGACGTTGGCGGTGGTGTCGCAGGACCGGTGGTAGCAGGGGTCGTACGCGGAGTTGGCGGTGCCGCCCCACTTGGCGGCCTGGGCGCTGGTCTTGCGGGCGCTGGCGCCGGCGGCGTAGCCCGAGGTGGGGATGCCGGCCTGCTGGAAGTAGTAGTCGTCGGAGCGGCCCTGGCCCTCGACGTTCTCCTCCGGTTGCAGGCCCAACGAGTCCCAGTACGCCTTCAGCGGCGCCGCCGTGGTCGAGGTGACCCGGTTGATGAAGTAGCCACCGTTGGTCGAGCCGACCATGTCGAAGTTGTAGTAACCCTTGATGTAGCCGCGCTGGGTGGCGCTGAGCGAGTTGACGTAGAACCGGGAGCCGTTGAGCCCCTGCTCCTCGTCGGTCCACCAGGCGAACCGCACCCGTTTGGTCACTGTCGGGTTCTGCGCGGCCAGGACCAGCGCGTTCTCCAGCAGTGTCGACGAGCCGGTGGCGTTGTCGTTGATGCCCGGACCGGCCGCGACGCCGTCCAGGTGCGCGCCGAACATGACCACCTGGTCGGCCGGGCCGCCGGGCCACTCGGCGATGAGGTTGTTCGAGGGGTACCGGCAGCTGGAGCAGTACTGCTCGCTGACGGTGTAGCCGGCCGACTGGAGCCTGGTCTTGACGTAGTTGAGCGAGGCGGTGTAGCCGGCCGAGCCGGCCCGTCGGTTGCCACCGTTGCTGGTGGCGATGGCGTTGAACTGGGTCAGGTGCGCCTGGACGTTGGTGATGGAGATGTCCGGCGCGGCCAACGCGGCGGCGGACGCGGCGATCGGCCGGGTCACCGTCGTGGCGGTCGGAGGTGACGCGGTCGCCGGTTGGGCGGCCAGCGGCACCGTCATTCCGGCGAACACGGCGAGCGCGATTCCCGCGCTCAGCGTTCTGCCTCTCATGGGGGCTCCTCGGGGTTGGAGAGAGATACCCGAGACACTGACAGATATCTATTTCTTGAGCATCGGTCGTTCGTCCCGAACCGCCGCCGGTTCGACGATGGGTACCGGCGTCGGCACAGGTGAGTAGAGGTGTCAAGATGGGTAGGTAACGCGGCAGGGGTCGTCGGGCCCGGAACGGGGGCTTGCGATGGGGTCGGATCGAGCGTGACGCGACCCAGCATTGACCTGTTCGTCGGCGGCGGCGACACCGGGCGGTTGATGGCACAGCTGGACTGGGCCGGCACCCCGCTGGGCCCGGTCGGCGGATGGCCGCAGAGCCTGCGCGCCGCCGTCCGGATGGTGCTCTCCTCCCGGTATCCCATGCTGCTGCTCTGGGGCGAGAGCTACTCCCAGCTCTACAACGACGCGTACTCGGCGCTGATCGGCGACAAGCACCCCGCCGCGCTCGGCGACGACGTCAGGGTGACGCTGGCCGAGGGCTGGCACGTGCTCGCCCCGCTGATCGAGGAGGCCATGGCGACCGGCATGGCCAGCTGGGTCCCCGCGCTGCAACTGCTGCTGGAGCGGGCCGGCTACCGCGAGGAGGCGTACTTCAGCGTCTCGCACGCCCCGGCCCGCGACGACGACGGCAGCACCGTCGGCGTACTGACCGTGTGCAGCGAGGTCACCCAGCAGGTGGTCGGCGAACGTCGGCTCCGTCTCCTGCGCGACCTGTCAGTGCTCGGCGACGGACGCACCGTCGACGTGGACGCCACCGGCGCTCGGCTGATCGACGTGATCGACGGCCACCCCCTGGACGTGCCGTTCGCCGCCATCTACCTGCGCGACGGCACGGCGCTGCGCCGGGTCGCCTGCACCGGCGGCGACCAGGGGCACGCCCGGGCCCTGCCGGACGCCGTCGAGCTGACCGACCCGGGCCCGCCCGCGTACGCCTGGGGGCTGGCGGACGCCGCCGAGGGCCGGGCGACCCAGGTGACCGACGTCGCCGACCTGCTGCCGCTGCCCGCCGGCCCGTGGAACGACCCGGTCCGCACCGCGCTGGCGCTGCCGCTGCCCTCCGCCGACGAGGATCAGCCGCTCGGCGTCCTGCTCGCCGGAGTCAGCCCCAGCCGAGGGCTCGACGAGGGGTACCGCTCCTTCCACCAACTGCTCGCCCAGCAGATCTCCGTGGCGTTGCGCAACGCCCAGGAGTACGAGGAGGAGCGGCGCCGGATCGAGGCGATGGCGGAACTGGACCGGGTCAAAACCGACTTCTTCGCCAACGTCAGCCACGAGTTCCGCACCCCGTTGACCCTCATCCTCGGGCCGCTGACCGACGCCCTCACCGACGCCACCGCCCCGTTGCCAACGGTGCAGCGGGAGCGGGTGGAGACCGGCTGGCGTAACGCCACCCGACTGTTGACGCTGGTCAACAGCCTGCTCACCTTCTCCAGCCTGGAGGTCGGGCGCGCGCGCAGCGACGCCCGGGTGGTCGACCTGGCCGCGCTGACCGCCGAGCTCGCCGGGGTGTTCCGGGCCGCCGTCGAGCGGGCCGGGCTGACTCTCGAGGTGAGCTGCCCACCGCTGCCCCGGCCGGTCGCTGTCGACCCGGTCAACTGGGAACGCATCGTCACGAACCTGCTCTCCAACGCGCTGAAGTACACGTTCATCGGCCGCATCCGGGTCACCCTCGACGCCGACGACGAGGAGGTGCGCCTCACCGTCGCGGACACCGGCATCGGCATCGCGGAACGGGACCTGCCAAAACTCTTCGAACGCTTCCACCGGGTGCGGGGCGCGCGCTCGCGCAGTCACGAGGGCACAGGCATCGGCCTGGCCCTGGTGCACGAGTTGGCCCGGCTGGAGGGCGGCGACGTGCGCGTGATCAGCCAGGTGGGCGTCGGCAGCAGGTTCACCGTGACGCTGCCCTGGTCGGCGGCGCACCGCACAGCGGTCACCGGGCCGGCGGTGGACGGACGGGGTGACGCGGCCCGCGCAGCCGTCGAGGAGGCGATGGGCTGGCTCACCGAAGCGGACGACGTGCTGACCGAGCCCGATCCCGCGTCCGGGCCCGCCACGGACGAGCTGTCCGGCGCCCGGATCCTGCTCGCCGACGACAACGCCGACATGCGGGCGTACCTCACCCGGCTGCTCACCGGGCAGGGCTGGCGGGTGCGGGCCGTCACCGACGGCCGGCAGGCCCTCGACGAGATCCACAGTGATCCACCAGACCTGGTCCTGACCGACGTGATGATGCCGGTGCTGGACGGCTTCGACCTGGTGCGCCGACTACGCGCCGACCCGACGACCCGGACGCTGCCGGTGCTGGTGCTCTCCGCCCGCGCCGGTGGGGAGGCCAGCGTGGAGGGCCTGAGCCTGGGCGCCGACGACTACCTGGTCAAACCGTTCGCGGCGGCCGAGTTGATCGCCCGGATCCGGGCCAGCATCCGCCGAGCCCGCGACCGTTCCCCCGCCGCCGTGATCGGCGGCGACCCGACGACGGTCGCTGTCCCTGCGCCGTCGGCCCGACCCGCCCCGGTCGGCCCCGTTCCGCCGACCCCGGTGGTCGAACCCGTCCGCGACGCGTCCGAGGCCGTGGAGGGGCCGGCCGACCCGGACGGGCTGGGCGACCTCCTGGACGTCGGGTGGACGTACCCGTCTGCACCCACCTCCGCCGCCGCGATGCGTCGGGACGTCCGGGGCGCACTGGGCGAGCTGGACGTCGACCCGGACGTGCTGGAAGATCTCCTACTCGCCGCCTCGGAGGCCATGAACAACGCCGTCGAGCACGCGCAGCGGCCCAGCCGCCCGGAGGTGCGGGTGCGCGTCCAGATGGGTGGCGGTCTGGTCCGGATCTCCGTACGAGATTTCGGCACCTGGCGGGACCGCCGGCCGGCGATGGACCGGGGGCGCGGCGCGCTGCTGATGAACGCCTACGGCGACGTGCGGCTGGTCTCCACCGCCGAGGGGACGACTGTGACCATCGAGCGTCGACTGGCCTGAGCGCCGGCGGCGCGTCAGAGTCGGCGGCCGCTGGCGTCGCGGGCGATGATGCCGTCCAGCCGCTCTCCCGGAGTGAGCCGCGCCGGGTCGAACCAGAAGATCAGCACCTGCTTGTCGCCACTCCATGGCGCCACTCGGGCGTCGACCTGCCGACCGTCAAGGGTGCCGATGATCCGCTTGGCGGGGCCGACGAAGTAACCGAAGGTGGGCACCGGCGCGGCGAAGCGCTCGTCGTAGCCGATCTGATGGAACCCGGCGCTGCGGTCGCTACCCTCCACGTCGTTGACCAGGATGTCGGTGCTCAACGAGCCGTCCGGAGCTTGGCGACCGGCGGCCAGTCCGATGGACACCTTGGGTTCGCCGGGCACGGACACCGGGACGAAGTAGTAGACCCGACGCTCGGCGCCGTGCCGCACCCCGCTGTCCACGATCTGGCCCAGGGGCTTCGGTGGCGGCTCGTCGCGGCCCACCGTCGGCGGTGGCGTGGAGCCCAGCGACTTCTCCGCCCACGGCGAGACACCGACCGACGGTGGAGCGACGGCGACCGGCGGTGGGTGCTCGGTCGGCGCCGGAGCGCCGGGCCCGGACGCGCCGACCGCCACCACCACGACCACGGCGGCCAGGCCGGTCGCGAGCGTCGCCGCCCCGGCTCCGGCGACGCGCCGACGGGTACGCAGCCGACGTCCCTCGCGCATCACGGTGGTCAGGTCGAGCACGGCGTCGGGGCGCTCGGTCGCTCGCATGGCGTGGCGGAGCCGGTCCAGCTCGCTCATCGGCGCGCCTCCTCATCGGCCGTGCGGGGGGCGGCGGTGCGCAACTTCTCCAGCGCTCGTGAGCTGGTGCTCTTGACCGTGCCGACGGATACGGAGAGTTCCCGGGCCACCTGCGCCTCCGGCAGGTCGAAGTAGTAGCGCAGGACGACGATGGCGCGCTCCCGGGGACTGAGCGCACCGAGGATGGTGATCAACCAGCGCCGGGTGGCCACGTCGTCGGCCACATCGCCACGCCGTTGCTCCGGCACCTCGTCGGTCGGGTACTCCCGCATCGGCCGTCGCCACCCGTCGACCAGATGGTTGACCAGCGTGCGGCGGGCGTACCCGTAGGCGTCGTCGTCGTGGATCCGCGACCACGACGCGTAGGTGCGCACCAGTGCGGTCTGCGCGGCGTCCTCGGCCTGATGGTGGTCACCGGTCATCAGGAACGCGGCGTGCACCAGTCGCGCGGACGCCGCCCGCGCGAACTCGACGAAATCCGCGTCACCCCGCGCCACCGCGAACCCTCCCCGTGCCACAGAGCTAGAGACGGGCGAGGTCGGCAAAAGGTTGAGCCCTGGGTCACATCAACTTTTCGCCACTGTCACCCGTCTTCTCCTCCGCGCCGCCGCCGAGCGACGCGCGAGGGGAGAGACATGTCGACGAAGGCTACCCGCCGCTGGGGTCGCGCCTCGATGGCGTCGCTGCTGGTGGTGGCGCTGCTCACCGGGTGCGGCCTGCCCGCCGCCGGGCAACCCGCCACCGACCCGGTCGCCGCCGGGCCGCTGCCCGATGGACCGGCGACACCTGTCGGTCGGCCGACCGGGGCCGCCGAGGTCCGACCCAGTTCCGCGCCCGTCATTCCGGTCAGCTACCCCGCCACCGGCGGTAACCGCTGGTCGGTGGCACCCGGCGAGACGACCCCCGGGCGCGCGACGGCCGGCCGGTTGCTGCGCTACCGGGTCGCCGTGGAGCGCGACATCCGGGGCCTGCCGGCGAAGGACATCGCCACGGCGATCACCACGACGTTGAACGACCCACGCGGGTGGACGGCGGGCGGGGCGTGGCGGTTGCGCCGGGTCGGTGCCGGCGAACCGACCGACTTCACCATCTACCTGGCGACCCCCGGCACCCGCGACATTCTCTGCCAGGACGTGCCGGACGCCTACACCTCCTGTCGCAACGGTGGCCGGGTGGTGCTCAACGTGGCGCGCTGGGTCAAGGGGGTACCGGGTTACGGCGCGACGCTGGAGACCTACCGTCAGTACATGGTCAACCACGAGGTGGGGCACAAACTCGGGTACGGCCACGAGCGGTGCCCCGGGCGGGGCCGGCCGGCGCCGGTGATGCAGCAGCAGACGCTGGGCCTGCACGGCTGCACCGCGAACGCCTGGCCGTACCCGAAGGGCAAGGCCCGCTACAGCGGGCCGGTCGGGGCGTACGACGACGCGATCCCCCGGCGTGAGGGCGCGTACTCGGCGTCGTGAGGACGGCGTGCCCTCAGGTTTGCCGGCGGCGCTCCTGTTCGAGTCGCTCGTCCTGCCGGCCCATCTCGTAGATGGCGTTGAGACTGGTCGGCAATCGGCTGACGTTGTCGGGCACCGGGCCGGAATCCGGCTCCGGGCCGGAATCCGGTACGGGTCCGGGGTCCGGCCGGGGCGCGGCGACGGCAGGAACCGGGGCCCGGCGGCGCAGGAGCAGCAGCGCCAGCACCGCGAGGACCGCCACGACCAGCAGGTACGACGTGGGCGGCCAGGCATTGCGGGTGGGGTTGGCGAGCGCCGGCGGGACGGTCGGCGCGGGGGTGTCGCCGTCACGCGGCGGCACGGCGGCCTCACGGGTGCCGGTGCCCTCCCCGGCGGTGCGGCGATCGGGTGCCGCGGGTGCGGGGACACCACCGCCCGCCGACCGGGCGGGCTTGGGGATCGTGATGGGTTCCGCAGGGCTGGGCTGACCGGCGACCGGTGGCCGACTCGGCGTGGCCGCCCCGGTGGGGGTGTCACTCGGCGTCGGAGCGGCACTCGGCGTGTCGCCACCGAGCAGGTCGTCGACGATCCGGCCGACGCCGCCGACTATGTCACCGAGCGGATTGGTGGTGGCCGACGGGGACGGCGCGGGTGCGAGGGCGAGGGTCAGCGCGAGAACGACGACGGTAGGCATGACGCCACCTCCGATGTGCCGATATGCCACGCACCGTACCGCATCGTGGGATCGCGTGGGTGACACCGGCGCACCGGGGCGGGGACGCTTCTGGCGCTCGCCCCCGCCCGCGAATGTCGCTGATGGTCAGACCGGCAGGCCACCCACCTGAGTGGAGATCCACGATCGGATCGACGGCAGGTCGACGTAGATGGACGGGCCGGTGGCGCAGGTGGAGTTGTTGTTGCCGGCCCGGCTCGTGGCGCCGATCAGGTTCCACACTCCGTTGACCCGGCGCACCTGCGGTCCACCCGAGTCGCCGTAGCAGGCGCCGGAGTTGCCGTTGGTGTTGTTGGTGCAGATCTCGTACGGACCGTTGATGCCGGAGCACCGGCTGTCGGCCACAATGGACGTGTCGAGTTCATTGGCCACCGCCGGGGCCGAACCGCAGCCCCGCGGGGCGCAGGTCTGGCCCCAGCCGATGATCCGGGTGGCGGTACCGACCGCGCCGGAGGTGCTCGGGATCGGGGCCGGCGCGTACGTGACCGAGCTGCCCAGTTGCAGCAACTTGACGTCGACGCTCGGGTGGTTCACCGCCCGGGTCACCCGCACCACGGTCCCGCCGCTGGAACGGTTGATGCTGCCCACCCACACCGAGGACGGCGTCGAACAGTGCTTGGCGGTGACCGCCCAGTTGCCCTTGATCAGCGTGCCGGTGCAGCCTGAGACGTACACCATGAAGGGGTAGTTCTCCGTGGCCGGTCGGCCGCCGACCACCAGCGGACTGATGTCCGAGGCGCCGTTCCAGGTGTACGTCGTGCTGGCTGGCGCGGCCAGGGTGCCGGCGAACAGCGAGTTCACCCGGCTCGCCTCGGCGGCGCTGGGGTTCGCGTTGCGGCAGGAGACCGGTGCGCTGCTGCCGGACATCAGGTCGGAGCAGAGGCCGGTGCGCCGGTCCGGCAGGCCCAGGATGTGCCCGACTTCGTGGGTGGCGATGCGGGTGCGGTCGTAACCCTGGTTGACGGCCGTGCGGCCCATCCAGATCCGGCCCGAGCCGAGACCGGTCGGCTGCGCGCGGGGCCAGCCGTCGTCGACGTAGATGGTGATGCTGGCCGGGGTGCCGGCCAGGAGTCGGACGTTGCTGACCCGGCTGTTCCAGATCTGCGCCGCCTGGTCGAAGTTGGTGCGGAACTCGCCGGTCCGGCTCGCGTCGTAGTAGACGGTCCGGACGGCGGCGGCCGGCGTACCGGTGGCGAACTGCATCCCGGCCGCCGCCAGGATCGCCGCCAGCATGGCCAGCGCCGCGCGTCTCAGTTGTCCTCGGAACATCGGGTACTCCCCTGCGGTCGTCCGGCGGCCGTCGGCCACCGGTTCATCGATGCACGTAGATATTAATGTGACGGCGGTCGATGTTCGGCATAGCGGAAGCGTCATACCGGCGACGTGGACGCTGTTACCCAGCGGTTACGCCGCGGCGAAGCTCCCGTGCCGGGGCCGGACGACGGTGGCGGCAGAGGGTCACCGGCAGCGCCGCCGCGACGTGACCCCGGTACCGAACGGAGAAACCACAATGAGGATCAGGAGCGCACTGACCGCGTTGGCGGTAGTCCTCGCCGGGCTGGTCGCCAGCGCCGGCAGCAGCACCGCCGCGGGCACCACGACCGGAGCGGCGTACTGCGGGATCACCTGGGGCAGCGCGGAGAAGGCGGCCGGCGCGCTGAGCGGCGCCCCGCTGGTCGACGTACGGACCGGCCGGCACGACTGCTACGACCGGGTGGTGTTCGAGTTCAACGGCCCGGTCGACGGTTACGCGATCGGCTACGGCGAGACGTGGACCGAGGGCGAAGGGTTGGCGTTGTCGCCGTACACCGCCGGCGGGGCGCTGCTGCGGGTCTCGCTGCGGGCCCCGGCGTACGACGACGACCACCTGGGCACCGTGCCCTACGCGGTCGGCGAGCACGTGGGGAACCTGCTGCGCTACCCCACGCTGCGTGACGTGGTGTTCGGCGGCAGCTTCGAGGGCTACAGCACCTTCGCCGTCGGCGTACGGGCGCGGTTGCCGTTCCGGGTGCTCGTGCTCGCCGGTCCCGGCGCCCACAGCCGGGTGGTGCTCGACGTCGCCCACCAGTGGTGACCGGAACCGGCCGATCCGCTTGGCCGTCCGTCGAGGTGAGGCGGACGGCCAAGCGAGGCACTAACCCGGCTGGGCGCGGCGCGCCGTAGCGAACCGGCGTTGGTAGGCGGCCGGGCTGATCGACAGCTTCCGGGCGAAGACCCGCCGCATGCTCTCGTAGCTGGGGAAACCGGCGAGGGTCGCGGCCTGCGTCGCGCTGTGGCCCTGATCGAGCAACGCCCTCGCCATGTCGAAGCGGATGTTCTCCACGTAGCGGGCCGGCGTGGTGGACAACTCGTCGTGGAAGAGTCGGGTGAGCTGCCGGGTGCTCACGTTGAGGTGTCTGGCGAGTTCGGTGAGCGAGTGCTCGCCACGCGGGTTCGCCGTCACCACGTCGGTGATCGTCCGCAGCGCCGCCGAGCGGGGCGGCGGTCCCTGCAGCGGCGCGGAGAACTGGGACTGGCCGCCCGCACGCTGCATGTACACCACCAGGGCGCGTGCGACGTCGCGCGCCAGGTCGGGCCCATGGTCCTCCTCGACCATCGCGAGCGCGAGGTCGATGCCGGCCGTCACCCCTGCCGAGGTGTACGTGGTGCCGTCGCGAACGTAGATCGCGTCCGGCTCGACGCGGCACGCTGGATAGCGGGCGGCGAGCTCGTGCGTGACCTGCCAGTGCGTGGTCGCACGCTTCCCGTCGAGGACACCAGCGGCGGCGAGCACGAACGCCCCGGTGCAGATCGAGGCGACCCTCCCCGCCACCGCCGCCGGTAGGCGTACGGCGTCGGCGAGGTCGGCAGGCACCTGGGCGCGCGGAAAGTGGTCGGACCCGGCCACCAGGAGCGTGTCGAAGGCGGGCTCGGCAGCAACGGCACCGTCAACCGCCATCCGGACCCCGAGACTTGATGTGACATCCGCGCCGGTCGGCGACAACAGCACGATCCGGTAGTCGGCGCCGAAGCGGTTCGCCTCCTTGAACACCTCCGCCGGACCGGCGACATCCAACAACGTCACCCCGTCGTAGACGAAGATCGCGACGCGATGCGGGCCGGTGTTCAGCACCGCTCATTCGTAGCACGACGTTACCGACCGTGAACCGTGTCCGGATATGAGGGATTCCTGGCCGGACGAGGGCGGCGGCGTACGACGATCGGTGGGCAGCATGGAGGACGTCAGAACGTCCGCACACTGCCGAAAGGTCGGAGGACATGTCAGAGGTCATCGGGGGGTTGGAGATTCCTGAGACGGCGGCGGTAGCCGCAGCGACCAGGCACATCCAGGAAACCACCAGACCGGTCATTTACCACCACTCCCGGCGGGTTTTCCTCTTCGGTCTGATTCACGCTCGCAGGCTTGGCGTGACACCGGACCCGGAGCTGCTCTACCTGGCGGCCATGTTCCACGACACCGGCCTCCTGACCCCGTTCTCCGACGTCCAGCAGCGCTTCGAGATCGACGGCGCCGACCACGCGCGCGCGTTCCTTCTGGGCCGGGGTTTCTCGACCGCCGCCGCCGAGACCGTGTGGACGGCGATCGCGCTGCACACCTCGCCGGGTATTCCCGACCGGATGGGTCCGGAGATCGCCACCACGTACCTCGGCGTCCTGACCGACGTGCTCGGCCTCGGTCTGGACGGGCTGGAACACGATCAACTGGGCGACATCCTCGCCGCCCACCCACGAGGGGACTTCAAGAACGAGTTCCTGCGCGCCCACGTCGACGGGCTGAAGAACCGCCCGGAGACCACGAACGGCACCGTGAACTCCGACATCCTCGAACACTTCATTCCCGGCTTCCAGCGCGTGACGACTGTCGAACGCATCGTCGGTTCGCCCTGGCCGAGTTGATTGGACGCCCATGCGAGCGATCACCGTAAGCGACCGTGACGCGGGTGTCGGCGGGCTCAGCCTGACCGACATGCCGTACCCCCATGCCGCGGAGAACGACGTCATCGTGCGCGTCCACGCCGCCGGTTTCACCCCGGGCGAACTCACCTGGCCGGCGACGTGGACCGATCGCGCCGGCCACGACCGGACACCCAGCATCCCCGGGCACGAGCTGTCCGGAGTCGTTGTCGAACTCGGTTATGGAACCACCGGGCTCACCGTGGGCCAGCGGGTGTTCGGGCTGACCGACTGGGCGCGCAACGGATCCCTGGCCGAGTACACGGCGGTGGAGGCTCGCAACCTCGCTCCGCTCGCGGCCGACATCGACCACGCCGTGGCCGCGGCGCTGCCCATCTCCGGACTGACCGCATGGCAGGCACTGTTCGACCACGCCCACCTCGCGCCAGGCCAGACCGTCCTGATTCACGGTGCCGCGGGCGGCGTCGGCTCGATCGCCGTTCAACTCGCCCGGGAGGTGGGCGCCCACGTGATCGGCACCGGCCGGGCCGACGACCGTGATCTCGCGCTCGCTCTCGGCGCGCAGACCTTCGTCGACCTGGACGCCGACGACCTGCACCAGGTCGGCGAGGTGGACGTGGTGCTCGACGTCATCGGCGGCGAGATCCTCCAGCGATCGACCGACCTGGTACGCCCGGGCGGCACCGTCGTCACCATCGCCGCGCCGCCCACCGTTCAGCCGAAGGACGGGCGAGCCGTCTTCTTCGTCGTCGAGCCTGATCGCGTCCGGCTGATCGACCTCGCCCAGCGTCTGCGCAGCGGACGGCTCAAACCCATCGTCGGCGGCGTCCGGCCGCTGCACGAAACGGCCTCGGCGTTCGCCCGTCACCAGCGCGCACCGGGCAAGACGATCATCCAGGTCGCTGACGAACAGTGACTCAGACGTGCAGGGTGGGCCGATAGACGAGCTCCTGGGTGCGACCGTCCAGGGTCCGGCTCTCGATCAACTCCAGGTCGAAGTCGGCCGCTCCCTGGAAGATCGGCTCGGTGCCGGTCTGTCCGGTGATCACCGGGAAGAGCGTCACCTGGACGAGGTCGACCAGCCCGGCGGCCATCAGCGCCCGGTTCAACGACAGACTGCCGTGCGATCGCAGGGGCACGGCGGACTCCTCCTTGAGCCGGGCGACGACGTCGACCGCGTCACCGCGCACGACTGTCGCGTCCGGCCAGTCGAGGGGGCCTTCCAGCGTGTTCGAAACCACGGTCGCCGGGAGGTTCCTCATCTGGGTCACCCAGGCGTCGCGGACATCGGACTCCTCGGTGCTCGCGGCCAGCATCTGCGCGAACACCCGGTACGTGTTGGCCCCGAAGACCATGCGCTGCTCCGCGCTGTACACGGACAGGCGGTGCGCGAGCAGTTCGGGGCCCTGCTTACCCCAGTAGCCGCCCCAGTTGCCGCTGGTGGTTCCGAAGCCGTCGAGGCTGGAAAAGACGTCGATGGTGTAGGTAGCGGTCATGATGTTCTCCGTTCACGGGTGAGTTCGGTACGACGGGTCTGCAGGTAGGCGCGCTCGGTCTCGTTGGTGGCCAGTGCCGCGGCCTGGTCGTAGGCGGCCATGGCCTCGTCGTTCCGTCCGAGCCGCGCTAGCAGTTCGGCCCGGGTGGCGGGAAGCCGGTGATAGCTCGGGAGGTCGATGCCCTCCAGCGCGGCGAGGGCCACCGCCGGCCCGTGCACCTCGGCGACGGCGACCGCACGGTTGAGCGCCACGACCGGGGTCGGCGCGAGAGCGAGGAGTTGGTCGTACAGCGCCAGGACCTGCGGCCAGTCGGTGGCGGCGCCGTCGGTGTGCACAGCGCTGATCGCGGCCTGGATCTGGTACGGGCCGGGCCGGTTGCGGCGCAGGCATCGGCGGACCAGGTCGTGGCCCTCGGCGATGAGCGGCCGGTTCCACAGTGATCGGTCCTGGTCGGCCAGCAGCACCAGGTCGCCGGTCGGGCCGAGCCGGGCCGGGCGGCGCGCCTCGGTCAGCAGCAGCAGGGCGAGCAGGCCCAGGACCTCGGGCTCGTCGGGCATCAACGCGGCGAGTTCGCGGGCCAGCCGGATCGCCTCGGCGCACAGGTCCGTTCTGATCAACGGGCCGGCGGTGGACGCGTAGCCCTCGTTGAACATCAGGTAAAGCACCGCGAGGACGGGCGGCAGCCGGTCCGGCAGCTCATGTTCGGCCGGCACCCGGTACGGGATGGCGGCGTCGCGGATCTTCTTCTTGGCGCGCACGATCCGCTGGGCGACTGTCGCCTCCTGGACCAGGTAGGCACGTGCGATCTCCGGTACGTCGAGGCCGCCCAGCAGGCGCAGGGTGAGAGCCGTCCGCGCCTCCGGCGCCAGTGCCGGGTGACAGCAGGTGAAGATGAGTCGCAGCTGGTCGTCCCGCACCGGTCCCACCTCCGAGGGCTCATCCTGGTGATACAGCAGCAGGGCCTGGGCGTGCCGGGCCTCGCGGGTCGACTCCCGGCGAAGGCGGTCGACGGCACGGTTGCGTGCGGTGGTCACGATCCAGGCCCCCGGGTTCGGCGGCAGGGTCTGCCACTTCTGCAGCGCCGTGGTGAAGGCGTCCTGGACGGCCTCCTCGGCGAGGTTGATGTCGCCGAGGAGGCGGGCCAGGGTGGCGACGCAGCGGCCGTACTCCGCGCGGTAGATGCTCGCCAGGTCCATGTCGGGGAGACCGGCTGCGGGTCAGGCCTGGGACAGGTCGTCGAAGGGGCGCACCTCGACCGGGCCGCAGGCCGCCGCGCACCTCTCGGCCCAGGCCAGCGCCGCGTCCAGGTCCGCGCACTTGATGACCCAGAACCCGGCGATGTGCTCCTTCGTCTCGGCGAACGGCCCGTCGCTCATGGCTGTGGTGCCGTTCTCGACCCGGACGACGGTGGCGCTGTCCGGCGAGGTGAGTCCCCCGCCGAAGACCCAGGCGCCCGCGGCCTGCATGTCGTCGTTGATCCGGCCGGTCTCCCTGAACATGGTCTGCGTCTCCTCGTCGGACGGCGTCGGTGCGCCCTCGACGAAGTGCACGGACAGCAGGTACTGCTTCATGATGGTCCTCCGGTAGCTCGGTGGGATGGGAACAGGTCAGGCGGCCAGGCGGCGCGCGACGGCGGGGATCACGATCGCGGCCGCGACGAGGTGGGTGAGCATCAGCAGCGCCTTGGTGGCCGCCCCGGCGTCGGCGATCACGTCCGGCACCAGGGACAGCACCGTCAGCACCACTGTCGTGCGGACGAACGTGCGCCGGGGGCGCCGGGCAAAACGTGCCAGCGACGCGGCGATGGCCACGCCGATCAGCGAGAAGACTGCGGTCAGCACGCCGAACCCGGTCACGGGGATCGGGGCGCCTCCCAGCTCGAGGCTGATCCCGGCCAGGTGTCCGGCGGCGGCGACGGTCATGGTGGCGGCGCTCGCCGCGGCCGTGGCGACGACACCGGTCCGGATCACCGCACCGACGGTCGACGCGGTGGCGCGGGTCGTGTTCGCAGTGGCGGTCATCGTGCCCTCCAGTGGGTGTGCGGCCCGTCGCGATGCCGGGCTCTCACCAGGGCTACGAACTGAACCGCTCCCGATCGACAGCACGCCCAGAATTTTTGTCGACGAGTTCTGACTTCGAGGTCTCGGGACATAGCGGACGAGCCCGACCACCGATTCTGGCAGCTCGGCTGGTCGACATCCGACGGCACGCTGGCCGACGTGCGGTGCCGCCGCCACAACTCCGAGCGCGATCAGTAGCGAAGTTAGACGAACAGCGCCCAGAGAAGTGGAACGGCGACCACCGGCGCCGCGCACAAGGCGCCGATGCGCACCCAGGGCGGCAGGCCAGTTCTGAGGGCCAGGACGATGGCCGCTGTGCCGTAGCCGCCGGCCAGCAACGCGGTCGGCAACAGTGCCAACGGCTCGGGTCCGCAATCGGAGGGATCCTGCACGAAAGGGGGCCGGCAAGGCTCGGACGGAGCCATGGTCATGACAAGTGCCAGGCCCGACAGGCACATGATCGGCAGTAGCGGGACCGCCAACAGCGCTAGTGCGAAAGCTACCCCGGCACTGGTGCGCTGCGGCGTCGTCCCGCGCTCGCGCTTGTCGGCGCCGCCCCCGCTGCCACCGTCGGTCACCGTCGCCCCCGCAATGCCTCGGTGATCCGTTGTCACACCGGACCACTCGGATGCAATCTCGACACCCGCATAGTAGTGCGGTCTACACACCACGGACGGTGAGCAACGCCAGCAGGAGTCGACTGCGCGGCGGGGCGGGAGCGGACGACCCGTCAGTGGCACGGTAGCTGAGGGTGAGTGCCCCGCCTCGCCGATCATGGAGTTGTGGTGGGCGACAAAGTGAGCACCAGTCACCACTTTGGGCACCACACCTCCATGATCGACGCCGTCAACCTAAGCCTCGTCGGCCAGGTGCCAGACCTCCCGCATCGGGGCCCACCAGTCCCCCGATCCGGGCTCGGCGATCGACTCCTGACACGGGTCGGTCAGCTTCCACCACTCCTGTGTCTGCGGGTCCGCCGCGATCAGCCGCAGGTCGGCCTCGTAGTCGTCGCCCACGTACTCGTAGTAGCCGAAGAGCAGATCGTCGTGGAGGAAGATGGTGTAGTTGCGGAAGTTCGCCTCGCGCAGCGTCTTCTCCACGCTCGGCCAGACGGCGGCGTGCAACCGCAGGTAGGTTTCCCGCTGCTCGGGGCGGAGTCGGATCACGCAGCCATGACGTTTCACGTCGTGCCCTTTCGTGTGAGCTGGTTCAGGGGTGCCGAAGGCACCTGACCGTAGCGGTCGGACAGTGCCGGGAGGGGGCCAGCCGGCCCCCGATGTCGACCGTTTTGCCAGGACTACACACTGTGGCGCCGGGTCTACCCTCGGGTGATGGAGGGCCGCGTGTTGGTGGTCGAGGACGACTTCTCGATCCGGGAGGTCACCGCCCTCGGTCTGCGTCGCGCCGGTTTCCGGGTCGACACCGCGGTCGACGGACGGCAGGCCCTGGCCGCGTTCCGCGCCCACCCGGTCGACCTCATCGTGCTCGACATCATGCTGCCGGGTCTGGACGGTCTGGAGGTCTGCCGGGAGATCCGGCGGACCAGCCAGGTGCCAATCCTGATGCTGACCGCGCGCACCGACACCATCGACGTGGTGGTCGGGCTGGAGTGCGGCGCGGACGACTATCTGCGCAAGCCCTTCGACCTGCCCGAGCTGGTGGCCCGGGTTCGCTCGGTGCTGCGCCGGGTGAGCGTGCCAACCCCCTCGACCGTCATCGAGGTCGGCGGCCTGGAGATCGACCCGGGCGGCTTCGTGGTCCGCCGGCACGGCCGAGAGGTGGCGCTCACGGCCACCGAGTTCCGCCTGTTACTGGAGTTGGCCCGCCGGCCCGGTCAGGTCTTCACCCGGGAGCTGCTGCTGGACCTGGTCTGGAACCACGACTTCCTCGGCGACTCCCGACTGGTCGACGTGGCGGTGCAGCGGTTACGCGCGAAGGTCGAGGACGACCCGGCGCAGCCACGGCTGATCCGGACCGTACGCGGCGCGGGCTACAAACTGTCGACGGGCTGACGGGGGGGGCAGCGATGGCCGGACGCGCGGTGTTCCCCGGACGCCTGCGGCGCCGGCTGACGATCGCGTTCGTCCTGGTCGCCGGCGTCTCGGCCGGGCTGCTCGCCGGCGGGACCGGGCTGCTGCTGCGGCAGTCCTGGTTGGACGCGTCGCTGCACGAGGCCGCCGCCGACGCCCGCTACCAACTCGTTCTCGCTGGGCAGTTCCTGCCACTGACCGAGCAGCGCAGCACCGAACTGCTCACCAGCTTCGAGGCCAGCGGTCGGCACGTGCTGCTCGTCGACGGCCCGACCCACGCCTCGCACCCCGCGTACGCCCCGATGCTGGGGACCCGGTTGCGGGCCGTCGTCGCGGACGGGCGGCTCGGCTATCAGCGCTCCGCGCCGGAGGAGCGTCCTCGGCTGCTGGTGATCGGTGGGCGCATTCCCGGCTCGACCGCCGAGCTGTACGTCCTCACCGTGGAGGACGACGTCGCCACCGACCTGGGGCAGCTACGCACAGCGCTGGTGGCCGGCTGGGTGCTCGTGGTGTTGCTCGCCGCCGCGGTGGGTCACGCGTTGGCCCGCCGCACGTTGGAGCCGGTGGGCCGGGCCAGCCGGGCCGCCCGGGCACTCACCGAGGGACTGCTCGCCACCCGCCTGCCGGTACGCGGGCGCGACGAGTTCAGCGTCTGGGCGGCGACCTTCAACGAGATGGCCGAGGCACTGGAGTCGAAGATCGCGGCGCTGTCGGCCGCGCAGGCCCGCGAGCGGCGGTTCACCGCCGACGTCGCGCACGAGCTTCGTACCCCGGTGACCGCGTTGGTGGCCGCGGCGTCGCTGCTGCGCGAGCACCTCGACCAGTTGCCCGACGACGCCCGGCCGGCGGCCCGGCTGCTGGTCGGCGACGTGGTCCGGCTGCGCCGGTTGGTCGAGGATCTGATGGAGATCTCCCGGCTGGACGCCGGGCGGGAGCAGTTGGCCGTCGGGCCGGTCGACGCGTTGGCGCTGCTGCACGGCATCGTCGCGGCGCGCGGCTGGTCGCCGCGGGTGCGGGTCATCGGTGATCCCGTCGTGGCGCGCACCGACAGGCGTCGGCTGGAGCGCGTCCTGGCCAACCTGGTCGCGAACGCGGTCGAGCACGGCGGTGGCGAGATCACGGCCAGCGTGGCGGGCGCGGGTCCCCTGGTCGTCTTCGAGGTCACCGACGAGGGGCCGGGCATCCCGGCCGAGCATCTGCCCCGCGTGTTCGACCGGTTCCACCAGGTCGATCCGTCCCGCTCCGCGCCGGGCAGTGGGCTCGGGCTGGCCATCGCCCGGGAGCACGCCGAGCTGCTCGGCGGCGCGCTGAGCGTGCGCAGCGAACCGGGCGAGGGCACCCGGTTCCGACTGGAGCTGCCCGCTGACGGTCCCGCCGGCCCGCACGGTGACCTGCCGCGCCCGGGTCCGATTGGGCGTACCGCCGGCACGCCGGGCGGTGTGGGATGACCGGCCGCGGCACGGTCGGGTTGAGCGCATCGGCGCTGGTCGCGGCGCTCCTGCTCGGCGGCTGCGGCACTCCCCGCTCCGGTGACCTGGGCCCGGCGCCCACCGCGCCGCCGCCGAGCGTCGCACCCACCGACCGCCAGGAACCCACCCCGACCCGGGCTGCGGCACCGACGCCACCACCCACGAATCGGCCGCCGGCTCCGTCGACGGCGGCGTCCACCGGCACGCGCCGGGCAGGGCCGGTGACCATCGAGCTGTGGTACGTCCGCGCCGGGCTGCTCGTGCCGACCCGGCGCACCCGGCCGGCCACGCTCGCGACGTCCCGGCTGGCGCTGACCGAACTGGCCACCGGGCCGAGCCCGGCCGAGGCCGCCACCGGGATGACCACCCTGTTTCCGGCCGGCGTCGAGGTCACCCGCATCGCCGACGGCGTGGCGACGCTGCGGGTGCCGTCCGTCGGCGACCCGGCCACCCGTCGGCTGCGCGAGGCGCAGGTGGTGTGGACGCTCACCCAGTTTCCCAGCGTGCGTCAGGTCCGCCTCGACGGCGCGGCCCCGGTCGACCGGGCGGACTACGCGGACCTGCTGCCACCGATCGTGGTCACCGGCCCGATCCCCGGCGAGCGCGTCTCCGCCCCGCTCGTCGTCACCGGCACCGCCACCGTGTTCGAGGCCACGGTGAGTGTCCGGGTGCTGGACGCCGCCGGCCGGGAGGTGGCCACCGGTTTCGGCACCGCCAGTTGCGGCAGCGGCTGCCGGGGCGGCTACCGGGTCGTGGTCGGCTGGCGCCCGGTCCGCGAGCAGAAGGGCACGGTCGAGGTGTACGAGGTGTCCGCCGAGAACGGCGCGCGGATCAACACGATGGCCGTGCCGGTGGTCCTCTCCCCCGGCGGCTGACCACCCGTTCACCCGCCGGACTCCCGCTGGAAACGCAATCGTTTCGTCGGTTGGGTGCGAGGCAACTCACGAAAGCCTGCACGATCAGCCAACCGCGAACTAGGGTCAGTACGACATCGTTTCGCGGGGGGGTCGGGATGCTGGGTGGTCAGCAGGTGGGCGCGGGTGCCGGGGTGCCGGCAGCCCGGGCTCCGCGCTGCACCGACAGCGACCTGTTCACCGTCGTCATCGACACCCTGCGCGAGGTCGGCTTCGACCGGATGACGATCGACGCCGTCGCCGCTCGCGCCCACGTCAGCAAGGCCACCATCTACCGACGTTGGGACGGCAAGGCCGAGCTGGTCGTCGCCGCCCTGCGCGACCGGCAGGTGGGTGTGCACAACCCGCCGGACACCGGCTCCCTCCGCGGCGACCTGATCGAGTTGCTGCGGGCCACGGCCGCGATCTGCACGGCCGACTGCGACCTCATGCAGGCGTTGACCTTCGCCATGCGGACCAACCCCGAGCTGGAACGGCTGGTGCGTCACCAGGTGCTGCCGGCCGGGCGGGTGGCCAGCACCGCCATCCTGGTCCGGGCCGCCGCCCGCGGGGAGATCCCGCCGGAGGCCGGCGAGCGGGAGCTGTTCCATGATCTGGCGCCCGCGCTCACCATGTCCCGCATCGTCGCGCACGGCCTACCCGCCGATGACGCGTTCCTCACCCAGGTCGTCGACCAGGTGCTGATTCCGGTACTCCGCTATCAGCACGACCGTCCGTCGCCGGCCTGATTCACCGAATATTCGCAACACGGAAGGCTTCACCATGCCCGGAACCACCTCGACCGCGCCCGGCGCGCCCAACGCCGGGGCGTCGACAGGCGCACCGCACCCGCGGCGCTGGATCGCGCTGGCGGTCATCGCGATCTCACAGCTGATGGTCGTCCTGGACGCCACGATCGTGAACATCGCGCTGCCGCAGGCCCAGGCCGACCTGGGGATCACCGACGCGAACCGGCAGTGGGTGATCACCGCCTACACGCTGGCCTTCGGTGGTCTGCTGCTGCTCGGCGGTCGCATCGCCGACTACTGGGGGCGCAAGCGCACCTTCCTGGTCGGCATGACCGGTTTCGCGCTCGCCTCCGCCCTGGGCGGTCTGGCCACCACCGGTGAGATGCTCTTCGCCGCCCGCGCGTTGCAGGGCGCCTTCGGGGCGCTGCTCGCCCCGGCCGCGCTGGCGCTGCTCACCGTCCTGTTCACCGAGGCCACCGAGCGGGCCAAGGCCTTCGCGGTGTACGGCGCGATCGCCGGCGGTGGGTCGGCGGTCGGCCTGCTGCTCGGCGGGGTGCTCACCGAGTACGCCGACTGGCGCTGGTGCCTGCTGGTCAACATCCCGGTCGCCGCCATTGCCATCGCCTTCGCGCTGCCGCTGGTGCCGGAGAGCCGGGCCCACGGCAACACCCGCTACGACGTGCCCGGTGCGATCGTGGTGACCGCCGGCCTGGTCTCCCTGGTCTACGGCTTCACCAAGGCGGCCGAGGACGGCTGGGACGCCACCGCGACGCTCGGTTTCATCGCCGCGGGCGTGGTGCTGCTCGCCGTCTTCGTGGTGATCGAGCTGCGCTCCAGCCACCCGCTGCTGCCGCTGCGGATCCTGCTGGACCGCAACCGGGGCGGGGCGTTCCTCACCTCGACGCTGATCGGCGCCGGCCTGTTCGGGGCGTTCCTCTTCCTGACCTTCTACTTCCAGGTGGTGTTGCAGTACAAGCCCCTCGAAGCCGGTCTCGCGTCCCTGCCGGTCACCGCCGGTGTGCTGATCGCCGCGGGTGGCGCCAGCCAACTGATGCCTCGGCTGGGTGCCAAGCCGCTGATGGTCGCCGGTTCGGCGCTCGCCGCCCTGGGCATGCTGGTGCTCACCCAGATCGACGTGGACACCTCGTTCCTCACCCACCTGCTGCCCGCGCAGGTCGTCCTGGGCCTGGGGCTGGGCTTCACCTTCGTCCCGCTGTCCAGCCTCGCCCTGGTCGGGGTGCCGGAGCACGACGCCGGCGCGGCCAGCGCGACGCTCAACGCCACCCAGCAGATCGGTGGCTCGCTCGGCACCGCGCTGCTGAACACCTTCTACACCAGCGCGGTCGCCGCCTATCTGGTCGGACGGGCGCCGAACCCGGTCAACCAGGTCGAGGCGCTGGTGCACGGCTACCGGGTGGCCTTCGCCTGGGGCGCGGCGCTGATCGTGCTCGCCGGACTGGCCACCCTGGTCCTGGTGAAGGTCCGCAAGGAGGACATCCCGACCGGCAACACCGTGCACATGGGTTGAGCCTGACCACCGTGGCCGCCGTCCGGAGCGCCCCTACCCCGGGGCGGGCCGGCCGGCGGCCACGTCCGGTAGCGTCCCGATCATCGTCGAAAATCTCGTTTGAGGAGATCCATGTCGACCCCTGCTGACCAGATCATCACAGCTCTGCGCGCGGGCCACGAGGAGCTCGCCGCGCTCGTACGGGACCTCAAGGAGGACGACCTGCTCCGGCCGTCGGGGGCCAGCGAGTGGCAGGTCTCCCAGGTGCTGAGCCACCTGGGCAGCGGCGCCGAGATCAACCTGGCGACGTTGGACGCCGCCCGTTCCGGCGCGCCCGGCCCGGACGGGGACTTCAACCGGGGCGTGTGGGCACGCTGGGACGCGATGTCCCCGGCCGAGCACGCCGCCGGGTTCCTCGCCACCAACGAACGGCTGGTCGAGGCGTACGAGGCGCTGGACGCCGAGACCCGGGCCTCGATGCGGATCGACCTCGGCTTCCTGCCGGAGCCCGTCGACGTGGCCACCGCGGCCCGGTTCCGGCTCAGCGAGTTCGCCCTGCACCAGTGGGACGCCGAGGTGGCGTTCAACAGGTTCGCGGCGGTGACGCCGGGTGCGGTGGCGCTGCTGCTCGACCAGATCGGCGGCATGCTGGCCTGGACCAGCCGACCCCAGGAGCTGGCCGGCCGGGAGGCCACAGTGCTGGTCCGGCTGCACGCGCCCGAGCGGACGTTCGGGCTGCGGCTGGGCGAGAAGGTCGAGATCGTCGACGCGCCGGAGCGCCCCGACGGGGAGCTGGTGGCCCCGGCCGAGGCGTGGCTGCGGCTGGCCACCGGACGGCTGGGCCCCCAGCACACCCCCGACGGGGTGCAGGTGACCGGCTCGGTGACCCTCGACGACCTGCGCCGAGTCTTCGTCGGCTTCTGACCAGCGGCCGTGCGGGCCGGTCTCCCCGGCCCGCACGGCAGTCAGCCCTTCACGCAGACCACCTGCTTGAGGTGCGCGACCACCTCGACGAGGTCCTCCTGCTGGGCCATCACCTCGGTGATGTCCTTGTACGCTCCGGGGATCTCGTCGACCACCCCGGCGTCCTTGCGGCACTCCACCCCGGCGGTCTGCGCGGCCAGGTCCTCCGTGCTGAACGTCCGCTTGGCCTGCGCCCGAGACATCCGACGCCCCGCCCCGTGCGACGCCGAGCAGTACGCGTCAGTGTTTCCCCGCCCCCGCACGATGTACGACCCGGTGCCCATCGACCCGGGGATGATGCCCAGGTCACCCCGGCCGGCCCGGATGGCGCCCTTGCGGGTCACCAGCACGTCCACCCCGTCGTAGCTCTCCTCGGAGACGTAGTTGTGGTGGCAGCTGATCGGCTCGTCGTAGCCGACCTGCGGGAAGTGCTCGCGCACCACACCGCAGAGCAGGGCCAGCATGACCGCCCGGTTGCGTCGCGCGTACTCCTGCGCCCACCAGAGATCCCGCCGGTACGCGTCCATCTCCGGCGTCCCGGCGAGGAACACGGCCAGGTCCCGGTCCGGAAGGTCAGCGTTGTGCGGCAGCCCCCGGGCCACCCCGATGTGCCGCTCGGCCAGCTCCTTGCCGATGTTGCGGGACCCGGAGTGCAGCATCAGCCAGACCCGCCCCTCGTCGGCGCCGCCCTGCTCCAGGCAGACCTCGATGAAGTGGTTGCCCCCGCCGAGGGTGCCGATCTGCCGCTGCGCCCGCGTCTCCAGCTGCGCCACCCGCCGGTCCAGGCGGGCGAACCGGCCCCAGAAGTCGTCCCAGCCGGCCTGCTCCAGGCCCCGGATCCGACGCGTGTCGACCGAGTCCTTGCGCTGGGCGAAGCCGACCGGGATGGTGGCCTCGATCGCGGAGCGCAGCCCGGCCAGGTCGTCCGGCAGGTCGGCGGCGGTCAGCGAGGTACGGACCGCCGACATCCCGCAGCCGATGTCGACGCCGACCGCGGCCGGCGAGACGGCCTGCCGCATCGCGATCACCGAGCCGACCGTGGCGCCCTTGCCGAAGTGCACGTCGGGCATCACGGCGACACCCTGCACCCAGGGCAGCGCGCCGATGTTGCGCAGCTGCTTGGCGGCCTGCGGCTCGATGGCGTACGGGTCGGTCCAGACCCGGACCGGTGCCCGGGTACCGGCGAGAGGGGTGAATCCCATGGTGGACTCCTTCAGTCGTGCCGTGACCGGTAATGATCAGATTTTGGTCGCCAGTGGCGGTGCGCGGATACGAAAGGGCCGCCCGATCCCGGTGGGATGGGCGGCCGGCGGACGCGTCAGCGTCGGCGTCAGTCGCGCCACCCCGGCTCGTTGCGCCGCGATGGGCAATAGGCACGGGTATTGGCGGTGAGCTGCAAAGGGGTGTTGGTAGGGAGCAGGCACCAGCGGGCGTCGGTGCGGACGCGTCGCGACATGGCGTACTCCCTCCGGGTTGCTCGGTTGACCGTGCACCGACGACAGTAGGAGGGCTGCGGCGCGTCCGCAATGGATATCGCCGCTACCGGCCGCCGACCCGGCGCGCGACCGCCAGCAGATACTCCTTGCGATCCAGCGGATTGTTGTCCCAGCGGGTCCGCACGGGGGCGGGGCCACGCACCGGCCGGTAGCAGTCGAACTCGGTCTCCAGCACGCCCTCCCCCCGGGTCAGCGCAGGCAGGCGACGCTCCAGCGCGTGCACCAGACCGGCCGGGATTTCACCCTGCACCAGGTAGGACGCGCCCTGCCCGGTGGTGTCGGTCGGCACCGCGTCCAGCCGGGTGAGCGCGGGCAGCAGCGTGCCGAGGACGTCACCCGGCACCTCCAGCCGGAAGCGGTGTACCGGCTGGTGGACCCGGGTGCCGGCACGGGCGAGTGCGGCCATCAGCACCAACGGGGTGAGATTGCGGAAGTCCCCCGCCGTGCTGGACATGCTCTTGTCGAAGGTGCCGTGGGAATGGCTCTGCCGCGCCCAGTAACTGGCGTGGGTCATCGTCACCTCGCAGTCGGGGACCTCCCACCCGTGAAGGCCCTGGCGCAGGGTTCGGCGCACGGTCTCCTCCACGGCGGTGAAGAAGGCGGGTGGCATCGAACCCAGCTCGACGCCGAGTCGAAAGGTCACGCCGGCACCGGTCGGCGTCGGCGCGATCCGCAGCCCGACGGTGGCCAGGAACGGGTTGGGCGCCACCGCGATCACCTCGACCGCCTCACCGACGCCGCACACCCGCTCCACGTGCACCGTGCTGGTCTCCCGGAACGTCACCCCCACGCCGAAATCGTCGGCAAGGGTGGCCTGGATGACCTCCTTCTGCACCTCGCCGTAGAGCGACACGGTGATCTCGTGCCGCCGGTCGTCCTGCCGCAGGTTGATGAGCGGGTCCTGCTCAGCGAGCTGGATCAGCGAGGCGTGCAGCGCGACCCGGTCGGCGGGGCGCGTCGGCACCACCACGGTCTCCAGGGTGGGTGGCGCGAAGTGGCGATCAGTGCCGGCACGTCTGGGTGGTACGCCCACCGGGTCGCCGATCCGAGCGTGCTTGAGGCCCCACAACCGGGCGATGTGGCCGGCTTCGACCGCCGACGCCACCACGTCGGCCCCATGGGCGACGACTCGTACGGCAGTGACCAGCTCAGCGTCGACCGCGCCGACGCCGACCCGGTCGCGAATCCGGATCGTGCCGGCGAAGAGCCGGACCAGGGAGATCTTCTCTCCGGCTGGACCCCGTTCGATGGCGAACACGGTGCCGGAGACCGGGGCGTCGGCGTCACCCTGGACGGTGGGCAACAGCTCGGTGATCCCGGCGATCAGCGCGTCCACCCCGGCACCTGTGATCGCCGAGCCGGCGTACACGGGCTGCACCAGCGCGCGGCCGGTCCGCGTCGCCAACGTAGCGCGTAGCCGTGAGTACGGCAGCGAGGACGTGTCCGCCACCCAGTCGGCGAGCAGCACGTCGTCCTGGCCGGTGAGCAGGTCGAGCAGCCGGTCGGTGAAGGCGAGGTCGGTGGGGCCGTACGTCGTGCAGTGGGCGCCGCGGGTCCCCGGCATCGCCACCGCGCCCATCGCCACGACGGTCGGCGTGAGCTTCTCCGCGACCGCCTGGAAGACCCGCTCGGGGTCCGCCCCGGCCCGGTCGACCTTGTTGATGAAGATCAGCGTCGGGATGCGCAGCCGGCGCAGAGTCCGCATCAGCACCCGGGTCTGCGGCTGCACCCCCTCCACCGCGGAGACCACCAGCACCGCGCCGTCGAGCACACCGAGCACCCGCTCGACCTCGGCGATGAAGTCCGGGTGACCGGGCGTGTCGATCAGGTTGACGGTCACGTCGTCCAGCACGAAGGAGACGACAGCCGAGCGGATGGTGATCCCGCGTTGCCGTTCCAGTGCCAGGGTGTCGGTCTGGGTGCTACCCGCGTCGACCCGGCCGAGCTGGTCGGTCACACCAACGTCGTGCAACAGCCGCTCGGTCAGGCTCGTCTTACCGGCATCGACGTGAGCCAGGATGCCGAGGTTCAGGGTTTTCACGCAGCGTCAGGTCCTTCAGGTAGGCGACAGATCCCTTCTGGTCGGACATCGACGCAGCGCGCATTGTTGCTCCCTGGAGGTTGGTGGCGGTTTCGGGTAGTTCAGCAGGCCGTCGTCGGGTCGGGCAACCGAATAACCGGCGCTCCCACACCCCGTCGGTGGTCGCTGGCAGACTTACCGGGATGGTGGAGACCTCGGTGCGGCTGCTGCGGTTGCTGACTCTCCTGCAGGTGCGCCGGGAGTGGTCCGGCGCGGAGCTGGCCGAACGGCTCGCGGTCACCACCCGCACGGTACGCACGGATGTGGAGCGGCTGCGGGTGCTGGGCTACCAGATCGAGTCACACCCGGGGGTCGCCGGCGGCTACCGGCTCGGTGCCGGGTCGGCGCTGCCACCGCTGCTGCTCGACGACGACGAGGCCGTGGCGGTGGCCGTCGGGCTGCGGGCCGCGGCTGGCGGCTCGGTGACCGGCATCGAGGAGACCTCACTGCGGGCGCTGGCCAAGCTGGAGCAGTCGCTGCCGTCACGGCTGCGGCACCGGGTGGACGCCCTGCGCTCGGCGACGGTCTCCGCCGCCGGCGGTGGCCCGACAGTGGACGCCGACACGCTCACCGCCGTCTCCACGGCCGCGCACCGCCGGGAGCGGCTGCGGTTCGACTACGCCGGCCATGACGGCGCGGTCAGCGTGCGCGACGTCGAGCCGTACCGTCTGGTCTACACCGGGCGGCGGTGGTACCTGCTGGGGTGGGACACCGACCGGGCCGACTGGCGGACGTTCCGCGCCGACCGGATCCAACCCCGGGTGCCGACCGGCCCACGCTTCGCCCCGCGGGAGCCGCCAGGTGGCGACGCGGTCGCGCACGTGCTGCGCGGCGTCGGCTCCGCGGCCTGGCCACACCCCGCCCGGGTACGCCTGCACGCCTCGGCCGAGACCATGGCGCAGCGGATCCCCACCACGGCGGGCCTGCTGGAGGCGATCGACGAGCGGGCCTGCCTCCTGCACACGGGCGGCGAGTCGCTGGGCAATCTCGCCGCCTTCCTCGGCACCCTGGCTGTCGATTTCGACGTGCTCGACCCACCGGAGCTGCGCGCCGTCATCCGGGACGTCGCCGCCCGGTTCGCTCGCGCCGCTCAGGTGTCGTAGAGGCCGTCCCAGGGCGGATCGAAGCCCAGTTCGTCCGGAACGAACTCGGCGTGGTCCTCGCCGTCGTAGTCCGCTGAACCGTCGACCAGCCCGAAGACGTGCCCGTCGACCTCGACGTGGAACAGCCCGATCGAGATGTCGCCGAAGACCCGGCCGGGCAGCGCGTCGAGCCATTCGACGAGGCGAGCCTCGGCCCGATCGACCGAGGCTTCCTCGTCTTCGCTGGTGCCGGCGAACCAGATGTCCGAGTCGGTGTGCACGCCGTCGGCGTCGAACCGGTGCAGCACCGCGTACCAGCGCTTGTGGCGATACCAGTCGTCTTCGGCTCCGGCACCATCCTCCAGCGTGGCGGTGACGGAGCCGAAGAACTGACCCTTGTCGTACCGGCCGATGTTGCGAGTGTGGTAGTCGGGCTCGTACGCGATCGGCACGCGGTCGGGAATCGCCATGGCGGGAGGCTACCGGGACGGATCTAGGACTGCGGCACCAGCCGGAAGGACTGCGCCGCGGTGCCGTTGCAGGTGTACTGGACGAGCTGGACGCTGTCCGCCGTGGACGCTCCCGGCACGTCGAGACACTTTCCGCTGGATCGGTTGACCAGGCGGTAGTAGCCGCCGCCCTCGGGCTCGGCCCGCCACTGCTGGTTGTTTCCGCCGCTGTAGGACCAGAGCTGAATCGGCGCCGAGTCGGCGGTCGACCGGTTCGTCACGTCGAGCACCTGGGCGCTGTTGTTGCGGTTGTTGACCCGCAGGTACCCGCCGCTGGTCGGCGCGAACTGGTACTGCTGCGCGGTGCTGCTGTTGCACGCGTACTGCTGGATGGCGGTGCCGTTCGCGCTGGCCGCGGCCCGGGCGTCCACGCACTTGCCGTTGCCCCGGTTGACCACTGTGTGCCAGGCGGTCGGCGAGATGCCGTCGGACGGCGGGGGCGTGGTCGGTGGGACGGTGCCGACGCCCGCCAGCCAGTGCAGCCCGTCGATCAGCAGCTGGTTCTGTTGCGCGCTGTCGAAGGTGGAGGACAGCCCGGTGTTGGTGCTGTAGTTCATCGCGTTGTGGCCGAAGTTGGCATAGAGCATCTTGTACTGCCGGTTGCTCCAGACCAGCGGGTAGTAGCCGCCGTACCAGGACTGGTTGGGGTCCGTGCCGACCGGGAAGCTGGACGGGTCGACCGAGGCGAGGATGTCGATGTTGGGGTTCTGCCGCAGGTCGTTGCTCCAGGAGTACCACTCGCTGATCGACGACGGGAACGTCGCCGGGAGGTTCCGGGTGGCGGCGTGGGTGCGGTTGTCGGCGCGCATCGTGACCCGGGTGGGTCCCCAGGTGTTCGTCTGGAACGAGCCGGTGCCGAGGAAGGTGTTGTAGTACCAGCTCCAGCTCGACGGGTTGTCGGTCCACGCACTGACGTGGAAGCCCAGCCACGCCCCGCCGTTCTGCATGTACTGCTGGAACGCGGCCCGCTGCGCGGTGGGCGGCGCGTCGTCCAGGAACATGACGACCTTGTACTGGGCCAGGTTGGCGGTGTTCAGCAGGCCCCAGTTGTTGGTGGCCTCCCAGGAGAAACCGTGCTGGGCGGCGGCCTGCGGGAACCAGGCCCGGGCGTCCTTGACGAAGTCGATGTGCGCGGCGTCCCAGGTGCCGTTGTAGAAGGCCAGGACCTTGAATGTCGGCGCGGCCTGCGCACTGCGCGAGGCGTTGACCGCGAGACCGGCGGTCAACGCGACGACCAGGGCGACGAATGCCGACAGGATCCGTCTGGTACGGGAGGAGAGTTCTGCGATCACCTGATCGTCCCTTCGGTCGGGACGCGCGCCGCCGCGTCGATGTGCATCTGTTCACAAGGTTTACAGATAGATGAGAGGTTATGCGTTCCGGTTGGGCGGCGTCAATCGTGGGGCGGCGGATCGGGTGGGATTCCTACGGCAACGGGTACCCCGGCCGGATGACCAGCCCGGACGCCGTCGACGTCGACCAGCCGCTCGCCGTGGACGTACCCGCCGCGCCGCACGACGCCAGCGGCGAACGGGTGCCGACCCGCGACCTGGCCGGCCTCGCGCCGCCGGCCCGGCCGGCGCGCCGCTGGACCCCGAGCAGGGTGGTGGCCACCCCCGCCGCGCTCGACCACCCGCACGGCCAACGGATCGTCGAGCGGGTGCGGGCGCTCGGCATCGAGGTGGAACACCTGCGCGCCAACCGGCTCACCGGGGTACGCGGGCAGACCGACCGGGAGACCTACGCCCGGGCCAAGTCGACAATGGCGATCGTGGTGAGCCCACCCTCGCGGCGCGTCCTGCAACCCATCGCACCCAGCGCGGACTGGCGGGTCGACCTGGCCGAGGGCTGCCCTGCGCACTGCCAGTACTGCTACCTCGCCGGATCCCTGTCCGGCCCACCGGTGACCCGGGTGTACGCGGACCTCGACGACATCCTCGCCGGGCTGGCCGCGTACGCCGGGCGCGGCACGGTGACCAGCCGCAACGCGCGACGCGCCGACGAGGGCACCACCTTCGAGGCGTCCTGTTACACCGACCCGCTCGCCCTGGAGCACCTGACCGGCAGTTGGCGGCGCGCGGTGCAGCACTTCGCCGACTGGGACGCCCCCGTGCAACTGCGCTGGACCACCAAGTACGCCGACGTGGACACCTTCGTGGGGCTGCCGCACGCCGGCCGGACCCGGGTCCGCTTCAGCGTCAACTGCGCCCCGGTAAGCGTTCGGTTCGAGGGTGGCACCGCCCGGGTGCCGGACCGGCTGGCCGCGCTGCGCCGGCTCGCCCTCGACGGCTACCCGGTCGGGCTGACCATCGCGCCGATCATCGCGCTGCCGGACTGGCGGGAGCGCTACGGCGAACTGCTCGACCAGGTCCGCTCGGCGGTCGACGGGGTGCCGGACCTCGACCTGACCGCCGAGCTGATCACCCACCGGTTCACGCCGGGCAGCAAGGAGGTGCTGCTCGGCTGGTACCCGCGCACCCGGCTGGAGATGGACGAGGAGTCCCGCACCCGCAAGCACGGCAAGTTCGGCGCGGTGAAGTACGTCTACCCGCGTGAGCAGATGGCCGAGCTGCGCGACTGGTTCACCGCCGAACTCACCGCCCGCGTGCCCGCCTGCCGAATCCTCTACTGGACCTGACGCGTCCCTTTCGCGGGCTAGACGCCGACGGTGCCGTCGACGCCCTCACGGAGAAGATCGGCGTGGCCGTTGTGCCGGGCGTACTCGTGAATCAGGTGCAGCATCACCAGCCGCAGTGACACGGTCTCTCCGGAGCGGGCGTTGAGGCCGGTCACGTCGAGCGACGCGGCCGCCCGCTCGATCCGGCGGGCATGCGCGACCTCACGCTCCCAGGCGTCGAACGCCTCTGCCCGGGTGGCCGAGGTGGCGTCGTACGCCTGCTGGAAGTCACCGGTCTCCGACCAGACCAACCCGATGTCCTCGCCGTCGATGACCCGCCGGAACCAGGCGCGCTCCACCTCGGCCAGGTGTCGCACCAGGCCGAGCAGGGACAGCGCGGAGGGCGGCATCGACTGCCGGCGCAGGTCCTCGTCGGACAAACCCGCGCACTTGAGGGCCAGCGTGGCGCGGTGAAAGTCGAGGAACGCGCGCAGCGTCTCCCGCTCGTCGCCGGTAACCGGGGGGCCGATCCGTTCAGTGGTCATTGAAACGATCATGCCGGATGGCACGGGCGGCCGCGGTGCCGGGACACGGTTCAGGGCCGCGGGGCTGGACCTGACGGTCAGCCGACCGACGAGCGGGCGACGGGCGCGGCGAAGAAGGTGTCCGGGTACGGCTCGTCGCGCAGGCTGTAGTGCCACCACTCGCGGTCGTAGTTGACGAACCCGGCGTCGGTCATCAGACGCTGCAACAACCGACGGTTGTCCCGCGCCGTCCAAGTGATGCGGGGGTCGGCGGTGTGCGCCCGCGAGTCGAAACAGTCGAAGCCCGTACCCATGTCGATGCTGTTGTCCGGGAAGCGTTGCCCGAGCGGCGCGGTGCAGGCGACCAGCGGTTGCCCGACCCGGTACGGAGGTTGGCTGGCGGCGGGCTCGTCGACCAGTGTCAGGTCCACTGTGCTGCCGCGGCTGTGCGCGGTGGGCGCGCCGATGTAACCGTCGGCGAAGAGCCGGTTCTTGGCCAGGTCCGGGTAGAATTCGGCCTTGGTCTGCTGCTCATCGGGGTGCTTCGACCAGGCGACGAAGTCGTCCACCGACGGCTGCGGGCGGTAGCAGTCGTACACCTTGAGGCTGTGCCCACCGGCCAGCGCGGCGTCCTGTACGCGGCGCAACGCCTCGGCCGCCTGCCGGGTGAGCAGGCACAGCGGCTCGCGGTAGCCGGTGATCGGTCGGCCGACGAAGTTGTGCGGGGTGGCGTACCGGATGTCGGCGTGGATGCGCGGGTCGAGGTCGGTCAGCACCACGAACCCCGGCAGTGGGGCTGCCACGGAGGTGGACGGGGTCGGCGCGGGTGTGGGGCTCGCCGACGTCGGCTGCGGCGTGGCCGGCGCGGGGCGGGGCTCCGGCCGCGAGCAGCCGCCGAGCAGCGCGGCGAGCGCGAGCACGACGGCCAGGCGGTAGCGCACGAGTCCTGTCTATCAGCCCGGTTGGGGTAACCATCCCAGGATCCATGTGGTCCGCAGACCGAAAGTAACCGGAAAAACTCCGGAACTTTTCCGCAACTCAAGCGAACCTTCGAACGACCTGGCATGTCGTCAACCCCCATCGGTGAGGCAAGATGGCGCGTGGAACGGGCACGCCGTTTCGGGACACACGGTGGGCGACGCCTGACGGTCGTTCCTCCGGCTCGGTGAAGGAGACGCGGGTGGGCGCGGACGACGGACGCAGGGTGACCATCACCGCGATCGCACGGGAGGCCGGGGTGTCGGTGCCGACCGTGTCACGGGTGCTCAACGGGCGCTCCGATGTGGCCCCGGACACCCGGGAGCGGGTCGAGGAGTTGTTGCGCCACCACGGCTACCGGCGTCGCACCAGCCGCAGCGTTCGCCGTGCCGGTCTCGTCGACCTGGTCTTCAACGACCTGGACAGCCCGTGGGCCGTGGAGATCATCCGGGGTGTGGAGGATGTCGGGCACGGCGCGGGCGTCGGCACTGTGGTCTCCGCGATCCACCGGCAGCCCACCGCGGCCCGGCAGTGGTTGCAGAACCTGCGCACCCGGGCCACCGACGGCGTCATCTTCGTGACCTCGCACCTGAGCCCGCCGCTGCACGCGCAGCTGCGTCGCCTCAACGTGCCGGTGGTGGTCGTGGACCCGGCCGGGGTGCCGGCCATGGACGTGCCGACGATCGGCGCCACCAACTGGGCCGGCGGGCTCGCCGCGACCGAACACCTGCTCGCGATCGGGCACCGGCGCATCGGTTTCGTGGCCGGGCCGACGCACCTGCTGTGCAGCCGGGCCCGGCTCGACGGTTATCGGGCCGGGCTGGAGGCCGCCGGGGTGCCGGTGGACGATGCGTTGATCTACCCGGGCGACTTCTACCACGCCTCCGGGTTCTCTGGCGGGACGGCTCTGCTCGACCTCGCCGACCCGCCGACCGGCATCTTCGCCTCCAGCGACCAGATGGCCTTCGGCGTCTACGAGGCCATCCGGCGCCGGGGGCTCCGCGTGCCGGACGACGTGAGCGTGGTGGGGTTCGACGACCTGCCGGAAGCCCGCTGGGCCTCACCGCCACTGACCACCGTGCGCCAACCGTTGGTCGAGATGGGACGGTTGGCCGCCCGGACCGTGCTGCGCCTGGCCCAGGGCGAGGGCATCGACTCGCCCCGGGTGGAACTCGCCACCGAATTGGTCGTTCGGGACAGCACCGCCGCCCCGCTGACCGGGTCGCCCGCCTCGGCGTGACGGCCGGAACTGCGTCGGAAACCGGTTGGACCGGTTCCGGTCCGTTCCCGAAAATTCCGACGAGGCCGGGCCCGACCGAGAGTCACCGACGGTGGGCGCGGTGAGCGACCGACTGTCACCCACCGCGCCGCACGGTCAGTGGTGGTGGTGCCAGCGGACGGCCTTGCGGATGGTCACCGGCAGCGCGGGCGCGCCGTCGACCGGTGCCGGGTCCTCGGCGGTCGGGGCCACTCCCCCGGCGGCGATCCGGTCCAGCGTGGCCAGGCCGGCCCCGTCGACCTCGCCGAAGATCGTGTAGTTGGGGCGCAGCGCGGAGTTGGCGTAGACCAGGAAGAACTGGCTGCCGTTGGTGTCCGGCCCGGCGTTGGCCATGGCCAGCACACCCCGGGCGTACACCCGGCGCTCCCCGGTCGGGTCGGTGGGCGCGGGCGGCAGGTCGGTCGGCAACTCGTCGCGGTACCGGTAGCCCGGGCCGCCCTCACCGGTGCCGGACGGGTCACCGCACTGCAGCACGCTCAGCGTCGGGTAGGCGGTGAGCCGGTGGCACGGGGTGCGGTCGTAGAACCGCTTGTTCACCAGGTGCAGGAAGCTCTGCACAGTGCACGGCGCGGCGGCCCGGTCCACTGTCAGCCCGATCGGCCCGTGGTTGGTCGCCACTGTCACTCGGACGCTGCCCCGGGCCGGGGTGCGCCGCGGGTCGGGCGGCAGCGGCACCGGCCGGGCCGCTGGTTCGTCCGGGGTCTCGGTGTACGCGCACGGACCGTGGGTGGTGCGCGGTGGTCGGGTGGCGGCGTCGGCAGCGGCGGGCGGCGCGGCGGAGACGCGCACCGTGTCGGCCGACGGGCCCGGGGCGGCGAGCGCGGTGGCGGACGAGCCGACCACCAGCGCCCCGGCGAGCGCTGTCACCCCCGCGAGGCGGGTCAGGGCGCGCACCGGCCGGCGGGGTGCCGCCACTGCGGGGCGCGGTTCGAGTTCACTCGACACAGGGATCCTCCTGGACTGGTGGTGCCAGAAAGACCGGAGTCTATGGAGGGTAGCGCCCGATGTCGATCCGTCAGGGCATCCGGCGGCGACGCCGCCACAGCAGGCCGCCCAACAACGCCACCACCGTTGCGCCGCTCACCGCGGTCACCGACCAGAGCCACTCCGAGCCGGTACGCGCAGGCCCGCTGGCCGCCGCCGGTCGGGGCGCGCCGGGTGCCGCCAGCACGGACGGCGCCGCCGACGGGGCGGCGGTCAGCTCGCCGGGCTCGACCAGTCGACCCACGGCGGCGTCCCGGGGCAGCGTGAAGCCCCAGTCCAGGAGGGCCGCGCCCTGCTGCCAGCCGCGCGCCGGTGCCGATTCGGCGCCCAGCAGGGTCACCACCAACCGCCGTCCGCCGCGTTCCGCCGCCCCCACGTAGGTGTGCCGGGCCAGGTCGGTGAAGCCGGTCTTGCCGCCGAGCGCCCCCGGATACCGGTAGATGAGCTGGTTCTCGTTCTGGATCTCGAAGCCCTTGGTGCGTTGCGCCGGCTGCGCCGGAATCGACGTCTGCTCGGTCAGCGCGTACCGGCGGAAGGTCGGCTCGGCGAAGCAGGCCCGGGCGATCAGCGCCAGGTCGTACGCGCTGGTGAACTGCCCCTTGCCGTCCAGCCCGGACGCGGTGACCGCGTGCGTCTGGAGCGCGCCGAGGTGATGCGCCTGCTCGTTCATGGCGCGCACGCCCGCGGCGCTGTCCGTCCCGCTGCCGAGTCGGGCCAGCGCGTTGGCGGCCTCGTTGCCGGAGTTGAGCAGCAACCCGAGCCAGATGGTCTCGATGGTGTACCGGCCGCCCGCGACCAGGCCCACGGCCGAGGAGCCGGGTTCGATGTTCATGTCCGCGTCGGTGACGGTGACCGTCTGCTTCGGGTCGAGCTTGGGCAGCATCGTGGCGGCAAGCAGGAGCTTCTGCACGCTCGCCGGTGTGCCGTACTCGTGGGGGCCGCACCCGCCGAGCACCTGGCCGGTGTCCAGGTCGGCGACCAGCCACGACGTGGCGGTGACCCTCGGCGGCGCGGCGACGCCGGCCGGCATGACCAGGCCGGCCGTGTCCAGCGCCGCGCCGCCGACCATCCGTTGTTCGGGGACAGCGGGTGGGGGCGACGGCCGGGGTGGGCGGGACGCCGCCGGCACCGGGACCCGGGGGCAGCGCACCGTCGGCGCGGCGGACGCTCCCGCCGCACCGACCGGCACCGGAGCGAGCAGGACGGCGCACGTCGTGGCCGCCAGCAGCGCAGCTCTCATGTGCCCGACCCTAGTCAGGAGGATCGCCCCGCGGGACGGGATGCCGGTCAACCCGCGTCGCCGCGACCGCGCAGGTAGTCGTGCAGCGCGGCGCTGCCCCGCAGCCGGCGCAGGCTGCGGGTGTGCAGCTCCTGCTCGCGGCGGGCCAGCTCAGCGCGGACCCGCTGGGCGCTGCCGGTGGTCCGCAGCTCGCCCAGCACCGCGGCGATGATCTCAAAGGGGTACGCGCCCCGGCGCAGCAACGCGATGACCTGCGCCGCGCGTAGCTCCGCCTCGTCGTACACCCGGTAGTTGGTGCCCGGGGTGCGGCCCGGCCGCAGCAGCTCGCGCTCCTCCCACAGCCTCAGCTGCGAGGTCCGGACCCCGACCAGGGCGGCGACCTCTCCGATGCGGGCGCCGTGGCGAGGCGCGGGTCGGGCCGCCGGTGGGCTGGCCAGCACGGTCTCGAAGGCGCCGAGCACCCGGCGGATCTCGGCGCGTTCCCGGTCCAGCTCGGCATGGCCGCCGTCGAGCGCCGCCAGGGCCGCCGGCAGGTCACCCGTGTGCACCGCCGCCATGATCTCCCGGGTACGGCTCCAGCCGTGCCCCTCGGCCAACCGCCGCGCCACGGTCAGCGCCCGGGCGTGCTCGCTGGTGAAGATGCGGTAGCCGCTGGCGGTGCGGCGCACCGGGGGCAGCACCCCCAACTCGACGTAGTTGCGCACCTGCTGCACCGAGATCCCGACGGTGGCCGCCAGGTCCACGGCGCGCAGCCGATCCTTCGAGGCGACGTCCACGCGAGTCACCGTACCGCTTACGACGTGATTTGAGACTTTCCCGGACGTGCTGCTGAGCCCTGCGCTGGGATCTCGGCGAAACTCTCTACATGGGGATGAATGAGACAATGGAACCCGCCAGTGCTCGGCGGGGCGAGGTCCCGCCACGATTCCGTGAAGGGTTCGTATGTCGCAGCCAGCATGGTCCGCCGCCGACAGCCACGACATGATCGAGGTACGCGGGGCGCGGGAGAACAATCTCGCCGACGTCTCGGTCGACATCCCCAAACGCCGGCTGACCGTCTTCACCGGTGTCTCCGGGTCGGGCAAGTCGTCGCTGGTCTTCGGCACCATCGCCGCCGAGTCCCAGCGCATGATCAACGAGACCTACAGCGCGTTCCTCCAGTCGTTCATGCCGAACCTCAACCGTCCGGACGTCGACTCGCTGCGCAACCTCAGCGCGGCCATCGTCGTCGACCAGGAACGGATGGGGGTCAACTCCCGCTCCACCGTCGGCACCGCCACCGACGCGTACGCCATGCTGCGGATCCTCTTCAGCCGGCTCGGCCAGCCGTCCGTCGGCGGCGCCGGGGCGTTCAGCTTCAACCTGCCCGAAGGCATGTGCCCCACCTGCGAAGGGCTGGGCGAGGTCTCTGACCTCGACGTCAACGAGCTGGTCGACGTCGAGCGCTCCCTCAACGACGGCGCGATCACCGTGCCCAACTTCGCTGTCGACTCCTGGTACTGGCAGACCATCGTCGGCTCCGGCCTGTTCGACCCGGACGTCAAACTCCAGGACTTCACCCCGCAACAGTGGGAGGACTTCCTGCACAAACCGGCCACCAAGATCAAGGTGGGCAGCAACAACTGGACGTACGAGGGTCTGGCCGTCAAGGTCAAGCGGCTCCTCCTGTCCAAGGACCGCGAGTCGCTGCAACCGCACATCCGCGCCTTCGTCGACCGGGCGGTCACCTTCACCAGCTGCGGCGACTGCGGCGGCACCCGACTCAACGCGGCGGCGCTGTCGTCACGGATCGCCGGGCTCAACATCGCCGACTGCTCGGCCATGCAGATCAGCGACCTGGCCGCGTTCGTCCGCACCGTCGACGACCCGGGGGCCGCGCCGCTCGTCGCCAACCTTCGCGACCTGCTGGACTCCCTGGTCGAGATCGGTCTGGGCTACCTCAGCCTGGACCGTGAGTCGGCGACCCTCTCCGGCGGCGAGGCGCAACGGGTGAAAATGGTCCGCCACCTCGGCTCCAGCCTCTCCGACGTCACGTACGTCTTCGACGAACCCACCGTCGGCCTGCACCCGCACGACATCGCCCGGATGAACGACCTGCTGCTGCGGCTGCGCGACAAGGGCAACACCGTGCTGGTGGTGGAACACAAACCGGAGACCATCGCCATCGCCGACCACGTGGTCGACCTCGGACCAGGCGCCGGCACCGACGGTGGTCGGATCTGCTTCACCGGCGACATCCCCGGCCTGCGCCGCTCCGACACCCTCACCGGGCGGCACCTCGACCACCGGGTGACAGTGCGCGAGGCGGTACGCCAACCCACCGGGCAACTCGCCATCCGCCAGGCCGACCTGCACAACCTGCACGACGTGGACGTGGACATCCCGCTCGGGGTCCTCACCGTGGTCACCGGCGTGGCCGGCTCCGGCAAGAGTTCACTGATCCACGGGTCGCTGCGCGGCCGGTCCGGGGTCGTCATCGTCGACCAGTCCCCGATCCGTGGCTCACGACGCAGCAACCCGGCCACCTACAGCGGGCTGCTCGACCCGATCCGCACCGCCTTCGCCAAGGCCAACGGGGTCAAGGCCGCGCTGTTCAGCGCCAACTCCGAGGGCGCCTGCCCGACCTGCAAGGGAATCGGCCTCATCTACACCGACCTGGCCATGATGGCCGGCGTGGCGAGCGTCTGCGAACGGTGCGAGGGGCGGCGCTTCACCGACGAGGTGCTCACGTACACGCTGCGCGGCAAGAACATCCACGAGGTGCTGACCATGTCGGTCACCGAGGCGTACGCGTTCTTCCCCAGCGGGGCGGCGCACCTCATCCTCGGCCGGTTGGTCGACGTCGGGCTGGGCTACCTCAGCCTCGGCCAGCCACTGACCACCCTGTCCGGCGGGGAGCGGCAACGACTCAAACTCGCCATCCACCTGGCCGAGAAGACCACCACGTACGTCCTGGACGAGCCGACCACGGGCCTGCACCTGGCCGACGTGGACCAACTGTTGGCCCTGCTCGACCGGATGGTCGACGCCGGAAACACGGTGATCGTCATCGAGCACCACCAGGCGGTCATGGCACACGCCGACTGGCTCATCGACCTCGGCCCCGGTGCCGGTCACGACGGTGGCCGCATCGTCTTCACCGGCACACCGGCCGAGCTGGTCGCCACCGGCGACACCCTCACCGCCAAGCACCTCCGGGAGTACGTCAACGACCCGGCGGTGATCGGCCAGGGCTGACACCGCTGCCCCGCTACCTGCCGGAGCACAGCGGCGAGGTGCCGGCACGAGCGGCTGTGGTCCGGCGTTTCCAACGGCGGCGGCCGGCTGACGCGGCGTCACGGGTGGCCCGCACGAGCACCGGCGGTCCGGCCGGCGGCGCTCCGGCGGCGGTGTCAGGTGACGCGGCGCAGCCAGCGCCGCTGCCAGGGGGTCTCCACCGCCTTCGGGTGGTAGCCGGCCCGCACCCACGGCACCGCCCTCTCGACCGGCAGACCGTCGAGGATCGCCAGCGCGGCCAGGGCCGTTCCCGTACGACCCACCCCACCCCGACAGGCCACCTCGACACGTTCACCGTCGTGGGCCCGTCGCAGCGCCTCCCGTAGGACGTCGAGGGCTTCGGCACGGTCGAGCGGCACCCAGAAATCGGGCCACCGGATCCGCCGGTGCGGCCAGGCCGGCTCCGGACCAGGTGCCAGCAGCACGGCGAAGTCGGCGGGCGAGGTCGCGGCAGCGACGCGGCGTCCGCGGACCGTCGCCCCACTGGGGAGTACGAGTACGCCCGACTGCTCGGACCACGGCTGTGCGTCAGTCACCCGGACATTGTGCCGCGACGCTCTGACGGATGAGCACAGACAGCGCCGCCCCCGGCCGGTGGGCCGGGGGCGGCGCTGGTGTCGGTGTGCAGGTCGCCTCTCGGCGAGTGGCACGACGCGGCTCCAGCCGAACGGTATTCCGCGAAGGCGATATTAGGTGAGGCCCGGGGACACTGAGTCACACCGACACTGTCCACAACCAGCCCGCACCCCGCGTTGTTCCCGCACCTGCCGGGCCGTCCCGCCGCCGTCCCCTCGCTGGCTGCACGTCGGTCGCCTCGCGACCACGACACCCACCATCGCGGCGCGCTTCGGCCGCAACCCACGAGATCAGCGACCAGGTGCTTGTCCCACGGAAACGGCACCCGGCGCCGCGGCGTCCGCTCCCGGCCGGCGTCGCGACGTCCGCGACCAGCGACCAGCGACCAGGTGCCTGCCGGACGGAAACGGAAGTGCCGCTGGCCGGCACCCCGGGTTGGGGGTGCCGGCCAGCGGTCGGTGTCGTGCTGTGTTGCTTAGTGCGCTGGTTCTGCGATGTGGCGCGGGTCAGCTGTTCCAGTGCTGGGCGACCAGGTCGGTGGCCTGCTGCTCCCACTGGGCGTAGGCGTCCGGGTACGCCGACACCTGCACCGTCTGCGCGGCGTCGGTCAGCGCCATGTCCTGCCACCCGTCAACCTGCTTCAAACCCTTGAGGAACGCGGTCGTCGAGTACTCCGGGTCGGTGATCTGCTCCGGCGTACCCCAACCCGAACTCGGGCGCTGCTGGAACAGGCCCAGCGAGTCGTGGTCGTTCATGTCGCCCAGGTGACCCAGATTCTCCAGCTTCGACTCCTGCAGGCTCGTCGCGATCGAGATCACCGCGGCCCGCTCCGGCAGACCGGCCTTCTTCGTCGCGGCGATGATCGCCTTCACGTTCGCGGTCTGCTCATCGTTCAGGCTGATCCGGGACTGCTCGCCCTGCGGCTTCGGCGCCGCCGACTGCACAGCAACCGCAACCGGCTTGGCATCCACGGCCGGGGTGGCGGCGTGGGCGGCGATCGGGCCGGCGAACACACCACCGGCGAACGCAAGACCAGCAACAGACAGCATGCTCTTACGGAAGATCGTGTTCATGGGGGTAGCTCCTTCGGGGGTAGAACACCCGCACCGCCAAAGGGGGCGGCGGTGATGGGTGTGAGCACCTCGTCCGGCGCTGCACTAACAAGGGGGGAAAGTCTGGGGGTGACGCCCTGTCGGGCGCCGGGCGGCAACCTGCGAGCGGGGGCTCGTGGCGCCGGGTCCATGTGTAACGACCGGGGGGCCGGGGTCATTCCGGGGTGGCCCATCCATCGGCACCCTCATCGTGGCGGTGCCTGCGGTCGTTCGCTGGGGACTGTAACGACCGGGGGACCGAGGTCATTCCGGGGTTGGCCCACCCGTCGGCACCCTCATCAAGGCGGTGCCTGCGGTCGTTCGTGGGGACTGCAACGACCGGGTGGAGGCTGGCATTCCAACCTGCGCGACCAGCCCTCAGGGGTCGGGCGGCGGGTCGGTGGTACTGCGATCGTCAGGGTATGTAACGACCCCGACCCCGCCATGATTCCAGCCCACGGGTGCGCCCAGTCACCACCCACAAACCCCCACCAACGGACAAAGCACCCACATGACACCGGGCCCAAGGCGTCGAATCGCCTCTCGCCCGCGTGATCCACTCGGGTTCACGGAAGTCGGGGCATCCCGGACGCCCGGACCACCCCGACTTCATGAAACCCGAGTCGATCATGCTGGGCCCGGCCCGGCCCGCGTGTCCGGCCTCCGATCCCCGCACCCCGGCCTGGCCCGCCGTGTCCGGCCTCCGATCCCCGCGTCCCGGGCCCGGGACGCCCGTGCACGGACTCTCCGATCCCCCATGCCGGGCTCGGCCCGTATGCCCGCCTACGAGCCCTCGGCGGGTCAGGTGCCCAGGTAGCGCAGGATTGCGAGGATTCGTCGGCTGTAGCCCGTTGTGTGCGCGAGGTCGAGTTTGTCGAAGATGGCGTTGACATGCTTCTCGACCGCGCTCTGCGATACATGCAGCCGCTGGGCGATGGCGAGATTCGTGTGCCCCTGGGCCATCTCGTGCAACACGTCCCGTTCCCGGGGCGTGAGCCGACCGAACGGGTCGGGCCGGTCCGAGCCGGCCACCACCTGACGGACCACCTCCGGGTCGAGGGCGGTGCCTCCGGCGGCGACCCGGTCGAGTGCGTCGAGGAAGTCGTCCACCTGGGCGACTCGGTCCTTGAGGAGGTAGCCGACTCCCTCGGGACGGTCCGCGAGCAGCCGCCCGGCGTAACGCCGCTCCACGTACTGGGAGAGCACGAGGACGCCGGTGTCGGGCCACCGACGACGGATCTCCAGGGCGGCCCGTAGCCCGTCATCGGTGTGGTTGGGTGGCATCCGGACGTCGGTGACGACCACGTCGGGACGGGATTGTTCGACCGCCTCGACAAGCTGGTCGGCGGTCCCGACCGCCGCGAGCACCTCGTGGTCCTCGTCGGCGAGCAGCCGCGTCAGGCCCTCCCGGAGCAGTGTCGAGTCTTCGGCGAGGACTAGTCGCACGGCAGCTGCGCCAGTACTGTCGTCGGACCGCCGGCCGGGCTGGTCACCAGCAGCCGGCCGTCCAGCGCGGCGACCCGTCGCGCGAGCCCGGACAACCCGCGTCCGGTCGGGTCCGCCCCGCCGACGCCGTCGTCATGTACGCGCATCCGGATCCACCCATCCCGTACTCCGATATCGACCGTGACCAGGGTAGCGGCGGCGTGTTTCGCGGCGTTGGTGAGCGCCTCGCAGGCCACGAAATACAGCACCGTCTCGACCTGCCGCTCGGGGCGGACCGGCAGCTCGCAGCGGATCCGCACCGGCACCTCGGATCCGCGGGCGACGATGGCCAGGACCTCGCCCAGATCGCTGTCGTCCAGCGCTGACGGGTAGACCCGCCACGCCACCTCGCGCAACTCTTCGATGGCCCGCTGCACATCCTCGTGGGCCTGGGCGAGCAGTGCGTGTGTGCGATCGGCGTCGTGGGCGCGCCGGGCCCGGCCGAGCAGCATGCCGAGGGCGACCAGCCGCTGTTGAAGGCCGTCATGCAGATCGCGTTCGATGCGCTGCCGTTCGGCGTCGACAGCGGCGATGACCCCGGCCCGACTGGTGGTCAGCTCATGGACGCGCCGCGTCAGCTCGGCCCGACTTCCCGGCCCGAGCAGTCGTCGCGCCAGCCGGATGTCCAGCGCGGCGATGCTGGCAACGGCCTGAACGTTGAGCAGTAACAGCACCGCCCCGACGGCGATCTGGGACAGGGCGTCGAGGAGGGTCAGCTCTCCGCGCACCGCCGCGCGCAGCACGATCCCGGCCAGCACCACGCCAACGCCGAGCACGGCGTACGCCAGCAGGCCGAGCGTGCCGGGTAACAGTCGGGCGGCCAGGTAGCCGAGCTGCCGCCGGGTCGCCACGGTGTTCGGCCCGGGCAGATCCTCCGCGGCGAGCAGCCCGGCGAGGCGGCGATGTTCCATCCGCACCAGCCGCTCCCCGTACCGGTCGGTCAGGCCAGCAACGCGACGGCCGGCCGCAGGCGCTACCGCGCGCACGCTGGATGCGACGGTCGCGACGGCGAGGAAGACGAACTCGACGGCGGCCGTCACGATTCCGACGGCGACGCCGAGCGGCAGCCGGAGCCGAAGCCACCACCTGCCGGTTCGCCGCTCCCCCACCATCTCGCCCGCCTTCCGCACCGAGTCTGCTTCCTTTTGCTCTGCGTCATCTGACCCGCCCGCAGGCGACCCCGGGTGGCGCATGAGGGGGCAGCAGAGCAAAGGAAACCAGAAGAGGGCTGGCTAGCGTTCGTCCGAGGCCCACGATCCGCTTCGGTAGAGGGTGCCGCGACCGCCCGGGTCGGGCATCCCGTTCAGTGCGCTCTGCTCGGGTTCGGTCGGCTCGGGGTTGCGGGCGGCGCGGCGGGCCTTCAGCACGCGGGACCCGACGAACCAGGCGGCCGCCGCCACGCAGACCACGATCACCACTTTCTGTAGCGTGCCGACGTAGCCCTCGACGAGGTGCCAGTTGTCGCCCAGCAGGTAGCCGGCGAGCACGAAGGTGGTGTTCCAGATCAGGCTGCCCAGCGTGGTGTAGAGCAGGAACGTGGTCACCGGCATCCGCTCCACGCCGGCCGGAATGGAGATCAGGCTGCGGAAGATCGGAATCATCCGGCCGAAGAAGACCGCCTTCACACCGTGCCGCAGGAACCACGCCTCGGTCCGGTCCACGTCGCTGAGCTTGACCAGCGGAAGCCGGGAGACGATGGCGCGCATCCGGTCGCGCCCCAGGGCCGCGCCGATCAGGTAGAGCGCGAGCGCGCCCACCACCGAACCCAGCGTGGTCCAGAAGATCGCACCGACCAGACTCATCCGTCCCTGCGCGGCGACGAACCCGGCCAGCGGCAGGATCACCTCACTGGGGATCGGCGGGAAGAGGTTCTCCAACGCCACTGCCAGACCGGCACCCGGCCCGCCGAGTCGTTCCACCAGGTCAGTGACGTAGCCGACGATCCCGTCCTGTGGTGGTTCCGCTGCGGCGGCGGGGGTTCCGGTGGCGAACACGGCGTGGGACGTTCGAATCATGCGCCCACGTTACGAAGTCATCCTGAGAGTCGACCATGGGGCCGACCGCCCGACCGCGCGGGTCGACCACACCGGTGGGGGTGCGGAAAGCCGCACCCCGCTGCGGCTCGCGGTGGTCCAGCCGCCGTGCGTACCCCTGGATGTCGCGGCAAACGCGCGGGCGCACGCCGCCGCGGTCCGCGCGGCGCGCGCCCGGTTGGTGGTCTTTCCGGAGCTGTCGCTGACCGGGTACGAGTTGGAAGCGCCGGTCGTGTCGGTCGACGACCCGCGGTTGGCGCCGCTGGTCGAGGCGTGCGCCGAGGCGGGTGCGCTGGCCCTGGCCGGTGCGCCGGTCACCGGCGACCACATAGCGATGCTGGCGGTGACCGGTGGCGGTGCGACGGTGGCGTACCGGAAGATGTGGCTGGGGGACGCGGAGGCCCGCCGGTTCCGGCCGGGCGATGCCCCGGTCGTGCTCGATGTGGACGGTTGGCGGGTGGGGCTGGCGATCTGCAAGGACACCGGCGTGGCCGCGCACGCGGACCGGACGGCCGCGCTCGGGATCGACGTGTACGCGGCGGGCGTCCTGGAGTCGGCCCGCGACGCCGCCGTGATAGACCAGCGGGTGCACCGGATCACCACCGCGCACCGGGTCTGGGTGGCGGTGGCGAGCTTCGCCGGGTCGACCGGCGGTGGTTACACCGAGGCGGCGGGGTGGTCGGGCGTCTGGACGCCGGACGGCGTGGAGTACGCCCGCGCGGGCACCGACCCGGGCGAGTCGGTCAGTGCCAGCCTCACGTCGCCCGACCGGGGCGGCGGCGGGCGCGGTTAGGGTGACGGAATGATCTCCGGACGAGTCGTGCAGCTGCGGCGGTACCCGGTGAAGTCACTGCTCGGAGAGCGGACCTCGGCCGCCGACATCGGCGAGACCGGCGTCGCGGGTGACCGCGTGCTGGCGCTGCTGGATCGGGCCAGTGGACGGGTGGCCAGCGCCAAGCAACCCCATCGCTGGCGCGACCTGCTCACGCTACGAGCGACCGGCGGGGTGACCGATCCGGTACGGATCACAGTGCCCCACGGCAGACACCTGTCGGTCGAGGACCCCGACATCGACACGGCGCTCAGCGCTGCGGTCGGCCGCCCGGTGACCCTCATCGACGCCGTACCGCCCGGCGCCACCCTGCTGCGCTCGCATCCGGAGGCGGTGCTCGCCGCCGGCCTCACCGACGAGGTCCCGGCCGACGAGAGCCGGCTCGGGTCGGTGCTGCCCGGCACCTTCTTCGACTTCGCTCCGATCCACCTGGTCACCACCGCGACCCTGGACCGGATCGCCGGGCAGCTGCCGCCCGGGGCGGGGACGGTGCAACGCTACCGGCCCAACCTGGTGCTCGACACGGGCACGGATGCCTTCGCCGAGAACGGCTGGGTCGGCCGGGAACTGCGCGTCGGCCCGGATCTGGTGCTTGCCGTGCTCGCCCCGACGCCGCGCTGCGCGGTGCCCACGCTCGCACACGGCCCGCTGCCCCGCGAGACCGAGGCGCTGCGGGTGCCCGCCCGGCTCAACCGGATCGAACCCCTACCAGGAATGGGTCCCCAGCCGTGTGTCGGCGCGTACGCCACCGTGGTCCGGTCCGGGCGGGTGGCGGACGGCGACCAGGTTACGGTCGACCCATGAGTGTTTGCGCGGCGGCGACGACCTTGAAATGCTTCGGGAATGACCGCCTTTCCTCCGACCTTCGCCGATGATGTCGTCGGCCAGTCAGCTCAGGCACAGTTCGAGGCGTTCATCGACGAGCACCGCAGGGCGCTCAACGGCTACCTGGACGGGCTGACCGAGGAGCAGGCGCGCCGGTCGTTGGTGCCGTCCCGGACGACGCTACTGGGTCTGGTGAAGCACGCCGCGTTCGTGGAGAAGGTCTGGTTCGACGAGGCCGTCACGCGCCGGTCACGCGCCGAGATCGGCATCCCGGCCACGCCGGACGAGTCGTTCATCCTCGACGACGGCGACACGATCGCCACCGTCCAGCGCGCCCACCGGGAAGCCTGCGAAGCCTCCCGCCGCGCCACGTCCAGCCTGGGCCTCGACGACCTGCTTCGCGGCAACCGGCGCGGCCCGCTGCCGCTGCGCTGGGTCTACCTGCACGTGCTGCGCGAGCTTGCCCAGCACTGCGGGCACGCGGAGATCCTGCGCGAGCAGATCCTGGCCGCCGACTAGCACCGCCGCATGCCCAAGCTGGTCGCGCCCGCCGTCCGCCTGCACGCCGCCTGGCTGGAGGCGCACGACGAGTGGGGTCCCGGCCTCCACGAGGACGGTTTCGGTCTGCAGTCGACCGACGAGGTGCGCTCGCCGGACGGGTTCGCGACCTGGGTTACCCGGCTGGCCGACCGGTCGGGTCCAGACGGGCCGCTGGAGGATAGTCGGGTGCGGTGCACGTACCGATGGATCGTCGAGGACGACCGGGTGCTCGGCGGAATCGCGCTGCGACACGAACTCGACGACTACCTGTTGCGGGTTGGCGGACACATCGGATACGGCATCCGCCCGTCCGCCCGCCGCCGCGGGCTGGCGACCTGGGCACTGGACCGGATGCTCGGCGAGGCCCGAGCGCTCGGGTTGGATCGGGTGCTGCTCGCCTGCGAGGCGGACAACACCGCGTCGGCGAAGACGATCGAACGCCTCGGCGGCGTCCTCGAGGACATCCGAGACACCGAACTCGGCCCAGCCCGGCGGTACTGGATCACGCTCTAGCCCACCCCCCGGTGTCGGCGAAGCGGCGCAGCGTCCAGCGGGCCGGCGGCCAACCGCCGGGGTCGTGGTCGGTGGTCCATTCGGTGATCGAGGCCGGGGCCACATCCAGGTCGAACGCCCGGAAGACCGGCTGCGCGCCGAGCGCGTGGAAGGCGCCCTCGACGGTCTCGCTGTGGCCGACCAGGACCACTGTGGAGCCCCGGTGCCGGTGGGCGATCTCCATGATCGCGCGGCTGACGCGGACCACCAGTTCGGCCCAGCTCTCGTTGCCCTCCTCGAACGGTCGGAACACGCCGCCACCCGCCACCGCGTGGTCGGTGCGGAAGAGGGCGGTCGGCAGACCGTCGGCGTACGGGGGTGTGTGCCAGGTGCAGAGACCACAGTCGGCCACCGGCCGGACGCCGAAGGCCGCGCCGATCGGTTGCGCGGTCTCGACGGCCCTGCGCAGCACGGACGAGTAGACCGCCACCGGCCCGTCGGCGGCGACCTCGCCAGCGAGCCGGTTGGCCAGGTCGTGTGCCTGCTCGTGGCCGAGGGCGGTGAGGCCCCGACAGCCACGTGGCCCACCGACGATTCCTTCGAGCTGGTGGACCGACTCGCCGTGTCGCACGAAGATCAGACGTGTCCGCATCGGGACATCATGCCAGCGGTATCGACAGAGGTATCAGTCGTCCGTACGGCTGGTGGAGAAGCTGTCGGCCCGGGCGAGCAGAGCGTCCAGTTTCGCGCCCGTCTGCGCTGGTAGGCGGTGCCGCCGCACCAGCTCGGCGATGTGGTCCCGTAGGTCGGCGACACGCTCGGCGCGGTCCCTGGTCCGGCGGTTGAGGTCGGCGAGGTCGTCGCGCAGATCTTCGGCGGTCTTCCGTTCGACGTCACCGCGGGCGACCGCTGTGGCGAGGACGGCGGCGAACTCGCTGCTCACCTCCCGGAAGCTGACCGGTAGCTGCTGCCCGACGGTCGAGGGCGCGGTGCTGGCGGCGGGGGGTGGCGAGGACGGTGCGGTCGGCGTCGGCGAGTGCGTCGTGGGCGCGGGAGCCGGTGCCGAGGTCGACGGCGCGGCGGCGATCTCGGCCGGGTCGGGTGTGCCCGGGTTGCCGAACGGATCCTCCGCGAGCAGGACGCCGACGCCGATCAGCATGGCGAGCACGGCCGCGACGAGCGCGGCGAGGGGCCGACGCGACCGGCGTCGGGCCGGCGCGGCGGTTGCCGGGACGGGGCGGGCCACCACCGACCGGTCGATCAGGGTGGGCGGGTGGGCGGCCGGCCGGACGCGCAGCAGTTCGGTGGGTGGCTCGACCGGCTGACCGGCGCCGAAGCGGCGGGCCAGATGCGCGGCGCTCGGCCGGTCAGCCGGGTTGGCGGCCAGGCAGGCGACGGTCAGCTCGGCGATGTCGGCGGGAAGGCCGGGCACCCGCAGCGGCGGCACCGGGGTGCCCCGCCGGTGCACCTCCAGCGCGTCCTCCCAGCTCTGCACGGGCAGTGGCGCCTGCCCGGTGAGGGTGCGGTAGAGCAGTGCGCCGAGGGCGTACACGTCGCTCGCCGGGTCGGGCGGGCCGGCGGTCAGCCGCTCCGGGGCGAAGTAGGCGGGGGTGCCCATCAGCGGTTCGCCGGACTGGCTGTCGAGGCCGCCGAGCGCGGCGATGCCGAAGTCGAGCACCTTGGCGCCGGTATCGGTGAGCATGACGTTGCCGGGCTTGACGTCGCGGTGCACGACGCCGATGCGGTGCGCGGCGGCCAGCGCGGCGGCGATTTGCCCGGCCACCCGGACCGCCTCCGGCCAGGGCAGGGGCCCGGTCCGCAGTCGGTCGGCCAGGTTGTGACCGTCGACGAGCTCCATCACCAGGTACGGGACCACTACGCCGCCGGCAAGGGTCGCCTCGGCGTAGTCGTACACCTGGGTCACGTGCGGGTGGGTCAGCCGGGCGGCCGCGCGGGCCTCGCGTTGGATGGTGGCCCGCAGCTGTGGGTCGGTGGCGAACTGCCCGGCGAGCACCTTGATCGCGACCGGCCGGCCGAGCACCTCGTCGTCGCCTCGCCACACCTCGGACATGCCACCGAGACCGATCCGCTCGTGCAGTACGTAGCGGTCGTGGAGGCGGAGAGTGGGCGTGAGCGGTGACATGGCTTCACCAGTCTGCCTGGTAACACCGCACTCGACCACTCTGCGTGCCCGGACCCACACTGTTCGTCCCGTGCGTACCGGAATGGGATTGGTGCGGGTCAGGAGCAGCGCGGGGTGCCGGGCAGCGGTCGCGGCTGGATGCGGTCGGCGAGCCGGCGCAGGGCCAGGGCGGTGGCCTGCCGGGTCGGGGCGAGCAGGGCCCGGCGGGGGTGTTCGACCTGGACCGGAGCGTCCGGTCGGGCCGAGTTGATGTGCCGGTTCATGGCGTCGAGCGCGGTGATGTATCCGGTGGGAAGTTCCATGGTCAACTCCTCGGGACAGGTCCGGTGGAGCCCCGGACGACGAGTGCGGTGGGCAGCAACACGTGACCGGCCGCGGCGTCCGCGGGCGGGTCAAGCAGCAGTTCGGCGGCGATCCGGCCCTTCTCCTCGGCCGGTTGCCGGACGGTGGTGAGGCCGGCCGCGGCCGCCTCGGGGACGTCGTCGAAGCCGGTCACCGAGACGCTGGGACGATCATGGGCCGGCCGTGCGGCCAGGGCGTCCAGCACACCGAGCGCGAGGACGTCGGACCCGGCCAGCACGGCAGTCGGCGGTGCGGGCTGGTCGAACAGCCCGGCGATGGCTGCGGCCGCCGCCGGGCGACTGTTGCCGGGGACGTTGACCAGTGTCAGCTCGGCCCAGTCGAGACCGACCTCGGCGAAGGCGTCGGCGAACCCGCTGAGCCGACCTCGGGTGGTCGGATGCGGCACCTGGTCGACCCCGGCCACTGTGAGCGGACCAGCCGGCGCGTCGGGCAGCACGGAGTCGGCGAGCAGCGCCACCCGACGGTGCCCGAGCCCTGCGACGTGCGCGGCGACACTGCGTGCGGCAGCCCGCTCGTCGATGCCGACGAACCGTTCGTCGGCGCCGGCGTCGTCGCGGGCGGCCGTGCTGACGAACGGCAGCCCGCGTTGGCGGATCACGTCCAACGCCCATTCCTCGTCGGCGACGCAGTAGACGCAGAACCCGTCGACCGCGGCGTTCTCCACCGCCTGTCGGGCGTCGGTCACCGCCGGAGGCAGCGGCACCAGCAGCATGCTGGTGCCGTGCCGCTCGGCCGCCGCGCCGACACCGGCGAGGAAGCGGACCGCGAACGGGTCGGTGAAGGCGTACGACAGTTGCGAGGTGAACAGCACCCCGATCGACCCGACGAAACCTCGGCGCAGGGAGCGCGCGGTGGGGTTGGGGCCGGGGTACCCGAGTTGCCGGGCGGCGTCCAGGATCCGCTCGCGCAGGGCGGCGGAGAGCTGGTCGGGGCGGCTGTAGGCGTTGGACACGGTGCTGCGCGAGACGCCGACGGCGTCGGCCACGGCTTGCAGTGTTGGCTTCACCCGGCACCTCTCTGTATCGATCCAGTCTGTATCGATACAGAGACTAGCCCGGCCGGTCGGCGTCGGTCAATACGTGGGCTGAGAGTCCCCCATCGTGGCCTCAGCGGTCAGGGCAGGCGCGCTGACGCCGGTCCACTGTCCACGGTCGTGGACCAGGCCAGGGCCGACGCGGCCGGGAGTCAGGCCGGGTAGAGGTCGTCCAGCAGGCCGCCGAGGATCTCCGCCGTACGCTCCGGCGGCTCGGCCTCGACGCAGAGCCGCTCCATGGCCACCGCGTAGTAATCCAGATCGTCGCGCTTGTCGAGGTAGATGGCGCTGGTGAGCTGTTCGATGTAGACGATGTCCGGAAGCTCCTGGTCACCGAAGCGCAGGATGGTGAAGGCGCCCCCGGCGGCGGCATGGCCACCGGCGGCGAACGGGATGACCTGCAATCGGATGTGGGGCGACTTGGTCGCCTCGATGAGCGCGGTGAGCTGACCGCGCATGACCTCGGCGCCGCCGATGGGCCGGCGCAGCGCCGCCTCGTCCACCACGGCCCAGAGCTGCGGCGGGTTCTGCCGCTGAAGCAACTGCTGGCGCTGCATCCGCAGCGAGACGCGCCTGTCGATCTCACCCGGACCGGCCGCGCCGTGCCCGAGCAGCACTACCGCCCGGGCGTACTCCCGGGTCTGTAGGAGGCCGGGCACGAACTGGACCTCGTAGCTGCGGATCAGCGCGGCGGCGGCCTCCAGGCCCAGGTACGACTGGAACCAGGACGGCAACACGTCGCCGTAGCGGTGCCACCAGCCGGGGCTGTTCGCGTCGCGCGCGAGCTTGAGCAGCGCGTCGCGTTCGTGGTCCTCGGTGACGCCGTAGAGGGTCAACAGGTCGGCGACGTCGCGCTCCTTGAAGCCGACCCGACCCAGCTCCATCCGACTGATCTTGGATTCGGAGGAGCGGATCTCCCAGCCGGCGCCCTCCCGGGTCACCCCGCTGGACTCCCGCAGACGGCGCAGTTGGGCGCCGAGCAGAATGCGCAGCACGGTCGGCCCGGTTGTCGGGCCACCCTCGGCGGGAACCATCGTCACGTGCGGACCTCCGGACACCGACCCACGACGGCCGGGCGCCCCGGCCCGGCCGACGTGTAAGCATGCCATGGACCGACAGTGAGGTGAACTCCTCCGCGCCGGTGAATCAGTCCCGTCATCGGGACGACCCACCCCCGGACGGTCAGTTGATCAGGTGGTCGAAATCTCCGTCCCGCGCACCGAGAACGAAGGCGGCGATCTCATCGACCGTGTAGATCAGTGCCGGCCCTTCCGGGTGTCGTGAGTTGCGGACCGCGATGCCCGCTCCCTCGGGCAGTTCGGCCAGTTCGACGCAGTTGCCGCTGGGGTTGCTGCGGCGACTCTTCTGCCAGCTCAGCGGAGGCAACTGGTGGATCGGTACGCCATTGGGTGGCTGCTGCATGGGGGCGTCTTTCTGTTACGAGCCCGCCGGTGGCCGTGGGAGGAGCGGTGACGGCGAGGGGGTGCGGTATCGACATTGGACGGTTCTGCACGTGCATCTGCTATTGCATCTGCATCCGACGGCGAGCATGATAACGCACATGATCGGTGCCCATCCGTTCACTTTGAGTTACCCCCACACGGGCAACGATCAGGCAAAACTGGGCCCGACGCGGCGCGCCGCGTCAACCGAAGGCTGGAGGCGGTCGCGGCGATGGGAGGGTTCGTGCCGGATCCGATGAGTGTCGCCTCCGGCGTCTGCGCTGCGGGTGCGCTGCTCTCCTCCTGGCAACTACGCCGACGGGCGGTGCGCGCCGAGGCCGAGATCGGTCACCTCCAGGCTGAGCTGGCCGCCGAACGGCACGCCGCCAGTCACGACCCACTCACCGGGCTGCCCAATCGGCGCGCCTTCTACCGCCTGGCAGCCGCCCTGCTCACCGACGCCGCCGGCCAGCCGCTGATCGCCGTGGTGCTCGACCTGGACGACTTCAAGCAGATCAACGACCGGTACGGGCACGCCGCCGGCGACCAGGTGCTGATCAGCGTGGCCGAACGGCTCGCCGGCTTCGCCGGGGACAACCTGGTGGCGCGCCTCGGCGGCGACGAGTTCGCCGGGCTGCTCTCCAGCCCCACCGTCGACCGGCGCTGGATCGAGCACTCGACCCGCCGGCTCAGCGAAACGGTCGCCGCGCCGATCCGGCTGAGCGGGTGCAGCGTCCGGGTCACCGCGTCCGTCGGGCTCGCCCCGGTGACCGGCCCGGCCCAGCTCACCGACGCGCTCAGCCGCGCCGACGCGGCCATGTACCAGGCGAAGAGCCTCGGTGGCGCCCGGTCGCCCCGCCAACTGGTCGACAGCGCGTTCCTTGGCGAGCGCTGACCGTTCAGGTGACGGGCGCGCCGAACCACCTGGGCAGTTGGCTGATCAGGTCGGTCTGATCGTCGCCGACCCACGCCACGTGACCGTCGGGTCGTAGCAGCACGGCGGGCACGTCCAACTCCTCGCTGACGTCGACGACGTGGTCGACCCGCTCCGCCCAGCCGGCGACCGAGAGCCGGCCGGTCTGGTCGAGCAGCAGGCCGCGGCCGCCGTGCATCAGCTCGTAGAGGCGCCCCCGCTTCAGCCGTACGTCACGCATGTGGCGCCCGAGCATGTCGTGGCCCGCGCCGAAGTCGTAGCGGACCCCGATCGCGGTGATCTTCTCGATCAGGTACCGGTTGACGTCCTCGAAGTCCAACAGCTCCGACAACAGTTGGCGCACAGACCGCGGCCCCGGCTCGGGTGAGAGCAGCAGCATCTGCGCCCGGGTGTTGTTCAGCACGTCCGCGGCCACCGGATGCCGTTCGCTGTGGTAGCTGTCCAGCAGCCCCTCCGGCGCCCAGCCGTTGAGCTCGGCGGCCAGTTTCCAGCCGAGGTTGAACGCGTCCTGGATGCCGAGGTTGAGCCCCTGCCCGCCGGTCGGCGGGTGGATGTGCGCCGCGTCGCCGGCCAGCAGCACCCGGCCGACCCGGTAACGCTCGGCCAGCCGGGTGGCGTCACCGAAGCGGGAGAGCCAGCGCGGTGAGTGGACACCGAAGTCGGTGCCCGCGTACACCCGCAGTTGGTGTTTGAAGTCGTCGATGGTCGGTGGGACCGTGCGGTCCTCGACCACCCCCTCGGCCGGGACGAGGACGCGGTACACCCCGTCTCCGAGGGGCCCGAGACCGAATCGGAGATGGGTCCTGCGGACCTCGGCCACCACGTCGGCCACCGTCTCCGGCGGCACGCCGACCTCCATCTCGCCCAGCAACGTCTCGACGCTGCTGGGCTCGCCGGGGAAGCCGACACCGAGCAGCCCACGTACGGTGCTGCGACCGCCGTCGCAGCCGACCAGGTAGCGCGTACGCAACTGCGTGCCATCGGCCAACCGCACGGTCACCCCGTGGTCGTCCTGGCTCAGCCCGACGAGTTCGCTGCCGCGCCGGATCTCGACGCCAACCTCGTTGGCGTGCTCGCTCAGCAGACGGTCGGTGGTGGTCTGCGGAATGCCGAGGACGTACGCGTGTGCGGTGTCCAGCCCGCCCGGCGACGGCTTGGGAATCGCGGCGAAGAAGCCCCCGACCGGGTGCTGCTGTCCGAGGGCGAGGAACCGCTCCAGCAGACCTCGCTGGTCCATCACCTCGATGCTGCGGGCGTGCAGGCCGAGTGCGCGGACGTAGCTGGTCGGCTCGGTTTCCTTCTCGAGCACGAGCGCGTGCAGCCCGTGCAGCCGCAACTCACTGGCCACCATCAAGCCGGTCGGTCCGCCGCCAGCAATGATGACATCGATCATGGAATCCCCCGATTTTCCCAGGTTTGGGCGTCGGCTGGAGATTCTGCGGTACCACCCGGGTCTTGCCGCAAGGCCCCCGGTGCGATATATGTTGGAGGTGGCAGAGAGCGGATCCGCTCTTTGCCTTACTTTTTGGTCAGGCGTAGACGACGTGGTCGCCGCTCAGAGCCGCCGGTCACTGGCGCGCAACGCCGCGTGGGCGAGAGTGACCAGACCCACCGGTGACACCAGCCCTCGCACGATCCGCGCCGCCCGGCCGCGGTCGGCCGCCTCGGCGTCGAGGTCCAACGCCTGACGGGTCCAGTCGCTGAGGTCGTCGAGCGCGCGGACCGCGAGGAACCAGGCCAGGCGCACCCTGTCGACGTCGGTCCTGCCGTAGCCGGCGAGCACGGCCTGCTGCTGCTCGGCAGTGATCGGCGCGAAGGCGAGCACCCCACCGAGGACGAACATGAGGTCACACTCGGGCGGGGCGAGCACCGCGTCGTCCCAGTCGATCAACCAGACCCGCCCGTCCGCGCCGAGCAGCAGATTGCCCAGGTGCGGGTCGCCGTGGCAGACGACGTTCACGCCAGGCCGGTCGCGCTGGTCGACGGCGCGGCGCTCGACCTCGCGGGTCAGCACCCCCAGCCGGTCGTCCACCGCGGACCACACCCCTGCCAGCTCCACGACCAGCGGGTCCGCGAGGTCGAGCGGGTCCGGGTCGCGCAGCCGCGCGGCCATCGCGCGGGTCGCGGTCACGATCGAGGGGTACGCGGCACCGCCCGCCGGTAGCAGCCGGCTCAGCTCGTCGGTCACCGGCACCTCGTGCACGGCGGCCAGCACCTCGCCGTACGCGCGCCAGTGCGCGCCGGTCATCGGACCGTCGAGCGCCCGCTGGTCGGACACCCACGGCACCACCGACAGGCGGCGGCCGTCGTGGTCGATCGACAGCCGCCCGTCGTCCGCCCGCAGCGGCGCGACGATGCCCGGCACCCCCTGCTCGGCCAGGTACGCCGTCACCACCAGGCCGGCCGGGGTGCCGCCACCGCTCAGCTTGACCGCGTACCGCGAGCCGTCGGCGGCCTGAGCGAGCCACAGTCGGGCGTGCTGGTCCGCACCGGAGGTGACAAGCTCCATTGCGGACAGTTGCAGGCCGAAGCCCGTCCGTACCTGTTCGGCCACCTGCCGTGCGACGTCCTGCACCATGCGGACACCATGCCAGCGCTCCGGCCACCGACCCAGCGGTTTTGCCGGTCGCCGGAGTGTTCTGAGACGTCCTACCCGGGTATGGCAAGCCAGTACTCGAATCACGACCGCCGAGAGGACCCGACGTGGCGACCATCCGCGCCCTCGTACTCAACTGCACCCTCAAGCCGTCGCCCGGGCCGTCGAGCGCCGAGCAGCTCGGTAGGGAAGTGCTCGCCGAGCTGGCCGCGCAGGGCGTGGAGGGCGAAATGATCCGGGTCGTCGATCACGACGTGCGTTTCGGGGTGTCCACGGACGAGGGCGACGGCGACGGCTGGCCGGCGATCCGCGCCAAGCTGATGGCAGCCCAGGTGCTGATCATCGCCACGCCGATCTGGCTCGGTCAGCCCTCCAGCGTCTGCAAGATGGTCCTCGAACGCCTCGACGCCGAGCTCTCCGAGACCGACGCCGAGGGCCGACTCCGCACCTACGGCAAGGTGGCCGGTGTCGCCGTGGTCGGCAACGAGGATGGCGCCCACCACACCATCGGCGAGGTGCAGCAGGCACTCAACGAGGTCGGGTTCACCATCGCCGCCGCCGCCGCGACCTACTGGGTCGGCGAGGCGCTGCACACCGTGGACTACCGCGACGCCGGCCCCAAGCCCGACACCACCGGCCGCACCACGAAGGCTTTGGCGCTCAACACCGCGCACCTGGCCCGACTCCTCGCCGACCAGCCGTACCCGCCGCCGGACGCGAAGAGTGCCGCGGTCGGCCCGAGCCGCGAATAGACCTCACCGCCAGGTGCGTCACTGCCCGGGCTGCCCCACTGCGGGGCAGCCCTGCGCGCGGTCCGCTACCGATCCGCCCCAGTCGCACCCGGCGCGGTCAGCGCCAGCCGTAGCCGGCGCGCAACGCCTGCCCGACCCGGTCGAACCGGGGCCGGTCCAACACGGCGCCCTCCCGGCGGATGCTGTCCTCGCGCATGGTGAGCACCCGGTCCAACCGGACCCAGCTCGGCCGGTTGTCGCGGTCCCACTCCCCCGGCCCGAGCGCGAACCAGTGCCGCTGCCCGTCCCGCTCGCTCTGGCTGGACAGCATCAGCCCGAACAGGGTTCGGCTGTGCCGCCCGACGACCAGCACCGGCCGGTCCTTGCCCTGGCGGGGGTCGTCCTCGTACGGCACCCACGTCCAGACGATCTCGCCCGGGTCGGCCTGACCGTCCCGCTCCGGAGCGTAGGTCAGCTCCCGACGCTGCAACGCGCTCACCTGACGGCGGCGGGCCACCTGCGCGGGCGCCGGCCCGGTACGCCGGGGCGACGGGATCACCGCGCCAACCCGGGAGATACGCGCCGCGACATTCCTCAACAGACCAGCCACGGCGGGCAGCCTACCCGCCGCCGAAGGGGGCGGTACGACAGACTGGCCCGATGAACGAGCTGCCCCGTGACCTGCCGATCCTGGAGCGACGCGCGGTGCGGGTCGTGGTCACCGACGGCACCGACCGGGTGTTGCTGTTCCACACCCGCGACCCGGACCACCCCCGGTTGGGCACCTGGTGGGAGCTGCCGGGCGGTGGCATGGATCCCGGTGAGACCTATCGCGACACGGCGGTGCGGGAGCTGCGGGAAGAGACCGGCATCGTGATCACCGCCGACCAGGTTGGTGCGCCGAACTGGCGGCGGCGGGCGAGCTTCCTGCACCGCCAGTTGCGGCACGTCCAGGACGAGGTTGTCGTCGCCGTACGGCTGGCCGGTCCCGGCCCGGACGTGGACGAGGCGCACCGGCTCGACTACGAGCGGGAGGACTACTTCGGCTTCCGCTGGTGGCCGTTGCCGGAGGTGGTGGCCAGTCGGGAACGGTTCTATCCCGGGCAGCTCCCCCGGCTGATCACCCCGTTTCTCGTCGGCACGGAGATCGACGAGCCGTTCGAGCTGTGGTCGTGAGCCGGGCCGGCGGGCAGAGTGGGGGTATGAGGACCGATCTGCACGGGCCGCTCTCCGCGTACGCCGCGCGGCTGCACGCCACGGCCGGCGACCGACACCACGTCGCCTCCCCGCTCGGCGCCTGGCTGCTGCTCGCTGTCACTGCCACGACTGCCGACCCGGCCACCGCGGAGGGAGCCCCCGCGGAGCTTGCGCAGGCGCTGGGCACCGACCTGCCGAGCGCGGCCGAGGTGGCCCGAAGACTGTTGGACGCGCCGCACCCGCTGGTCGGGTCCGCCACCGCGCTCTGGCACCGAGCGGGGCAGGGCGACGGCGGGCCGGCGGCGTGGCAGGCCGCGCTGCCCAGCACGACCGCTGTCGGCGCACTGCCCGATCAGGCCGGGTTGGACGCCTGGGCGCGCGAGCACACCCTCGGCCTGATCGAGACGTTTCCCCTGCGGGTCGGGCCGGACGTGGTGCTGGCCCTGGCCAGCGCGTTGGCCACCCGGGTGTCCTGGGCGACCCCGTTCGACGTCGCCGACGCACGCGCGCTCGGCGCCAACAGCCCGTGGGCCGGTCGACTGCGGCGAGCGCTGCGCAGCCCGAGCCGGGGCCACCGCTGCGCCATCGTGTCCACCGCGCGGGCCGGTGATGTGATCGTGCACGCCGCACCCGCCCAGACGACCGACGGCGCGGGGCTGGTCGTCCTCTCGGTGGCCGCCGCGCCGCAGGTGCCACCGGCCGAGGTGCTGGCCATTGCGTACGACCTGAGCGCCGGCGCGGCCGACGGCCCGCCACCGGCGAGCAGCCGCTCGCTGTTCGACCTGCCGCTCGGTGAGACTCCGCTGTGGACGCTGACCGAGGAACGGGTACACACCTGGGCCCGCGATGGCCGCGAAGAGCGGCACAATGCCGTCCTGCCCTGCTGGTCCGCTCGGAACGAGCATGACCTGACCGCCCCGGCGCTCGGTTTTCCGGCCGTGGCGGCCACGCTGGCGACGGCGATGATGCTGCCGGTGGAGCGCTTCGAGGCACGACAGACGGCGGTGGCCCGATTCGACCGGTACGGCTTCGAGGCGGCCGCCGTGACCGCCATGTTCGGGCTGACCAGCCTGCCACCGGAGGGCGTGGCCCGCACCGCCGAGCTGCGCTTCGGCCACCCGTACGCGGTGGTGGCCGTCGCCATCGACGCCGGGGCCGACGGCACCACCGGCCCGTGGCACGGGGTGCCGGTCTTCTCCGCCTGGGTCGCCGAGCCCGAGGAGGTGCCGGTGGCCGAGGAGTCGTAGCCCGATCAGTCCTGCGGTCTCATTGGTCGGCCAGCAGAGCGGCGGTCGGCAGTCGCCGGATCAGGATCGCCGGGACCAACGCGGCGAGCACGGTGAGCACCAGCGCCGCCCCGGTCACGGCCAGCGCCAGCATCGCCAGCCGGCCATCCACCCTGCCGACCAGCAGGGCGACGGAGCCGAGGCCGGCGGCGACCCCGAGGACACAGCCGAGCACTCCGACGCCGAGCGCCTCGTAGATCAGGAGCCGGTTGAGCGCGGAATCGGGCCAGCCGATGGCCCTCAGCGTGGCGAACTCGGCCGCTCGCTCCCGCACGTTGAGGTACAGCACGTCGGCCACGCCGAGCACCCCGAACAGCAGCACTCCGCCGACGGCCACCAGGTCCACCCCGCGCACCCGCACCGAGACCGCCTCGCCGAGCAGCGAGCCGACCATGCCGTCGTCGAACGCCCAGAGCGCGGCGGCGATCAGTGTCACCGCGCCGACGCCGGCCGCCAGGCTCGTCGCCCCGGCGAAGGTACGCGCGGGCGTTCGTACGAGATTGGCCACCGCGAGCCCGGCAAGGCTCCGCGCCGTGGCTCGCCGGGCCGGTGCCGCGCTGGCCTGCAGCGCCTCCGCCGAACGGGTACGCGCGGCTCGCACTGCGGGCAGGGCGCTGGCCACTGCCGTCAGCAGCACCGCGATCGGCACGCACAGCAGGGTCACCGGGCCGGAGATCTGGACGCCGGCCAGCCGACCGAGCGGCACCGACAACCCCGCGCCGAGCAGCCCGGCTGTCAGCCCGAGTGCTGCGGTCTCGGCGAGGATCAGCAGGCTCAGCCGCCAGCCAGGCCACCCGATGCAGGCCAGTACGGCGAGTTCACGTCGACGAACCCGGACCGCCGTGGACACCGCGTTGCCGACCAGCAGGGCACAGACCACCAGCAGCAGCCCGAGCAGCATGATGTTCTTGCGATCCACGGCGGTGACGACCTCGGTCGCGACGCCCTTGCGGGTACGCGCCTCCAACAGGTCCAGCTCTGGGCGACCGAACTCGCCGGCAGGCAGCAGCACCGGGCTCCGTACCGTCGAACCGCCCAGCACGATCTCGACGGTCAGGCCGGTCTGTCGGACAATCTCGTCAGCCACCATCCGGACCCGCTCCCGGGTCACCTCGTCGAAGCGGTCGATCCCGGCGACCCGGACCCGCACCGAACTCACCGGGGCGGCCGCGAACGCGGGCGCGACGCTGGCGTACAGCTCACCGGCCACGGTCAGGTTGGTCACCAGACTGGGCGCGCGACGCGGGTAACCGAGCGGGTCGTCTCCGGGAAGCAGTGGGCGGTCGCCGAGCAGACCCCGGGAGCGCGCGTCGGCGCCCACCGGCGGGGTCCGACGGTAGAGGTCGAGGGCCTGTTGCGCGGCGCCGGCGGTTGATTCGAGCGCATCCGGTGCGAAGCTGCCCACCGCGGTGACCGACCACGACGACTGCTCGAGCAGACTCACAGGATCCGCCGTCCCGACACCGCCCGTACTGAACCACGAGTCTCGCCACACGTCGTCGATAGTGGGGTCGGCCGATTCGACTCCGTCGGATCGGGGCAGCATCCGATCGCGCCCGTCGGGTTGCGGCGAGTAGGCCGGCGGCCCGGGCCGGAGCAGGGCCATGATGCCGGTCAGTGGGACCTGCTCGGACAGTGCGGAGTCGAGCCGGTCGCGGTAGACCTGCGCCAGATCGTGCTGGAGCGCCTGCGGCGGGCCCGTCGCCGAGTTGTGCAGCAGCGGCCAGAGCGCCTGAGTCGCGGTGCCGGGCACCTGGTCGGCCGCCCGGCCGGTCAGCCGGGACACGGCAATGTCCACCCGCTCGTCGATCGCGATGTCGTCGGCGGCGAGTACCGGCAGCGCCCGGCCGGCCGGGCTGCTCGTGGGCAGGATGGAGGACACGGCATCCGGGGCCGCCGAAGCGACGGCATCGGCGCCGGTCAGGTAGCGACCCTGGCGTACCGTTCGGTCCAGGCCGACCAGGCGCGCCTCAGCCGCCGGATCGATCGCGGCGACGAGCATCGGCACCACCTTTGGCAGCCGGAGTTCCAGCCGAGCGGTGGCGGGCACCGCGGACGCCGGGCGGCCGGACGTGAAGACGGAGGCCTGCCGAAAGGTGCCGTCCGAGAGCAACTGGTATGTCTCGATGTCACTGACCTGGGTCCGCCGGACGTCGGGATCGAAGCTGCCGGCGGCGATGTCGCACACCTGACGACGCTGGCCGTCGGGCTGCACCTCCAACGTGCCGCCGCCACCGGTGCCGGGGCACTCGGCGGCGGACGTGGCCTGGCGGACCCGGGTGCCATCGGCGTATACGAACCGTTGGTCGCTGATGTCCGCCAGCGGCACCAGCGGTCGTCGCGACACGTAGACGTAGGTTGGCGCCGCCGTCAACGTGCTCAACCCGCGTTCTCCGCTGATCCGGGGAGCGACCTCAATGACCTGCCGCTCAGCCGACCTGTCGACCTGGTCGGTCAGGTCCACCCGCGGCTCGACTCGGAGATCGGCGATGCCGAGGACCGCCAGTGGGGCAGCCACCTCGACGCCGGAGATCCCTTCAATCAGCCGCCACTGGTCCAGCCCGATGCCGCCGTAGGCCGCGGTGGGCCGGTCCTGGTGGAGGAGGCCGGTGGCCGGTGCCGCGGGGTGGACCAGGATCTCGTACGACGGACGGAACTGCCCGTCGACGGAACCGCTCGCGACCAGCCGGGACGTGCTCGCGGCACCCGTGAGCACGGTGAATCCGGTGGTCGCGACCAGTACAGCGGAGAACACTGCGATGCTCCGGCCTGGTGTGTTCCGCAACTGCGATCGGACCATCCGCAACGTCGCCCAGCCCGGTATTGCTCGCATGAGGAGGCGAAAGTACCTGACAGAGCGTCAATCCCTCAACCCGCTCTGTCGGCCGGCGGCGTGGGCGCGGCCCCACCTCCGCCGTCGCGCGGCAGTCGCGCGACCATCTCCTGGAATTCCCGCACCGTCATCGCCGTCCGCAACGTCGCGAAGACGGCGCCGGTTCCGGCCCGGGCGGTGGCCGGGTCCACCCCGGCACGCTGTTCCACCCGACGAAGGAACTCCGTCGGGCCAGCCTCCATCGGGGTCGCGCCGGCACCGCCGACCTCCAGGCCCACCCCGCTGGTCAAGCCATCGGCACCGGCATCCGGGCCGAGGGCCCCGGCCGGATCCGGGGCCGGAAGGGCCGTCCCCGCCGCATCCGAGGCAGGACCGGAGGCCCCGGCCGCATCCGGGGCCGGGCCGCTCAGGTAGCCGCCGACCTCGTTCGGAAGGTGCCCGACGAGATCGCCGGGCGCGTCGCCGGTCACCCGCTCGGCCAACGTCTGGAGCACGGCGCGGGCGAGCACGGCGGCCTCCTCGGCCGGCAGGCCGGACCGTTGGGACACCGCGTCGATGAAGTACGGGAACCCGTCGCCGTCGGTCACGCTCGGCCGGTTACCCCTGGCCGGCCGCAACAAACTGTTGCTAGCCCAGCAGACCCTCGGCCAGCAGGTGGTCGAAGATGATCTGGTCGACCGGCGAGGTGCGGTGTCGGTCCGCGTACCCGAGCCAGGCCATCTCGGCGATCTCGCTGGCCGGCCGCAGCTGTCCTCGATAGCCCGCCCGGTAGCAGGTCATCCGGACGGTGATGCCGCTCGTGTGGCCGTGCGCCTGAGCGGTGAAGGTGCCCAGGTGCACGGCACCGGGCACGTCGACCTCGACGCTCAACTCCTCGTCGATCTCCCGACGCAGGGTCTCCAGGTCGGTTTCGCCCGGCTCGCGCTTTCCGCCCGGCAGGTACCAGACGTCCTTGCCCACCGACCGGGTGCTCAGCACCCGACCGTCCTCGACGAGGATCCAGGCCACCTTGTCGATCTCGCGCACGATGCTCCTTACCGCCGCCGGGATCGGGGACGCTACCACCCGGCGGCGCGCTCAGTCGGCGAGCAGGTCGAGCAGCAGTGCGGCGGTCCAGCTGAACGCCGGTGAGCCCAGCCCGGCGCCGGTGTCCGGGTGGAAGTACTCGTGGCAGCCGGCCCCGGCGACCAGACCGATCATCGAGCGGCGCAGCCCGGCGGCCAACTCCGGGTGCCCGTGGCCGAGCAGTCCACGCCGGACCAGCCAGCCGATGTTCAGCCAGCTCGGCCCGCGCCAGTAACGCAGCGGCTCGAAGTCGGGTGCGGTGCGGTCGTAGGTGGGCAGCGGCCGGTCCATGAGACTGGCCACCCCGAAGCGCGCCGACCGGGCCTCGACGACCAGCGCGTCGGCCTGCCGGGTCGGCAGGTCGGGCAGGATCAGGGGGGTCAGCCCGAGCACGGTACGGGCGCTCACCAGGCGGTCGGTGCGCAGGTCACGGGGCTGGAACGTGCCGGTGTCCGGGTCGTACAACCGGCGCAGGAGAGCTTCGGTGATGCGGGCCGCGCGGGCCCGGTGCGGCCCGGGGTCGTCGCCGACGAGCGCGGCGATCTCGGCGAGGGCGTGTTCGGCGGCCCCGAACGCCGCGTTGAACAGTGGGCACTCCACCAGGAACGGGTGCCCGGCGGTCAGGTCGCGGTCGGAGTAGCCGTGGTCGCGGTAGGCGGCGACGATCGCCAGGTAGCGCGCGTAGTCCAGGTCCGTGGGGCGGTGCGCGGCGTCAGCGTGCGTGGTGTCGTGTCGACGGTACGCCCGCATCACTGCCGCCTCGGCCGGCACCGCGGCCATCGGCTCGTCCCACGCAGGGCTGTTGTCCAACCCGGACTCCCACGGGTGCACGATGCAGACCAGCCCGTCACCTGCCACGTCCCGTCGGTCGGCCAGGTAGCGCTGTTGGGCGACCAGCGCGGGGTAGAGCCGACGCAGCGCGGCCAGGGCGGTGGGGTCGGGCGCCCGCCGGTACGCCAGCAACGCGGCGAGCGCGTGCACCGGCGGCTGGACCAGGCCGGAGGTGGCCACCATCGGCGCGCCCGGCACGTCGGCCGAACGCCACATCTCCGGCCCCGGAAAGTACGCGCCGACCCGCAGCGCCGGGTTGAACACGATGTGCGGCACCCGTCCGTCGGCCCACTGCGCCCGGAACAGGCCGGCCAGCTCCCGCCAGGCGCGGTCGGGACGGACCTGGGCCAACCCGATCGCGATGAACGCGGAGTCCCAGCTCCACTGGTGCGGGTAGAGCGTGCGCGAGGGCACCGTGTGGTCGTGCTCCCAGTTGACGTCGAGCGTGTCGACAGCGAGTCGACGCAGCCCGGCCGCGTCAGCCGGGCCACCCGTGCCGGCGGCGTCGGCGCGCGTCGCTCCGGCGTCGGCGGCCACGCCGACGCTGGGCTCGGCGTCGGCGGGCGCACCAACGCTGGTCGGCTCGGCGTCAGCGGGCGCGCCGACGCTGGTCAGCCTCGCGTCGGCGCTCACGCGGCGGCCCGCCGGGGCAGCGCGTGTCGCAGCACCGTGGCGGCCTGTTGCAGGGCCCGGACCGGGTCACCGCGGAGCCGGCACTCCAGCGCCAGCCAACCCCGGTAGTCCAGCTCCAGCAGGGTACGAACCAGCGCCGGCCAGTCCAGGTGCCCGGCCCCGGGCTGGTAGCGGTTGGAGTCGCTGACCTGGACGTGCCCGAGGTACGGCGCGGCGGCGCGCAGCGCGCGGTGCACGTCGTCCTCCTCGATGTTCATGTGGAAGGTGTCGGCGACCACCCGGACCGACGGCAACCCGAGCGCGGCGCAGAGCGCCACCGCCTCGTCGAGACGGTTGACCATGTGGTCCTCGTACCGGTTGAGGGGTTCCAGGAAGAGGGTGACCCCCTCGGCCCGGGCGTGTTCGCCCAGCTCGCCGAGGGCGTCGAGGAGCACCTGCCGGTCGCCGTCCGGGGCCCGGGGCGGCTCGAACGGCGGCAGTCGTCGGGAGAACATCCCCCAGGCGGCCGGGGTCATCACCCCGACGCCGCCCAGCTCGGCGATCACCGAGAGTTGGGAGCGCAGGTTACGGACGGCGTCGGCGGACCGCGCGGGGTCGAAGTCGCCGATGAAGTGGTCCATCTCAACGCACACGGTGGGCATCACCACCCCGGCGGCGCGGGCCCGGCGCAGCTCGGGCAGCCGGCGGGCGAACGCCAGGTCGCCCCGGCCGCGTAGCTCGATGCCCTGGTAGCCGAGGGCGGCCGCGAGGGCGTACTTCTGGATCAGGTTGGTGCCCGGCAGGAGTTGTTCCTGACAGGCCAGCGCGATGGTGGTCATGAGAACCTCAGCACGACTTGGAGGACGTCACCGGCGCCGCGGTCGAGCAGCGCGAGGGCGTCGGCGACCGCGCTGGCGTCGACGATGTGGCTGACCAGTGGCAGCGGGTCGACGCTGCGGTCGGCCACCAGGTCCATGAAGGTCTGCGCGACCCGGTCTCCGGTCCACCGGCCGGCCATGCTCGGCGCGGGGGTGGGCCCGGAGACCTGGGCGGCCACCAACTGGATGCGGTTGTGGTGGAACTCCTCGCCGAGGCCGAGCGCGTCGGCCTGGCCCTGGTAGAAGCCGGCGGCCACGACCCGGCCGGCGTGGGCGGTGGAGCGGATCGCCTCGTGCAGCGCCGGGTACGCGCCGGACAACTCCAGACAGACGTCGGCCCCCCGACCGCCGGTGGCCTGGCGCAGCACGGCGGCGGCGGAGGTGACAGTTGCGTCCACGGTGGAGTAAGCGCCGTACCGGGCGGCGTACTCCAGCCGGTCGGGAACCGGGTCGACGGCCACCACCCGGGCCCCGGAGAGCACCGCGAGCCGGGTGGCGAGCAGCCCGATGACGCCCTGGCCGAAGACGCCGACCCAGTCGCCGAGGTGCAGGTCACCGGCGAGCACGGCGGTCAGCGCGATGGCGCCGGGGCGGGCGAAGACCGCGGCGAGCGGATCCAACCCGGCGGGAAGCACACGGACCGCGTTGGCGGCGAGCACGGCCTCGGCCCGGTGCCCCCAGATGCCCCAGACGAGCTGCCCCGGATGCCGGTCGGTGACCTCCGGCGCGACCTCGACGACCTCCCCGACCTCTTCGTAGCCGAAACCGATCAACGGGTAGGGCACCGGCGTCTGTCGGGGGACGAACATCCGGGCGGCGTCGTCCCAGTCCTTGCTGAGCCGGGGATTGCTGCCCCGGTAGAGGGTCAGCTCGGTGCCGGCGGAGATGCCCGAGTAACAGGTGCGGACCCGGACCTGGCCGGGGCCGAGCAGATCCGGCGGGCAGGGCTCAAGGCTGATGCGTCGAGGCCCGGCGAGAGAGACCACCCAGTTGCCCATGTGTCACATCCCGGTAGCACTGGGCTCCAGGATAGACACAAAATCGCGATATGTCTTGTTATTGATCAATCGAAGGTGTTGAATCCGGCATGTACCCTTCGAGAGGAGTGCCACCGATGTCAGCACCTCCGAGGCGGATACTCGCCACCACCCTGATCATGGCACTGGCAACGTCCACCCTGCTGGCCTGCGGGGACGACCAATCCGACAGCAACAGCAAAAAGATCACCGTGTGGAGCCTGGAGGACGTGGCCGACCGGGTCACCGCCACCAAGGCGATCATCGCCGACTTCACCGCCAAGACCGGGATCCAGGTCGATCTCGTGACCGTCAACGAGGACCAGTTCCCCTCCCTGATCGCCGCCAACGCCGCCGCCGGCGACCTGCCCGACGTGGTCGGGTCGGTCTCCCTCGCCGGCATCCGCACGCTCGCCGGCAACGAGCTGCTGCACACCTCGGCGAACGCGGAGGTCGTCGACAAGCTGGGCAAGCAGACGTTCTCCCCCCGGGCGCTGGAGCTCACCTCCGACGACGGCAAACAGCTCTCCGTACCCAGCGACGGGTGGGGGCAGCTGCTCCTCTACCGCAAGGACCTGTTCGCCGCGGCCGGCCTTGCCGCCCCCGACACGTACGAGCGGATCACCGCCGCCGCGGCCCGACTGAACACCGGCGGCGTCGCCGGCATCACCGCGGCGACCGCCCCCAGCGACGTGTTCACCCAGCAGACCTTCGAGCACCTGGCGTTGGCCAACGGCTGCCAGCTCACCGACGACTCGGGGAAGGTGACACTGGATTCGCCCCAGTGCGTCGAGGCGTTCCGCTTCTACGGCGACCTGATCCGCACCAGCTCGGTGAAGGGCGCGCAGGACGTGGACACCACCCGGGCCACCTACTTCGCGGGCAAGGCCGCCATGGTGATCTGGTCACCGTTCATCCTCGACGAGCTGGCCGGGCTGCGCAACGACGCCAAGCCGACCTGCCCGCAGTGCCAGGCGGACCCGGCGTTCCTCGCGAAGAACAGCGGGTTCGTCACCGCGATCAAGGGCCCGAACGGCACCGAACCGGCCCAGTACGGCGAGATCAGCTCGTGGGCGGTTCTCGACGGCGCGGTGACCGATCCGGCGAAGTCCTTCGTGGAGTACATGCTCGGTGACGGCTACCCGCGCTGGTTCGGCATGTCCCCCGAGGGCCGCTTCCCGGTGCGCAAGGGCACCCCGACCGAGCCGGAGGCGTACCTGACCGCCTGGAACACCAGCCAGGCGGGCGTGGACGCGAAGAAGCCCCTCACCGACGTGTACGGCGACGAGGTGCTGGCCACGCTGCGCCGCAGCCCGGACACCTTCGGGCGCTGGGGCCTCAGTCAGGGGCAGGGCAAACTCGTCGGCGCCATGCTCGGCGAGTTGCCGGTGCCCAAGGTGCTGGGCGACCTCGTCTCCGGCAAGTCCGACGCGGCGGCCACCGCCAACCGCGCCACGAAGGACGTGGACGCCATCAAGGCGGGCGTCAATTGACCACCACCGCGCCCGGCCCCGGCCGCTCCCCCACCAGGGAGCGGCCGGCGCCACCCCGGCGCCGACCGTTGACCCTGCGCCGCCGCGAATCCCGGGCCGGGCTCGCGTTGGTCGCACCGACCCTGCTCGTCACCATCGCGGTCATCGGCATCCCGATCGTGTGGACAGTGGTGCTCGCCTTCCAGCGGGTCCGGCTGGCCACGCTGCGCAAGACCGGCCTGTTCGGCGAGTTCACCATGGACAACATCGACCGGGTGCTGCACACCCCCGGCTTCGCCGAAACGCTGTGGGTCACGCTGATCTACAGCATCGGCGGCACCGTCGGGTCGATCCTGCTCGGCCTGGTGGCCGCACTGGTTGTCCGCCGGCCGTTCCGGGGTCGCACCCTGGTCCGGGCGTCCATGCTGCTGCCGTACGTGGCGCCGGTGGTCGCCGTGACGTTCGTCTGGCAGGTGATGCTCGACCCACAGCTCGGCATCGTCAACGCCTGGGGTCAACGCCTGCTCGGCTGGGACGCCCCGGTGCCGTTCCTCACCCAGGAGTCGACAGCGCTGGCCACGGTGATCGTCTTCGAGGCGTGGCGGTACTTCCCGTTCGCCTTCCTGTTCCTGCTGGCCCGGCTCCAGGCGGTGCCCGGCGAGTTGGAGGAGGCCGCCCGGGTCGACGGCGCCACGCCCACCCAGCGCTTCCGGCACATCCTGCTGCCGCAACTACTGCCGGTGATCGCCCTGCTGGGCGTGCTGCGCTTCATCATGACGTTCAACAAGTTCGACGACGTCTACCTGCTCACCGGTGGTGCGGCCGGCACCGAGGTGGTCAGCGTGAGGGTGTACGAGTTCCTCACCGCCCGTACCGACATCGGGGCCGCGGCCGCGCAGGCGGTCGTGCTGGCCGTGGTGCTCATCGTGTTCGTGCTGATCTATCTGCGCTTCTTCGGACGGAGGGTGAGCTGATGGACCGGGACGTTGTCGAGACGGTGAGCCTGCGTTGGCTGCGCCGCCTGGTGATCGCCGTGTTCCTGGTGATCACGGTCTTCCCCTTCTACTACATGCTGGTGCTCTCGGTGCGCCCCATCGAGCGGCTGCTGCTCGACCCCGGGGCGCTGGTGGTCGGCTTCGGTGAGCTGACAGTGGCCACGTACGCGGAGGTGCTCAAGGCCACCGACGACGGCGGCCAGGGTTTTCTCACCTTCATCCGCAACAGCGGGCTGGTCGCCGTCGCGGCGACCGTGCTCACTCTCCTGGTCGCGATCCCCGGCGCGTACGCGGTGGCCCGGCTGCGGTTCTTCGGCCGGAGGCAGGTGGACTTCCTGTTCCTGGCGGTCTACCTGTTCCCGTCGATCGTCATCGCGATCCCGCTGTTCGTGGTCTTCACCCGGGCCGGGCTGCGCGGCTCGCTGTTCGGTCTGGTGCTGGTCTACATCTCGCAGACGTTGCCAGTGTCGGTCTACATGCTGAAGAACTACTTCGAGACCATCCCGGTCAGTCTGGAGGAGTCCGCCGCCATCGACGGCGCCGGCCGGCTCGGCATCATCCGCCGTGTCAGCCTGCCCCTGGCGATGCCGTCGATCATGGCGGTCGCGCTCTACGACTTCATGATCGCCTGGAACGAGTTCCTCTTCGCCCTGCTGTTCCTGGTCGACAAACCCAACCGGTGGACGGTGTCACTCGGGTTGTCCCTGCTCGCCGACGGGGTGGAGGTCCCCAAGACGGTGCTGATGGCCGGGTCGGTCGTGCTCACCCTGCCCATCGTGATCCTCTTCTTCGCCAGCGAACGCCTGCTCACCGAGGGGCTGACCAGCGGCGCGGAGAAGGGATGATGGTCTCGTCCGGGTCGCCCGCCAGGCCCCCACCGGCCCGGATACGGTGGCCTCATGGCCAACCCGACCCGCTGGGCGACCGACACCGGTCCTGAGCACTCACAGTGGTATATCGACCGGTTCCGCAAGCTCGCGGCCGAGGGCGCGGACCTGGCCGGCGAGGCCCGACTGGTGGACGCCCTCGTCGCGCCCGGCTCCCGCATTCTCGACGCCGGCAGCGGCACCGGCCGCGTCGGTGCCGCGCTGGCCGAGCGGGGGCACACGGTGGTCGGGGTGGACGCCGACCCCGCGCTGGTGGATGCCGCCCGCGCCGACTATCCCGGCCCGACGTGGCTGGTTGCCGACCTCGCCGAGCTGGATCTACCGGCGCTGGGTGAGGCGGAACCGTTCGACGCGGCGGTGCTGGCCGGCAACGTGCTCGCCTTCGTCGCCGTCGGCACCGAACCGGAAGTGCTGCGCCGGGTGGCAGCGCACCTGCGGCCCGATGGCGTGCTGACAGTGGGCTTCGGCACTGAGCGCGGCTACCCGCTGACCGCGTTCGACGCCGACGCGGTGGCCGCCGGTCTGCGCGTGGAGCAGCGCTTCGCCACCTGGGACCTGCGCCCGTGGCGCGACGACGCCCCGTTCGCGGTCACCGTCCTGCGCCGCCCGGCCGACTGAGCACCGCCCGCCGCGCGTTGCTTCCCGGTGATCAAGAGCTTTGCGTCAGGCTCGCGCCACGTTCTGACGCAAACCTCTTGATCACCGCCGGCACGCCTCACCGCCGGCACGCGGGTCGCCCTCAGTCCAGGGCAGCGACGGCGCGGGCGGCGGCCGGGTCGAGGGTGGCACCGGCAGGCACCAGGCTGACCAGCCCGGCCGGTAGCCGCACCGGCCGCACGTCGCGGTAGCCCAGCATCGGGAGCACCTCCCGGTCGGCCAGCACGTACCGTCGGCCCAGGTCGGTGACCACGGAGACCGCGCCGCCGGTCGCGCCGGGCGCCGCGGCGGCCTCGACCACCGCGCCGCGGCCCGGCTCCACCACCACGTGGTCGGCCAGCACCGCTCCGCCGGTCGGCGCGGTGCGGGGCACGGCCGTCAGGTCCCGCAGCGGTACGCCCCAGCGCACCTCACCAACCCCGCCGTCGTCGCCGATGCGGGTGCAGAGCGCTCCGCCGTCGCCGGCCGCGAGCCGGGGCGGGGTCGGTGGCGGGGCGTTCGGGCCGGTCGGGGCCAGGTCAGGCACCGTGGGCAGCGCGGCGAACCGACCCAACGTCATCGGCACCGGCTCGACCTGCCCGGTGCGGGCCAGCAACAGCCCCGCCTGCAACTCGGTGATGCCGGCCAGGCCGGCGTCGAGCGCCACCGCGTACTGCCTGCCGCCACCGGAGTTGCTCACCAGATAGACAGTGCCGATCGCCGCACCCGGCACCCGGGTGGCGGGCCGACCCAGCGCGGGCAGGTCGAGTGGGGCGAGGTCGGTGCCGGCGGGCAGCGAGTTGAGCAGTGCCGGCGCCACCCGGACCGCCTGGGCCCGGGTGGTGGCGAGCGCCGCCAGCACCCGGCTCGGATCACGGACGAGGTAGCGGCGCTGGTGCCAGACCAGGTGCAGCCCGCCGTCGGGGTGGCGCAGCAGCAGCGCGTCATCGCCCAACGGTCGACCGCCGTCGGGCTCGGTGCCGATCAGCAACGCGGAGCGGGGCGCCTCGACGCCCGCGCTGGCCGGGACCGTCGAGCAGACCGTCCACGCCGTGGCGGCCAGCCGGCCCGGGGCGGGCAGCGAGTCGGGTGCGTCGGCGATGCCCAACGGCAGCCCGCGCGGCACTCCGTCGATCGTGCGTCGGGACACCAGAACGGTCTTCGAGCGGTCCGCACCGACGATGAGCAGCGCCGAGGCGTAGTTGAGCACCGGGTGCAGCTTCTGCTCGCGGTAGACGAACCGGGCGCCGGACTCCTTCTCCACGATCACCGCGCCCGGGTCACGCCACCCCTTGCCGCCGCCGGCGAACAGGCCGTAGAGGGCGAAACCACCGAGCCCGATCGCCGCGACCAGGACGCTGGCCAAGCCGGCGCCGGCCAGCCGCCGAAACGGCGACTGCGCGGGGTCGGTCTCCCGCATGACCAGGGCGGCGACTGCCCGCTGGACGCTGAACTGGTAGGAGTGCAGCTGGTCCTGCCGCGACGGCATGAGTCCGTTACCTTTCGGTGCGCTCTAGTGAGCGCGTGATTGGTTGCCCCGCCTTGCGGTGGGGGCGGTCCCGGTCTTGCCGGCGGATGCCGTGCCGGGTTCACGTTTCACAGCCACCTGCCCTTGTGTGTGGGTCTTCTGGTCGGCTCCGCGTGCTGCCACCGAGCCACTCCCGGCGGTGGTGCTGAGCTCAGCCGCGAGGGCGGCCAGGTTGAGTGCGGCGTTGCGGTCACGGTCGATGACCAGACCGCACGCCTCACAGTCGTACTCACGCTCGTGCAGGGCGAGCTTGGCTTTCACCGCGCCGCAACCCGAGCAGGTTTTCGAGGACGGATACCAGCGGTCGGCCACGAGCAACCGGCCGCCGTTCCATCCGGTCTTGTATGCCAACTGACGGCGGATCTCGGCGAACCCGGCGTCAGCGATGTGCCGGGCCAGCCGCCGGTTGCGCAGCATGCCCGCGACGTTCAGGTCTTCGACAACGATGGTGCCGTGTTCGCGTGTCAGCCTCGTGGTGAGCTTGTGCAGCCCGTCGCGGCGCAGGTTCGCGACTCGCGCATGGGCGCGACCAAGTCGGTCCGAGGCGCGTTGCCAGCGGTTCGAGGGGCGGCAGCCGGTGCGCCGGTGGGGGCCGGACTTCCGCGACGACGCCCGACCGAGCGCCCGCAGTCGGGCCTGCGCGGCGACGAGGTGGCGCGGGTTGTCGACCCGCTCGCCGGTGGACAACACCGCAAGATGTTTGATTCCGACATCCACCCCCACCACCGAGGCGGGCCGGGCCGGTTGCCGTTCGGTCCGCTGCACCTCGACGGTGAACGAGACGTGCCACCGTCCGCCGTCGCGGCGCACGGTGGCGGACATGATCCGCGCGGTGCCGCCCTCGATACGGCGGGCGAGCTTGCGGGCGGATTCGTGCAGCTTCAACCGACCCAGCCTCGGCAGCACCACGTGCCGGCGGTCGGGCTCGACGCGGATCGCGCCGGTGGTGAACCGCACCGCCGGTGTGCCACGGCGGCGGGACTTGAAGCGGGGGAAACCGACCGGCCTGCCGGCCCGCCCGCCCTGACGGGAGTCAGCCCAGTTCTTCAAGCCGCGGGCGAGAGCGTCCAGGCCGGTGTTGAACGCCTCTTTCGACACCTCACCCCACCACGGCGCCGCATCAGCCTTCGCAGCGTTCCACGCCTTACGCAGCCCGGCGAGCGACCACGGCAGCGACGGCGTCAGCAACTCATCCGGCACACCATAGGAGCGCTCCGCCGCGCGCTGGTCCATGACCACCTTGACCCGGGCGAGCGCCCAGTTGTGCGCCACTCGCGCGGCCCCCACATGCGCCCTCACGGCGCGTTCCTGGCCTGGGGTGAGGTCGAGGGCGAACCGGTAAGCCTGGATCGTCTTCACGTCGGATCCTCGATGACCACCTCGGCCGCGCGGCGAGCCGGTACGCGGGAACAGGCAACGTCCCGGACTCGTACCGCCGTCGCGTACGAGACGCCGGTAGCCGCCGCCCACTCCTTCAAGTTCACACCGCCCCTCTAGACGACCACTGAACACTCCTGACCGTCAGAACGCCAGCAGTTACTTCCCCTCCGGTGGATCGGCCGGGCACAGGATATGCGCTGCGTCGATCTCCTGCGGACCCTGCGTGGCCGCCCGTCGCGGGGCAACCGGTACCATCCGTGGACGAATCCGGCGGCGAGAGGGCACCCGTGGGCGCGCGTTTCGAAGAGCTGGCCTGGCGGGAGACCCCGATCGGCGCGATCAGCCTGCGCCGACGCCGAGACCCGGCACTCCAGGTCGAGGTGTACGAGGTCAAGCTCGACGACGAGTACCTGATGTCCAGCCTCTTCCCGGTCGCGGAGATCGAGCTGGCCCGGCTCGGCCTCGCCGAGGTGGCCGGTGACTCGCTCGACGTGGTGGTGGGCGGTCTCGGGCTGGGCTACACCGCCTGCGCGGCGCTGGGCGACCCCCGGGTGCGCTCACTGTTCGTGGTGGAGGCGATCGAGGACGTGATCGACTGGCACCAACGAGGGCTGCTGCCGTTCGCGGCGGGGCTCGCCGAGGACCCCCGGACCCGCTTCGTGCAGGCCGACTTCTTCGCGGCGGTGGCCGGTGACACCGGCTTCGACACCGAGGTGCCCGGCCGGCGGTTCGACGCGGTGCTGCTCGACGTCGACCACTCCCCGCGTAACGTCCTGCACCCGAGCCACGCGGCGTTCTACCCGCCGGCCGGGTTGCGTCGCCTGGCCGCCCTGCTGCGCCCCGAGGGCGTCTTCGCGCTCTGGTCGGACGACCCGCCGGACGCCGAGTTCACCGCCGCGCTCACCGAGGTGTTCGCGAGCGTACGCGCGCATGTCGTGCCGTTCGCCAACCCGCTGACCGGCGGGGAGTCGGCCAACACCGTCTACGTGGCGCGTACCGGCCCCTGATCGACTCCGGTAGGCCGATCGCGCATGGTGTCGGCCGGACGGGGAACGAGGAGCCGGGCCGGCCGCACCAGGCGCGGCCGGTTACGGGAGGTCGACATGCGTGCACTGCTCTGGGTTGTCGGCGTGGTCGCCGGCGTGCTGATCCTGCTCGGGTTGATTCTCGAGGCGGCCCGCTGGCTGATCATCATCGGTGTGATCGCGCTGGTGATCGTGATCGTCTGGGGCGTCGTCAAGGGGCGGCAGGCAATGAACCACCAGTCCCGCCGACGGTGACGGGCGGCGGGGCCGGTCAGAACCAGTCCGGGCGCATGTCGAGCGTGGTTCGGTCCCGGCTCTCCAACAGGTCGAACTGCGGGCCGGTCCGGGGCAACTCGACGGTGAAGAAGTAGCGGGCGGCTTGCCGCTTGCCGGCGTGGAACGCGTCGCCGGCGCTCTCCGCCGGCAGCGCCAGCACCTGCTCCAACCACATCCACGCGATCACCACGTGCCCGACGGCCTCCAGGTAGGCGCTGGCGTTGGCCAGCGCGAGCACCGGGTCACCGTCGGCCCACAGTCGACGGGTGACAAGGGTGACCCGGTCCACCGCGGCGGCCAGCCGGTCGGCCAACTCGGACGCCTCTCCCCCGACCTTGCGGGCCCGCTCGACCGTGTCACCGATCGTCGTGGTCAGAAGGGTGAGACCAGCGCCGCCCTGCATGATCATCTTGCGCCCCAGCAGATCCAGTGCCTGGATGCCGTGGGTGCCCTCGTGGATCGGGTTGAGCCGGTTGTCCCGGTAGTGCTGCTCCACGTCGTGGTCGCGGGTGTAGCCGGCGCCTCCGAGCACCTGGATCGCCAGGTCGTTGGCGGCGAGGCACCACTGCGACGGCCAACTCTTCGTGATCGGCGTGAGCACGTCCAGCAGCAGGTGCGCGCGCTCGCGGTCGGCCTCGGCCGGTGCGGTCTTCTGCTCGTCGAGCAACCGCGCGCAGTAGAGCACCAGCGCCAGTGCCCCCTCCACGTAGCTCTTCTGAGCCAGCAGCATCCGTCGTACGTCGGGGTGGTCGATGATCGGCACCTGCGCGGCGGCCGGGTCCTTCGCGCCGACCGGCCGGCCCTGCGGCCTCTCCTTCGCGTACGCCAGGCTCTTGAGATAGCCGGTGTAACCCAGCGCGGTGGCGCCTGCCCCGACCCCGATCCGGGCCTCGTTCATCATGTAGAACATCTGCGCCAGGCCCTGATGCGGCGCGCCGACCAGGTGACCGACCGCTCCGGCGCGGCCGGCCGGGGTGTGCGCGCCGTCGCCGAAGCTGAGCAGGGTGTTTGTGGTGCCCCGGAACCCCATCTTGTGGTTGAGCCCGGCCAACGCCACGTCGTTGCGCTCGCCGAGCGACCCGTCCGGGCCGACCAGCACCTTCGGCACGATGAACAGCGAGATGCCCTTGACCCCGGGCGGCGCGCCCGGAATGCGCGCCAGCACCAGGTGGACGATGTTCTCGGCCAACTCGTGGTCGCCACCGGAGATCCACATCTTGGTGCCGAAGAGCCGGTACGTGCCGTCCGCCTGCGGCTCGGCGCGGGTGGTGATGTCGGCCAGCGAGCTGCCGGCGTGCGGCTCGGACAGGCACATGGTGCCGAAGAACCGGCCGTCCAGCATGGGCCGGACGTAGGTGTCCACCTGCTCGGGGCTGCCGTGCACCAGCAGCAGGTTGGCGTTGCCCAGGGTGAGGAACGGGTAGGCCGAGGTGGCCACGTTGGCGGCCTGGAACCAGGTGAAGCAGGCGGCCGCGACGGCGTGCGGCAGTTGCAGGCCACCGACAGTGGCGTCCAGCCCGGCGGTGAGCAGGCCCGTCTCGGCGAAGCTGTCCAACGCCGCGCGGACCTGCGGGATCAGCCGCACCTGCTGCCCGTCGAAGGTGGGCTCGGCCAGGTCGGCGGCGCGGTTGTGCGGGGCGAACTGCTCGGTGGCCACCCGCTCGGCGAGATCCAGGGCGTCGTCGAAGGTCTCCCGGGAGTGCTCGGCGTAGCGGGGGCGCTCGACGAGCTCGGACACCCGTAGCCACTCGTGCAGCAGGAAGTCGAGGTCACGGCGGGAGAGCAGGGTTGACGGCACGGCACTCCTCAGCGGGCACGGGGTCGGGCCGGGGCGACGGCCCACTGTCGCCCCGCCCATCCTCGCGGATCGGCAGGGCGGGCACCACCGGCCTGGGTGGCGTTCGAGGAGCGGAACTTGTCACACCGACCGGTTAGCGTCGTTGTCCGTGACCGCACCCGGAGACGTCCCGCCCGAGGTCCTCGACCGGCTGCGGCCGATCTGTCTCGGGCTGCCGGAGACCTACGAGGAGCCCGCCTGGGTTGGCATCCGCTGGCGGATCCGCAAGCGGACCATCGCCCATGTGCTCACCGTCGACCCCGATCGCCAGCCGGTGCACGCGCGGGCTGCCGCAGTCGACCAGCCCGCCTGCCTGCTGACCTTCCGGTCGCCACTCGACGAGATCGCCGGGCTCCTCGCCACGGGGCACCCCTTCTACAAACCGGACTGGAGCCCGAACGTGATGGGCATGGTCCTGGACGGAAACACCGACTGGGAGGAGGTGGGTGAGCTGCTCACCGAGAGCTACCGCGTCATGGCCCCGAAGCGGCTCGCCGCCCGGGTCGGCCCCCCGGCACCGCCGACTGGCTGAGCGCCGAGGGCACCCTGCCGCCGGTTGAGCGCCGGCGGGTCCTGCGACCGGCGGTTTCGGCCGGCACGCTCCGGGGATACCGCGCCGGACGGCCGTAGCCGTCGGTTACCGGCTGAAGCCGAGGCGCCGCCGGGCGGGTGAGGAGCAGGTCGATGTCGTCGCTGCCCACCGAGGAGGATCACCGGTTGACGCCGGTGTTCCAGGAAGACCGGGTGTGCACGGGCGTGACCACAGTGCGCGGGCGGGTGTTCCTGAGCTACCCGTCGGCGGATCGGCCCGGCGTGCAGGTGGTGGAGGCGCTGCCGGACGGCCGTCGTGTCCCCTACCCCGACGCCGCGTGGAACCGTGCCGACCAGCCGCCGAGCGGGGCGTTCGTGCACGTCAACGGGCTGCGCGCCGGCCCGGATGGTCGGTTGTGGATCGTCGACTCGGGTTCGCCGCGGATTGGCGGCGCGCAGGTGCCGGGCGGTGCTCGGCTGATCGCGGTCGACCCGGACGACGACCGCGTGGAGCGGGTCTACCACCTGGACGAGGCGGTGCACCCGGGCAGCTACGTCGACGACGTCCGATTCAACGGCCGGGTGGCGTATTTCAGCGACGCCGGGGCGGCTGGCCTCATCGTGCTCGACCTCGACTCCGGTCGGGCGAGACGGGTGCTGGACGGGCATCCGAGCACGGCGGGCGGCCCGGTGGTCGCCGACGGTCGCGAGCTGCGTGACCCGGACGGCACCGAGGTACGCCTGCACGTGGACCAGCTGGAGGTGTCGCCGGACGGTCGCTGGCTCTACTACCAGCCGGCCTCCGGCGGGATGTCCCGGATCGCCACCCGCTGGTTGGACGACCCGTTGGTGCCCGCCGACGAGCTGGCCCGGGGGGTCGAACGCTGGTGTGACACACCCAGCACCGGTGGCACGGCCATCGACGCCGCCGGCAGCATCTACCTCAGCGACCTGGAACGACGGCGCGTCCTCGTCCTCGCACCCGACGGCGGCGTACGGACGCTCGTCGCCGACCCCCGACTGGCCTGGGTGGACGCGATGTGGCTCGACGCCGATGCCCGGCTGTGGATGCCGGCGGCCCAGCTGCACCTGACCGCCGGGCTCAACGGCGGGATCTCGACCGTCGAATACCCGGTCCAGATCTACCGGATGCCCGTTGAGATCGGGCCGCCCGCCCGGGACCACGCCTGAGTCCTCAATCCGGCAGCCGCCGGGTCCGCACCGGCTCTCCCCCGGCCCGGGGTACGAAATCCCGGTGGAGGGGGTGCGCTCCGATGGGTGAAGATCGCAGGGTGTCCGTTCCTGCCCGCCAGATCCGTGCTCGATTCTCGGCCGACACGATCACCGTGTACCAGGCGTACCCACCGGAGATCGCGCTGCCGGCGGTGGCCGCCGGTCGCTTCGTGGCCCCCTTCAAGCGTGAAAGGATGACCTGGATCAAGCCGTCGTTCCTGTGGATGATGTACCGCTGCGGTTGGGCCACCAAGCCCGGGCAGGAGCGCGTGCTGTCCATCGACATCACGCGGGAGGGCTTCGAGTGGGCGCTGGCGCGAGCCTGTCTGAGTCACTACGACCAGGGCCTGCACGGTGACCGGGCGACGTGGTCGCGGCAACTCAAGGCCAGCCCGGTACGGGTGCAGTGGGATCCGGAACGGACACTGCACCTGAGCGCGTTGCCCCACCGGTCGTTGCAGGTCGGACTGTCCGGCGAAGCCGTCGCCCGGTACGTCGACGACTGGACGGTCAGCGTCACGGACATCACCCCCACTGTCCACCGCGTACGGGAACTGGTGCGGGCCAAGGACGTGCGGGCGGCCGCGGACCACCTGCCGGCCGAACGAAGCTATCCGCTGCCCAGGCAGATCGCGGCCCACCTCGACGCCACCGGCTGAGTCCGCGCGGTCAACGGCCCTCGGATGCCACGCGCCGTCCAGCAACACATTTACATTCTCGATATCCTGGCCGGCATGCACCGAAGCCGCGTGTACGCGCTACTGATCGACGCTCCCAAGGCGGAGGCCGCCCGGGCGGCGGAGTTCTGGTCGGCGGCGCTCGGCGTCAGCACCCGGTCCGATCCCGCCGAGCCGCAGTTCGTCGCCCTGCACGAGGCGCTGCCAGGGCTGGTCACCGCGGTCCAGGCGGTCGACGATACGCCGCGCTTCCACCTCGACATCGAGACCGACGACGTGCCTGCTGAGACCGAACGGTTGATGGCCCTGGGTGCCACCGAGGTGGCGCAGTGGCTGGAGTGCCGGATCCTGCGGGCGCCCGGTGGCCACCTGCTCTGTGTGCTTCCGGTGGAGAGTCCACCGGAGGTGTTCGCGGCCGAGGCCCGCACCTGGTCCTGACGCATCGGGGCTGTCGGAGGGTGCGGCTAGGGTCCCGCCCATGGCTGAATTCGTACTGGTGGCGGGGGCGTGGCTGGGATCGTCGGCATGGGACGAGGTGGTGGCACCACTTCGGGCGGCCGGCCACGGCACCCACGCGTTGACCCTCTCCGGCCTCGCCGAGAAGCGGGGTGTGCCCGCCGGGCAGCAGACCCACGTGCAGGACATCGTCGACGAGATCGAGCGCGGCGACCTGCGCGACGTGGTGCTGGTGGGGCACAGCTACTCGGGCATTCCGGTGGGTCAGGCCGCCGAGCGGATCGGCGAGCGGTTGGCCCGGGTGGTCTTCGTGGACTCCGAGGTGCCGGTCGACGGTGGGTCGTTCGCCTCCGGCTGGTGGCAGGGTCAGGCGGCCTTCGAGGCGCAGATCGCCGGCAACAACGGTTACTGGGCTCCGCTGGGTGCGGCCGACCTCGACGGTCAGGGTCTCACCGACGAGCAGGTCGCCCGGCTGATCGAGGGCTCCACGCCGCATCCGGGGGCCACGCTGACCGAGCCGGCCGTGCTGACCCGGCCGTTGGGTGAACTGCCGGCGACGTACGTCAAGTGTCTGCTCGACGGGCCTGAGCCCAACGACACGGTGGCGAAACTGCTGACCAGCGACCACTGGCGGTTGGTCACCATGGACACCGGCCACTGGCCGATGTTCTCCCAGCCCGCCGAGCTGGCCCGGATCCTGTTGGCCGAGGCCGCCTGACCCGCGCCGCCTGACCCGGGGCCGGCAGGGCCGCGCTGCCTGACCCGCGCCGGCTGACCCGCGCCGGCCGGGCCGCACGGCCGGGCCGACACGGAGCGAGCTGCTGACAGGGCAGCCGCACGGTCAGTCCAACGAGCGGTATACCTCAGTGGCATATTTGTGACTCAGAGGTATGTCGCTCGTCCGGGTGGTTGCCGCCCACCGCGGCACGGTCAAGCGCCGCCGCAGCCCTCAGGCGGCGTCGAGGGTCTGGATGTGGCGCACCGGTGACGCGAGCAACCACAGCACGGCGAGCATGCCACCCAGGCCGGCGATGGCCAGGGTGGGTCGCAGCCCGATGGTGGTGCCCAACGCACCGCCGACCAGCGCGCCGAGCGGTCGGATGCCGTAGTTGACGGCACTGTAGGCACCGGCCCGGCGTGCCAGCGCGTCTTCGGGTGTCACGGCGATGAGCAGGGCGTTGAGGTTCACGTCCATCAGCATCACGCCGACGCTGGAGACCAGCTCGATGGCCGCCAGCATGGCCACCTTCGTCCAGGTCGGTCCGGAAACCAGCGCGGTCAGCGCCAGCGGCGCGGGGAAGAGCACCGCGCCGATCATGGCGGTACGGCCCAGGCCGATGGCGCGTGAGATCCGAGGTGCGAGCGCCGCGCCCGCGAATCCGCCGAGCGCTCCGAAACCGAGGGCGATGCCGATCGCGCCGGCTGACAGGTCGAGTTCGCGGCTGGCGTAGAGCACCAGCAGCGCGCCGGCGATGAAGGTGAAGAAGTTGACAGTGCTGGTGCAGCCGAGGGCGGCCCGCAGCACCGGGTGCCGCAGCACCAGCACGAGCCCTTCGTGGACCAGGCCGAGAGTGGACGTCCGACGCGGCGGGGGCGGGGGCTCGGTCACCGGGATGCGGCTGAGCAGCAGCGCGGAGCCGAGGAAGGAGACCGCGTCGACGACGATCGCGACCGGCGCGCTGAGCGCCTGGACCAGCCCACCGCCGACGGCCGGGCCGGCGATGAAGGATAGCGAGCGGCTCATGCTCAGCTTGCTGTTCGCGTCCACGTACGCCGATCGCGGCACCAGGCCGACGAAGAACGCCTGACGCGCCATGGCGAAGAGCACCGCGCCGAAGCCGGTGAGCAGTGCCACCAGGTAGAGCTGGGTGAGGGTGATCGCGTCGAACAGGTAGGCCACCGGCAGGCTGAGCAGCACTGCGGCGCGGATCAGATCCGCGATGATCAGCAGTCTCCGCTTGTGGGTGCGCTGGTCCACCCAGGCGCCCAGGAACAGGCCCAGCAGGTTGGGCAACCAGATCAGCGCGGTGAGGACGCTGACCTGCACGGGTGTCGCGGTGAGCAGGGTTACGGCGATCAGCGGTAGGGCCAGCTCACTGATCCGATCGCCGAAGTGGGAGATCGTCTCGCTGATCCAGAAGGTGCGGAACCGCCGGTCACGGTGCAGGGCCGGCGGGGGCCCGGTGTCGGTGGCGGCGTCGGTGGCGGCGGTCACGACGTGGCCGTGTCGTCGTCGCCGGGCTCGGCCGGGGCTTCGTCCCCCGGCTCGGGCAGCAGGTAGCGCAGCATCCGGACGATCCGCGCGTCGGGCGGAGCCGACCCCTCCTTGCGCCGCACGTACGGGGCGATCAGCTCTTCAATGGACTCCTCCAGTTGCCGCAGCTCGTCGGCGGTGGCCACGAACCGCGTGTCGGCCATGCCGGCCAGCGTGCGCCACTCGGGGTCCAGTCGGGGCTCCTCATGCAACAGCCACTGCTGAGGTGCCTCGGCGTTGCGGGCGAACATCTCGCCGCGTAGCTGCTGGCTGGCGGACTGCCCCTCGGTGCCCTCGGGCACCGTGAAGCGGAAGCCTCGGGCTACCGCCTGCCACCAACGTTCCCGCTTGCTGGTGGCACCGTCCCAGTCGAGGACCAGGCCGAACGTCGCGAGGTGCCGCAGATGCCAGCTGACCACCGACGGTGTGGCGCCGACGTGCGGCGAGAGCCCGGTGGCCGTGGCCGGGCCGTGCCGCTGAAGGTGCTCCAGGATCGCCAGCCGGACCGGGTGGGCCAACGCCCGAAGCGCCTGCGGCTCGCTGATCTCGAAATCCCCATACGGATTCTTGAGAGACATGTTTCGAGAGTAGTCTCTCAGATTGGATCGGGGCAACCCCGAGCCACCGCCTCCGGCGCGTTGATCAGGCGATGCCCAACCGCGCCAACGGCTCGACCAGCTCCCGCTCCTCGTAGCTGAGGTGCGACAGGAGGGCGTCGGTCAGCAGGTCCACCGCGGCCCGCAGCTCGGCGAGGCCGTCCGGAGACCCGACGTACGCGACCAGGGCCCGGTCGACACCCTCCAGCACGTCGTGGATGACGTGATGCTCCTGCTCCAGCCGGTCGACCACCGGGCCGAGTCGGGGGTCACGTGCCCGCAATCTGGGGAAGAACGACTGGTCCTCGATCGTGTGGTGGGTGGTGACGATGCGGCAGTACGACTCGCAGTAGACGCCGAGGGTCCACCGGTTCTGCCTCATGGTCATCGTGTTGATGTGGGACCGCGCCGCGTCGGCGTCGATCTCGCCGGCCGCCACCTGCTCGATCAGGTCGTGAATCTGGGCCAGCTCGGCGCGCAGGCCGTCGTGGATCTGCACGAGATGCGCGCCGGTGGCCTGCTCCTGCGGGGTGTAGGTGCGCTCCGGGTCGGGCGCGGGCCCGGTCGGCCGGGTCGACTCGTCCCACACCTGCTGCTCGCTTCGCCGTACGCCGTCGTCCGGGGTCGGCACCACGGCGAACGCACCACCGGTCGCGGTGGCGCGGCTCGCCCGGACCGGCGGCGCAACGACCGGCTCCGGCTCCGGCGTACGCTCCGGAGTCGCGCCCCGGTCACGTTCGGCGGCGACCAGCTCGCGGACGGCAGGGGCCACCTCGCCGGCGAAGCGGCGCAGGTCGTCGGGGTCGTCGCTGCCCAGGATGAAGGTGCCGACGCCCTCCTCCAGTGCCAGTTCGGCCAGCTCCTCGGCCCACTGCTCGGCAGGCCCGTTCAGCGGGCCGCGCCCGACGGTCGAGAACTCTCCGGTGACGTTGAGCAGCCGACGCACGTCCCGCGGGGATCGGCCGGCCTGCTGCGCGGCGTCGTCGATGATCGCGTTGCCCTTGGTCAGGTCACCGGGCTGGAGGTAGCCCAGCGTGGGCAGCCAACCGTCGGCCCGACGACCGGTGAGCTGGAGCATCCGGGGCTTGTACGCACCCAGCCAGATCGGCACCGCGTGGGCGGGAGCGGGACCACGCTTGGCGCCGACGACCCGGTAGAACTCGCCGTCGACCCGCACTCCGCCGCGCGTTTCGACGTCCCAGAGCTGACGGACGACCTCGATGGCCTCCTCCAGCGCTCGTACGCCCTGGCCGGGGGTCAGCCGCCGGCCGCCCATCGCCTCGATGGCATCCCAGAACGCCCCCGCCCCGAGGCCGAGGTTGACCCGGCCACCGCTGAGCAGGTCCAGGCTGGCCACACTGCGGGCGAGCACCGCCGGCGGACGCAGTGGCAGGTTCGTCACGTTCGCCGCCAGGTGCACCCGGTTGGTGCGGGCCGCCACGAAGCTCAGCAGCGTCCAGGTGTCGAGAAACGCCGGCTGGTAGGGGTGATCCTGAAAGGTGACCAGGTCAAACCCGACCTGCTCGGCCAGGACAGCGACACCGACCGCGCGGCCCGGATTGTCAGCGCTGGGCGTGACGAAGGAGCCGAAGACCAGGTCGTGGCCGTAGTCGCTCATCTGCGAGCCTCCCGATTTCCCCGACGCCTCGGACGATGCGTCGCAACCTTAACCTTATGCCACACAGAACATCTTCTGCCAACAAGGTCTGGCTCACTGCGCTATTGTCGGGGGATGACGGGTGCCTCTCACCGGCCGGACCGGCCCGATCCGCTCGACGACGACCTGGGCTGGATGCTCGGGATCGTCTTCCGCGGCTACGTCCGGGCGGCCGAGCACGCGCTCGCCGACTTCCCCGGTGGCCCGCGCGGCTACCAACTGCTCACCGCGGCCAGCAACGGGCCGGCCCGAAACCAGGGCGCGATCGCCGAGGAGATCGGCATCGACCGCACCGTCCTCACGTACCTGATCGATGACCTGGAGCGGCCCGGGTTCGTCGCCCGGCGCGCGGACCCGGCCGACCGACGCAACCGGCTGGTCGATGTCACCGACGCCGGCCGTGCCGCGTGGGAGCAGCGGCGGTTGGCACTGCGGCAGGTCGAGTCGCACCTGCTGGGGGCGCTCACTCCGACCGAGTCGGCGACGCTGCGGTCACTGCTCCAGAAGGTCGCCTGTTCGGCCCAGGCGGTGGACCCGTTGCGCGACCTCTGCGAGGTGGTGACACAGGTCCAGGCCGATTCGGCGACGGCGGCGCCCGCTGCGCGCCGGACCGGCGCCGCGACGGCGCGGAGCGGGCGAACCGCCACCCCCCGAGCCCGCCGCAGCAGGCCCGACTGACCTGGATGCGGCGGGGCGGGGCCGCCCCGCACCGCCCGACGTCGCCCGTCGAGCGGTGCCGGACAGGCCAGCGATGTCGCTACCGAGCTCGGTCAGCGCACGTGCACGAAGACCGGGTTCGAGTAGAACCACAGGTCGTCCCACGGGCTCTCCAGCCCGTCGGCGAGCGGCTCGGCCTCGTCGGTGCTGGTGCCACGCACCCGCGCGTAGGTGTCCGCCTCGACATTGCGCAAGGTGTGCCGGATGACGTAGGTGTCGCCCTGCCGACGCCAGTCGCGCGGGCCGAACCGGGCCGCCACAGTTGTGCTGGGGTTGGTGTCGGCGTCCAGGCTGGCGCTCGGGCCGGTGATCTGGCCGACGATCAGGTCGACCCTGCGGACCTCGGGCCGGTCGCCGTTCGCGTTCACCCCACCCAGCGGGCGGAAGGTGATCTCGATCTCGACATCGGTACGGCTGCGACGGCTCACCGTGATCGTCTCGCCCACCTCGGCGGTCCTGCCCTGGGACGTGGCGGTGACGTCGAGGCTGCGGATCAGGTCACCGGTGGTGACCCAGATCCGGCCGTTGCGCAGGCCGTCCATGATGTCGCCGTAGTCCTGGCGGGCGTGCACGTAGGTCTTGCTGTACTCGCCCGGCCAGAAGTCGGAGCCGCCCCGGGTCCAGTGCACGTGCGAGTCCGAGGTCGCGGTGATCCACCAGCGCCGGCCCTCGCCGAGCAGTGAGTCCCACAGGCCGCCGACCCGGGCGGTCATCTGGTCGAAGCCGCCGTAGGTGGGGTGGTTGCCGTAGCCGCCCCGCTTGCCACTGTTGAGCGGGCCGGCCTGGTGACCGGGCGCGCCCTCGAAGCCGATGTAGACGTCCGGCGCGGCGTTGTTGCCGTTGCGGAACTCGCGCGGGGTGTCCTGGCCGTAGACGCCGAGACCGGGCGCCGAACGGGACGCGTGGTGGGCGATCACCAGCGGCTTGTGCGGCATGCCCCGGGCGACCTTGAGGAACTCCACCATCTTGGCCTCGGTGTCGCGGGCCGGATCGGTGGGGAACGCGTCGTACTTGGCGAACCGGCTCTCCAGCTCGAAGAGCTGCTTCGCCTCGTCCTCGTGGCGCGGGATCATCAGCGTGTGGTGGTCCAGCGATGGCGCGTCGAACTCCATGCCCCAGAACTGGAGCACCTCGGGGACCAGCTTGCGGGACCGCAGCAGGTCGGGGTAAGCCTGCTCGATGTTCACCTTCGAGTGGGTCGGTCCACCGTGGTCGGTGCACATCGCCCAGGTCAGACCGAAGTTCTTCGCCATGATGGCGTTGGTGACGATCGGGTAGACCGCGTCCGCGCCCTTGTGGAAGACGATCGGGGACTTCGTGGTGTCGAACTCGCCGCTGTACTCGGAGTGGATGTGGTGGTCGCCCGCACGCCACGCCCGGTTCTTGGAGTTGCCCCGGTCGGTCTTGTCGTCGTCACCCGGCCGGCGGTCCTCGTCCGCCCAGGCCGCGCCCGCCCCGACCAGTGGGCTGGCCGCAGCCAGCGTCGCGCCGACGCCCGCGTACTTGACCAGCTTGCGCCGGGACAGCTGCGCGTGCTCGGTCTCTTCGGGATGCTTGTCTCTCACCTGAGAGCCTCTCCTCGATCAAGCGAATGCTCTTTCGATCAAGGAGCCTCGGAGAAGGCGGTGAACAGCCGCCGTACGCAGCGGGTGCGCACGATGAACACCCTGCCCCGACCTGCGTGCAACGCCGGGTCGGGCAGCAGCGGGTCACCCCGTGCTCGCGCAGTGTCCAGTCGGCACCGGCACCGAGCTGTCCGGTTCAGGGCACCGGACGACCGGTGCCTGTCGACGACCCGGTCAGATCCGGGCGCGCGGCAACCAGCCCAGGAATCGGAGCCGGACCCGGGGTAGCGGCAACGTGGGCAGGTCCTCAGCGGCGGCGACGAGGCAGGAACCGAGATAGACCGCGAGGGAGGCGCGCGCGCCACCGAACTCGGCGAGCAGTTGGCTCTGCTTGGTGGCGCAGGGCCATTCTCGGCCGCATCCGGTACAGGTCCAGCTCGGCGGGTTGGGGAGGTGCTCCGGCAGCTTGGTCCGGCGGTACCGACCGACGACGCTGTTGTCCGAGCGCACGTCGCGTCGCCGTGCCGCGGGACTTTCGTTGTGGTGGGCCACCGGACGGGCACCGGGCAGGTAACGCCCGACGGTGCCGAAGAGCACCCCGACGCGGATCAGGGCGTCCGGTCCGACGTGCTGGGTCAGCAACGCGGTCATCAGATAGTGCCCCAGCAGGTCGAAGGCGTCACGGTGCAGACCCAGGTCGCGGCAGAGGTCGACGAACTCGGGTGTGGTCACTGGCACCCGGTCGTCGAGTGCGCGGCGCAGCACCTCACGGAGCCCACGCCCGAGCCTCTCCAGCGCGTCTCCCTCGCCCAGACCCAGGCTGTCCTCGTCCGCCACCCGGGCCAGCGCCTCGGCGACGGCCAGCCGAGCGACGCGGTCAGGATCGGTACTGTCCAACGCTTCCCCCTCCGTGGGTCGGCCTCCCGGCAGTGACCCGGTCGTCCTCCGACGAATCATGAACAAGATTTCGCTGTCGGCCACGAGGGTGGCTAGGACAGCAGACGTAGAGCCATTTGGCGCGCTAGCCGGAAAACGAAGTCGAGCTGCCGACACAGCACAGTGATTCGCAGGACGGCGCGTCGGTGATTGTCGTATGGTGACATTCCCATCTACAGATATTGCGTCCCAGTCGCTTAATGGTCAGACCAGATCCGACACGCTCAACCGGTCGCTGCCGTCCCGCTCGCGACGTTCCATCCCACCGCGCCGCCGGCCAACGATGTGCCGGGTCACCGCCGAGCACCCCGGCACGTCCCGAACCTGCCGTCGGCACCCGTTCCAGCACCCGGCGGCACCTCCACCGGACGGAGACAGCGGATGACGTCATCGCCAGTGCAGACCCACGAGTTCGACAGCCGTGACCCGGCGACGATCCAGGAATTCCTGTCCGCCACGTACGACCCGAAGCTGCGCATTCAGAGCAGGAACGGATACCGGCTCACCCACCACCGCGTCGACACCGGCCCCTTCGCCATCGCGACCACCCGCCAGACCGGGTACCTCGAGATCGATGCCAGCACCCTCGGCGGGCTGGTCATCGGTCGCACCCGCACCGCGCACGTTGATCGCTCCTGCGCCGGATCGGCCCACCGGTTCGGCCCCGGCGAGGTCTTCCTCGTCACCAGGCCGGAGGAGCCGTGCACCGTCCACTGGCATCCCGGTGAGGTGGAGCTGTGCGTGCTGGACCTGTCGGTGCTGGCGCAGGTGGCCACCACCGCGCCGGCTCGCCGGCCCGGTCGGATCGAGTTCACCGAGCTGGGTGCCGCCAACACTGCCCTCGCCCGGCAGTGGCGCAACACCACCAGCTTCGTCCGCGACGTGGTGTTGAACAGCCCGGTCGCCGGGGCGCAGTCGCTGGTGATCGGCAACGCCGCCCGGATGCTGGCCGCGGCGGCGCTGGCGATCTTCCCCAACACCGCGTTCACCGAACCGACCGCCGCGGACCGGAACGACGCCACCACCGCCACGCTGCGACGGGCGATCACGTTTCTGGAGGAACACGCCGACCGGGACATCAGCGCTGCCGACATCGCCGGCGCCGCCGGCGTCTCCCTCCGGGCCGTGCAACTCGCCTTCCGCCGTCACCTCGGCACCACCCCGATGGCCTACCTGCGTCGGGTCCGGCTCGTGCGGGCACACCACGACCTGGTACGCGCCGACCCGAGACAGGAGACGGTCTCGGCGATCGCCAGTCGGTGGGGATTCGCCAGCCACAGCAGGTTCACCGCGCGATACCACGCCAGCTTCGGTGTGCCGCCACGCGAGACGCTGAACACCTGAGACCCGCGCGCACGACGCCACCCAGCCAGGCGTCCCCAGTGTTCAACGGAGGACGCGGGCGAGGCGTCGAACGGCCTCGTCCATGAGTTCGGGCGCGGCTGCCGCGTAGGTGAGGCGTAGGTGCGGGGCCGGCGGTTCGGCCGCGTACCAGGGCCGGCCCGGAAAGACGGCGACGCCTTCGGCCGCCGCGGCAGCGGCCAGTGCCGCGTCGTCGGTGCCGGCCGCGAGGCGCACCCAGAGGTGCATGCCGCCGCGTGGGATCGACTGTGGAGCGAGGCTTGGCAGATGCCGGCGTAGTGCGGTCAGCAACGCGTCACGGCGCGTCCGGAGGGCTGTGCGCAGTGCCCGGCGATGCCGCGACCACGCCGGAGAGGTGAGGAAGTCGATCGCCGCCTGTTGCAGTGGTCCGGCGACGAAGAAGTCGTCGAGCAGCCGCGCAGCGCGCAGTCGCGCCCCGGCCGGGCCACGGGCTCCGATGGCGGCGACGCGCAGCCCGGGGGCGGTCGACTTGGTCAGCGAACGCAGGTAGATGACGTGACCGTCGGGATCATCGCTGGCCAGTGGTGGCGGAGCCGGATCGTCGATGGTGAGGTCACGGGCGTAGTCGTCCTCGATCAGGAACGCCCCGGCGTCGCGTACGGCCTCGGCGACCTGCGCCCGACGGTGCTCCGCCAGCGTCGCGCCGTGCGGGTTGGCGTACAGGGGCTGGCAGTAGAAGAGCCGGGCGCCGGTGCGGGCGAACGCGGCGGCGAGTTGGTCGGGCCGTACCCCGTCGGCGTCAGCCGGCACGGGCACCACCCGCAGCCCGGCCGCGCGGGCCGCGGCCAACGCACCCAGGTAGGTCGGCGACTCGACGAGCAGGGCGTCGCCGGGCGCGGTGAGCGCCCGCAACGCCGACGACAGGGCGGCCTGCCCACCGGGGCAGATCATCATGTCCTCGGCGTGCAGCCCCGCCCCGGCCTCGCGGGCGAACCAGGCGCGCAGGTCCGCGCGACCCTCGACCGGCCCACGCTGCCAGCTCGCGGGCTGGCGGGCGGCTCGGGTGAGGGCGGCACCGAGCGCAGCGGCAGGCTGCAGGTCGGCGTGGAGGTAGCCACCGGACAGCGGGATCGTTCCGGCGGGCGTCAGCGCCAACAGCGCCTGCATCTCATCCTGACCGAACCGGCGGGGCCCGAGCGCAACGGTCTGCCAGGACAGGTCGGGTACGCCCGGCTCTTCCGGTGGCGTGGCCACAAAGGTGCCTCGGCCGGGTCGCGCCTCGATCAGCCCCTCGGCCGCCAACTGACGGATCGCCTCGGCGACGGTGACCGGCGAGGCCTGATGTCGGGCGGTCAGCTCGCGTACCGAGGGCAGCCGGGCACCGGGACCGGCGGCGGCCGCGAGACTCCGCAGATCTTGGATAACGCGCTGAGCTGCGTTACCGTTTTCCATGAGGGACAAGAGTAGCGCTACTGCCAGAACCACGGTAACAGCGGATCGGATCGTCGGGCTCGGCCTCGGCGCCCTGGGCGTGCTCGGCTTCAGCCTGTCGCTTCCCGCCACCCGCATCGTCGTGCAGCAACTCGACCCGTGGTTCGTCGCCTTCGGCCGGGCTGTCGGCGCGGGGCTGCTGGCATGGGCGTACCTGCGTGTCACCGGCGCACCGCGGCCTACCCGCGGTCAGTGGCAACGGCTGCCGATCGTCGCCCTCGGAGTCATCGTCGGCTTTCCCCTGTTCACCTCGATGGCGCTTCTCACCCAGACCTCCGCGCACAGCGCGGTCGTCATCGCCGCGCTGCCCGCGATGACGGCCGTGTTCGCGGTGCTGCGGGCCGGCGAACGCCCGCCGCCGCTGTTCTGGATCGTGAGCGCCGGCGGACTGCTGGCGGTGCTCGCCTTTCTCGGCGCCAGCGGCGCGGTAGGCGGGGCCCTCACCCTGCCCGACCTGTTCCTACTCGCGGCGGTCGTGCTCTGCGGCCTTGGCTACGCCGAGGGCGGCGCGCTCGCCCGCGAGTTGGGCGGCGCTCGGACGATCTGCTGGGCGTTGCTGCTCTCGCTGCCCATCACCGTTCCCATCACGGCCGTTGCCGCCGCCGCCAGTCCGCCCCGGGCCGACGCTCTCGGCTGGTCGGCGTTCGGCTATCTCACCGGGGTCTCGATGTTCCTGGGCTTCTTCGCCTGGTATGCGGGCCTGGCCAGGGGCGGCATAGCGCAGGTGGGCCAGGTCCAACTCGCCCAACCGGTGCTGACCCTGGGGTGGTCGGCGCTGCTGCTCGGCGAGGTGGTCTCCCCCGCCTCGATCGCGGCGGCGCTGGTGGTGCTGGGATGCGTCGTGGCGAGCCAGCGCATCCGCCAGAGCCCACGGACGGTCGTGGCGCGAAGCGAAGCCGGCGCGGGAGCGTCCTAGCCCCGGTCGCGCTCGCGGCTGTCGCGGGCGGTCTGCAACTCGGGCACCGAGGCCTCCAGCAGATCGGCGAGGCCACGCAGTTGCTCGGCGACCCGGGCGCCGAGCGGGGTCAGCGAGTATTCGACGCGCGGTGGGATCGCGGTGAGCACCTCGCGGGTGAGCATTCCGTCGCGTTCGAGGGTCTGCAGGGTCTGGGAGAGCATCCGCTCGCTGACCCCGTCGATGCGGCGACGCAGCGCGTTGAACCGGTAGCGGCCCTCGCCGAGCGCCAACAGGGCCAGCGAGGCCCACTTCGAGGTGACGTCCTCGAAGGCCGCACGGGAGGTGCAACCCCGCGCGAAGACATCGCTGACGAATTCCTGGGTAGGCCCCGCCGGGTCCTGGGCCGGCATGTCGCTCACCTCACCAGCCTATCTCACGCCGCCTATCGGTTAGTGCTGTAGATTCGTAAGTGCTTACTGATTCGTTCCCACCCTCCGGAGGTTCCCATGCCCACCTATGCCGTCACCGGCGCCACCGGCCGGCTGGGCCGCCTGGTGATCGAGCAGTTGCTCGACAGCGGCGTACCCGCCGCCGAGATCGCCGCCATCGTCCGCAGCCCGGAGAAGGCCGCCGACCTGGCCGCACGCGGAGTCGAGATCCGTAAGGCCAGCTACGACGACCCGTCGACGCTGCCCGGCGCCGTGGCCGGCGTACACCGCCTGCTGCTCATCTCCGGCGACACTCCCGGTCAGCGCGTCGCGCAGCACACCGCGGTCATCGACGCCGCCAAGCTCGCCGGGGTGGAGCGTCTCGTCTACACCAGCATCCTGAGGGCCGACACCACCGCGAACCCGCTCGCCCCGGAGCACAAGGCCACCGAGGAGGTCCTCGCCGCGTCCGGTCTGACCTACACCGTGCTGCGCAACAGCTGGTACACCGAGAACTACACCGACCAGCTCCCGCAGTACCTGGGGTCCGGCACGATCCTCGGCGCCACCGGCGGCAGCAAGATCTCCGCGGCGACCCGGGCCGACTACGCGGGGGCGGCCGTGGCCGCGCTGACCCGGGAGGAGGACGGCAACGCCGTCTATGAACTGGGCGGCACCGCGTTCACCTTCGACGAGCTGGCCGAGGCCGTCACCGAGGTGACCGGCACCACCGTCGTCCACCAGGACATGTCCGCCGCCGAGCTGGCCTCGGCCCTGGAGAACGTCGGCCTGGACGCGGGCACCGCCGGCTTCGTCGCCGCGCTCGACCACTCGATCGCCAATGGCGAGCTGGCAACCGACAGCGACGACCTCAGCCGATTGCTCGGCCGGCCGAGCACCCCGCTGCGCGACGCCATCCGGGCTGCGCGGGCCTGACCGGGTTCATCGCCGAAGCGGGCGGCGGGGCCCCGGTCGCCGTCGCCCGCCAAGCGCTGAAGCCGCACACGTATCCTCGACGCCATGGTGAGGCACGTCGATGAGCAGCTCTCCCGGCCCGTCGGGTCACCATGTCGGCACGCTATGCGGTCCGACCTGGACACTGCGGCGTCGGCCCGGTGAGCGGCGGCGACTTCGTCGTCCGCGCCGCCGTGGCGCAGGACGACCCCGAGCTGGTCTTCGACGTGCTGTGGCAACTCGCTCCCGACGACGCACGGCCGGACACCGCTCGGCTCGCCACCGCCTGGCGCGACCTGCACGCCCAAGCCGGCCGCCGCCTCCTGCTGGCCGTCGCCGGGGACACCTTCGTGGGCACCCTGGACACCCTCGTCGCCCCCAACCTCACCCATGGCGCGCGACCGTACATGGTGGTGGAGAACGTTGTGGTCGCGCCCGGCTGGCGCCGTCGTGGAGTCGCCCGGGCCCTCATGCTGGCGGCGCTCGACGAGGCGACGGCGGCCGGTTGCTACAAGGTCCAACTGGTGTCGAACGCCGCGCGTGTCGACGCCCACCGGTTCTACGCGTCCATCGGGTTCGCGCAGTCCGCTCTCGGTTACCGCCGATATCTCACCACCGCGACGTGACCCCGGGCGCGGGCGCTCCCGCGTCCCGCTTCCGCCGCCAACGAAACGGCGTTCGAAGAACGGCAGACTCCACCGGTACGCCGGAGGCGGTCAGCCCGCCTCGGTCGACTCCCCGAGCAGCAGGCCGGTCAGCAGACTGCGCAGGGTCCGTTCGACGAGGTCCGCCCGGGGTGCCGGTCCGGAGGGTTGACTGAACGCCGCGACCAGGTGCGGGTATGCCGCAAGGTCCACTCCGGCGAAGCTGAACGCCCCGGCGGCGGACTCGCGGCGGGCGAAGAGGCTCACCACGCCGGTCATCATCGCGATGGTCTCGAACTTGGCAGCGACGGGGCAGCGCACGGGTTCCAGGATCCGGATGCAGTTGTCGAACCAGGCCAGGCTCTGCGGGCCGATGCCGGACGGCCGGTGGATCACGTCGAGCAGCCACGGGTGGGCACCGAACACCGCCAACTGCCGGCGCCCCAGCAGCACCATCGTCTCCAACCAGTCGCCCTCCACCTGCGGGTACGGGCGCAGCTCCCCCACGGCCCGGTCGGTCATCAGGTCCAGCAGGTCGTCGCGGGACGACAGGTAGCGGTAGAGGGAACCGGCGCCGGTGCCGAGCGCGGCGGCCACGGCGCGCATCGACACCGCGGCCAGCCCTTCGGTGTCGGCCAGGGTGATGGCGGCCACGACGATGGCGTCGCGGCTGTGCGCCGGAGCGGGGCCGCGGCTGCCGCGCTCGGGCCTGCTCCAGATCGGCTGCCGCTCGGGGCCGCTCGGGGCTGTGTCACTCACTGATTTACTGTAAACCGCAAACGTCGTTCGCGATTTGTGTCGTCGCCGCACGGATGGCACCGACGCGCAGCGAACGAGTCACGCTGCACGGACGGCGTGGTCGCGCAGCGTCGTTGATCTTGGCTAGGCTGGTGGGCATGCCCGCACACCAGCCGCACCGCCACGACGACGGCCGGAGGTGGGCCCCGGCCCCGGCGCGCCCCATCGAGCCGGCCGCCTGGTGAGTGACGCACCCGCGCCCGCCCAGCGGGGTGGTCCGTCCACACCGCCGCCGCACCGCTCGGGTTGGACCGACCGTTGCGACCGGCTCGCCCGGTCGCGGCCCTTCGAGGTCGCCATCGTCGTGGTCATCCTCGCCAACGGCATCGTTCTCGGCCTGGAGACGTACGACGATCTGAGCCCGGCGGGCACCGCGCTGCACGCGCTGGAGCTGTTCTTCCGGGCCGTCTTCGTCGTCGAGATCGCCGTCCGGCTGGCCGCCTACGGCAGGCGCCCACAGGACTTCTTCCGGCACGGCTGGAACGTCTTCGACTTCGTGGTGATCGCGGCGATCTTCATCCCGGGCCTGCACGGCGACCCGGCGCTGCTGCGGGTCGTCCGGGTCGCCCGCATGGTCCGCCTGGTCCGGTTCTCACCGGGTCTGCGGACCATCGTCTCCGCGCTGTGGCGCAGCCTGCCGGGCGTCACCGGGTTCCTCGCCCTGGCCGTGGTGACGCTCTACGTGTACGGCATGGCCGGCTGGCTGATCTTCGGCAACAGGTATCCGGAGGAGTACGGCGACATCGGCCGATCGCTGCTGACGTTGTTCGTGCTGTTGTCGCTGGAGACGCTGCCGGACCTCATCGAGCAGGGCATGGCGATCTCACCATGGACGCTGCTCTACTACGTCAGCTACGTGGTCATCACCGTCAACCTGCTGCTCAACATCCTCATCGCGGTCATCGTGAACTCCATGGAGGAGGCCCGCCGGTTGGAGATGACCGAGCGCCTGGCTCCCGGGTACGACGAGGACGGCGACGGCGTACCGGACGAGGTGGACCGGATCGCGCTCACCCAACGGCTGGACGACCTGCGGGCGGTCATCACCGAGTTGGAGCGCGAGCTGCGCATCGACCGGGACGACGGGCACGGCCGACCCCACCGGGACAACGCCCGCGCCAGACGGTGATCCGACGCTCGCGCTGCGTCTTCGGGTTCGGGTTCGGGTTCGGATAGTGTCGACGGCGGTCCCATCGGCCTGCCTTGAGGGGTTCCGAGCATGACGACCACTGTCGACAATGCCCAGACCGCCACCAATCCCGCGGACACGCTCGGCACGGTGATCGACGACGTGATCCGCCCACAGGCGCCGATCGTCGACCGGGATGGGGCCTTCCCCCGTCCGGGTGTCGACGCTCTCGCCGCAGCCGGCCTGCTCGGCCTGGCCTCCTCGACCGAGGTCGGCGGCGCCGGCCACGGCATCCGGACGGTCGCCGAGGTGATCGAGCGGCTGGCCGCCGAGTGCGGGTCCACCGCGATGGTGGTGCTCATGCACTACGCGGCGACCGCCGTCATCGAGGCGCACGGCCCGCACGACGTCCGCGCGGCCATCGCCACCGGCGATCACCTCACCACGTTGGCGTTCTCCGAGTACGGCTCGCGCAGCCACTTCTGGTCGCCGACCGGCACCGCGACAGCCGCCGACGACGACACCGTCCGCCTGGACGCCCGTAAGAGCTGGGTCACCTCGGCCGGCGAGGCCAACAGCTACGTCTGGTCGAGCCTTCCGCTGACCCGCGACGCCGGCCCGATGACGCTGTGGCTGGTGCCGGCCGACAGCGCCGGCCTGAGCGTGACTGGCGACTTCGACGGGCTGGGCCTGCGGGGCAACGGCTCCCGGCCGATGACCGCCGACGGACTCCGGGTGCCGGCGACGGCGAGGATGGCGGCCGACGGGGCCGGGCTCGACACCGCGCTCGGTGCGGTCCTGCCCTGGTTCCTGGTGCTCAACGCCGCCTTCTGCCTCGGTCTCGCCGACAGCGCGGTGGCCGAGGCCGGCCGACATCTCACCCGGACCACGCTCACGCACACCGGCGCCGCCCTGCGCGACGCGCCCGTCACCCGACGCGACCTCGCCCGGCTGATGATCCGCACCGACGCGCTGCGCGCCTTCCTGGGCGACACGCTCACCGCACTGGAGACCGGCCGTGACGACGCGATGCTGCGGGTGCTCCAGGTCAAGGCGCTCGCCGGCGAGACCGTCGCCGACGTGACCGATGGCGCGATGCAGCTCTGCGGCGGCAGCGCCTTCCGCAAGGAGCTGGGCCTTGAGCGCCGTTTCCGGGACGCCCGCGCGGCCCGGGTGATGGCGCCGACCACCGACGCGCTGCACGACTTCGTCGGTCGGCTCGCCACCGGGCTGCCGCTGCTGGACGAGGCCAACCGCTGATGCCCGCGCCAACCGTACTCATGGGCGCGGTCGCGTACGACCCAAAGGTGGTGACCATCTGGGAGGGCTTCCGCACCTGGCTGCGCGGGCGGGGCCTGGATTTCGACTTCGTCCTCTACTCCCACTACGAGCGACAGGTCGAGGACCTCCTCGCCGGGCGGCTCGACGCGGCCTGGAACTCTCCCCTGGCCTGGGTACGGGCCGAGCGGCTGGCGGCAGCCAACGGCACGGCCGTACGCGCGCTCACCATGCGCGACACCGACCAGGACCTCACCTCGGTCGTGGTGGTTCGCGCGGACTCACCGGTGCACCAGATCGCGGACCTCACCGGACGGGTGGTCGCCGTCGGGGCGGTCGACAGTCCACAGGCGACGCTGATTCCGCTGGACCACCTCGCGGCGGCCGGGGTCACTGTCGACGTACGCCGCTTCGACGTGGGTGTCGGCCTGCACGGCGACCACATCGGCGGCGAGCGCGACGCGGCCCGCGCCCTGGTGGGCGGGGAGGTCGACGCCGCCTGCATGATCGACGCCAACCACCTGGCGTTCGTCCAGGAGGGCACGTTACCGCCCGAGAGCACCCGGATCGTGGCGCAGACCCCACGCTACGACCACTGCAACATGACGGTCCGCGCGCCGGAGTCCGACGGGGTCCGGCTCTTCGGCACGCTGCTGCTCGGCATGTCGTACGCCGATCCGCAGGTGCGTCCGCTGCTCGACCTGGAGGGGCTGACGGCCTGGCGGGAGGGCCGCACCACGGGGTATGACGCCCTCGCCGATGCGGTCGACACCAGCGGCTTCTACTCCCCCGACGGGCGGGTGACGGCCACGGACTACCGGCCGTGAGCGCGACACCGGGTGCCGCTGTCGACCTGGGTGACCTGGGTTTCGGCCGGGGCGCGCACCTGCTCGTGCAGCGCGCCCTGGCCGGGTTGCCGCCCGGCGGCCGGTTGGCGGTCTCCGGACGCGACCCGGCGCTGCGCGTCCACCTGCCCGCCTGGTGTCGTGGCCGGGGCCATCGGGTCGAATGGCCGGATCGGGGCGAGGCGAACGAGCTGGTGGCGGTGGTGGTCCGGGGGTCGGCGGATGACGACCGCTGGTTCGGCGCGGAGCGGGCCGGGCCGGCCCTGCCGTCGGCGCTCAGCAGTCGTCCACCCGCAAGGTGGGGGCTCGGCGCCCGGGGCGCGCTGCTCGAAGCCGGTGGTCCGGAGGCCCGGTTCGACCTGGACGACCGCGACCTGGTCTGGGCCGACATCGTCCCCCACCTGTACGCGCAGGCTGCCGCCCGACAGTGGGACCCGCAGACCGCGGTGCCGTGGAACGACCCGTTCGCGCTGCCGGCCGACGTCGAGGCAGCGGTGGTGCAGGTGATGACCTACCTGGTCGAGAACGAGCAGGCCGCCCTCGTCGTGCCGGCCCGCTTCGTGGGGCGCATCCATCCGCACTTTCGGGAGGTGGTGCAGCTTCTCGCCGTGCAGATGGCCGACGAGGCCCGGCACATGGAGGTCTTCAGCCGGCGGGCGCTGCTACGGGGCGCCGAGATGGGCACGTCATCCGCGGGCGGTCGGCAGTCGCTGTTCACCCTCGTCGCGGAGTCGGACTTCGCGTTGGCGTCGTTCCTGCTCTCCGTGCTCGGCGAGGGCAGCTTCGTCGACCTGCTCTCGTTCCTGCACGAGAACGCCCCGGACCCGGTCACCCGCAGGATCTGCTGGCTCGCCATGCAGGACGAGCGCCGGCACGTGGTGTTCGGCATGGCACACCTGGAGCATCAGGCGCGGCTGGATCCGCTGCTGCGGGACCGGCTGCGGGCGGCCATCCACCGCCGCCACGACGCGCTGGTCGACACGGCGGGGCTCAACGCGGACGTCTTCGACGCGCTGGTGCTGCTCGCGGCGGGTGGTTGGCATCCGGACGACGTGTCCGCCGGCTTCGACCGGGTGCAGGCTCTGCAACACGCGATGGATCAGGGCCGTCAGCGCCGCCTCGTCCGCCTGGGTTTCCGGCCCGACGAGGCGGCGGCGCTCTCCGCCCTGCACACCCGCAACTTCATGTAGCCGATCCCCGCGCACGGCGCGGCGTGCGCGGGGATCGCGGTACGGCAGGTCAGCGGGCGCTGGTCACTGGCCGAGCAGGGTGCGGATCTGACGCGCGTAGCCGGCCACAGTGAAGTCCGGGCCGACGGAGTCCACCAGGACCAGGTCGTTGATGGTGTGATCGACGCGCAGCGCCAGGATCGCCTGGTACTCGGGCGAGTTGTACCAGGTCATGGCGGTCTCCGCGTCCGGGAACTCGATGAGCACGACCGAACCGGGCCAGCTGCCCTCGAGGACCTGCACCTGGGCATCCAGGACGAGCCACCTGGCGCCGTACGCCTCGGTGGTGGCCTGCACCTGCTCCAGGTAACGCAGGGACTCCTCGGTCGGCACTCCGCCCGGGATACGCAAATGATTGATCAGGTACGTGCTCATGTCTCACTCCTCATTGCAGGTGCTGCTTCCCGGTCGCGGGCGTACGACCGGTCGTCTTGGATTGGGTACGGGCCGGGTCGAAAGGAACGACGCGGACTGTTACCGAGGGGACCAGACGCGGATCAGGTGAGGATCCGGGCCGTGGTGATCGTGAAGAACTCCCGGAGGGCGGCCGGGTCACCGGATGCCTTCGCCCGCGCTGCCGCGCCCTCGTAGCTGGAGACGACGAAGCCGGCGAGATCAGTGGCGGGTTCGTCGCCGTGCAGTTCACCAGCAGCCCGCGCCTGCTCGATCGCCGTGGCGAGCGCGGCGACCCAGCGGCCGAAGCCGGCGTCGACGGCGTTGCGCAGGAGATCGCTGTGCGCTGGGATCTCGGTGGCGAAGTTGCCGAGCAGGCATCCGCGGTCACCCATGGTGTCGCCGAGGCCGGTGATGTACCTCAGATGAGCGGTGATCCGCTCAAGCGGGGTGCCGCCCCGCTTCTCGTCGAGCATCTCGAGCCCCATCGCCGCGGAGTATCTCGCCACCGAGTCGAGGGCGAGGTCCTCCTTGCTGGCGAAGTGGTTGTAAAAGGTGCCCTTGGGCGCCCCGGCCGCAGCGACGATGTCCTGGACGCTCGTCCCGTTGTAGCCCCGCAGGTGGAACAGATCCAACGCGGCGTCGGACAATCGTTGCCGGGTCCCGGCGGAGGCCGGCGACTTCGTTCGTGGCATCTCGTGGCACTCCTCTCGCCCGGGGTTCCGGCTGACTGAGAGACACCACGATATGACCGGTCGTCTCGGAATGCCAGTGATGTGACCACGGTCATCCCCCAGGTACTGTGGAACGGCCATGAACAGGGATTCCAGCGCCGTGCGCGAGGAGTTGCTGCGGCTGCGCGAGCAGACCGAAATCCAGGCCACCGCCCTGGACGGCGACCTTCGGAGTCTTTTCGAGGCGTCCCGGTCGTCCAACGCCGATGACGAGCACGACCCCGAGGGCAGCACGATCGCCTTCGAACGCGCGCAGCTCACCGCCGTCCTGGACGCCACCCGCCGACGCCTGGCCGAGCTGGACGTCGCGCTGCGACGGGTCGACGACGGCAGCTACGGCGTGTGCGAACGGTGCGCCCGGCCGATTCCCGCCGAGCGACTCGTCGCCCGCCCGTCCGCGCGTACGTGTGTCGCCTGTGCCAGCCGACGGTGACGGTGCCTGCCTTGGCGGTGGTCCGCCCGGCCGCGCCGCCGGCGGGAGGGAGTCTCACTTCGGGGGAACCGTCCGACTGCGCGGGCTGCCCGGCGTCTCGCTCTGCCGAGCGGTATACCTCTGGCTCATAAATATGACCCACAGGTATACCGCTCATCACGGTGCAACCTCCAGGAGCACCGTCGTAACCGGTGATCAGCTGGCGCAACAACCTCCTGCGGGCGCGGCGTCGAGGGCGATGAGGCTGATCGGTGCGGACAGCAGCCCTCCGGAGATGCCGGTCGACAGTCCGCGCCCTGTCGGTTGCGGCCCACAGCAGTCGTCGCCGCCCGCCGAGACGGCGGAGTCACTGCTGCACACACCGGTTTCGGGCAGGTCGAGCTGGACGTCGCGGGCGGCGGCCCAGTCACCGGCCAGCGCGGCGACCACGGAGCGGACCTGCTCGTAGCCGGTGGCCATGAGGAACGTTGGTGCCCGGCCGTAGGACTTCATGCCGACGGCGTAGTAGCCCTGCTCCGGGTGGGCGAGTACGTCCACGCCGTGCGGCGGCACGGTGCCGCAGGAGTGCTCGTTGGGGTCGATCAGCGGTGCCAGGGCACGGGTGGCACCCAGCACCGGGTCGAGGTCCAGCCGCAGCTCGGCGGCGATGCTGTGGTCGGGGCGGAAGCCCGTGGCCGCGACCACACGGTCGACGGTGATCGACTCGACCCTGCCGTCGCCGTGCCGTAGGGCCACACTCACCCGGCCGCCCGTCGGGGTGAGCGTCTGCACGGAGAAGCCGGTGAGCAGCCGGATCCGTCCGGCGTCGACGTGCGCACGCAGCCGTACGCCGAGCGCGCCCCGCGCCGGGAGGGCGTCGGCGTCCCCGCCGCCGTAGGTACGCGTCGGCGCGGCGGCCCGGATGGCCCAGGTCACCTCGGTGCCGGGCTCGACGGCGGCCAGCTCCGCCAGGGACAGCAGGGTGTTCGCGGCCGAGTGACCGGCGCCGACCACCAGGGTGTGCCGTCCGACGAACCGACCCCGGTCGGCGCCGAGGACGTCCGGCAGCGCGTGCTCCAGGTACGCCGCCGCGTCGGCCTCCCCTCGCGCGCGCAGACCGGACGCGCCGAGGACGTTCGGCGTGTTCCAGGTGCCGGAGGCGTCGATGACGGCGCGGGCGACCAGCTCGTCGCCGTCGGCGAGGCGGAGCAGGAACGGTGCGGTGTCGCGTCCGGCGGTACGCAGCCGGTCGAGGCCGAGCCGGCTGATCGCCTCGACGCGTGCCCCGTACCGCACGTAAGCGCTACGAGGACTGGAAGCTCGACGACCCGGCCGGCAGGGGCGTCGACGCCGTGCGCCCGATCCGCGACGAGATCCGGGACCGGGTGGAGAAGCTCCTCACCGACCTGAACCTCGTCACCGGACCGAGGCAGACCCCTCAGCGGCCTCCGGCGTAGCGGGCGCGCTCGCCCAGCTCCTCCTCGATGCGGATGAGCTGGTTGTACTTGGCCGTGCGGTCGGAGCGCGACAGCGAGCCGGTCTTGATCTGACCGCAGCCGACGCCCACAGCCAGGTCGGCGATGGTGGTGTCCTCGGTCTCCCCGGATCGGTGCGACATCACCACCCGGTACCCCGCCTTGTGCGCGGCGTCCACCGTCGCCAGGGTCTCGGTGAGGGTGCCGATCTGGTTGACCTTGACCAGGATCGCGTTGGCGTAGCCGCCGTCGATCCCGTCGCGCAGCCGGTCGACGTCGGTGCAGAAGACGTCGTCGCCGACCAGCTGCACGCGCTCCCCCGCCACCGCGGTCAGCCGCTTCCAGCCGGTGATGTCGTCCTCGGCCATCGGGTCCTCGATCGAGCTGATCGGGTACCGGGAGACCAGGTCGAGCAGGTAGTCGATGTGCTCCTCGACGGTGCGCCGGCGTCCCTCGCCGACGTAGTCGTAGACGCCCGCGCGGAAGAACTCCGAGCTGGCCGGGTCGAGGCAGATCCGCACGTCGACGCCGGGCTGGTAACCGGAGTCCTCGATGGCGCGCAGCACGAACCGCAGCGCCTCGTCGGCGTCCGTGACGTTCGGCGCGAAGCCGCCCTCGTCACCGACGTTGGTGTTGTGCCCGGCGGCGGCCAGGGACGCCCTGAGGGTGTGGAAGACCTCCGCGCCCATCCGGACCGCCTCGGCGAAGGTCTGCGCTCCGACCGGGGCGATCATGAACTCCTGGAAGTCGAGCGGATTGTCGGCGTGCGCGCCACCGTTGATGATGTTCATCATCGGCACCGGCAGCAGGCGGGCGCCGACGCCACCGACGTAGCGGTACAGCGGCTGCCGGTGGGCCAACGCCGCCGCCTTCGCAGTCGCCAGGGACACCGCCAGGATCGCGTTGGCGCCCAGTCGACCCTTGTCCTTGGAACCGTCGAGAGCGATCATCGTCTCGTCGATCAGGGCCTGGTCCTCCGCGTCGAGCCCGAGCACCGCGTCGGCGATCTCGCCGTTGACCGCGGCGACGGCCGTGCTGACGCCCTTGCCGTGAAAACGCGTCCGGTCCCCGTCACGCAGCTCGACCGCCTCGTTCGCCCCCGTCGACGCGCCGGACGGAACCGCCGCCCGGCCGGTCGACCCGTCGGCGAGGACCACGTCGGCCTCCACTGTCGGATTGCCCCTGCTGTCGAGGATCTGCCGAGCACGCACCCGACTGATTGCCGTCATCACACACTCCCTGCTCAAGCTGCCTGTTCGCAGCCAGACTGGCAGGAAACGGCGGCCCTGACACCGCGACGATGGACACGTTGACCCGTACCCCGGGGTGCGGGTTTAGGGTCGCGGGATGCGGGTGGGTGAGTTGGCACGCCGGACCGGAACTACGGTCCGGGCACTGCGGTACTACGAGTCGGCCGGGCTGGTCGTACCCCGGCGGCTGGGCAACGGCTACCGCGAGTACGACCCGATCGCGGTGCGCCTGGTGGCGCAGATCCGGGAGCTGATGGCGCTCGGCCTCACCGTCGAGGAGACCCGCCCGTTCGTCGAGTCGATCGCCGATGGTTCCGACGACACCGACGTGTGCGCGGCGGCGGTGGCCACGTACCGCAGCACCATCACCAACCTCCAGGAGCGGATCGGCAAGTTGACCGCCCAGCGGGACGCGCTGGACGCGCGCCTGGACGCCGCCGCGACCCAGGTCGTACCCGGCAGTCCCGCCGAAGGCGCCGACCCCATCGCGCTGGTCGGCGTCAGATTGCCACCGCTGTCCTTCTACGGCACCGACGGCCGCCCGGTCGATCTCGGCGCGCTCGGCCCCGGCCGCAGCGTCATCTTCGTCTACCCGCTGACCGGACGACCGGGCGTCGACCTGCCCAACGGGCTGCTGGAGATCCATGGCGCGCGCGGCAGCACCGAGCAGGCCGCCTGGTTCCGCGACCACCACGCCGAGCTCCGCGCGGCCGGCGCCGCCCGGGTGTACGGCCTGTCCGCGCAGTCGACCGGGTACCAGCGAGAACTCGCGCACCGACTGCGGTTGCCCTACCCGCTGATCCCCGACCCGAGGCTGACCCTGGCCGACGCGCTGCGGTTGCCGACCCGCACCGCCAGCGACATGACGCTCTACGAGCGGCTGACGCTGATCGTCGCCGACGGCGCTGTCGAACACGTCTTCCACCCGATCCCGGACCCGGCGTCGCACCCACTGCACGTGATGCGGTGGCTCACCAAGCGACGCCAGGCCCCCGGATCGGTTGCCGCCTAGAAATCGTCGTCGAAGGCGACAGTGCCGGTCACCCCGACCTGGTACGCCGACACCCGCCGCTCGAAGAAGTTGGACAGCTCCTGGACGTCCTGCAACTCCATGAAGCCGAACGGGTTGCTCGACCCGTAGTGCGGGGCGATGCCGAGCTGGGCGAGGCGGCGGTCGGCGACGTGCTGGAGGTACTCCCGCATGTCGGCCAACGTCAGACCGGGCACACCATGGCCCAACAGGTCCTCGGCGAACTGCACCTCACACTCGACCGCCTCGGTGAGCATCCGGCGAACCTGGTCGGCGAGGTCGTCGTCGAACAGGTCCGGTTCCTCGGCACGGACGGTGTCGACGACGTCGAACGCGAACGCCATGTGCATGGACTCGTCGCGGAACACCCAGTTGGTGCCCGAGGCGAGGCCGTGCAGCAGGCCGCGGGAGCGCAGGAAGTAGACGTACGCGAACGCGCCGTAGAAGAACAACCCCTCGATGCAGGCGGCGAAGCAGATCAGGTTGAGCAGGAACGTCCGCCGGTCCTCGCGGGACCGCAGCTCCCGCAGGTCGTTCAGGGAGTCGATCCATCGGAAGCAGAACTCGGCCTTGCGACGGATCGAGGGGATGTTCTCGATGGCGGCGAAGGCCTCGAAGCGCTCCGTCTCGTCGGGCACGTACGTGTCGAGCAGGTTGAGATAGAACTGGACGTGCACGGCCTCCTCGAACAGCTGACGGGACAGGTAGAGGCGACCCTCCGGGCTGTTGACGTGCTGGTAGAGGTTGAGCACCAGGTTGTTGGCGACGATCGTGTCACCGGTGGCGAAGAACGCCACCAGGCGGCTGACCAGGTGCCGTTCGGCCGGCGACAGCTTGTCCAGGTCGGCGAGGTCGGCGTGCAGGTCGACCTCCTCGACCGTCCAGGTGTTGCGGATCGCGTCGCGGAACCGGTCGAAGAAGTGCGGGTAGCGCATCGGGCGGAGAGTCAGGTCCATCCCGGGGTCGAGCAGCATGTGCGTGGTCCTCGTGTCGGCGGTGGTGGCGTCGGTGGTGGCGCTGTCGGCGGGAGTCACTGGCAGGCCTCGCACGACTCGGGGTTCTCCAGCGAGCAGGCCAGCGCCTCCGCGTCAACCGCGACGGCGGGCGCGACAGCGCTGACGGTGGCCTGCTGGATCCGCGTCGCGGGGCGCGAGCGCAGGTAGTAGGTGGTCTTCAGCCCGACCTTCCAGGCGTACAGGTACATCGAGGAGAGCTTGCCGATGGTCGGCGCGGCCAGGAACAGGTTCAGCGACTGGGACTGGTCGATGAACGGGGCGCGGGCGGCGGCCAGGTCGATCAGCGCCCGCTGCGGCAGCTCCCACGCGGTGCGGAACAGCTCCCGTACGCCGGCCGGCAGCTCGGCGATGTCCTGCACCGAACCCTCCGCCCGCTTGATCGCCGAACGGATCCGCTCGGTCCACAGACCGCGGGCCTTCAGCTCGCGTACCAGAGCGGTGTTGACCTGGAGGAACTCCCCCGACAGAGTCTCGCGCTTGAACAGGTTGGACACCTGCGGCTCGATGCACTCGTAGCACCCGGCGATCGAGGCGATGGTCGCTGTCGGCGCGACCGCCACGAGCAGCGAGTTGCGCAGCCCGTACGCCTCGACCCGCTCGCGCAGCGCGTCCCACCGCGCGGTCTGCGTACCCTCGACACCCCACAGGTCGGGCTGGAGCTGGCCCCGCGCGGCCCGGGTCTGCGGATACGCCGGATGCGCGCCGAAGTCGCGCGCCAGGTCGGCGGAGGTCTCCAGTGCGGTCAGGTACAGCTCCTCGCTGATCAGGGTGGACAGCTCCCGCGCGGCCGGCGAGTCGAACGGCAGCCGCAGCGCGAAGAAGACGTCCTGGAGGCCCATCAGCCCGAGTCCGACCGGCCGCCAGCGGGGGTTGCTCGCCGCCGCCTGCGCGGTCGGGTAGTAGTTGATGTCGATGACCCGGTCGAGGAAGGTCACCGCGGTCCGCACCGTGGCGCGTAGTCGCTCCCAGTCGATGCCGCCGTCGGTGAGATGGGCGGCGAGGTTCACCGAGCCGAGGTTGCACACGGCGGTCTCGGTGTCACTGGACACCTCGACGATCTCGGTGCAGAGGTTCGACAGATGCACCACGTTGCCGGGCTCGGCGGTCTGGTTGCAGAGCCGGTTGGCGGCGTCCTTGAAGGTCATCCAGCCGTTGCCGGTCTGGGCGAGGGTCCGCATCATCTTCCCGTACAGCTCCCGTGCCGGGACCTGTCGTACGTAGCGACAGTGCGCCTCGGCCTCCCGGTACGCGGCGTCGAACCGCTCCCCCCACAGGTCGGGCAGCTCGGGCACCTCGTGCGGGTCGAACAGCGACCACAGCTCGTCGGCCTCGACCCGGCGCATGAACTCGTCCGGGATCCAGTTGGCCAGGTTGAGGTTGTGGGTACGTCGGGCGTCCTCGCCGGTGTTGTCCCGCAGTTGCAGGAACTCCTCGATGTCCGGGTGCCACGGCTCCAGATAGACGCAGGCCGCGCCCTTGCGCCGGCCACCCTGGTTCACCGCGGCGACGCTCGCGTCCAGCGTGCGCAGCCACGGCACGATCCCGTTGGACTGCCCGTTCGTGCCCCGGATCAGCGCGCCCCGGGAGCGGACCCGGGAGTACGCGATGCCGATGCCACCGGCGAACTTGGACAGGTTGGCGACCTGGGCGTACCGCTGGTAGATCGAGTCCAGCTCGTCGAGCGGGGAGTCGACCAGGTAGCAGGAGGACATCTGGGTGTGCCGGGTGCCGGAGTTGAACAAGGTCGGTGAGCTGGGCAGGTAGGCCAGGCTGGACATCAGCCGGTAGAAGTCGACCGCCTCGTCGGCCGTCCGGGACAGACCGCAGGCCACCCGCAGCAGCCAGTACTGGGGGGTCTCCAGCACCAGTCGGCTGGTGGGGTGGCGCAGCAGGTAGCGGTCGTACACGGTGCGCAGGCCGAAGTACTCGAACCGGCGGTCGCCGTCCGGGTCGATGGCGTGGTCGAGGGTCGCGGCGTGCGCGGCGACGAACGCGGCGGTGTCGTCACCGATCAGGCCCTCGGCGTGGCCGACCCGGATCGCCGCGCTGAACGAGGTGATGCCCTGTCGACGCACCTCCTTGTCGACGTAACCGGCCAGCAGCCGCGCGGCGAGGCGCGAGTACTGCGGCTCCTCACCGATCATCTCGGCCGCGGTCTGGATGGACAGCCGGTCCAGTTCGGCAGTGGTCGCGCCGTCGTAGAGGCCGCTGATGGTACGGGTGGCCACCCGCATCGGGTCGACGTCGGTCAGGTCGTCGGCCCACCGTTCAACCGCTCGGACGATCTTGTTCACGTCCACGGGTTCGGTGCCGCCGTCGCGCTTGCGGACCTGCATCGGCGTCCGCCGCACTGTCGCGTCGCCGCTGGTCGGGACTACCTCGGTGACTGTCACCACTCGCTCCTCGGAGTTCGAGACCTGGTGGCCCGGACGCGAGGGGACAGACACCAACGGACGCCACGCCAGCCCGGCGTGGGTCAGGGGGCGTCAGCCGTCCCACGCGGCCTCGGACCGCCGCCCACCCGGGTACGGGTACGCGGCGCGCTGGCAGGTCTTCGGACTCGCGGGCACGACCGGTGTCGCCGGTCTCCTACTGGCCGTCGCTTCCCAGGCCGATTGGTGGCCCAGTGCTGTTGACGGCGGTCGTTCCCACTCACCGCTGCGGGACAGTCCCGGATTTCCACCGGGTTCCCTGTTGCCTCGACCACCCCGGATGAGCGGCCGAACCAGCTGCGCTCGACACCATATATAGGGACGCAGCCGTTGTCACACCCCACATGTCGTTCTCGGGCGTGTCGGTGCCGACTCGGTGACCACCGTCACCACCCCGGCCGGCCACGCCAGGCCGACCGACGCCCGGCACCGGAGACGGGCTCTTCGGGCGGGTGTCGACAGTCGACAGAGATTTGACGTATCGAGACCAGGGTGGCGCAGGCCGCACTCATACGCCACCGTCAATGCCCCGTGATGGGATGGAACATCCAATCTCCACGGACCGCCACTCCCGCCACCTTCACCCGTCAACCGGCATGATGGGCGGCAAGGCGGATCAGCACGGCGAGGCAAACATCATATGTCTGCGGGCCTGCGATGATCGACATCGTTGACGCGCCGGAGCGGCCCTCCGTATACTCCCAGTGATCATCTGATCTTTAGCCTAGCCGGGCGAGGAGCGCATGCCGCAGATCACCGCCGTCACCGTCGAAGACGTCCGCTTCCCCACCTCCCTGACCGCTGACGGGTCAGACGCCATGAACAAGGACGGCGACTACTCGGCGGCCTACGTCGTCCTGCACACCGACGGCGTCGACGGCGTGGGCGCGCCACTCGCAGGGCACGGCCTGACCTTCACCATCGGTCGAGGCAACGACATCGTCGCGGCGGCGGCGGTCCACCAGGCACAGCTCCTGGTGGGCCTGGACGTGGCGACGATGGCAGCGGACATGGGCGCGGTCTACCGCCTCCTCACCTCCGACTCGCAACTGCGCTGGCTCGGCCCCGAGAAGGGCGTCGTCCACCTGTCCCTGGCCGCCGTGCTGAACGCATCGTGGGACCTGGTCGCCCGGCTCGCCGACAAGCCGCTGTGGCGGCTGCTCGTCGACATGTCCCCCGAGCAACTCGTCGACATCGCGGACCTGCGCTACCTCTCCGACGCGCTGACCCGCGACGAGGCACTGGCCATCCTGCGGGCCAAGGAGGGCACGAAGGCCGCCCGCCTCGCCGAGCTCGACCGGACCGGCTACCCCGCCTACACCACATCCGCGGGTTGGCTCGGCTACGGCGACGACAAGCTGCGCCGGCTCTGTCAGGAAGCGGTGGACACCGGCTACGGCTACGTCAAGCTCAAGGTGGGCGCCAACCTCGACGACGACATCCGCCGATGCGCGATCGCGCGCGAGATCCTCGGGCCGGATCGCAACCTGATGATCGACGCCAACCAGGTGTGGGACGTCGGTCAGGCCATCGAGTGGGTCACCGCCCTCGCCCAGTTCACGCCACTGTGGATCGAGGAGCCGACCAGCCCCGACGACATCCTGGGCCACGCGGCCGTCCGCCGCGCCGTCGCGCCGATCGGCGTCGCCACCGGCGAACACTGCCACAACCGGGTGATGTTCAAGCAGCTGTTCCAGGCCGAGGCCATCGACTTCTGCCAGCTCGACACCGGCAGGTTGGCCAGCATCAACGAGATCGTCGCCGTGCTGCTGCTCGCCGCGAAGTTCGACGTCCCGGTGTGCCCGCACGCCGGCGGTGTCGGGCTGTGCGAGATGGTCCAACACGTGTCGGTGCTCGACTACGTCGCGATCTCGGGGGACCTCACCAACCGGGTCACCGAGTTCGTCGACCACCTGCACGAGCACTTCACCGATCCCTGCATCATCCGGGACACCGGTTCCGGCAGCGGATACGTCCTGCCCAGCCAGCCCGGCTACTCCACCCGGATGCGTCAGGAGTCGGTGGCGCTCTACCGGTTTCCCGACGGCCACTACTGGGCGGCGACAGACCCGACTACCGTGTCATCTCCGGAGGCGGCGTACGTGATCGCGGGTGGGAAGGCCACCCCCGCCGGCCGCTAGGGGGGTCGGTCATGTCTCGCACTGACGAAGTGGTCAACGGCATCAAGCGGATGATCCTCGAAGGGCAGTTCAGGCCCGGGGACCGGCTGCCCATCGAGAAGGACCTCGCCGAGCAGCTCGGTGTCTCGCGGGGGTCCCTGCGCGAGGGGATGTCGGCCCTGTCGATCCTCGGCATCGTCAACATCCGCCAGGGCGACGGCACCTACGTCACCAACCTCGACGCGCCACAACTGCTGGCCCCGATGGGTTTCGTGGTGGACTTCCAGGGCCAGGGCGACCCCCGCCACATCCACACCGTTCGCCGTCTGCTGGAGTGCGAGGCCGCCTGCCTGGCGGCGACCAGGATCACCGACGAGGCCCTGACCCAGGCGGGTGACCTGCTCGACGAGGCGGCCCGGTTGATCGGCCAGTCACCGCCGGACCACGAGCGGATCATGGAGATCGACATCGCCTTTCACCGGATCATCGCGGTGCACGCCGAGAATCCGGTGCTGGTCGGCCTGATCGAAGCCTTCGCCGGGCGCACCATCCGTGGCCGGCTCTGGCGGAGTCTGCACGAGGAGGGCGCGGACCTGCGGACCCATGACGAACACGTGGCGATCCTGAAGGCCCTCGTGGCGCGCGACCCGGAGCGGGCGCGCACCCGGATGGCCAACCACCTGATCGGCGTGGAGGAGTCGTTGCAGGGGTTACCCGACGACGCTGACGCCAGCATCGAGACGGCCCGGTCGTGACGGCCGATCCTCACGGCTGCACGTCGAGCAGCCCCTCGTCGTACAACGCCGTCCAGAGCTGATCCGGGACGTCGACAGCAGATCGACGCAGGGTTTCGGTCACCTGGGCCTCGTCGCGCATGCCGACCACCGTCGAGACCACGGCCGGGTGACGACGGACGAACGCCAACGCCGCCTGGGGCAGCGTGACGCCGTACATCTGACAGACCCGCGCTATCCGGCGGGCCTGATCAATCACCTCTGCCGGCGCCTGCCGGTAGTCGTAGACGGCGTCGGTCGGCGGCATGTCCCGGGCCAGCAGCCCGGAGTTGTAGACGCCGGCGACCACCACGCCGACGTGGCGGGCCTGCGCGAGGGGCAGCAGGTCGGTCAGGGCGCCCTGCTCCAGCAGGGTGTACCGGCCGGCGCACATCACCACGTCCACGTCGGTCTCCGCCACGAAGCGGGCCAGCATCGCGGACTGGTTCATCCCGGCCCCGACGGCACCGATCACGCCCTGTTCCCGCAGCTCCACCAATGCCGGGATCGCCTCGCGCGCGGCCTGCTCCCAGTGCTCGTCCGGGTCATGCAGATACACCACGTCGATCCGGTCCAGGCCGGTGCGCCGAAGGCTGGCCTGCAGGGAACGGTGTACGCCGTCGCGGCTGAAGTCCCAGACCCGGCGATGGTCGGCGGGAACGTCGAACCCCTCCGGATCACGCCGGTGCGCCGTCTCCGGTGACGGCACGAGCAGCCGGCCGACCTTCGTTGAGACCACGTACTCGCCGCGCGGGCGGGCGCGCAGGGCCGCGCCCAGGCGCCGTTCGGACAGGCCCAGCCCGTAGTGCGGTGCCGTGTCGAAGTATCGGACGCCGCCTGCCCACGCGGTGTCCACCGCGGCGGCGAACTGCTCGTCCGACGTCGCGCGGTAGAGATTGCCGCCCTGGGAGGCGCCGAAGCCCAGTGGACTCAGCCGCAGCGGCGAACCGACGCCGCTGCGGGTCGCCGGACGGGCGGGATCGCGCGCGCCCCGCTGGGCGACAGCCGTCACCGCTCGTCCCGATCCACGTTGGTGCTGCCGGTCATCGCCGCGACCAGATCGTCGGTGGTGACCTCGTCGGCGCGGAGTTGGGCGGCGCGCCGACCGAGGCGCAAGACCTCGACCCGGTCGGCGATCTCGAGCACCTGCGGCATGTTGTGGCTCACCAGCACCACCGACATGCCGGCGTCACGGGCACGCCGAACGACGTCGAGCACCCGCCCGGTCTGGACCACACCCAGGGCCGCGGTGGGCTCGTCGAGGATGACCACGTTGGTTGCCCAGATGATGGCGCGGGCCACCGCCACGCACTGCCGCTGCCCACCGGAGAGCATCGCGATCGGGGTGGTGACCCGGGGGATCCGTACGCCGAGTTCGTCGAGGGCGGCGGCAGCGCCGTGGCGCATGGCGCGCTTGTCCAGCAGCCCGAGCCGGCCGAGTGGTCCGGAGCGGAGGATCTCCCGGCCGAGATACAGGTTGGCGGCCACGCTGAGGTCGTCGGCGACGGCGAGGTCCTGGTAGACCGTCTCCACTCCCGCCCGTCGGGCATCGACCGGAGTGGAGAACTGGACAGGGCGGCCGCCGACCCGGATCTCGCCCTCGTCGGGTGGGTGCACACCGGACAGGGTCTTGATCAGGGTGCTCTTGCCAGCGCCGTTGTCACCGATCAGCGCGACGACCTCACCTCGACGGACCGTGAAGTCGGCGCCACGCAACGCCTCGACGTGCCCGAACCGCTTGACGATGCCGCGGGCTTCGAGGACCGGCGGTTCGGCGTCGGTGGGTTGCCGATGGCTGTCCGCGGTGGCAGTGGGGAGCGCGCCCATCACTGCACCGGCGGGTTGGCGCAGCTGGGCTCGAGCACCGCCTTGATCTCCGCCGAGTCGATGTTCTCCTTGGTGACGAACGTGACGCCGGTGTCGGCCGAAGCCAGCGGCGCCTTGTCCCGAAGGTGCTTGACCATCTTGTCGACGCCGAAGTAGCCCATCTTGAACGGGTTCTGCACGACCAGCGCGGAGATCTGGCCGTTGCGCACCCCGGCGATCTCGTCTGGGGCCGCGTCCCAGCCGATGATGACCACCTTGCCGGACTTGCCGGCGGCCTGGATGGCCTGGGCGGCACCGAGCACGCTCGGCTCGTTGGCCGCGAAGACGCCGGCGAGCTTGGGGTTGGCGGTGAGGATGTTCTCGGTGACCCGTCGGGCCTCGTTGACGTCGCTGCGGCTCGGCTGCTGGCCGACCAGCTTCAGGTTGGGGTACTGGGCGAGGCCGGCCTTGAAGCCGTCGACCCGCTCGGTGTTGGTCTGCGATCCGGGCTGGAACTCGACGAGCGCCACCTCGTGGTTGCCGGGGCCGAGTTCGGTGGCGAGCAGCTTCGCCGCCTCGGTCGCCGACGCGCGGTTGTCGGTGGCGAAGAGGGGCACGTTCGACGGCTGCGGGCTGGTGCCGGAGTCGATCATGGCGACCGGGATGTTGGCGCTGAGTGCCTTGTCGGTCGCCGGCGCCAGCGCGCTGGAGTCGGTCGCCGCGTAGACGATGCCGTCGACCTTCTTGGTGACGAAGTTCTGGATCAGGTTGACCTGGCCCTCGACGTCGGTCTCGGTGGTCACCCCGTCCCACTGGACGGTGACGTTCCCGGCGCGCTGCGCGGCGCACTCGGCGCCCGCCTTGACCGTGTTCCAGTAGTCGGCCCCGACCGCCTTGGGTACGACGGCGAGCTTCAACGGGCCGCTCGCGTCCTTGGTCGCGCCGTCGCCGCCGTCACGGACCTCGACCCCGCCGCAGGCGCTGAGCAGGGCGGTCGCCGCGGCCGCGGCCAGGATCGCCTGCGCGCGCAGGAGTCGTCCTCGCGTCCGCCGGCTGGTGGTGGTGTGTGCCATGGTGTGTGTCCTTCCTCGTTCGGACTCTCGGAATGGCATATCAACCCCGTGATTCCAGCCGCCGGCGGCGGTACTGGTCGAAGTAGACGGCGGCCCAGATGATCACGCCGACGATCACCTGCTGGTAGTGGATGCTGATGTCGAGCAGGACGGCGCCGTTGCGGACCAGGGCGATGAGGAACGCGCCGATGATGGTTCCGACGATCCGGCCCTGCCCGCCGAACAGGCTGGCTCCGCCGATGACGGCGGCGGCGATGACGTCGAGTTCCAGCGAGATCCCGTAGTTGGGCTGGCCGGAGTTGACCCGGGACGCGGCGATCATGCCGCCCAGCCCGACCAGCACGCCGGCCAGCACGTACACCCCGGTCAGGTGCCGTCCGACCCGGATTCCGGAGCGGCGGGCCGCCTCCAGATTGGAGCCCATCGCGTAGGTGTACTGACCGAAGCGGGTCTGGGAGAGCAGGAAGGCGACACCGACGGCGACCAGGACGGTGATCACCACGGCGAACGGAATGCCGAGGATCTGCCCGTTGCCGAGCAGTTGGAAGGACCGGGGAAGGCCGTAGACGCCGACCGCTCCGGTGATGATGAAGACCAGGCCGCGACCCACGGACATCGTCCCCAACGTCGCGATGAACGGCGGAATCCGGGCAACCGTCACCAGCAGGCCGTTCAACAGCCCGGCCAGTGCGCCGACGCCGATCGCGACCGCCGTCGCCGCCCAGAGTGAGAAGCCGAGGTCGCGCACGACCATCGCGCCCAACACGCCGGCGAGCGCGGCGACGGACCCCACGGACAGGTCGATGCCCTTCGTAATGATGACCATCGTCTGGGCCGTGGCGATGATGGCGATCACCGCCGTCTGGGCGCCGATGTTGAAGAGGTTGTCCGCTGTCAGGAAGTAGGGACTCGCGAAGGTCAAGGCGATGAACAGGACGACCAGCGCGGTCGCGGCGGTGAACTCGGAGACGGCGTGGGAGATCCGTTCCCGGAACCAGTCGCTGAGTTCGCCGCGCTGCGTGCCGGCGGTTGCCTCGGCGCTACTCATCGTCGGACCTGACCTCCCCAAGCGCGGCGCCGGCGTCCGACGGGGACCCGCCGACGAGCCGAACGCCTGTGAGCGACCGACCCCGCTCGGACGGTGGTGCGGCTAGATGGCCACACACCCCTTGGGGATAGGTCGGATGTTTCCCACGATCAGGCGTTACCTTGCCACGCATTCACGTATGTTGCCAAGGTCTTGCAAGCATGTTTTGCCATCGTTACTTGCACCCCCGAAGGCATACGTCCGACCACATCGACATCGCTGCCGCCGTCAGCGTGTTATCGATAACATGCTATGTCCCCAGTTGGGAAGGCGCTGCCCTCTCAGGACGGGGCCAGCCGGTAGACCCGGCTGGCGGTCTGGCGCCAGATCGCGGCCCGCTCGTCGTCCGACAGCGGGTCCAGCAGGTCACCGAGGACGGTGACCCAGCGGGTGTACGAGGTGGCGAGCAGGCACACCGGCCAGTCCGAGCCGAACATCAGCCGATCCGGGCCGAACACGTCCAGGGCGTGCTCGACTGCGGGCCGCAGGTCGGCTGTCGTCCAGGACTGGCCGTCCACCTCGGTCACCAGGCCGGAGAGCTTCGCCGTCGTGTTGGGCTCGGCCGCTAGCGCCAGCAGGTCGCGCTGCCAGTCACCGAGATCGGCGCGCCCGAGCGGGGGCTTGCCGAGGTGGTCCAGGACGAACCGCACCTGGGGCAGGTCGCGGACGAGCCGGGCGGCCGCCGGCAGCTGATGATGGCGCACCAGGAGGTCGAAGGCGAGGCCGGCGGCACCGACCGCGGCGATGCCGTGCCGCACGTCGGCGCGGTCGAGATAGGTCGGGTCGGGTTCGGACTGGACCAGGTGGCGGATCCCGACCAGCCGTTCGCCGCCGCGGGCCCTGCGTAGTCGGGCGAGGCGACGGTCGACATCGGCGGCGGTGAGGTCGACCCAGCCGACGACCCCGGCGATGAGGGGGTCGTCGGCCGCGATGCCGAGCAGCTCGGGCGTCTCCGACCGAACGGCGACGGACTGGACGACCACGGTCTGGGTGACCCCGGCGGCCCGGGTCGCCGGGGCGAGCTCGACCGGCGTGAAGTCGTCGTCGATCGCGGCCATGGTGTGCGGGTCGATCCAGGGCTGTGGGTGCCGCGCCCGGACCCAGAGGTGATGATGCGCGTCGACGATGCCCTGTCGTCGCGCAACCTCGCCGGTCGTCACCGGCCCCGTCCTGTGTGTTCGTCCACTCTGCACCCCGCCCCGCCGCTGATCGAAACCCTCCGGGTCGACCCGGAGCCACAGAGCCGATCTGGCAGGTTGACCATGTTAGCGGTAACAGAGTGTTCACGAGTCGCGGAACGCGCGCTACGACCGGCTTGCGGCAGTGTCGCCTTTTGGTCTGACGAATCCGCCGGCACCCTGCGGCTCGGTCGGCTCGTTGACCGACCGGTGGGTGCCGCGTTCGGTGCCCGGGGTCCGGGTTGACCGCCCGAGGCGGCACCGCTACCGTCGACCCACTATCTGCGGCGACGCGAGGGAAGCCGGTGTGAATCCGGCGCGGTCGCGCCACTGTGAGCGGTCCCCAACCACAACTGGGGGCCGCGAGCCAGGACGCTCGGTCGTCCGCAGCCTTGCGATGGGGACGCGTCATCCCTGGGGAGGTTCGTGTATTCATGTCTAGCTCCGCTTCCAGCCAGCCGGTAATGCATCCCGCTGGCAGTGTCCGTCTAATGTGGACGGTTCTGGCGACCGTTGCCGTGCTCACCCTGCTGGCGTACCTCGTCGCCTTCGACCAGGGGGCGGTGTCGCGCAGCGGCATGTACCTGCACGAGCTGATGCACGACGGCCGGCACCTGCTGGGCGTCCCGTGCCACTGAACACCACCGCCGCTCCCCCGTTCCTCGCCGTCCTCGTCCGCGGGCTGCTGGCCGGCCTGATCGCCGGCCTGCTGGCCGGGGCGTTCGCGTACGTCGCTGGCGAACCGCACGTCGAGGCAGCCATCGCCATCGAGGAGGCGGCGACGCACGGTGAGCCCGCCGCCGGTGCGCACGATCACGAGGACGCCCTGGTCGGCCGGACGGGTCAGCGCGGCGGTCTGTTCCTGGCCACCGGCCTGTTCGGGGCCGCGATGGGTGGCCTGCTGGCCACGGCGTACGTCCTGCTGTCCCGGCGGCGTCGCGGCGACGACGACGGGCGGGCGGGTCTGCTGCTGGCCGGCGCGGCGCTGCTCGGCGCGGTGATCGTGCCGTTCGTCAAGTACCCGGCGAACCCGCCGGCGGTCGGCGACCCGGCCACCATCAACCAACGGACCGTCACCTACCTGTTGATGGTGGTGCTCGGGCTGGTGGCCGTGTGGGCCGGCTCGCTGGGCTACCGGTCGGTCGGTGCCCAGGCGCCGACGTGGCTGCGCGCCGCCGGGGCCACGGGCGGGTTCCTGCTGGTCACGGCAGTGTCGTACGTGGTGATGCCGTCCTTCCAGGAGGTTCCGGCGGACTTCCCGGCGACCCTGCTGTGGAGTTTCCGACTGGCCTCGCTCGGCACCCAGGTCGTGCTCTGGACCGGCATCGGCCTGCTGTTCGCGGCCCTGATGCACCACGAGCGGCGTCACCGGGCCGGCACCGCACTGCCGAGCACGTGACCGGCACCAGCCTTCGGCTGGTCGCCCACGGTCACACCGCCGCTCTGCGCCGGGCCCGCTTCGGCGGCGCCGACGACGGCCTGGACGAGGGTGGCCTGCGTGCCGCACTCGCCCAGGCCCAGGCGGGCGCAGACCGGCGCGGGCCCCTCGGCGTCAACGCCACCTGCCTGTCCAGCCCCGCGGTGGCCGCCCGACAGACCGCCGACGCCTTCGGCCTGCTGCCGACGATCGAGACCGCGTTGGCCGACTGTGACTACGGGGACTGGTCCGGACGGTCGCTGGAGGAGATCGCTGAATCGCAGCCGCAGGCGCTGCACGACTGGCTGTCCGCACCGGAGTCTGCGCCGCACGGCGGTGAGTCCGTCACGGCCGTGCGGGATCGGGTCGGCGGCTGGCTGGACGAGCAGCAGGAAGCCGGTGGACGCGTCATCGCGGTCACCCACCCACTGGTGATCCGGGTCGCGGTGGTGCACGCCCTCGGTCTTCCGATGGCGACGTACCGGCAGGTGGACGTGGAGCCCCTGGCCGTCGTCCGGCTCACCAGCCGGGGTGCGCGCTGGCAGCTCCGCCTCAGCGCACCGCGAGCAGGTTGAGGTCGAACCGAACGGCGCAGGCCGTGGCCACCAGGAGTGGACACGGCCTGCGCTCGTTCGGCGACTGTCAGCCGCCTGCTCAGTGGTGCCGGTGGGGCAGGTGCAGCTCGACCGGCTCGGGCGGAAGGTCGTCGACACCGGCGGCGACGGCCTGTTCGTGACGGCGACGCGCCGAGGGCAGGGCGAGTGCCGCGAAGACGGCCAGGACCGCGACGCCCGCGCACACCCAGAAGCCGGCGGTGAACGCCGCGTCGGTGGGCAGCCCCGTAGGGGTGCTGTTCGACGTGATGACGGCCGCCACGACCGCCGCGCCGATGCTGCTGCCGATGGTGCGGGCGATGGTGTTGACGCCGCTCGCCTCGCCGGTCTGCCCCGCCGGGACGCTCTCGATGATGGCGTTGGACATCGCCGCGAACGCCAGGCCGATGCCGGCGCCGGTGAGCACCCCGGAGAGCAGCACCTGCCAGGTCGCGCCGTGCGCGAGAGCCGGCAGCGCGAATGCGACGACGACCGCGACAGTGCCGAGGAACATCGGAACCTTGGGACCGAAGCGACGGTCCAGCAGGCCCGCGAGGGGACCGAAGACCACCATCATCAGAACGGTGGGCAGCAGGAACAGGCCCGCCTGGGACACCGTCTTGCCGAACCCGTACCCGGTGGCGGCGGGAAGTTGCAACAGGGTCGGCACCAGCACGAACGTCCCGAACATCGCGAAACCGAGGATCAGGGCGACGAGGTCGGTGGCCCAGACACCGCGAATCCGCATCAGGCGCATGTCGATGAGCGGCTCGCGTACGCGTAGCTCGACCCGGACGAACACCACCATCGCGACCGCGCCGAGCAGGAACAGGCCGATTGTCTTCGGCTCGGTCCAGCCCCAGCCCTGCCCCTTGCTCACGGCCAGCAGCAGCGAGACCAGCGAGACCGACAGGATGGCCGCGCCGAGCATGTCGAGCCGCCCGGGCGTGCGGACCCGCGACTCGGGCATTCCGAAGATGGCTCCGAGCAGCGCGACGACGACGAGGACCAGCGGCAGCCAGAACAGCCAGTGCCACGACAGGTGCTCCACGATCGGGCCCGCGGCCACGATGCCGACACCGGCGCCGACCCCGAAGATCGCCGACAGCAGGCCGACGGTGACGCCGACCTTCTCCCGGGGCAGTTGGTCGCGGACGATGCCGATCGACAACGGCAGGATCGCTCCGGCGGCTCCCTGTAGCGCCCGCGCGACGATCAGCACTGTCAGGTTGGGGGCCAGGGCGGCGAGCAGGGTGCCCGCGGCCAGGGCCGCGAGGACGCCGATGAGGACCCGACGCTTGCCGATCATGTCACCGAGACGTCCGAGAATGGGCGTCAGCACCGAGGCGGCCAACAGGTACGCCGTGAGCACCCAGCTGATGTCTCCGGTCGAGACGCCCAGGTCCCTTCCGATGGTCGACAGCGCGGGCGCCACCAGCGACTGGAGCACCGCGAACGCCAGGCCGCCCAGCGACAGGTACAGCACCAGAAGGGTGCTGTTGGCGCGCGGGGTGGCGCCGGGCGCGGAGCCGAGGCGGGTCGGCTCCTCGATGGTGTGGGTCATGGAATCCCCGAACTAGATGTAAACGTTTGCTGACTTAGCCAGTATGCGCAGCCTGGGGCCCATGTCAACAGTCGTTTACCTCACCCTCGGACCGCACCGGACGTTGCGGTCGGCGGGAAGTCAACATATGTTTACTTACTAGGCATCGACGCCGAGCCAGAGCGACAGAGAGGACGCGTCGTGACAGCAGAACCGCCTGTCCCCGCGACCAGCAACACCGCCGGCGAACCGGCCCAGCGTCGCCGTCGGGACGCGGCCGAGACCCGGCAGTTGCTGCTCGACGCCGCTCGCCAACGCTTCGCCCGGGACGGCTACGCGGCCACCACTGTCCGGGACATCGCCGACGACGCGGGCGTCAACGTGGCGCTCATCAGCCGCTACTTCACGTCCAAGGACGGCCTGTTCGAGGCGTGCCTGCGGGCGGCCGGCGACGAGCTGCGCCGAACCACCGGCCAGACGCCGGCCGACCGGGTGCCCGAGGCCATCGCCCGGCACATCGCCGACCTCGGCGCGGCAGGCCTGTCGAGCCAGCTGTCACTGCTGTTGCGATCGTCCGGAGACGCGGGGGCCGACGAGATCCGGCGCGGCGTGCTGGTCCGTTCCAGTGAACAGCTGGCGGCGGCTCGCGGGTGGCGTCCGGGCGAACCGGGCAGCGAACAGCTCCTGCTCCGCGCCCAGATGGCCCTCGCCGCCGGCATCGGAGTCGCGGTGCTGCGATCGTCGATCCGGCTTGAACCGCTGAGTTCCGCCACCGAACAGGACCTGGTCGGGCCGCTGCGCGACCTGGTCGACGCGTTGCTGCCACCGCACTGAGCCCGACTGGGCGCTCGGCTGGGCCTCAGCCCACGCGGGTGTGGACCAGTGCGGCGGCGCGACCCAGGGCGGACTTCTCGACGGCGGACAGCGCGGGGTCGACCCGGCGCAGACCCACCGCACGCCGTAGTTGGCTGGCCCGGGGCGGCTCGGCGCGTCGTTGAAAGGCATTGAGGCCGTCCCGAGCAAGATCGGCGAGCTGCGGGTCCGGACTGACCGCCACCTCGGCGAGGATGAGAGCGGTCATGGCCACGTCCAGGTCGGCCGGCCCCTCGGTCGCATTGCGCCAATCGATGACCACCGGCCCGCGCGAGGTCACCATGACGTTCTGTGGGTGCAGGTCCAGGTGCAGGACGCGGTCCGACGGGTCGGCGCTGACCCGGGCCGGCAGGGTGTGGAGGCGGTCGTGCAGGCCCACGAGCAGGTCGGCGGCCGCGCCGATGCCGGTGCGCCCGGTGAGCATCGACACCAGGAGAGTCTCGCCGTCGAGTCGTTCGAGCACCAGCTCGGGCCCATGGGCGTCGTACACCACGGGTACCGGGTAGCCGGCGGCCGCGACGTACGCCATCAACGCCGCCTCGGGCGCGCTGTCCCCGCCCTGGCGGTAGCGGCGCAGCACCCGCGACTCGTCGAGCGCGTAGACGTCGGCGTCGCGCCCTGAGGCGAGCAGCGCGTGATCGGCCATGGCAGACGACGCTAACAGTGGGTTGCGCGACGAGCGCGTGGGGCGGGCCGTGATCACGGCCCGCCCCACGCGGCTGTACTGTCCCCGGCTCGGTGCTAGCCGGTGACGGTGAACGGTCGGGAGACCTTCGTCGCCGACGTGGCGCCGTTCAGCGTGACGCTGGTCGCGCCCGCCTTCGCCGCACCCGGAACGCTGACCGTCGCGCCGGAGATGACGCCGTCACCGTTCGCGCGCACGGTGCTGACCGCCAGTCCGGTCGCGAAGGCGATAGTGACCACCTCGTTCGGCGCGAACCCGGAACCGTCGAGCATGATCGACGTGCCGCGCGGGCCCGAGGTGGTCAGCAGCGCCACCCGCGGCTGGTAGGTCCGCGCCTCCGGCTCCCCGGTCACCTGGACGGTGGCCGTGGCCGGCGTACGCGAGGACGCGCCCGTCGCGGTGACGGCGTACCGGCCGGGTTGCGCGTCACCGGAAGTCGGCACCGACGCGCGGACCGTTCCCGTCGCGGAGGCCGCGACCTTCATGGTCCGGCCCGGGTCGGTGCCGACGCTGACGGTCACCTGCTCACCGGCAGCGAAGCCGCTGCCGTTGACGGTGATCGCGCCACCGGTGGTGACGGTGCCGGACGCGGACAGCGCGATCGCCGGCTGCGATCCGCTCCGAGCCACGGTCACGGTGAAGGACCCGGTGCTGCTCGACAGCGTGTCCCACGCGGTGACGCGCACCGTGTAGGTGCCCTCCCGCGCGTAGGTGTGCTGGCCGCTCATCGCGCCGGACGCGCCGATCGTGACGTCGTCCGGAACCGTGCCGTCACCCCACTGGACGCGGGCGCGGTAGCCCGTCGTACCGGGAACGCCGCCGGTCACCGCACCGAGGTTCGCCGCGAGGGCCTGCCCGGCGGTGGCCGTCTGGTTCTTCGGGGCGTCGGTCGTCAGCGCCGGGGCGGGCGTGCCGTCGTTGGCCACGGCGAACACATGGATCCGACCCGCCGAGCGAGGGTCACCGGTCTGCGTCGGCAGAGTCACCGACACCAGCGTCTTGCCCGCCGGAATCTGGTACGGCGCGGTGGCGAAGAGGAACGGCTGGGCGCCGTCGCGGCTCGTGCCCTGCAACCGGTACGCCGTCCGGGCGACGATGACGTTGCCGTAGGACGGGGTGCCGTTGGCGTTGCCGCCCAGCGTCCAGTCGCTCAACTGGATCGGAATGCTGGCCGTGCTGCCGTCGCTGAACGTCGCCGTGCCGGTGGTGCTCTGGTTGCCCTGCGTTCCGGCGCCGATGAACGAGATGCTCTTCGCGTCCTGCGGAAGGTCGAGGACGATGGTCGCCCCGTTGCCGGTGGCGTTGTCCGGCTGCCCGGCCGGGATCACCGGCACTGTGAACCGCAGCGCCGTTCCGGGAACCTGCTGCGGCTGGCCCTGGGTCACACCACCGGCCGCCAGGGCGGCCCGCGAGTACGCCCACGACTTGGCGTCACAGTCCGCCGCCAGGACCCCTTCGTCGCCGACGCAGACGCTGTCGAACGCGGCGGTGAGACCGGAGGCCGGGGCGTACGCCACCTCGACGCCGACCGTCGCGGAGCTCTGGCTCTCGCCGTCGGTCACCGTGACGTTCGCCTGGTGGTAGCCGGGTGTGGTGTAGGTGTGCGACCCGGCGATGCGGTAGACGGCCCGCGAGCTCAACGTCACGGTACCCGCGGTGACCGGCGTGCCGTCACCCCAGTCGATGGTGGCCTGGTAGCCGCTGGCGTCGCCGCCGGTGACGGTGGCCAGCGGCACCGAGACGGGTACGCCGGTGGTCGCGTGCACGCCGTCCGCTGCGGTGACCGTGATGTCGCCGCCCCCGAGGTCGAGGTCACCTCCGGCGAGCAGCTCGACCTCGGCGAGGTTGGTCTGCGCGGCGCCGACGGTCTTCGTGACGGCGAGGCGGAACTGGGCGAACCGTCCCGGCTTGTCGATCGAGTACGGGCGGGTCTGGTTGCGCCACGGGAACACCTGGGCGGTGCGGGAGTCCACTGTGGTCCAGGTGAGGCCGTCGTTGGAGCCCTGCAGACGCCAGTCCGCCGGATCGCCGGCACCGGCCCCGGACGTGACCGTGTAGTACTTCGGCTTCTGCTTGCCACCACGGAAGGCCCAGGTGATCTGCGGGGTCGCCGAGGTGAAGGTCAGCTGCGTGGTCGACGAGTCGTCGAACAGCTTCGACGCGTCCTGACCGCCGGTCGCGGTCGCGGTGCCGAGACCGGGGCCGGTGACGTCCTGCAACGGCTTCGGCGCCTCGTCACCCTTGGTCAGCGACGGCGGCGCGTCGTTCTTGCCGCTGCCCCAGGAGGACGGCTTGGAGCCCATCTGGAAGTCGATGGTGCCGCCCTTGGCGAGCGTCGCGACGTCCACTGACAAGCCGCGCTGCTTCTTGCCGTTGACCGTCACGCCCTGCACGTAGACGTTCGCCGTGCTGTTGTTCGGCGCGTTGACGACGATGTCGCCGCTGCTGCGGTGCACGGTCATCCGGGTGAACTGCGGGGAACCGATCGCCCACTCGGACGACCCGGCCTGCAACGGGTAGATGCCCAGCGAGCTGAGGATGTACCACGACGACATCTCGCCGTTGTCCTCGTCGCCCAGGTAGCCCTGGCCGATTTCACTGCCGACGTAGAGACGGCGCAGGATCTCCCGTACCGTCTCCTGGGTCCTGGCCGGCGCGCCCGCGACGTTGTACATGTACGGGATGTGGTGCGACGGCTGGTTGCTCATGCCGAGCTGACCCATCCGCACCGCGCGTGCTTCGAGCATCTCGTGGATGACGCCGCCGTACCCACCGGGGCGGTCGGCGTTCTCTGGCGTGGTGAAGAACGCGTCGAGCTTGTCCCGCAGCGCCTTCTGCCCGCCGTACAGGTTGATCAGGCCCTGGCCGTCCTGCTGGGCGGTGAACGCGAAGTTCCACCCGTTGGTCTCGGTGTAGACGCCACCCCAGTCCAGCGGGTCACCGGCGAGGAAGTTGCCGGCGGCGTCGCGGCCCTGGAAGAGCTTGGTCTTCGGGTCGAAGAGGTGGACGTAGTTGCGGGCCCGCTCCAGGAAGTACCGCGATTCCTCCTTGAGACGGGCGCGCTCCGACTTCGGCGTGGCCGGGTCCTTGGCGAGCGCCGCAGCCATGTTGCCGATGCCGAAGTCGTTGATGTAGCCCTCCAGCGCCCAGGACACCGACTCTCCAGTGGACGTCGGCGTGTAGCCGAGGAACAGGGAGCTCTCGATGCCCTTGCGCCCGACCGCGCTGCGTCCGGACGCGACGGTCGCGTCCTTGACGGCCGCGTCGTACGCCGCGAGCGGGTCGGGCAGCTTGACCCCGGTGAGGTACGCCTGGGCCAGCGCCACGTTCGCGCTGGTGCCGGTCATCAGGTCGGCGTAGCCGGGGGACGACCAGCGGGCGATCCAGCCGCCGTCGCGGTAGTGCTGGACGAACCCGTCGGAGATCTTCGCGGCGACGTCCGGGTACAGCAGCGCGTAGGCGGGCCACACGGTGCGGTAGGTGTCCCAGAAGCCGTTGTTGACGTAGATCTGCCCGTCGACGATCTTCGCGCCGGTCCGCGTGGGGGTCGACGCGCCGGTCGGCGCCGAGACCGGGCTGGCGTACTGCCAGCGCGGCGCGGCGGCGGTGCCGGTGTTCTCCGACTGCGAGTTCGGGTAGAGGTTCAGCCGGTACAGGTTCGAGTACATGGTGACCAACTGCGACTCGTTGGCGCCCCGCACCTCGACCCGGCCGAGCCGGTCCTTCCACGCGGCCGTCGCGGCGGCGTGGATCTGGTCGAAGCTCTTGCCGGTGACCTCCAGATCGAGGTTGCGGCGCGCCTGGTCGACAGAGAGGAACGACGTGGCGAGACGCATCGTCACCTCCCGCGAGCCGGAGATGTCGAAGGTGGCCGAGGTCGCGGCGGACGCCGTCGGCGCCCGGTCGAAGGCGCCGGAGACGAACATCCGGCTACGACCGGCCGACAGGCCGCTTCCGTTGTCGACCCAACCGGTGAACGTGCCGTCCGTGCCGATGGTGAACGTGCCGTTGTGGAAGACGAGGCTCCCGGTCTGCTGCCCGGTGGGGAAGGTGAACCGCATGATCCCGGCGTGGTCGGTGGGCGACATCTCCGCGACCAGGCCGTTCTGGAGCCTGACCCGGTAGAGGTCCGGCTGCGCCGTCTCGTCGTCGTGGCTGAAGGCGAGCGCACGGCCGGCGGGCTGACCGGTGAGCGGCCCGCCACCGACGACCGGCATGACGGACATCTGGTTGCGGTCACCCATCCAGGGGCTGGGCTCGTGGGAGATCGCGAGGCCCTGGAGCATGGGCAGGTTGGCCTCGTTGTTGATCCGGTGGTACTCGTACTCCCACGAGTCGGAGGTCGCGTCGGTCACCGGGGTGAAGAAGTTGAACCCGTTCGGCACGGCGGTGATCGGCAGGTTGTTGCCGCGCGAGAAGCCGCCCGTCGAGTTGGTGCCCCGTCGGGTGTCGACGTAGTTGGTCAGCTTCGAGCCGTCGATCGACGCCGGTGTGGCCGTCAGCTCGATGTCGTCGAGCCAACCCTGGAACCGGGTCTCCCCGGTGGCCTGCGGATTGTCGTACGCGAGCAGGATGCGGTCGATCGTCTTGCCGCGCGCGACGGTGTCCAGATCGGCCTGCACCAGGTTCCACTGGTCGGCGAAGAGCACCTTCGAGGCGCCCTGACCGGTACCCGTAAGCGGGTAGCCGTGCTGGTCGGCGGGCGAGCGGCCACTCAGGTAGCTGCCGTCGGTGAAGTGCAGGTCGACGGCGGTGTAGGTGGACGGGTACCGGCCGTCTCCCCCGGTGAACTCGGGGAAGATCTTGTACGACAGTCGGGTCTTCGGCCCGACCGGGATGGTGACGTCGAAGAGCTTGTTGGTCGCGTACGACCGGCCGTTGCCCTCGGCGCCGCCGGAGTAGCGCAGCGCGGTTAGCCCGGTGAACCCGACGTCCGGCTTCGTGGTGTAGCCGCCGTTCGGGCCGGCGGTCGCCTCGCTGACCATGGGGGTGGCCGGCGGGCGGACGTCCGAGCCGTCGCTGATGTTCCAGTCGGCGAGCTGCACGAGGGAGTCACCGGAGTTCGCTGTGACGTTGAGCCGGTAGAAGCCGTAGGCGTTCGGGTTGGTGAAGCTGTACGTCTTGGTGGCGAAGCGCCCGCTGAACTTCTCGCCGGCGCGCTTGTCCAGGTCGGTCCAGGTGCTGCCGTCGTTCGACCCCTGGACGACGAAGTCCCTGGGGTCGCGGGTCGGTGCGTCGTTGGCAGCGGTCAGCGAGTAGCGCACCACCGTCGCCGGCTTGGCGAGCTGGTAGGTCACCCAGCCGCTGGACGCGAACACGAGCCACTTGGTCGACGGATCGTCGTCCTTGAGGTTTGCGGCGATCTCTCGCGGCTGGTTCTCGTCGCTCGCGGTCACGGCGCTGACCTGGCCGAGCAGGCTGCCGGGCAGCGTGGAGACCTTGCCGCTCAGGTTGGCCTGGATCGGCTTTCCGTTCGGGCCGACCTCCACGGTGCTGGTGGCGGGCTGCGGGTCGGCGGACTCGAACGAGGAGGTGAAGTTGCCCGGCGGTGCGGGGGTGGGGGCGGCGTTCGCCAGGGGCGCGGCGACGAGCAGGCCAAGCGGTAGCAGGGCGGCTGTCGTCGCCGCGATCAGGCGGGGTGAGAGAGGGCGCGCAAGGGGGGTGTGCGACATGAGGGACGGAGCCTTTCGACTCGAACCGGGTCGAGTACGTCGAACGTCTGGGCAGAGTGGAGCGGGTGGTGGGTCGGTGGCCCTGACATCGTTGTCATTGGACTTCGTGAACAACGAGGATCGGGGCGGTGGACTGCCGCTGATAGTTCCGGGCGCAGCACGGCCGTGTCAACGGGCTGATCGCGCCAAAACGGCCGGGACCCCCACCGAGGCCCGGCCGCCGATGCGCCGGACCTCGACTCCGTCCAGGACGTAAGCCGAGGCCCGGCCACGGATCAGCAGTAGAGGTTGGCTCCGGCGGACACCCCGAGGATGCCGACGAACTGCTGGTACCTGGTGACGCGGCTCTGCACCTGGGCGGGGTTTCCGCCGTTGCACTCGATCGAGCCGTTGATGCTGCGGATCGTCTGACCGAACCCGGCGCCGTTGACCATCGCATTGTGGGCGGTCATGGTGCCCGGCCCGTTCTGGGTCATCCAGTACCAGATGCCGGTCTTCCAGGCCACCGCGGCGTCGGTCTGCACCAGCCACGGGTTGGTCAGCAGCGGCAGGTTGAGGGCGTTGCCAGCGGCGTTGTAGTTGAAGTTCCAACTGAGCTGGATCGGCCCCCGACCGTAGTAGGCGGCCTGCCCGGCGGGGCAGCCGTACGGCTGACCGTAGTCGCAGTAGTGCGGGTAGTTCGCTGTGTTCTGCTCGACCACGTGCACGAGCCCGCCGGTCTCGTGGTAGACGTTCGCCAGGAAGGCCGCGGCTTCCTGGCGCTGGACGGTGGCGCTGCCGGTGCGCGCGAACGCCGGGTAGGCGCCGAGCGCGGCGACGAGCCCGGAGTACGTATAGAAGGAGTTGCGACCCGGGAACATCTGGTTGAACTGGGCCTCGGTGACCACGAAGCCACCCGGGTTGGTGGGCGGCGTGGTGCCCCCGCCGCACGCGCCGAGATCCTCCCAGACGCCGGTCGTGCCCGGCGGCGCCTCGTTCTGGGTCCACCACTTCGCCCGGTAGTTGCGGCCGTTGTGGGAGACCTGGGCGTCTCCCCAGTAGACGGCCGAGGCCTGCCACGATGCCGAGCAGGCCGCCGCCGAGGCGGCGGTGGCCGGGATGACCGCAACCAGCCCACCGGCGACGATCAGTGCCGCCAGCGCGACCAGCGCGCGCAGTCTCGTCATGTGCTCACTCCTCTCAGGGACCTCACTGGCCGAAACCCGAGCGGATATCGACCAAAGTGACTGTAACACCTTCTGTTCACAATCTTTACTATTAGATGCTGCGCACGCGACGGTGGGCCCGGAGATCGACGATCGATAGTTCCGGCCACTTTCCGGATCATGTAACGGGTAGACCCATCGATTGATCGGATCGAGGCGGCGTGTGGGCACCGCCCCGGCCGAAGGCATGCCTGCACCAACCGCCGGGCAGCTTCCTGCGTTGTTCCGAGGATGTTCCGGAACTTGTTGACGCGTTGGAATTCTCGCTGTAATACTCCGATCCACTGAGGTCAATGCGATCGGCTTCGTTGCGGTTTCCGCTCCACCTACCCACTCATCCACACCTGTCCGGACTGTGCTGCCCGCCCCCGGGCGCGTCCGGGCCTGCGCGAAGGGGCACCAGATGAGCAGGCTCTTCCCCCGCACGGCCCTGTGGTCCAGGCGGTTGCGCGCGGCGCTCGCCGTCCTGGCCACCGCCGTCGCCATGTGCGGCGTCGTCCTCGCGGCCACCTCCACCCCGTCGAACGCCGCCGCCTGCAACGGCTACGTCGGCCTCACCTTCGACGACGGTCCGACCGGCAGCACCAGCGCGCTGCTGAACGTGCTGCGCGCCAACGGCGTACGGGCCACCATGTTCAACGTCGGGCAGAACGTCCAGAACAACCGGTCGGCCGCGCAGGCACAGGTGGCCGCCGGCATGTGGGTGGCCAACCACAGCTGGAACCACGCCCACATGACCTCGATGAGCCAGGCTCAGATGCAGTCGGACCTCTCCCAGACCAGCTCGGCGATCCAGTCGGCCATCGGCAGCCGACCGGTGCTGTTCCGGCCGCCGTACGGCGAGACCAACTCCACGTTGCAGTCCGTCGCGTCGTCACTGGGCATGCGCCAGGTGATCTGGGACGTGGACTCCCAGGACTGGAACGGCGCCAGCGTCAGCCAGATCGTGGCCAATGCGAGCCGACTCCAGGCCGGTCAGGTCATCCTGATGCACGACGGGATCCAGAACACCCGCGACGCCATCCCCCAGATCATGGCCAACCTGACCAGCCGCAACCTGTGCCCCGGCATGATCTCGCCGTCCACCGGCCGCGCCGTCGCGCCGGACGGCACCACCCCGCCGCCCACCACCACCCCGCCGCCCTCCGGCGGCACCTGCACCGCGACCGCCACGACCCCCAACGTCTGGGGCGACCGGTACAACACGTCGGTGACGGTCAGCGGCGCCAGCACGTGGACGGTGGTCGTTGCCATCACCTCGCCGCAGCGGGTCACCACGATCTGGAACGGCACTGCCACCTGGGACAGCAGCGGCACAGTCATGACCATGCGGTCCAACGGCAGCGGCAACACCTTCGGCTTCACCACGATGACCAACGGCAACAGCAGCGCCCGCCCACAGATCCGCTCCTGCACCTCGGGTTGACATCGCCCAGGTTGAGACGTGCGCGGTGGGTGCGCCCGGCACCCACCGCGCACCTGCCTGCCCGCCGCACGTGGCCACTAGCCTGCACTGATGCGACACATCCTCACGCCCGGGGACGACAGCCTGCACGGCCACTTCTCCCCCGACTTCCCGCCGGTGCTCACCATCGACCCCGGCGACACCGTCACCTATCGCACCCTGGACTGTTGGTGGTCCGCCGGCCCGTACCCCGGGGGGCCGAACCGGGACCGCCCCCGGGTCGCACAGCACCGGCCCGACCACGGACACGCGTTGATCGGTCCGGTCGCGGTCCGCGGCGCGCGCGCTGGCCAGACCCTCGCGGTACGCATCGACGCGGTCGTCCCGGGCAGCTGGGGAACCACAGTGGCCGGCGGCTGGCCGAGTGAGTTCAACCAGCGCTACGGCGTGCAGGAGGACCAACCGGTGGTGCACGCCTGGGCGCTGGACCCGGTGACGATGACCGGCCGCAACCAGCACGGCCACACGATCGCGCTACGGCCCTTCATGGGAGTGCTCGGCATGCCACCCGCAGAGCCGGGGCTTCACTCGACGATCCCACCGCGCCCCTGGGGCGGCAACCTGGACTGTCGGGACCTCACCGCCGGCAGCACCCTCCTGCTGCCGATCCCGGTGGACGACGCGCTGTTCTCCGTCGGGGACGGGCACGCCGCACAGGGTGACGGCGAGGTCGGCGGCACCGCGATCGAATGTCCGATGGACGAGGTGACGTTGACCTTCGACGTACGCGACGACTTTCCGGTCACCGGCCCGGTGGCCCGTACCCCCGACGCGTGGCTGACCCTGGGCGTCGGCGCCTCCCTCGACGACGCCACGTTCACCGCGCTGGACTCGATGCTGACAGTGATGCAGCGGCTGCACGGGCTCAGCCGCGCGGACGCGGTGGCGCTGGCCAGCATCGCGGTCGACGTGCGGGTGACGCAGATCGTCAACCAGAGCGTCGGCGCGCACGCGGTGCTCCGCGACGACGCGCTGCGCTGGCCAGGTCAGTGACTGACGATGCCACCGCGAAGCCCTCGGGACACAGCCCAGGGCGGGCCAGTGCCATCGCCAGAGGCGGGCGTGTCGGCTAACGGTCAGTGCGGACTGCTTTCACGTTGTTGAATCTAATCTGACTCCGGGTTTTCACAACCGACGAGGAGGCACAGTGCCGGTCACGATCGAGTCAAAGGAAGACGCCGGTGCCGCGCTGGAGCGGGTGGGATTCCTGCAGCAGCAGGTGGACGCCGGACAGATCGACCCCGCATCGGCCGGGCCGGAAATCGTCGATACCCTCAACGCCGTCGTCAGCTTTTTCGTCCTCATCGGAGCCACCGGGAATCTCTACACAGCGCTCATCGAGCCACTGATGCAGTGGAACATCTACTCGGTGTCACTGAAGTTCCTGCGAGGGCCGGAGACTCCCGAGACGCAGAGCGCCCGGGAGCTGTTCGAGATGATATCCACCTTCTATCACAAGTGGGAGGTCCTCAAAACGGAGTAACGGCGGCTCCACACCTCAACCCTCGGCGACAATTGCCCGAGTCAGGTCGACCACCTCATCGACTCGATGGTGCGGTGACATCGACGACCGCTCGTCGAAAAGCGTACGCAAAAGCGGCACCTCCGATAGCGGCCACTTGCAGGCCATCAACAGATCGTGATCGCCCGGGTGGCGGTCCAGATGGTTCGTGACCTCGATGAAGCCGCCCAGGTAGATGTGATCCTTGATGTAGCCGCCAGGCGTGGAAGTGTCGATCAGCCCCCGCTTCACGCGGAGTGCGAGATCGAAGGCCTCGTTGGCGGTGGTATGTGGCAGGACAGCATCGAAAACGGCTCGAAAGCCAGCCCGCAGCGCCGTGTCGCAGGCAATTACCCGCAGCGCGTACCGTCGCATGACATCGGGATCGATCATCCCCGCCTGCTGCTCGTGCCAGACCGCGAGACCCTCCTCGGTCCCCAGGTACCCAGGGATCCCGTGTGCCAGGAGATGCAGTGGTTGCCGCAAGCCGTTGGCCGTGCGCAGCACGTGGGTGCCGATCTCGTGCACGATCAGTCGCTGCACCGTCGGACCGGTGAAAGTGACCCCCCGCTTGACTCGCACCTGACGCCGCCGGCCGACCACACTCATTCGCGCTGCCATGCGATCGCTGTGGTCGACGGTCCACTCGTCCAGGCCCAGCTCGCCCAGGACCCGGCCCATGGTGGCTGCTACCCGGTCGGAGTTCCACGTCGCCTCGGTGTCGGCTGTCGGCGGCTGCTCTCCCAGGCGCCGGTACGCGTCCACCACGACAGCGGCGGCAACATCGCCGAACTGGCTCTGCGAGTAGCTCGTCATCGCCTCCGGGTCACGAGAATGCAGTGCCGCGAGACCTGCCCGCGCGTACGTCAACTCTCGGTCAAGGGCCTCTCGCCACGGCCCCGCCTCCGCTGGTGCGGCGCGCGCCGCGTCGAGAGCGGCCGCGAGCTCACCGGGTATCGGCGGGTATTCGAAACGTGGATCCACGGCACGGCCGGCCCTGTGTGCGTCGAGAAACTCCGTCCGTACCTGTGTCAGGTTGGTGGGGGTGATGTAGTGGGCGTAGCGAACAGGGTGAACGGCGTCGAGCACCACCCGGGTGGCGTGGTTGATGGCATCCAGGTCGACGCCCATTGTCTGTTCCCTTCGCGGCATGACGGCTGCATGAGATGCTCTCACAGAGTCGAGCCGGACGGACGTTCGGCGACAGCATCCGGACGATCGGCCCACGGTTGAGGCATTGATGGGTCATTGCCCTCTCATGTCGTCGTCAGAAGAATAGTTCGAATGGATGTGCCACAGCCACGTTCCACAAGCGACGGCCCGATCCCGGACTTTCTTCCAATGGAGCGGCTGATACTGGCCGTCTGCGCCACCCGCACGCCCGCTGACGGGAGGTCGATCGCTGACAAGACGGTACGTGCGGATTTTCTGGAGCGGCTCGTCACCGGCCAAGTCAAGGGATTGCCCGGCGAGATCCGCACGATCCACCTCATCGGAGCATCCATCGTCGGCGAGTTGGTCCTGACCGGCCTCGACATCGGCTACCCACTGACTTTCGACTGGTGCAAATTCGACCAGGCTCCCCGGCTCTGCGACGCCAACCTGCTGAGTCTGTCACTGGCGGACTCGACAATTCCCGGGCTCGACGCCACCGGAATGAGGGTCCGAGGATCGGTCAGCATGGTTCGGGTCGTCAGCACCGAGACGATTGATCTGCGCTACGCCCAGATCGACGGCGTGCTCCACTTCCGAGAGTGCGATCTCCGTAGTTCCTCGCACGCGGTCCGCGCGAGCCAGATGGCCGTCAGAAGTAACGTGTCCTTCGCCAAGACGGTCGTCTCCGGTCAGATTCGCATGATCGGCGCCCAGATCGGCGGAGCCGCCATCTTCCGCGGCGCGGATCTGCACAGTCCAAACGACGTGTGCCTGCAGGCCGAGCGCGCGGAAATTGATGAGGGCCTCTGGTTCGATGCGGACGCCACACGACGAGCCGCTACCGTCGAGGGACGGATCATTCTCGACAACGCCAGGGTCGGTGGGTCCATCCTGTTGAGTGGCGTCGCACTGACCCAACCGCACCGGGGGTCGACACGCAAGAGGTTGAAAGACCGCCCCACCAGCCTGCAGGCGTACGGGCTCAAGGTCACCAGGGACATCAGATGTGACCAGGAGTTTCGGTCGGACGGGGCGATCGGTCTGTGTTTCGCCAGCGTGGAGGGGGCGGTCTCGTTCGACACGGCGACTTTTGCTCCTGGTGCGGCTGACTCAGCCGCCGACCCGAGCCTGGTCGACCTGTCCGGGACGTCTGCAGGAATGGTCGACCTCGACTTCGCACAACCTCCGGCGACGCTCGACATGACGAACGTGTCTGCCCGGGTGGTGACGGACAACCCGAGCACCTGGCCCGCCGTCATCGTGCTCGACGGGTTCTCGTACGACCGGTTGAGTTCACCCCAACCGGTCACCGTCCGCGAGAGGATCAAGTGGCTCACCAGGGGTGACACCAACTACCGCCCGCAGCCGTACGAACAACTGATCGCGGCGTACCGGCGCGCCGGCCAGGAGCACGAGGCACGTGTCGTCGGTTACCGGAAACAACACGCCCGCGCGAAGGAGGTCAGAGGGATCTCAAGAATATGGTCGGGGATCCTGTGGGCCACCGTGGGCTACGGCTACCGCACCTGGCTCGCTTCGGTCTGGCTGATCGGGCTGACGGCCCTGGGGTGGTCCGTCTTCACGCCGATCGGCGAGAGCGCCATCGCCGCAGTGGAGAAGCCACCGCAGTTCCACTCACTCGTCTACTCGGTGGACCTTCTGATTCCGGTGGTGAGCCTCGGGCAGGACTCGACCTGGCGCTTCGACAGCGGTGCCCGATGGGTGGCCTGGGGCCTGATCTTGTCGGGATGGGTATTGACCACGGCCGTCGCGACCGCCATCGCGCGCGTCCTGCGCCAGGGCTGACCCGGGGCGGGGTGGCCCGCCCTCGGCGGGCACGGCGGGAGTCGCCGACCAGACCGACGCGTCACACGGGCCCAGCCGTCAGCGTCAGCCGATTCTGTCGGGGGACGCCGTTAACGTGTGGGCACTGTCGCCGCGCCGGCCGGATCGCGCCGCTCGCTGACCCTCGGAGGCCCCCCATGTCCCAGGAGACGACCTACCTCGAACTGTCCGAAGTGGACGGTGCGCACAAGTTCTACGAGGTCATCGTCGACAACGCCACGCTGACGGTGCGCTACGGCCGGATCGGCGACCAGGGGCAGGTGAAGGCGAGTGCCTATCCGGACAACGCCCGCGCCCGGGCCGCCGCGGCGAAGAAGATCGGGGAGAAGGTCCGCAAGGGCTACGCGCCGGCGGTCCCCGGCGTCCGCCAGAAGCGCACCGTGTCACGGCGGCAGATCGTGAGCACCCGCTCCACCGCCCACACCGCCCCGGTGCTCTGGCGCTACGACTCCGGCGCCCCCGCCTTCGGCATCTCTGTCGACGGGCAGCACTGCATGGTCGGCAACGAGCACGGAGTCATCACCACGCTCGACCACCACGCCCAGGTGCGCAGCCAGGTCCGCCTTCCCGACGGGGTGAAGTGCATCGTCGCCGACGACGCCTGGATCTACGCCGGCTGCGACGACGGGAACGTCTATGACCTGTCCGGCAAGGTGCCCCGCGTGGCGTACGCGATCGCCCCGGAGATCGACATCTACTGGCTGGACATCCACGACGGCGTCCTCGGCGTCTCCGACGCCGACGGCGGGATCACCGCCGTCGACCACGAGGACGAGTTCCTGTGGCGTCGCCCCGGGCGGGGGCGTTCGGCCTGGATGGTGCGGTGCGACGACGACGCGATCTACCACGGCCACTCGCAGGGCGTGACCGGCTACGAGTGGCGCACCGGCAGCGAACTGTGGCACACCAGTACCGGTTCGGTGCTCTTCGGCTGGCAGGAGCACGGCAGTGTCTTCGCCGGCACCAGCAGCCGCGAGGTGGTGCGGCTGTCCAAGTCGGGCCGCCGCGAACGCGCCTATCTGTGCGACGCCCCGGTCTTCTCCTGCGCCACCGCCGAGGGCGGCGAGTACGTCTTCGCCGGTGACAGCCAGTCCTCGATCTACTGCTTCGACGCGGCGGGCACCCGGCTGTGGAAGCTCGGCACCGGCTGCGGCTCGGCGTACTCCATGCAGTACCACGACGACCGGCTCTACGTCGTCACCACCGGCGGGCATCTGGCCTGCATCGACGCGAGCGAGCCGGCGATCCGCGCGGCGCAGGCCGGGAACGTGCCCGAGGTACGCGACGTCAAGGCCCCCCGCCAGGCGCCCCAGCCGGTGCAGCCGACGATCGTCGAGGTGACCAGCGACTCGGGCGCGGGCGTGGTCGTGCAGTGCCTGGACGACCGGGGGCGGCTGCGGATTCAGGTGCTCTCCGACGGTTACCGGCGCGACTGGTCGGTGCAGTTCCCCAAGGGGATTCGCGAGCCGGGCGCCCGCTACCTGGTGACCGAGGTGCGCGAGTCCAGCCGCGGTGGTTACTACCGCGCGTACGGCGACATCCGCCGGCTGCGCTGAGCCGCGCGCGCACCGCCTCGCTACCGAAGGGTCCCGGGCGCGCCCGCCCGTGTCGTAGGGTGCCGCCATGGCGCACCCCGTCCGGGCCAACGGCGACGCCAGCGGAGCCTGGTGGGCTGCCCCGCCGACGGGGCGGGTCAGTCACCTGCCGGGCATCGAGCCGGAGCTGCTGCGGGTGGCACTCGACCCGTTGCCACCGGCAGCACCCGCGATCGTGCACTACCGGCCCACTGTGACACGTCCTCTCGGTGACCTCGTGGACACAGTGCTCGACGAACTGGACACCGCGGCCCTCGCGATGTTCCCCCGCTGGCTGACGGGGGCCGACCATGTCGACGGCGAGGGCACGCTCGGCGTGGCGGTGGTGCGGGCACTCGCGGCCCGTACCGCCGCACGCTCCCGGCACTTCGGCCCGTTCCTGGCCGACCTCGCCGAGCGAGGACTGCGCGGCCCGCACCACCCCGGCGGCCGGTCCCGCTTCGCCCCGGGGGTACGCGCCGCCGGGCTCGCCCGGGTGATCGCCGACGCGTACGACCGGCAGAGCTGCGTGCTCGTCGTGGCCCTGCCCGACGCCGACGCCGACGCCGAGCGGACGCTGGTGGCCGCCGCCGAGTGGCTCGTGCGGCACGGTGGCTTCACTGTGTGGTTGGCCGGCGGGCCGCTGCGACACGCCGACCGGGTGCGCTCGGTGCCCATGCCGGTGCCAGCGCGATTCGCCGAGCTGGCCAGCACGACCGAACGGCTTCCGGCGCTCGCCGCCGAGCCGGAGTCGACGGTGCTGGCCTGGCCGCCGATCGCCGGCGTGCCCCGCCGTGACAGCGCTGCCGAGCAGGCGTTGGAACGTGCGCTCGCACCGCACGACTGGGCGCGGGGCCGGCGGTGGAACCAGACCTACGAGTGGCACGTCCTGGCCACGGCGTACCGTCTGGATCTGTTTTGGCCCACGGAGGGTCTTGCGGTCGAGGTGGACGGCCCGGAGCATCGTGGGCGAATCGCTTTCGCCAACGACCGGCGGAGAGACGTACAGCTGCAACTCCTCGGGCTGGACGTGCTCCGCTTCACCAACGAGCAGGTGCTCACCGACGCGCCGGCGGTGGTCGACGGGATCCGTCGGCTGCTGGCCCGGCGACGCGCGGGCGGCACGCACCCCCACGGAGATGAGACATCATGACGAGCCCGGCGGACGTCCCGCACCTGACGCCGAACCAGATCAACGCCCTCGTGGTGCTGATGGTCGAGGCACGCCGACTCACCAACGTCGAGCTGAAAGAGCTGGCCGGTTTCACGCTGACCGGCAAGGACAACACGAAGCTCGTCGACCTGGGCCTGGTGGACACCGATCGGACGCACCGGCCCTTCGCCCACGAGCTGACCGAGCAGGGCTGGCGGGTGGCACGCCAGCTGCACACTGCCGCGCCGCCGAAACAGGGTGGCTCGACGACCCGGTCCCTGTTCGTCGTCCTGTCCAACCTGCACCGCTCGTTGGACCGGCTGCGGGTCAGCCACGGCGATTTCTTCAAGCAGACCGAGGCAACGGCCGCCCCGGCGACCAGCGAGCCGCGAGACGAGGCACCGGCACCCACGAAGACCGCGACACCGGCTGCTGCGGCGCCGGTGTCCGCGGCGGAGGTGGAGGCATCGGTTCGCTCGGCGTACCGGGATCTGGCCACCGCGCCGGGCGCCTGGGTGGGCCTCGCCGACGTCCGCGACCGGCTCGCCGACACCGATCGAGCCGCCCTCGACGCGGCGTTGCGGGCGATGGTCGGCCGGGAGGACGTCCGCATCATCCCGGTGGCGAACACCAAGTCACTGACCGCACGGGACCGGGCTGCGGCCGTCCGCATCGGGAACGAGGACAACCACGCCCTGGCGATCGGCCCGGCATGATCTCGGACGACCAGCGGGCCGCGCTGGAAGCGGTCAGTCTCAACCCGGCGGTCACCCCCGACGACGTCTGGCGACCCAGCCCGCACAACGTGCCGGAGCTGCACGAGAAGGTGGCCGCGGAGATCCTGCGCGGGGTGGCACGGGCCCGCACCGACGACACGAGCATGCCGCTCGGGGTGGCCATGCAGGGCCGCGCGGGCGCCGGCAAGACGCACCTGCTCGGGGCGGTCCGCGAACGGATCCAGGGCGACGGCGGCTACTTCTTCCTGGTCGACATGGTCAGTGGCAAGACGTTCTGGGAGAGCGTGGCCCTGGCCCTGGTGGAGGGGATGGGCCGCCCCCACGTCGGCTGGGGCACCCAGTTGAAGACCTTCCTGCGTCGACTCACCCCCCAGCTCGGCCTGCCGGTGGAGGTCCGCGACGCGGTCGCCGGCGCCCGACCGGTGACCCGTGCGCAGCTCGACACCTTCATCTGGGCGCTGCGCGAGCGCGATCGGGAGGTTGGGCGGGACGCCCAGGACACCGCGCGGGCGCTCGTCCTGCACGGTGCCATCGACTTCGAGGCACAGGACGTCGGTTACGCCCACCTGATCTCCGAACCGGGTGACTCGGCCGCCCGGGCGGCGTGGGGGTTGAGCGCCGCGATCCGCACCCCGCAGCAGGTCGTGCAGGACATCTCCCGGCTGATGGCCCTGACCCTGGACCCCACTGTCATCGCCGTGGACCAGCTCGACACGCTGTTCGCCCAGACCAGCACCTCACTGCTCAACCAGCATCAGGGGCTGGAGGACGGCCAGGCCAGGGTGCTCGGCCCGATCGCCGACGGCCTGCTCAAGCTCCGCGACATCACCCGCCGCACGCTGGTCGTCGTCTCGTGCCTGCCGGACACCTGGGTGCTGTTGACCCGCACGGCGCCCACCCCGGTCGCTGACCGCTTCCGTACGGCGACCCTGCCGGACCGGATCCCCACCCCGGAGATCGGGCAGGCCATCGTGTCGAAGCGCCTCGCCGCCGCCTTCGCGGGCATGTACTTCGGACCACCGCACCCCACCTGGCCGATCGCCCCGGCCGCCTTCGCCGACGCACCCACCCTGACGCCACGCGCCCTGCTCCGCCGGGTGGACCGCCACATCGCCTGGTGCCGTGATCGCGACGAGGTGGTCGAGCTGGACCGGCTCATCGACGGCGCCGGCTCGACGCCGACGGTCAGCACCGCCCGTGGCGCTTCCGCCGATCCGACGACGGACGAGCGCCGCCTGCACGAGTTGGACGCGCGGTTCGCCGAACTGGTCGAGGCTGCGGACGTGTCGGCCGCCGTCGACCCGAAGGGCGAGGACGAGCAGATGCCGCGGCTGCTCGCCGCCGGCCTGGCCGCCTGGATCGCCGAGCAGGCGCCGACCGGCGCCACCTACAAGTACGATCCGCCGCCCGGCCGCAAGCCCGCGCTGCACGGGCGGCTCATCGAGGTGCTCGACGAGGCCACCGAGAACGAGGCGCACTGGTGCTTCCGGGCGATCGCACACCCCAATGCCATCGCCGTCACCGCCCGGGTCAAGGCCGCCTGCACCCTCGCCGGGTTGGACCGGGACCTGCCACAACGGCGGCTGATCCTGCTGCGTAACGGTCCGTGGCCGACCGGGAAGCGTACGACCGAGGTGTTGACCGGCTTCGACGCGGCAGGCGGCGTGCGGTGTGCCGTGCCGGAGGCGGACCTGCGGGTCTTCGCGGCGCTGCGGGTGATGGCGGCCGAACCGTCCACGGCCTTGCAGGAGTGGCTGGTGGCCCGCCGTCCGGCCAGCGGCACCGAGCTGTTCCGCGCGGTCCTGCCCGGGCCCGACGGGACGCGCGGCGATGCCCAGCCGCCGACGCCCGACGACGACGAGCCATCGTCGGGTGGCCCCGAATCCGACCCGACGAACGTGTCGGAAGCCGACGTCCCCGCTGGCATGTCGACCGGCGCGGCCGCCGAGTCCGTACCCACCGACCCGGCCGACCTCGTGGTCGGCGAGGGCGGTCGGGCCGTCGGGCTGGGGCGGACCGTCGACGGCGGTCACCCCTTCACGGTGCCCCTGGAGTCGTTGCGCCGCCACGCGGTCGTGTTCGCCGGGTCCGGCTCGGGCAAGACCGTGCTGATCCGCCGGCTGGTCGAGGAGTGTGCCCGCGAGGGGGTCTCCGCGATCGTGCTCGACCCCAACAACGACCTGGCCCGGCTCGGCGACCCGTGGCCCGACCCGCCCGGCGGCTGGGGCCCCGGCGACGCCGAACTCGCCGCCGACTACCTCGCACACACCGAGGTGGTGGTGTGGACGCCCCGGGTCACCGCCGGTCGGCCGCTGAGCTTCCAGCCGCTGCCCGACTTCACCTCCCTGCGGGACTGGCCCGACGAGTTCGACCAGGCCGTCCGCTCCGCCGTGGAGGCACTCGCGCCACGGGCGGGCGTGGACCGCTCCAGCCGGCTCGCCCAGCAGGGCAAGGCCGTCCTCACCGAGGCCCTCCAGGCGTACGCGCGCAGCGGGATGGTCGGCCTGCCCGGCTTCACCGAGTTCCTCACCGATCTGCCCGAGGGGGTCAGCCGGCTGGCCCGCGCCGGGAAGCTCGCCGAGGAGTTGGCCGAGGCGCTCAAGGCGGCGATGGTCACCGATCCGCTCTTCGGCGGGGTCGGCGCGCCGGCCGACCCGGGGCTGCTGCTGACGCCGTCGGCGGGGCGGCGGGCCCGGGTGTCGGTGATCAGCTTTGTCGGCCTCACCTCCGACCAGGAGCGGCAGAGCTTCGTCAACCAGTTGCAGATGGCGCTCTTCGCGTGGATCAAGCGGCACCCCGCCGGTGACCGACCGCTGGGCGGGCTGTTCGTGATGGACGAGGCGCAGACGCTCGCGCCCTCGACCGGCACCACGGCCTGCACCGCCAGCTCGATCGCGCTGGCCTCGCAGGCCCGCAAGTACGGCCTCGGGCTGGTCTTCGCCACCCAGGCGCCCAAGGGTCTGCACAACCAGATCTCCGGCAACGCGACGACGCAGTTCTTCGGGCTGCTCAACGCGCCGGCGCAGATCGACGCGGCCCGGCAGCTCGCCGAGGCCAAGGGCGGGCGACTGCCGGACATCGGCCTGCTCAACAGCGGTGAGTTCTACGCGGCCGGGGAGGGGTTCTCGTTCGTGAAGGTGCGCACCCCGCTGTGCCTGACGCACCACCCGAAGGCGCCGTTGACCCCCGAGGAGGTCGTCGCCCGCGCCCGCCCGGCTGGGTAGCCTGGGGCCATGATCTTCATTACCGCCAAGTTCAGGGTCCTGGCCGAGCACGCCGACCGGTGGCCGCAGATCGCCGCCGAGTTCACCGAGGCGACCCGGGCGGAGCCGGGCTGCCTGTGGTTCGACTGGTCCCGCAGCGTGGACGATCCCAGTGAGTACGTGCTGGTCGAGGCGTTTCGCGACGACCAGGCCGGCGGGGCCCACGTCCAGTCCGCGCATTTCCGCACGGCCCAGGAGACCCTGCCGCGGTACCTGGCCGAGACGCCGCGGATCGTGAACGCCACGGTGCCGCAGGAGGACTGGTCGCTGCTCGGCGAGATGGCCGTTCCCGAGGGTCGCTGACCGCCACCGGTCCGCGGTCAGCGACCGCCGTCAAACGCAGCCCGTCCGCGGTCAGCGACCCGCCGTCAGCGCAGCCGGCGGGCGGTGAACCGTGCCGGCGGGTCGGCGATGACGTCCTGTGCCGCGATCAGCTGGATCTCCCGGGTGCCCGCCGCGAGAGTGGCCTCGAGCACGGCGTAGACGGAGGCGATGGTGCGTTCCAGCGCGGTCGCGGGTGAGCCGGTCGTCCACAGGTGTGCGAGGTAAAGCGCCGCGGTGACGTCGCCGCCACCGTTCGGGTTGATCGGCAGCAGCGGCGTGGTCACCGCCCAGGCGCCCTCGTCGGAGACCGCCACCACCTCCAGCGAGTCCGGCGGCAGGTCGCCGTGGAGCACGCTGGTCACCAGGACGTGTCGTGGCCCGGTCGCGCGCACCACGTCGACCGCGTCGAGCACCTCGGCCAGTGAGTTCGTGGTGCGACCGGCGAGGAAGTCCAGCTCGAAGTGGTTCGGCGTGATGATGTCCGCGCGGGGCACGACGGTGTCCCGTAGGTACTCCGGAATTCCCGGCCGGACGAACATGCCCCGACCGGCGTCGCCCATCACCGGGTCGCAGCAGTACACAGCGGCCGGGTTGGTCGCCTTCACAGTCGCCACCGCGTCCAGGATCACCGCGCCCACGGCCGGGTCGCCCTGGTAGCCGGAGAGCACCGCGTCGGCGCTGCCGAGGACACCGCGGTCCTCGATGCCCGCGATCACCTCCGCCACGTCTGCCGCCGGGAGCATCGGGCCCCGCCACGCGCCGTACCCGGTGTGGTTGGAGAAGTGCACCGTCAGGACCGGCCAGACCTCGTGCCCGAGGCGTTGCAGCGGAAAGGCCGCCGCCGAGTTGCCGACGTGACCGTAGGCGACCGACGACTGGATGGACAGGATCTTCACCGGCCCATCATCGCCGCTGCGGCTGACGGCGCACGGACGGCCCGCCGAATCTGTCGGGTGGCCCACTCGCCGCCCACCCGGGACGGCACGAACGGGCGACCCGGACCGTGTCGTCCGGGCCGCCCGAGCGGTGGCGGGGCGACCGGCGCGCTGGCTGGCCGTCCCGTCGTACGGTCAGCCGCCGAGGCTCGCCGCAGCCGAGGCGATCGACGAGGCGAAGTAGCTCACCTGGGTGTAGACACCCGGGTAGTTGGGCCGGGCGCAGCCGTTGCCCCAGCTGACGATGCCGACCTGGATCCAGGCGTTGGAGGCGTCGCGGCGGAACATCGGGCCGCCCGAGTCACCCTGGCAGGTGTCCGTGCCGCCGCTGGCGTAGCCGGCGCAGATCTCCTGGGCGGGGATGAGATCCCCGCCGTAGTTGGCGTTGCAGGTGGAGTCGCTGACGAACGGCACGTTCGCCTTGAGCAGGTACCGCTGCTGGCCGCCGCCCTCGCGGGCGGCGCCCCAACCGGCCACGGTGAAGGTGCCGCTGTCGTACGCGGTGGTGCTGGCGATCGGCAGCGTGCTCAGCCCGGTGACGGGGCTGGCCAGCCGGATCAGCGCCCAGTCGCGGCCGGCGCCGTTGTAGCCGGGGGCACGGTAGACGTAGTTGGACCGGACGGTGATCCGGCTGGACGACTGGAGGTCGACCGTCCCGAGCGTCGCGGTGATGCTGGTGTTGGTGCCGGTCGCGCCCACGCAGTGTGCCGCGGTGAGCACCAGCCGGGGGCTGTACAGCGCCCCGCCGCAGCCCATCGAGAGACGCACCATGAACGGGAACTCGCCCTGAGCGGCGCGGGTGCCGCCGACGACGTTCGGCGTCACGGGGCTGTCGGCCGCGGCGGCCGGCGCGGTGAGGGTGAGGCTGGCCGCGGTCACCGCGGCCAACGCGGTGGCCAGCAGGCCAGTGAGGGTACGCCAGCGAACCATGCATTCCTCCGCATCAGGATGGCGCGCCTCGTGAGCGCACCGCAGTCGAGATAGCGGTCATCATATTGAGGATTATGGATCTAGTGGGTCATCCTCTCTGGGTCGTACCACCGGCGGTATGGATCTCGCGCGGCGCGGCGCGAGGCTCGCGGGCGACCGGTGGTCAGGCGTCCGGCGTGCCGGTGCTCTCCCGGCGGAGAAGCCGGAACGGTGTCTGCACGGTCAGCGGCCCCGCGACCTCCGCGCCCTCGATGCGGGCGATGAGGCGGCGTACCGCGAGACGGCCGATCTCCCTCTTGTCCGGGGCGATCGTGGTGAGAGTCGGGGTAGTGAACCGTCCCTCCTCGATGTCGTCGATCCCGACCACCGCGACGTCCTCGGGCACCCGGTGACCGGCCTCGGCCAGCGCCCGCAGCGCGCCGATGGCGACCAGGTCGTTGTAACCGAACACCGCGTCCGGCGGGTCACCGAGGGCGAGCAGGTCACGCATTGCGCGCATGCCGTCGAGCCGACCGAACGCGTCGGTGCCGGCGACCAACACTGGTCGGTACGGCAGGCCGGCGGCCGCCAGTGCCTCCCGGTAACCCCGGACCCGCAGGTGGGCCGACTGTCGGTCACCGCCCGGGGTGGCGCCGATGAACGCTATCCGGCGGCGGCCGATCGCCACGAGATGCCGGATAGCCGCGTGGCTGGCGGCGACGTTGTCGATGGCGATGTGGTCGTGTGGCACGTCGTAGACGCCCTCGCCGATCAGCACCAGTGGGCTGCCGGCCGTCCGGGCCAGCACCTCCTCCCGGCCGATGCGCACCGGGCTGAGGATCAGGCCGTCGATGATGCGCTGTCGCGAGCCGTCGAGGAGCGCCAGTTCCGCCTCCCGGTCCGCGGCGGTGTTCTCCATGACGAGTGTGTAGCCGAGCGCGGCGGCCTCGGAGATGGCGATCTCGGCGAGCTCGGCGAAGTACGGGTTGGTCAGTTCCGGGACGGCCAGGGCGATCAGACCGGTACGGCCCCGACGGAGATGCCGGGCACCGAGGTTGGGGCTGTAGCCGAGTTCGTCGATCGCCTGCTGCACCCGTTGTCGGGTCCGCTCCCCCACCGGCCGGTACCCGTTCACCACGTTCGAGACAGTGGCCAGGGAGACACCGGCGCGCTGGGCGATGTCCTTCAGGTTGACGCCCATCCCCAACCTCTCGCGAATTCGACCGGCGGGCCGACCGGACATTGATGAACAGGCATTGACGGGAGGGTCGGCGCGGCTCTATAACGTTATACAGGTGATGATGGATGTCAATATGCCGGTCACCGTTGGCGTGTGGAGATCCCACCGACATCCGTCGCTGACGCCCGTCCCCCGTCAATGACCACCCGATGCCCACCACCCACGCGCTTCGGGCCTGGCTGCACCGCCCGCGGCGACTCCTCCCCCGGAGACGGCATGACACGTCACGTCCCCATCCGCCCTGCCCTGCCACTGCTGCTCGCCATCGCCCTGGTCGCCGGCGTTCTCGCCGCGCCCGCCTCGTCGGCGTACGCCGCACCGGCCAAGACGCCGCCACTGAGCACCCCCTGGACCAGCCAGGCGCTGGCCGGCACACCACTTCCCGAGTACCCGCGACCCCAGATGACGCGGCCGGACTGGCTCAACCTCAACGGCGAGTGGCAGCTACGCCAGTCGACGACCGACGACGCCCCGCAGTTCGGCACGAACCTGCCCGAGCGGGTCAACGTGCCCTTCCCGGTGGAGAGCGCCCTGTCCGGCATCCAGCGGGCCGCCAACGACAACCGCAACTACCTGTTCTACCGACGCACCGTCACCATCCCGGCGAACTGGTCGGGTCGGCGCACGCTGCTGCACTTCGGCGCCGTCGACTGGCAGAGCACCGTCTGGGTCAACGGTGTCCGCGTCGGCGCGCACACCGGCGGCTACGACGCCTTCACCTTCGACGTGACGCCCCAGCTCACCACCGGGACGAACGAGATCGTCGTCAAGGTCTGGGATCCCACCGACACCCGGCAGAACGGCAGCCTGCCCGCCATCGGCAAGCAGACCAAGACACCTGGCGGGATCTTCTACACCCCCAGCTCCGGCATCTGGCAGACGGTGTGGATGGAGCCGGTGCCGGCCGCCTCGATCAGCAGCGTGGACGTCTACCCGAACCTGAGCAACAACACGCTGCGGGTCCGGGTCTTCACCAGGGGCGACGTGAGCGGCCACAGCGTGCTCGCCGAGGCGCTGAACGGCACCACAGTGGTCGGCTCGGCCACCGGCGGCTTCACCGACTTCAGCGTGCCGGTGCCCAACGCCCGCCGCTGGTCACCCGACGACCCGTTCCTCTACAACCTCCGGGTGACACTGCGCGGCACCACCGGCGCCCCGGTGGACCGGACCACCCACTACTTCGGCATGCGGGAGATCACCACCGGCCTGGTCAACGGGGTGCTACGCCCCAAGCTCAACGGCCAGTTCGTTTTCCAGGTCGGCACCCTCGACCAGGGCTACTGGCCGGACGGGCTCTACACCGCCCCGACCGACGCCGCCCTCGCCTTCGACCTGCAGAAGCACAAGGACCTGGGCTTCAACATGGTGCGCAAGCACATCAAGGTCGAGCCGCAGCGCTGGTTCTACCACGCAGACCGGCTCGGCCTGCTGGTCTGGCAGGACATCCCGTCACTGACCGCACAGGACGTCGACCCCACCGACGCCCAGCAGGCGCAGTTCGAGGCCGAGGCACGCGAGATCGTCGACGAGCACCGCAGCTCACCCGCCGTGATCGCGTACACGCCCTACAACGAGGGCTGGGGCGAGCGCTCCCTCGCCGACACCCGGCGGGTCGCGCAGAACATCAAGAACCAGGACCCGACGCGTCTGGTCAACCCGCACAGCGGCCACAACTGCTGTCAGTCCCTCGGCAACCCCGGCAACGGCGACATCGACGACTGGCACGTCTACCTCGGCCCGGACTCCCCCGTACCGTCGAGCAGCCGGATCGCGGTGCTCGGTGAGTTCGGCGGCCTGGGCCTGCACACGCCGGGCCACGAGTACAGCCCGAACGGCAGCTTCTTCGCGTACGAGTGGCAGTCCAGTTCGAACGCCCTCACCGACCGGTACGTGGGGCTGGTGCAGGGCACCCAGAACCTGATGCTCGGCAAGGGGCTCAGCGCCTCGATCTACACCGAGATCACCGACCTGGAGGGTGAGCTGAACGGGTTCCTCACCTACGACCGGCAAGTGATCAAAATGGACCAGGCGCGGGTGCGCGCCGCCAACACCGCCGTGATCAACGCCTCGAAGGCCATCGGCAGTTCGGGGCCCGTCGCCCTGCCGGTCAACACCCGCCGGTCGTTGCAGGTGACCACACCCGGCTTCACCAACCGCTACCTCCGTCACCAGGACAGCCTGGCCTACACGGAGGTGGTCGACGCCGCGAGTTCCAGCCTGCTCAAGGCCGACGCCACGTACACGATCCGGCCCGGTCTGGCCGGTGCCGGCTGCTACTCGTTCGAGTCGGTCAACTTTCCCGGGCAGTACCTGCGCCACCAGAACTCCCGGGTCCGCAACTCGCCGGACGACGGCTCCGCGCTGCTGCGCGCCGACGCCACCTGGTGCGCCCGTACCGGGCTGACCGGCACCGGCGTGTCTCTGGAGTCGTACAACTTCCGAGGTAAATACCTGCGGCACTACAACGCGGAGGTCTGGCTCAGCAACGGCGCCGGCGGCGACGCGTACAACACGCCGACGTCATGGACCGCCGACAGCACCTGGAACATCGCCGCCCCGTGGGCGCCCTGACCGCCGCTCGCTGAGCGGGGCCGTTCCGACAAGAAGAAAGCGCGGGGGTTCCGGCGTGGGCCGGAACCCCCGCGACGCGTGGACGGGCGTCGCGGGCCCGCTCCCCCCACCCAGGGGTCGGCCCCTTCCGTCAGCGCCGGCGCGGTCGGTGAGCGGACTCCGGCGTCACTCCTCGTCTCGGGGGTCGTTTCCCCGGTCGTGAGCGAAAGCGGCGAGTTGATTGCACCGTTCGGCCGGGTCGGCTTGAGGGCAAGGACCGAGCCGCAACTTGCATCTGGCCAGGTTCGCCCGGCTGTTGCAACACGCAATTATGCCGACAAATAAATAGACAAGAATCAATCTTGACTTGTACGGCCGGCCAGCGCACCGTAAAGAGCCAGAGGCAGATGCACGCCATTATCGGCCCGGCTGAAGTGGATCGCCAAATGGGGGCGCTGCCGGTTTCGCGCCGCGTGCACCAGGAGGCTTTCCATGCGGTTGAATCCGTTCACCGGGGTCTATCTCACCGATCCGGCAAGCATGTGGCGACGCATTCTCGACGATCCCGACGGGGTGCACTACGCCGAGGATCTGGGCCTGTGGTTGATCAGCCGGCACGCGGACGTCCGGCGGGCCCTCGCCGACGCCACGACATTCGCCAACGCCCTCACTCTCGCCCCGATCTACGAGGTGTGTCCACCGGCACTGAACGTCATCATGCAGATCGACGCGCCACCCACGACGGCCGCCGCGGACCCACCGACGCACCCGCGCACCCGGCGGGCCCTACGGGCGACCTTCGCGAACACCGCCGAGCGGGTCGAGGCCGAGTACGGGGCGATCATCCGACGCCGGGTCGACCAGCTGGTGTCCCGTCTCGCCGCCCGTGAGGGCGATCAGGTCGACCTGATCCCGGAGTTCGCGACCGAACTTCCCCTGCTGGTGGTCCTGGACATCCTCGGGGTGCCCGACGCCGACATCGGACGGATCCGGAGCTGGGCGGACGGGCAGATCGCCCTCATCTGGGGGCAGCCGGACCCGGCCGAGCAGGTACGCCTGGCCCAGGGCCTGCTGGAGTTCTGGCACTACTGCGAGGACCTGGTCCGCCAGCGGGTGGACAGTGGACACCGGGGCGAGGACTTCATCAGCCGCGCCCTGGACTACCGCGACGACGACGACAGCGTTCTGACGGTGCCCGAGGTGGCGAGCCTTGCCTTCAATCTCCTGGTCGCGGGCCACGAGACCACCGCCGGGTTGCTCGCGCACGCCCTCGACCAGGCCCTGTCCGCTCCCCAGCGCTGGTCGGCGATCACCGCGGACCCGGGGCTCGTCCCCGCCTTCGTGGGCGAGACGCTGCGGTTCGCGCCCGCCATCGACGGCTGGCTGCGGGTGACCACCCGGGATGTCACGGTGGGGACGGTGACGGTCCCCGCCGGGGCGCGTTGCCTGCTGTTGATCGGAGCGGCGAACCGGGACCCAGCGGCGTTCCATGACCCGGACCGGTTCGACCCCCACCGGGCCGACGTGGGCAATCACCTGTCGTTCGGCCACGGTCCCCATTTCTGCATCGGCGCGGGATTGGCGCGACTTGAAGCCGGAATCGCCCTCAGCCGGCTCGCCGAAGCCATTCCCGGGCTGAGGTTGTCACCGGAGCAACATCGCTCGTACAAACCCAATGTCGCGTTTCGTGCGCACCGCACGCTGCTCGCGACAATCGACGTCCCGGCGCCTGCGGACGTGTCGGCGGCACGGGATGGCGCGACGGCCGAAGTGCACGCCGCGTGAGCGGGCCCGGGCGCCAGCGGCGCTGACCTGCGGACGGGCCGAGGGTGGGGTGGACCGGGGTCGACCCGTTCCACCCGGCGCACGTCGGTGCCGGCGCCGGGTCCCGCGCGCACCTTTCCCGCTTTTCCCGACGATCCATACCGGTGAACGTCTTCACACCCATCGGTTCCTGGGTTAAGAATTGCCCTCTGTGAATGTTCAGCTCATCGGCCAATCTCGATCTGGCGTCTACCGCTGAATGTCCGTTCCACGAAGGTGAGCGCATGGAGCACACGTCCCCGTCGAGCTCGGCTCACTCTGCGGCCAGTCAGCGGTTCCGACGGGAGTTGCGCGACTGCCGCGTCCAACGGGGCCTGACCCAACGAGCCCTGGCGGACCTGGTGCGGTTCAGCCGGGAGACGGTCGCGGCAGTCGAGTCGGGTCGCCGGTTCGGCAGCCACGAGTTCGCGCTGCGCTGCGACGACGTGCTCGACACCGGCGGCCGACTGGCCGCGCTGTGGCCGCGGGTCGCGGCCGAGCAGTTGGCGGCCGACGGTCGCCGAGGCCCCCGCGCGCCGGAGCCGGCCCGACTGGATCGGCAGGTGCCGCGTCAGCGTGGACGGCGTGACGCGCGCGACCCGGGCGCCGTGGTGGACGCGATCGACGAGCTGCGTGAGCTGATCGGCCAGGTGCTCAACGGTCAGCCCGAACCGGATGGACCGGAGCGGCGGCACCCGTCGGCCGAACCCCTCGACAACCAGCGCTGACCCGACGAATCCAGCCCGACCTCGCGGCGTCACCGGTTGCTGACGTTGGGTACAGATGCTGGTACGGGCAGTTTGTACCACGGCCAGGTCTGGTCTACGAGCGCGGCTTCCGGCCGAATGGGACTTGCATTCGGCAACGTGCGGATAGACCGTCATCGACGAGTCGTGGGAGTCAATCTTGGCGTCGAGCACCCGGTCCCACGCGGCCAGACCCTACCCGACCCGCCGACGCGGTTGGAAGATAGCCGGCCGGATGCGCCTCATCGTCGCGGCCCCGCTCGTCGCCGTAATCGGCTTCGCCGGTCTCGCACTTACCGAGAGCGCACGCCAGACGGCCCGCGCCAGCGACCTGCAGATTCTGGCGCAGGTCGGTGCCGAGGCCGGCGACCTGGCCTACCGTTTGCAACGCGAACGCATCGCCGCCGCCGACCTGCTCACCTACGCCCGGCCGGAGCAGCAGGACGCCTTCGGCGTGGAGATCGTCGCCACCGACGACGCCGTCGCCCGCTACCGCGGGCAGCGTGACCGACTGCCCGGCGACAACGGCACCAGCTCGGCTCTCCTGCGGCGCATCGACGCGGCTCTGGACGGCCTCGCCCCGCTGCGCACCCAGGTGCGCACCGCCACGCACGCGTCGGTGTCGGCGATGACCTTCAGCTACCGCATCGCGATCGCCGACCTCATCAACTTCCGGGAGAACGTCTCGCACGGCGTGGTGGACGCCCCACTCGCCGACGGGATCCGGGCCTCGGCGGCGCTGTCGAAGACGGCCGAGGCCATCGGTCAGCAGCAGGTGGCCGTGCTGCGCGCCGTCGCGGGCGGGGAACTGACCCCGGCCATGCAGCAGGACATCACCGCGGCCCGCACCAGCTACACCGAGTCGAGCCTGTCATTCCTGGCCCTGGCCCCACCCGAGTGGGGCATCTGGTGGGAGCAGGCCGGCACCGGCAAGGAGGCGCTCGCCCTGCAACGGATGCAGGACGAGGTGTCCCGGGCCCAGCCGGGGTCGCAACTGAAACTGGAGACCGACGCGTGGGTGTCCACCACCCAGACGCGTGCCGCCCGGCTGGCCGACCTGCGCGCCCGGGTCGACGACGCGGTCCGCGACGACGTTCGGGCCGCGCACGCCGACCAGCGCCGCCGGGCCGTGGCCGAGGCGGCCAGCGTCCTCCTGGCCCTGATCCTGACCGCGTTGGTGACCTGGGCCGTCGCACGGCAGATCACCCGACGGCTGCGCCGGCTACGGGACGCGGCCAACGCCGTCGCCTTCGAACAGCTCCCCGCAGTGGTGGCCCAGCTCCAACAGCCCGGCAGCGCCACCGTCGACCCACAGAAGCTCGCCCACCAGCAGTCCAGTGCCGCCCTCGAACCGTCCAGCGACGACGAGATCGGTGAACTGGGTCAGGCGTTCAGCGCCGTGCACCAGGCCGCCGTACGGACCGCCGCCGAACAGGCGGTCATGCGCGCCAACACCGCCGACATCTTCATCCACCTGAGCCGCCGCGAACAGCGACTTGTCGACGCCGTCCTGGCCCAGGTCGACCTGGTCGAGCGGGACGAGACCGACCCCGACCGGCTCGACCAGCTGTACACACTGGACAACCTGGCGACCCGGATGGGACGAATCAACGCCAGCCTGCTGGTGCTCGGCGGTGTCGGCGTGGGTCGCGTACGCCAGCGCGACGTTCCGCTGCAACAGGTGCTCCAGGCGGCGCTGTCCCAGATCGAGCACTACGCACGGGTCCGACTCGGCATGATCGACGGGGACGTCGCGGTGGCCGCCAAGACCGTCGACGAGGTCGTGCACCTGCTCGCCGAACTCATGGACAACGCCACGACGTACTCGCCGCCGGGCAGCGAGACCTGGGTGAGCGGCCGAAGCCTGGGAGACCGCGTCATCGTCCAGATCAGCGACGAGGGTGTGGGGCTGTCCCCGCAGAGGATGCAGCAGCTCAACGAGCTGCTGGCCCGCCCACCGGCCATCGACGTGGCCGCCGTACGGGCGATGGGGCTGGTCGTCGTGGGCCAGCTCGCCGCCCGGCTGGGCGCCACCGTCCAACTGCGACGCGGCCCCCGACGCGGCATCCTCGCCGAGGCGACACTGCCCGCGGCGATCATCCGGTCGCTGCCACCGGAGGAGTACCTGCTCGCACCCGGCCGGCTGTCGCGGCGGGCAGCGCGCACGCCCACCCCGCCGCCGCCGTACCAGCCGCGCCCCGAACCCACCGCCGGACGCCCGCCGGCCGAACGGACCCTGCCGGCCGCGCCGGTCTTCCGACCGGCTCCGCCACCCCCGGACCGGGGTGACGCGCCCACCGAGGAGCTGCTCATCTTCGAACAGGTCAACCACTGGTTCCAGAACGACGTCGTCGACGGTCAGAACGGCCAGAACGGCCAGCAGTGGTCCAGCCCCGCCGACGACGCCTGGCGTACGGCCGCCCAGGCGCACACCCCCGAGGTCGCCACGACCACCAACTCCGGCCTGCCCAAACGACAGCCGCAACGGCACCTCGTGCCCGGCGGTGTGACAGTGCCCCAGCAGCAGCAACGGTCCGAGTACCGCGACCCGGCACAGGTGGCGACGGCGATGGCCGCGTACGCGCGGGGCGTGGCGAACCGACGGCGCACCCCGATCAACCTCGGCAACAAATGACGCGACAGGAGAGCACGTGACCGACCAACAGGATCTCGGCTGGCTGCTGGACAACTTTGCGGCGCGAGCGACCGAGGTCAGCCACGCGATCGCCATTTCCAGCGACGGCCTGATGGTGGCCGCCACACGCGACCTGCCACCGGACCGGGCCGACCAGTTGGCCGCCACGGGTAGCGGGCTGGTCAGCCTGCTGCGGGGGGCGGCGGCCTTCTTCGACGCCGGCGCGGTGATCTCCAACGTCACCCAGCTCGAGGGCGGGTTCATGTTCTCCATGGCCTTCAACGACGGCGCCTCGCTGCTGGTGCTCGCCGCGCCCGAGTGTGACGTGGGCAAGGTCTCCTACGAGATGACCGAGCTGGCCAACCGCATCGGGGACGCGCTGACCCCCGCTGCCCGAGCGGCGCTCGCCCGCAGCCGCTGACCACCCCGGCGCCCCACGCCGGAGACCCCTTCCCCTTCCTCTGGAGTCAGACATGCCTCTCATCACGCCTTGGCGCAGCCGTGCCCTCACCGCCGCGCTGCTCGCCGCCGTGCTGACCACCAGCACGGCCTGCGGCGACGACGCTCCGGGCACGAGCGCCGGCGGCTCGATAAAGATCGGCCTGCTCGCGTCGCTGTCCGGGACGTACCAGGCCGTCGGTACGGAGATCCGCGACGGCTTCCAGCTCTACCTGGACACCCACGACGGCAAGTTGGGCGGCCGGCAGGTCGACCTCGTCGTCGCGGACGAGGGCAACGGCGCCCAGACCGCTGTCCCGGCGGCGACCAAGCTGCTCAAGCAGGACCGGGTGTCCGCGCTCACCGGCATCGTCGGTGGCGGCTCGGTCGCCGGAGTCACCCCCGTGCTCAACGAGACCAAGGTGCCACTGGTCGGCTCCAACGGCCGGCCGGAGCTCAAGGACGTCTCCCGGGTCTGGCACACCTCGTACCTCTCCGACGAGCCCGGGGCGGCGATCGCCCAGCACGTCCGCGACAACGTGAAGGGCTCCGTGTACGCGATCGGCCCGGACTACCAGGGCGGTTGGGACGAGCTGCGCGGCTTCACCGACGCGTTCGGCAAGATCGGCGGAAAGCTCGCGAACGCCGACGGCAAGACGACCTTCACGCCGTTCCCGGCCACCACCAACTTCCTCCCGTACTTCGCCCGCATCAAGGCATCCGGCGCGGCGGCCGTCTACACCTTCTACGCTGGCAGCGCCGCCGTCGACTTCGTGAAGCAGTACGCGCAGTCCGAGATCAAGGACATCCCGTTGTACGCGGCCGGGTTCCTCACCGAGGGCGGGGTGCTCAACGCGCAGGGCGAGGCCGCCCGGGGCATCTACTCGGTGCTCAACTACTCGCCCGACCTCGACAACGCGGAGAACCGCGCCTTCGTGGCCGCGTGGAAGGCGAAGCACGACGGTTCGCCGACTACCTACGCGCTGGCCTCGTACGACGCGGCGGCGGTGCTGGACCGGGCGATCGGCGCCGCCGGAAGCGACCCGACCCCCGAGGCCATCAACACGGCCATCGGCCAACTCGGCCAGATCGCCAGCCCGCGCGGCACCTGGCAGTTCTCCACCACCACACACTCCCCGGTGCAGAAGTGGTACCTGCGGCAGGTCCGCCAGGACGGCCGGGCACTGTCCAACACCGTCGTGGGCGACCTCGCGACCGTCGGCCGGTGATAGCGGTGGCGGCCGGCACGAACCGGATCGACCCGTACCTGATCCCGGCGTTGGACGGGGTCGCCTACGGGCTGCTGGTGTTCGTCGCCGCGTCGGGCCTGGTCTTCTGTTTCGGCGTCGCCAACATCCTCAATCTGGCGCACGGCCTGCTCTACGCGATCGGCGGGTACACCGCCGCGGCGCTGCTCGACGGCGGCTGGGCGAGCCTGGCGTTGGCGTTGGCGGTCGGTGTGCTGGCCGCCGCCGCGGCGGGGGTGCTCCTGGCCGGTCTGCTCACACCGGTCGCCACCGGCAATCACCTGAGTCAGGCGCTGCTGACGTTCGGGGTGGCGCTGGCCGGCGGCAGCCTGCTCGTCGCCGGCTTCGGACCCGACAACCCGCAGGTCCAGGTGCCCGCAGCCCTGGAGGGATCGGTGATGGTGGCCGGTCACCGCTACGCCGCGTACCGGTTGGTGTTCATCGTCGTCGCCGCCGTGCTCGCCGCCGCCCTCTACCTGGTGGTGCGACGCACCAGGGCCGGGATGCTCGTCCGGGCGGCCGTCGACGACCCGGAGATGGTCGCCTGTCTGGGCGTGAGTCCGGCGCGGATCCGGGCCGGTGTGCTCGCCGCCGCCGGTGCGCTGGCCGGCGCGGCCGGGGTCCTGGGCGCGCCCATCATCGGCCCCGGCACGGGCACCGCAGACACGGTGCTGCTGCTCTCCCTGGTGGTGGTCGTCCTCGGTGGTCTCGGGTCGATGGCGGGCACCCTGCTGGCCGCGCTCGCGATCGGCGAGATCCAGACGCTGGGAGTGGCGTTGCTGCCGTCCGCCGCGCCGTTTCTGCTCTTCGCCGCCATGGCGGCCGTGCTGGCCGTGCGGGCGCGTGGCCTGGCCGGCAGGTGGAGGGCGGCATGAGAGGCGAGGTGATCCGGCGAGTTCGGGGCGGCATCGCGGCGCTCGTCCTGGTCGGCCTGGTCGTGGCGCCCTGGGTGGTCGACGACTACACCACGGCGATCCTCGCCCGGACGCTGGCGCTGGCCCTGGTCGGGGTGAGCGTGGCCCTGCTCACCGGCGTCGCCGGCATGCCCACCCTCGGCCAGACCGCACCGTACGCGGCGGGCGCCTACGCCTGCGCAGTGGTCGGGAGCCGAGTCTCCGACGTCGGCGTCGTGCAGCTCGTCGTCGCGGCGGCCGCCGGGGCGTTGCTGGCCGCGCTGACCGTGCCGCTCGTCGTGCACGCCCGAGGGGTGATCGTCCTGATGATCACCCTTGCCATCGGCGAACTCGTCGTCATCGTCCTCGGGCGGTGGCGGTCGGTGACCGGTGGCACGGACGGGCTGTCCGGCATCCCACCGGTCCGCCCGTTCTGGGGGCTCCCGGCCCTGGCCAACGATCAGGCCCGTTACCTGTACGCCCTGGTCGTCGTGGCCATGCTGGTCGGCGCGGTGCTGGTGCTGCTGCGTACCCGAGCGGGGTTGGTGCTGCGTGCCGGCCGCGACGACGAGACGCGGTTGCGGGCCAGCGGTCACCGGGTGGCGCTGCACCTGTCCGGCGCGCACATCGCCGCCGGGGCGATCGCCGGCGCCGCCGGCTCGCTCCTGGTCGTCGCCCAGCAGTACATCTCCCCCGCCGACTTCGGCTTCGACACCTCTGCGCTGCTGCTGCTCGGTGTCGTCATCGGAGGCACCGCCTCGGTGGGCGGCGCCCTGGTGGGTGCGGCGTTGGTCATCGCCGTCCGGGACTGGCTGTTCGGGGTGCTGCCCGGCCACGCGCCACTGGTGCTGGGCGCGCTGTTCGTGGCGACGGTCTACCTGCTGCCCACCGGCGTCAACCGGGCCCGGGGTCGGCTGCGCCCGCCGAACGCCCCGGCGCCACAGCCGGACCAGCCAGCCGCCCATGATCAGACCACCGTTGCGGAGCTGCACCGATGACCGGCCTGCTGGAAGCCCAGGAGATCAGCGTGCGGTACGGCTCGCTCGCCGCACTCGACGGCGTGGACCTGCGCATCCACGACGGCCAGCGGCACGCGTTGATCGGCCCGAACGGGGCCGGCAAGACGACCCTGCTCAACGTGCTCGGCGGGTCCACCAGGCCGCAACGCGGCACGGTGCGGTTCGACGGACGGGACGTCGGTCGGCTCGGCCCGGCGGCCCGGGCCCGGCGGGGCATCAACCGCATCCACCAACGACCCGCTGTCTTTCCGACGCTCACCGCGACGGAGAACGTCGTGGTGGCCGCGCTGCCCCGGGTCATCCCACGCCGCCGGTGGTGGCCGGGCGGACGCCGACGCGCCGCGCAGCGCCTGGCCGGCCCACTGCTGGACCAGATGGGACTCACCGCCGTCGCGGCGGTGCCCGCCGGGCACCTCGCGCACGGGCAACGACGCCAGTTGGAGATCGCGATGGCCCTGGCCGGTCGCCCCCGCCTGCTGCTCCTCGACGAACCGGCGGCCGGGCTGTCCGCCATCGAGGTCGGCCGGCTGGTCGAGTTGCTCCAGGCGCTACCCAGGGCGGTCGCCGTGTTGCTGGTCGAACACCGACTGGACCTGGTGTACGCCCTCTCCGACACGGTCACCGTGTTGCGCGACGGTCAGACGTTGGCCGCCGGCACACCGGACGAGATCCGTACCTCGCCGCTGGTGCGGCAGGCCTACGCCGACGGGGTGGCCTGATGCTCACTGTGGATCGTCTCTGCGCCGGCTACGGCGGGGGAATCGTCCTGCACGAGGTCAGCCTTCGGGTACGCCCGGGCAGCATCCAGGCCGTGGTGGGCCGCAACGGGGCGGGCAAGAGCACGCTCGTGCACACCATCGCCGGGCTGGTACGGGCGTCCAGCGGTCGCATCGAGATCGGGGGCGTGCACGTCGCCGGCCGGCAACCACATCGCATCGCCCAGTCCGGCGTCGGTCTCGTCCCGCAGGGCCGCCGGGTCTTCTCCCGGTTGACCGTCGCCGAGCACCTGCACCTGGCGGCCGCGCCGTGGCGGGCTCCCACCTCCGGCGGCGAGGGCTGGACGGTCGCCAGGACCCTGGAACTGCTGCCGAGGCTGGCGGTGCGGCTGCGACACCGCGGCTGCGAACTCTCCGGCGGCGAGCAGCAGATGCTGGCGATAGCCCGTGCGCTGCTCGGCCAACCCCGGGTGCTGCTGCTCGACGAACCATGTGAGGGGCTCGCGCCCGACCTGGCGGCGCGGGTCCGCGAACTCGTCAACGGTCTCGCCGCCGACGGCCTGACCGTGCTGCTCGTGGAGCAGCAACTCCAGCACGCCATCGAGCTCGCGGACCGGGTGGCGGTGCTGGAGTACGGCCGGGTGGTCTACGACCGGCCGACCGCGGAGGCCCGCCACGATCCGGCCCCACTGGCGGCGATGTTGAGCGTCACCGCCGCCGCGCCGCCCCCGCCCCTGGCCAACCGATCGACCCCTCGGCTCTGGGCCGACACCCCTTAGTCACCCGACCATTCACGGAGAGGTAGACACCGATGACCACCGCTACGAGCGATGACACGTACACGTTCGACAACGGCGCACCGGACGCCGTTCCCCAGATGCACGCGCTGGAGTCCTTCCTGGATCCGATCACGACACGTCGGCTGGCCCGCCCGGTGCTGGAACCGGGCGCGACCTGCTGGGAGGTCGGGGCGGGTGGCGGCTCGATGGCCCGGCGGATGGCCCGCGCGGTCGGCGACGACGGTCACGTGCTGGCCACCGACATCGACCCCACCCACCTCGTGGCCGAGGGCAACCTGCACGTACGCCAGCACGACGTGCGCACCGAACCGCCACCCGGGGACACGTTCGACCTGATCCACGCCCGGCTGGTGCTGCTACACCTTCCCGATCGACGACGGGTCCTGCGCACGCTCACCGGATCCCTGGCGCCCGGCGGGTGGCTGGTGGTCGAGGAGTTCGACTGCACCGCGCCGCAGCGGGTGCTGACCGCGCCGACCGACGACGCCGCCAAGCTCTTCGCGCAGGTCATGGACGCCATGATGGGTGTCCTGGAGGACCACGGCGCCGACCTGGGCTGGGCGCAGGACGTGCACACCGAGATGGCCCTCGCCGGTCTGACCGACCTGGACACCATCACCCACTCGCAGAGCTGGGCCGGCGGGTCGACCGGAACATCGCTCTACGAGACCAACTCCCGCCAGTTGGAACCGGACCTGTTGGCCGCCGGGCTGTCGCCCCAGCAACTGCACGCCTTCCGACGGCTGCTCCGTGACCCCGGGTTCGCCGTCATGTCGTACCACTTCGTCTCCACGCGGGGCCGCCTACCGAGCTGAGCAGGTGGATCACCGCGCGGAGCGCGGTCACGCCGTCCGTACCTCTCCCGCCGCAGCACCTCCCCCCCGCTGCGCTCCGGACAGCTCTACGACGGCGTCGACCGCACCGGCCGGGCTCCCCGCGAGGGAGCCCGGCCGGCCCGTGCCCGGCGCGCGCTCTGGCTGGCCCGCCATGTCGTTGTGCTGTTGAGCGGCATACCTCGGAGGTATGAATATGACTCTGAGGTATACCGCTCACGACCGCATCCGCCCGACGCAGGCGACCGTCGGTCACCGGCGGCCGCCGCGCCGGATCCATCCGAAGGTGGCCCAGGCGACGAAGCTGTGCAGGAGGGTCTGACCGGGCCCGGAGGAGACGATGCGGGCACCACCGAGGCCGGCACTGGCTCAGCGCGGAGTGGTTTCCTGGTGGGCCAGGACAATCAGGTCGTCGGGGCGGGCCGACAGCGGCCCCGTCGCCCCGTCGAGCCACACGAGATAGCCCACCGGCGGACCGGAAGAACCCCACCGGGCACCGATGATCGTGGCCGACCGCGCGTCGTGCGGCTGCGTGAGCAGGCGTACCCGGGTGCCCGGCGCGTGGCCGTCGTCGGCGACGATGAGCAGCGCGTCGAGGATCTGCCGGGCACCGGCGACAGGCAACCCCGGAACGTACGGCTCGCCCGCGTATCCCAGACGCGGCGTCATCATCGTGGTCAACAGCGCGGTCTGCCGGATCGCCTCCTGGCGGACCTGCCCGTCCACAATGCGTTCGGCCACGGTCAGCGCCTTCTGGATGCTCGACCAGAGGGCCAGTGGCTCCTGGTCGAGCAGGCGGCGGGCTTCGCGGTCGATCTCGGCGCAGGCCGTGTCGAGCGCGGTGTCCTCGCCGAGTTCCGCGATCCAGGCGAGGTCCCCCACCTCGGGCAGCAACCCTGGCGACTCGGCCACGATCACGATGTACAGCATCGCGAGCAGTTCCTCGCGGCCCTCGCCGTGATAGAGCGAGCCCACCCCGCTGCCGGTACGCCCACGGCTGGGCGGGAACCGCTCGACGAGGTGCAGCGCGCGGCCATGAGGTAGGGCAGCGGCCCGCCTGGTGTCCGACACCCGCTCCTCGAACGACCGCCGCTCACGGCGTTCGACGAGCAGCTGGCGATGCGGGTCGGACCCGATCGGATAGATCGTCCGCCCGTACCTGGAAAGGGTTTCGCCGGGCCGGAGGCCGACCGACTCGAGCTGGCGGGCCGCCTCCGAGTAGGCAACGCCGGCCCGGGCTGCATGCTCCCGGATGGCGCGCTTGCGGGCGCGTCCCGGGGCCGGGGTCCGTCGGGGGATCGGATCAGACATGACGCCTCCGGTGCAGCCCCACGCACTCCACCGAACGGGCGGCGTGACCGGCACGCCGAGAGTCGACACAGCGGCGCGGAGTCGGAGACTCTTGGCCCCAAGCATGTGGTCAGGCGTGGGCCACCACATCGGGCGCTGGCAGGCGCTCTGCCGTGGCCAGCATATCGTGACGCCGACCGCCGGTGTGGATGTGCACACCCTGGCCGCCCTCCCTCTCGGCCCCGGTATCAGCCCGTGTCAGCCGATGTCGGTGGCGTGTCGGGGCGGTGTCAGCGGGCCCGCGCAGACTCGGCGCATGACAGCTGACCTGGTGATCGAGGCCGAGGGCCTCGTGAAGACGTTTGGGAAGACGAGGGCGCTTCAGGGCGTGGACCTCGCCGTACCCCGTGGGACGGTGCTCGGGGTGCTCGGGCCCAACGGCGCCGGCAAGACCACCGCCGTGCGCATCCTCTCCACCCTGCTCACCCCGGACGGCGGGACCGCCCGGATCAGCGGTTTCGACGTGGTACGGGACGCCGAACGCGTTCGGCAGAGTATCGGCCTCACCGGCCAGTACGCCTCGGTCGACGAGGACCTGACCGGGCGGCAGAACCTGGAGCTGTTCGGCACCCTGTTGGAGCTGGGGCGCGTCGGCGCGCGGCGACGGGCCGCCGAACTGCTCGACTGGTTCGACCTGACCGATGCCGCTAACCGTCCGGCCAAGACCTACTCCGGCGGCATGCGGCGACGGCTGGACCTGGCCGCCAGCCTCGTCGGCTCCCCCGACGTGATCTTCCTGGACGAGCCGACGACCGGGCTCGACCCGGCCAAGCGCGAGGACATGTGGGACGTGGTCCGAACGCTTGTCAACAACGGCTCGACGGTGCTGCTGACCACCCAGTACCTGGAGGAGGCCGACGCGCTCGCCGACGCGATCACGGTGATCGACCACGGCCGGGTCATCGCGCACGACACTCCCGAAGGGCTCAAGCGAGTGGTCGGCGGGCAGACCCTGGAGGTCCGGCCGTCCGATCCGGCTCAGCTGCCGCGCACCGCGGAGATCCTGACCCAGGTCGGTTCCGGCGCGCAGGCCGACGAGATCCGTAAGGGCGTGCTCGCGGTGCCGGTCACCGACGACGCGGCCCTGACCGAGAGCGTCGCGCGGTTCGCCACGGCCGGCATCGGGGTCACCGAACTCTCCCTGCACCTGCCGAGCCTCGACGAGGTGTTCTTCACCCTCACCGGGCGTACGGCGTCTGAAGACGACACCACCCGCCCCACGGAGGTCGCGGCATGAGCACTCTGACCGACACAGCGCCCACGAGAAGCCGCGTGCTCTCGAACTCCGCGCCGAACCCTCGGCCGTTCCGGCTGGTCCGGCATTCGTTGGCGCTCGCCAAGCGCAGCCTCATCAAGACCTGGCGTACGCCCGAGGCGCTCATCGACGTCACCCTGCAACCGGTGCTGTTCCTCATCATCTTCGTGTACGTCTTCGGCGGCGCGGTCGCCGGATCGACCCACGACTACCTGCAGTTCCTGCTGCCCGGAATCCTGGCGCAGACGATCGCGACCGGTGCCATCGCGATCGGCGTCAACCTCAACACCGACATCGCCAAGGGCATCTTCGACCGGTTCCGGTCGTTGCCGATCCCCCGCTCAGCCCCGCTGGTCGGCGCGGTCCTCGGCGATGTCGTCCGGTACGTCATCGTCACCGTGTCGACGCTCGCGATCGGCTACGTGATGGGTTTCCGGATCGACACCGACCCGTTCCGGGCGATCGCCGGGTGTCTGCTCGCGGTGCTGTTCGCGCTCTGCCTGAGCTGGCTGCCGGTGCTGGTGTCGATGAAGGTGCGGACCGCCGGTGCCGTGCAGGGTGTGATGTTCGCGTTGATCATGCCGCTGAGCTTCGCGTCCAATGTGTTCGTCGGCGCCGACACCCTGCCGGGCTGGATGCAGGCGTTCGTGGACGTCAACCCGATGACCCATCTGGTGGCGTCGGTACGCGGGCTGTTCCTCGGCACCCCACTGGGCAACCACGTGTGGTGGACGCTCGCCTGGTGCGCCGGCTTCGTTGCGGTGTTCATGCCGCTGGCGCTGCGGGCGTACCGCAAGAAGATCTGAGTCAGGCGAGCAGGTCGTCCATCAGCTCGCGGATCCGGCTGACGGCCGCGGCGGGTGGCCGCTCGCGCCACGCGGCCAGCAACGGCTCACGCTGCTCCTCGTTCCCGAGGATGGCGTTGAGCCGTTCGCCGTTTTCAAAGGGGAAGAACATCTCGATCTGGGTGCCGATCCGCTTCGCCAGTACGGCCAGTTCACGGGCGCTGTCGACGTCACCCCGGTACGCCGCGAACTCCGCGCCGCCCGAAGCCCACGCCCCGATCACCGGCAGGTCCCGTGAGGTCAGCGCATCGTCACGGGCGAGCGACAGCATCGCGGCCGCCTGGATGGTGGCGTCGGTGCCCGACACCCGCCCAACCTGGGCCACGCGCAGGTAGATGATCGCCGCCGTGGCCCGGAGCATCACGCGCGGCTGTGGCTGCGGCCCGACCCAGCCGGCGAGGACGCGCGTCACCTCGTCGGCGTGGGCGAGCGCCTCGTCGTACCGCTCACGCTGCCAGGCGAGGTGCGCCAGGCCGAGCAGCGCCTGCGCGGAGTCGATCTGCTCGGCCTGGCCCAGCGCGGCCGTCTCACCCAGTCGCCGCTCCGCCTCGGCGTCGCCGGTCAGGGCGAGCTGCACGTCCAGCCGTACCCGGATCGACCGCGCGTCCTGCGTGGCGCCGACCAGCTCCATGTGCCGGACGCTGCGGGTCAGCCACTCGGCCGACCGGGCATCCCCGCCCGGGACCAGGAACTGCCCGACCGCACCCGCCGCCATCGCCATGCCCCAGTGGTCTCCGGCGGCCTCGAAGCGGTGGTAAGCCTGCTCGGCGTCGCTGATCGACGCTTCCGGCAGGCCGCCGTTCTCCCGTACCGCCGCGCGCGCGAACAGCCCCAGCGCCTGCACGTACGGGTCCGGGTGCGCGACCATCTCGGTCGCGCTCTTCAGGCTCTGCTCCACGTCGGACGCGTCGAAGCCGGGCAGCGCCGCCGCAATAGCGGTCATCCGGGACGACACCTCGCCGGGACGTTCGGTCTGAAGCGTCCGCAACGCCCGCCGGGCGAGCACGGCGGGCCGCAGATCGGCGCTGACGCCGGCGTTCACGCTGATCACCACGCACGTCCAGGCCAGCCGGTCGGCGTTGGGCAGTGGCCGGCCGCTGGCCGCGCCGCGCAGGATCGCCGACCGCAGCCGCCGCTGCGGGTCGTCGATGTGCAGCAGCCCGCGCGCCCAGGCGAGGACCTCCAGGTGCAGGCCCCGCACCGACCAGAGGTGGAACAGCGCGGCGGCGACGTCGACGGCGGCGGGCTCGTCGTCCGCTCCCATCGCCCACCGCAGGCCGGCGACCAGGTTGTCCTGCTCGGCGGCGCAACGGTGCAGCGCCTCGACCTGGCCGGGGCCGATGAAGCGGCCGGTCAGCGCGACGGACTGCTCCCGCGCCCAGCTGACCAGGCCGGCCATGGCCTGATCCCGGGCACCGGCCGCGTCCAGCCGGGCCTCGCCGTACTCACGGACCGTTTCAAGCATGCGGTAGCGCGGCGGACCGTCCCCCTCGACCAGGGTCAACAGGGACTGTTCGACGAGGGTCGCCAGGCCGCGACGGACGTCCGGGGCCTGCGCGACGGCGGCGGCGAGGTCCGCGGTGAACGGCGCGGGAATGACCGCGACCCGCTGGAGCAGGTCGCGGTCGGCCTCGGCGAGCAGTTCCCTGCTCCAGTCGACAAGCGCCCACAGACTCGCGTGCCGCTCGGGCAGGCCGCGTAGGGCGTCGTCGAGCAGCGCGAACCGGTCGGTCAGCCCGGCGAGCACGTCGTCGATCGGCATGTGCCGCAGTCGCGCGGCGGCCAGTTCGAGGGCCAACGGCAGGTTGTCGAGCCGGTGGCACAGGGCGAGGGCCCGCTCGGTGTCCCACGTCGGTACGGCGCCACCGGCCCGTGCCCGGGACTCCACCAGCGCGAGCGCGTCGGCGTCCGGCAATGCGGTCAGCCGGTGCACCAGCTCGCCGACCAGGCCCAGTGGGGCGCGGCTCGTCGCGAGCATCGCGACCTCCGGCGAGGCCGCCGCGACCAGGTCCGCGACGACGACGGCCACCGCGTCGAGCACGTGCTCGCAGTTGTCCAGCACCACCAGCCCGTCCAGGTCCGGCGCCACGGCGCGCAGCCGCTCCTCGGGGCTGAGGACCCGCCGCTCCAGACCCAGGTTGCCGCCGGTGGCCGTGGTGTCCGCGCCGCCGAGCGCGGCGAGCACAGTGGGCAGAACCTCGTCGGGCGAGCGCAGGCCGGCGAGTTCGATCACGCGTACCGCCTGCCCACCCGCCGCCGTACGCCTGGCCACCTCGGCGGCGAGCCGGGTCTTGCCCGCCCCGCCGGTCGCCACGATCGTCACGACGGGTGTCTCGGCGAGCGCGTCGGTGACGGCAGTGACGTCCCGCTCCCGCCCGACGAGGGCGGCCATGGGACGGCGCCACGCGGCGGGCAGCGTGATCCGCGCCTGCTGCCGGGGCGGCGTCGGCGGCGCCGCGGCGGGCGGCGCGGTGAGTTCACCGCGCAGCAACGCCAGGTGGACGCTCGTGATCACGGGCGACGGGTCGGTGCCGTAGCGGTCGGCCAGGTCGGCGCGCAGCCGCTCGACCACCTCCAGCGCCTCCGCCTCCCGTCCCTGCGCGGCAAGCACCCGGACGAGCAGGGCTGCGGACGGCTCGTCCGGCGGTGTCCGCGCGACGAGTCGGCCCAGGTCGACCTCGTCGAACGGGCCCACGCCGGCGAGTGCCGCCTGCGCGCGCAGCGCGGCGACCTCCGCGAACAGGCGGGTGTCCTCGGCGCTGACCAACTCCGGCACCTTGGGGAACAGGGCCCGCGCCTGATCGGCCAGACCGCGGGCGGCACTGACGTCACCGCACCGGAGCACGGTGCCCGCCTGATCGACGAGCGCGCGCGCCTCGACCGCGTCGACGGTGATCTCCTCGGCGGGCAGCCGGTATCCGCCCGGCACCGCGACCACGGGCAGCCCGAGACGGCGTACCCGGGACACGAGCGCCTGGACGGCGCCGGTCGCGTCGTCGGGTGGGGCCCCGTCCCAGACGGCGTCCACGAGCAGGTTCACGGAGACCGCGCGCCCCCGCGCGTCGACGAGCGCGCGGAGCACCGCCGCGAGCCGTTCACCCCGAACGGGCTGGCCGTCGACGGCGAGTGGGCCGAGGGTCGCGATCTGCACGGACCCAGCATCCCCCACGCGCGCACGGACCCGACGACCACCGGTCCGCCAGGCCGGTCACGGCCCCACGACCGGCTTGACACTGCGGCGTTTGGTTAGGTTAGCCTAACCTCATGCAGAACGAGTTGGCGTCGGTCAACGGAGAGCGCAGCCTGTCCGGCGTCGACCTCCGTCTGGGCTATCACGGTGTGCCGGTGGTGCACGGTGCCGTGATCAACCTGCGCGCGGGTGCCGTGACCGCACTGGTGGGGCCCAACGGCAGCGGCAAGTCCACCCTGCTGCGGGCCCTGGCCCGGCTGCACCCGATCGAGGCCGGAATCGTGCACCTCGCCGACGGCGTCACGGCCGCCAGCCTCGCGGCCCGGGAGTTCGCCCGGCGGGTCACCCTGCTCGCCCAGAGCCGGCCGGTGCCCAGCGGAGTCACCGTCCGCGACGTCGTCGGCTACGGCCGCCACCCCTACCGGGGTCGCTGGCGCACCGAGGACCCCGACGGTCCCGGCGCCATCGCACGCGCCATGGACGTCACCGGCGTCGCCGCCATGGCCGACCGTCCCGTCGACGAACTCTCCGGAGGCGAGTTGCAGCGGGTCTGGTTGGCCACCTGCCTCGCCCAGGACACCCCGGTTCTGCTCCTCGACGAACCCACCACGTTTCTCGACCTGCGCTACCAGGTGGAGATCCTCGACCTGGTCCGTGACCTCGCGGACGATCACGGCGTCGCCGTCGGCGTCGTGCTGCACGACCTCAACCAGGCAGCCGCCGTGGCCGACGAGGTGGTCCTGTTGCAGCAGGGCCGGGTCCGCGCCACCGGCACCCCGGCAACGGTGTTCACCGAGAACGCCCTCACCGAGACCTACGGGATCCGCATCGAGGTGACCACCGATCCGGTCAGCGGACTGGTCACCACCCGCCCGGTCGGGCGGCACCAGATCCGCGCCCTGGTCTGAACCACCCCCATCCACAGCAGAGAAAGACCGTCATGACCCGTACCCGTTTCACCGCCCTCATCGCCGTCGTGGCCGCGCTGACGCTCGGCGCCTGCGGCACCACCGAGAACGCCGCGGCCCCCGACACCTCCGCCTCGGCGGCCGGCGGCCCGGTCACCGTCACCGACAGCCGGGGCAAGGAGATCACCCTCAAGGCGCCGGCGACGAAGGTCGTCGGGCTCGAGTGGGGCGAGGTCGAGCTGCTGGTCAGCCTGGGCGTCATGCCCGTCGGTGTCGCCGACCCCAAGGGTTACGGCACCTGGGTCACCTCCGCGAAGCTCGACCCGGGCGTCAAGGACGTCGGGGTCCGCGGCGAGCCCAGCGTCGACGCGATCGTCGCCCTCCAGCCCGACCTCGTCGTGATGGAGGACGACCGGGGCGCCAACATGGTCAGTCAGCTGGAGAAGTTCGTGCCCGTGGTGGTCGCCAAGGGCAGTGACGCCACCGACAACCTCGGCCGGATGCGCACCGACCTCAACATGATCGCGAAGGCGGTCGGCAAGACCACCGAGGCGGAGAAGCTGCTCACCGACTTCGACGCAGCCATCGCCGACGGCAAGAAGAGAATCGCCGACGCGGGTGCCGCCGGCCGTCCGTTCGCCATCGCCGACGGCTGGAAGGAGGGCAGCACCGTCAGCATCCGGATGTTCGGCAAGGGCGCGCTGGCCTCCCAGATCGGCATCCAACTCGGCCTCACCAACGCCTGGACCGGCAAGACCGATGAGGTGTGGGGCCTGGGCCAGACCGACGTCGAGGGCATGACGGTCCTCAAGGACCCGAACATGCACCTCTTCTACAACGCCTCCGACGGCGACGACGTGTTCGCCGACGGTCTCGCCGGCAACGCCATCTGGAAGTCGCTGCCCTTCGTGCAGAAGGGCAACCTGCACAAGATGCCCAACGGCATCTGGACCTTCGGCGGTCCTCTCTCCGGCAAGCAGTACATCGACGAACTCGTCAAGACGTACACGGTGTGAGCGTGCTGAACGCGCCCCCACGCCCGGTGCCGGCCACCCGGCCGGCTCCGGGCGGACACCAGGCCGTGCCCCGCGTCGCCGTCGTCTTCGTCGCCGCGACCCTGCTGCTGCTCGTGGTCGGCGCCGTGCACCTCACCCAGGGCACCTCGAACGTCGGCGCCCTCGACCTGCTGCGGCTCGCGACCGGCGCGGACGACGAGGCGGCCCGCGTCCTGATCGCGTCGCGGCTGCCGCGGCTGCTCGCCGGGCTCGCCATCGGCGTGGCGCTCGGGTTCGCCGGGGCGGCGTTGCAGTCGATCGCCCGCAACCCGCTCGCGTCCCCCGACACCCTCGCGGTCAACGCGGGCGCCCACCTGGCGATCGTCGCCGTCGCCGCGTTCGGCGTCTCACTGCCGGCGCTGCCCGCCGGCGGCCTCGCCTTCTGCGGCGGGCTGGCCGCCGCCGGTCTGGTGATGGCGATGTCCTCCGGTGGGCAGGCCGGCACCACCCGGCTGATCCTCGCCGGCTCGGCGACCGCGCTGGCGCTCGGGTCGGTGACCACACTGCTGCTGCTCCTGTTCGAGCAGGCCACCATCGGGCTGTTCGCCTGGGGGAACGGCTCGCTGGTGCAGAGCGACCTGACCGCGCTGACCCAACTCGCCCCGGTGATCGTCGGCGCCACCATCGTGCTCGTGCTGCTCGGGCACCGCCTCGACATCCTCGCCCTCGGCGACGACACCGCCACAGTGCTCGGCCTCGACGTGCGGCGCACCCGGCTCACCGTCATGGTGCTGGCCGTGCTGCTCTCCGCCGCGGCCGTCACCCTCACCGGCCCGGTCGGCTTCGTCGGCCTGTGCGCCCCGGTGATCGTCCGGCTGCTCGCCCCAGTGGTGCCGGGCGTACACCGGCACCGCATCCTGCTGCCGTTGTCCGGCATCGCCGGGGTGATCATCGTGCTCGGCTCCGACGTGCTGCTGCGGGCCGTGATGGGCGGGCAGGCCGGGGTCGACATCCCCACCGGCGTGGTCACCACCCTGTTCGGCGCGGCGATCCTCATCTGGCTGGCCCGCCGGCACCGCGACGCCGGCCCCACCCGTCGTCCGCCCGGAGGGCACGCGGCCGTCCGCTCCGCCGCCTTCCACCGCGGCGTCGTCGCCGTCACCGCCGTCCTGACCGTCTGCGCCGTGGCGGTCGGCATGCTCGCCGGTGACACCTGGGTGCTGCTCGGCGACGTCGTCAACTGGGTCAACGGCACCACCGGGCCCGCGTACACCTTTGTGCTGGACCAGCGGTGGCCGCGCGTCGCCGCGGCGGTCCTGGCCGGCGCGGCGCTCGCGGTCGCCGGCACCACAGTGCAGGCGGTCTGCCGCAATCCGCTGGCCGAACCCGGCATCCTCGGCATCACCGCCGGCGCCGGACTCGGCGCCGTCTCCCTGCTCACCTTCGTGCCGCTGGCCGGGGTGTGGGCCGTCTCCGGCGTCGCCGGGCTCGGCGCGATGCTGGCGTTCGCCCTGGTCTACGGCCTGGCCTGGCGCGGCGGACTGAGCTCCGACCGACTGGTGCTGATCGGTTTCGGCGCCTGGCAGGGCGGCATGGCGGTCATCACCTACCTGGTCGTGGCCTTCGACCCGTGGAACACCGGGAAGGCGTTGACCTGGCTGTCCGGCTCCACCTACGGCCGGATGCCCACCCAGGTGCTGCCGGTGCTGATCGCCCTGCTGGTGCTCACCCCGGCCGTGGTCGCCGCCCGCCGGGAACTCGACCTGATGGCGCTGGACGACGACACCCCCCGGGTGCTGGGCGTCCGGCTCGAACGCACCCGGTTGATCGCCCTCGGCGCGGCGGCGCTGCTCACCTCCACCGCCGTCTCGGCCGTCGGGGTCATCGGTTTCGTCGGTCTGGTCGCCCCGCACGCCGCGCGGGCGCTCGTCGGCGGCCGGCACTCCCGGGTGCTCCCGGTGGCCGCCCTGCTTGGCGCGGCGCTGGTCAGCATCGCCGACACCCTCGGTCGGACGGTCATCGCTCCGGCCCAGATCCCCGCCGGTCTGGTCACCGCCATGATCGGCACCCCGTACTTCGTCTGGCTGCTGTGGCGCTCCCGCGCCGTGGCGAGCACCACCCGGTAGACGCGAGCCCGAGTCGAGAGAGGCACCATGACCGAGACCCTGCCCATCGCCCCGTGGCGCGTGTTCGCCGTCACCGTCCGGGCGGTACGTCGCCTGAGCCCGTCCTTCACCCGGGTGACCTTCACCGGGGCGGACCTGGACCGCTTCGCCGACAACGGTTACGACCAGCGGATCAAACTGGCGCTGCCGCTGCCCGGTCAGGACCGGGCGACCCTGCCGGACGGCGCGGACTGGTACGCGACGTGGCGGGCCCTGCCCGAGCACCTGCGTAACCCGATACGCACCTACACGGTGCGGGCGGTCCGCCCGCACCTGGCCGAGGTCGACGTCGACCTGGTGCTGCACGGCGACAGTGGCCCGGCGACGCGCTGGGCTCGGCGGGCCAGCGTCGGCGACGAGATCGCCCTGGTCGGGCCGGATGCCGGCTTCGACGGCAACCACGGCGGGGTCGAGTTTCGACAGTCCACCGGCGGCACGGTGCTGCTGGCTGGGGACGAGACCGCCGTGCCGGCGATCAGCAGCATCTGCGAGCGGCTCCCCCTCGACACCCGGGGCACTGTCGTGCTGGAGGTGCCCGACGCCGCCGACGTGCTGCCGCTGCTCGCGCCGCCTGGCGTCGAGGTCCGCTGGCTGGCCCGGGGCGCCGACGGGTACGGCAGCCGGCTGGTGCCGGCCGTCGTCGCGGCGGCCGGGGAACTGCTGGCCCCCGGCGCCTCGACGGCCGCCCAACCCGTGCCGGACGTCGACGTGGAAACCGAGATCCTGTGGGAGGTGCCCGAGCAGGTGGCCTCGGCGCCGCTCTACGCGTGGCTGGCCGGGGAGGCCGGCGTCATCCGTAACCTGCGCCGGCACCTCGTCGCCGAGCGGGGTATGGACCGGCGGGCGGTGGCCTTCATGGGCTACTGGCGTCTCGGCCACACCGACGCCGACTGACAGCGCCGCGAGGCGCACCACGCCGAGCGGCCGCGAGGTGCGTCGGAGGCCGTGAGGCGCGTACCGTTTCGGGTCGGACTTGGGGCGGGTCGGCTGGAGCCGGCACGGGATACGGGACGAGACAACGACGCATGACGGTGGACAACATTACCGAAAACGGTCAAGAGGGTATTGACCGAAGCCGGCTGGAGGCCTGCCTCAGCGTCTTCGAGGCGTTGGAGGCGCTGCCCTCCGACCACCCCGACGTGGTGCAGGTGCAGCGGGCCACCGCCCGGCTCTACAAGGTGATCAAGCAGCGGCGGCGGGAGGAGCGGCGGGACGCCATCCTCGCCGCCGACCGCGCGGTGACCGAGGCCACCGCCACCGGCGCTCCTGGGCGAATCGACGACGAGACACAGGGCATTCCGCTCGCGTCCTCCGTCGCGGGCGAGACGGCCGGCTTCCTGCACAACCCGCGCGGCTGCTACGTCTGCAAGCAGCGCTACCGCGAGGTGGACGCCTTCTACCACCAGCTCTGCCCGTCCTGCGCCGCCCTGAACCGGGAGCGCCGCGACGCCCGCACCGACCTGACCGCCCGGCGTGCGCTGCTCACCGGCGGCCGGGCCAAGATCGGCATGTACATCGCGCTGCGGCTGCTGCGCGACGGCGCGCACACGACGGTGACGACCCGGTTCCCGCACGACGCGGTCCGCCGCTTCGCCGCGATGCCCGACAGCGCGGACTGGCTGCACCGTCTGCGCATCGTCGGGATCGACCTACGCGACCCCGCCCAGGTGATCGCGCTCGCCGACGATGTCAGCAGCCAAGGCCCCCTCGACATCCTGATCAACAACGCGGCGCAGACCGTCCGCCGGTCCCCCGGGGCGTACGCGCAGCTCATCGCCGCCGAGGCCGCGGCCCTGCCGGACGGCCCGCTGCCGGAGCTGATCACGTTCGCCAAGCCGGACGGGCAGGGCGGCCCGGTGGGCAGCCTGACCGCAGGGCCACAGTCGACAGCGCTCACCCCGCACGCGCTCACCGCGCTGGCGCTGACCAGCGGCTCGGCCTCGCCGGAACGGATCGCGGCGTCCACGGCCATCGACGCCGGAGGTCTCGTGCCCGACCTCGACTCGGTCAACAGCTGGGTCCAGCGGGTCCAGGAGGTGGACCCGGTCGAGCTGCTCGAAGTGCAGCTGTGCAACGTCACCGCGCCGTTCGTGCTGGTCAGCCGGTTGCGCCCGGTGATGGCCGCCGCGTCGGCCCGCCGCAAGTACGTGGTGAACGTGTCGGCGATGGAGGGCCAGTTCGGCCGCGGTTACAAGGGGCCGGGGCACCCGCACACCAACATGGCCAAGGCGGCGCTGAACATGCTGACCCGCACCAGCGCCGAGGAGATGTTGACCGACGGCATCCTGATGACCAGCGTCGACACGGGCTGGATCACCGACGAACGCCCTCACCCGACGAAGATGCGGCTGGCCGACGAGGGCTTCCACGCCCCACTGGACCTGGTCGACGGAGCGGCCCGGGTGTACGACCCGATCGTCCGCGGCGAGCAGGGCGAGGATCTGTACGGCTGTTTTTTGAAGGACTACGCGCCCTGCGCCTGGTGATCGCCCCGCAGGACGAGGACGATCGCCCGCACCAAAAGGAGAAGAACATGTCAGCTGACCGTGAATCGTGGCCGACGCTGGACGAGCTGCTGCGCGAGGAGAACGAGCTGGAGCTCGCGGGTCTGTCCGAGACCGACGCGTACGAGCTGGGGATGCTCGCCGTCACCGCCGCGACCGAGCAGCGGCTGCCGGTATCGGTGGGCGTGTGGCGGGCCGGGCGGCAGCTGTTCCACTGTGGCCTGCCGGGGTCGACGGCGGACAATGACGCGTGGCTGCGCCGCAAGGGGCGGGTGGTGATGCGGTTCGAGCACTCCTCGCTCTACATGGCCCGGCTGTGCCAGGACAAGCAGGTGACGCTGGCAGAGAGGTTCGGCCTGCCGGCCTCGCGGTACGCGGCGGCCGGGGGCGCGGTGCCGCTGCGCGTGCGTGGCACCGGTGTGGTGGGCTGGGTCGGTGTCTCCGGGCTGCCGCAGCTGGACGACCACCGTTTCGTGGTCGACATCCTCCGCAAGCTCCCCCGGTAAGGGGCTGTCCCGGCGGCCTCCTGCCGAGGCCGCCGGGTCACCCGCTCAGTGTGTGCGCCGGTTGGCCCGCAGGGCGCCCAGGAGCACGCTGGGCCGGGCCAGTGAGCGCGGGTGCTCGCGCATGGAAACCACGTCGTTGAACCGCCGCGCGGTCGCCACGTCCGTGACGGTCGCGGCGATGATCTGCCCACTGGCCCACCTGGAGAGCCGATAGCCGCGCGGGTAGGGCCCGTCGACGTGGGGCAACGCCAGGTCCGCCGAGGTGGAGAGCGACCAGGCGGCGTCGACCACGACCTTCTGGAGCGCGAGGTAGTGGCGCGCGGGCGCCCGCAGATCCGGACCGGACCGCAGGTACGTCGACAGGCAGGCCGCGTGCAGGGCCGCCGCCGTCATTCCCTGCCCGTACACCGGGTTGAACGACGCGACGGCGTCGCCGACGCTGATCAGACCGGCCGGGAACCGCTTGAGCGCGTGGAAGTCCCGTCGCCGGCTGTCGGCGTGGTGGTAGGTCTGGACGTCACCGATCATCTCCTGGTCGGCAACCTCGCCGAACTCCGGTGGGAACTGCTCGCGTAGGCGACGGACGAAGTCGTCGGCGGTGCGCCCCGGGCGGTCCTTGCCGTAACCGGCCATCATGGCCATCCACCGGCCGTCCTCGATGGCGAAGAACGCAGCCCCGGCCACGTCCACCTGCGCCCTGGCGGTGTTCAAAGCCAGCACGACCGTCGAGTCCGGCGTCACCTCCGGGCGACGGAACAGGGCGGTCGCGTAGTTGAGGTGCACTGTCATCCGCCGGGTGACCGGCCGGTCCCAGTCGGCCTGCTCCAGCCAGTCCGACAGTTTGCTGGACCGCCCCATGGCATCCACCACGAGGTCACCGCGCTCGACACCGGGCACCCCGCTGACCTCACAGCGGACCCCGGTGACAGCGGAGCCGTCGAACACGAGGCCGGTGGCGCGAGCGGTGATCGTCTTGACGTTGGGCAGTCGGAGCACCTGCTGGCGGATCAGGCCCTCCAGCAGCGGCCGACTGCCCGCCAGACTGTCGGCGTCGTCGGGGACGACGACCTTCAGACGTCCGTCGAGGTAGTTGCGCCGGGCCGCGGGCGGCGCCTCGACCGCTCCGCGCGCCAGTGCCTCGTCGCGGAATCCGGGAAACAGCCGCTCCAGCTGGAAGAGGCCGCCGGGCAGCAGCGCGTGCAACTGCGTCCCCTGGGGTACGCCGGGCCGCGCGCCGGTCACCTGCGGGTCGTCCCGGTCGATGATGACGACGGTGTCGGCGTGGTCGGACAGCACCCGGGCGGCCAGCAGACCGGCGACACTGCCGCCGACCACGACGGCCGTGCCCATCGTCGGGGACGGCTGGTCAGGGGGTCGAGCCGCATTCAGCTCTGCGAAGACCCGGGACGGGGAGAGGGACATCGTGCTCTCCAAGGGGGTAACGGGGTGTGTGCCCTCCCCGGTTACTGTCCGCGACCGCGCGCGGACAGACCGGTGGACGGTCGTTCGACGTTTTGCCCGCCGATCGTCGCACAACCACCTGAACGGCAACCGGCTGTGTCCGCCAGATGACGGCCTGTTGACCGGTGGGCCGGACGGGTCCGACGTTCGGACGGGTCAGGTGGCGCGTACCCTGGCCGGCTGTCACGATTTCCGGCATGTCCGTTGCACGTCGAACTCTGCTCGGGGCCGGCCTGGCCGCTGCGGCCTCCGCCCTTACCGGTTGCGGTGCCACCGGCGCGCCGAACCCCGGTTCGGCCGGCCCTGGCGACGCGGCGACCGGGAAGGGCGCCACCGGCAGCCGGGCCGGATTTGGTCCGGCGGGAGACGCCGGGCCGCCGCTCAGGGCACCGGACGCACCGGTCGGCGGCAACCCACCAGTTCGTGAGGCCCGCTACGCGCAGGACGTGACCGTCCTGCTTCGGCGACACCTGCCCGCGACACCGCAGACCGTGCAACACAAGGGTTTTCCCGGTGCTGTCGCTCTCGTTCTGGTGGGCGGGGAAGGTGACGGTGCACAGCGCTGTCGGTGAGGCGTTGCGTTATTCGGCGGGTCCGAAGCTGCTCGCGGCCAACCAGCGCGTCGCGATGCGCCGGGACTCCATCTTCGACCTCGCCTCGGTCACCAAGGTATACACGGCCATCCTGCTGTTGCAGCAGGTCGACAAGGGGCGTGTCGACCTCGGCGCTCCGGTGCGCGACTACCTGCCCGCCTTCACCGGCGCGGGCAAGGAGCGGATCACCGTCGAGATGCTGCTCACCCACACCAGCGGCCTTCCCGTCGGCGCCAAGGTCACCGGCCTGCCCGACAACGCGGCCCGCTGGAACGCCGTGCTCGGCACGCCGCTGGTCTCCGGCGCCGTGCCGGCAAAGACGTTCCGCTATTCCAGCGTCGGGCTCATGGTCGCCGGCAAGATCGTCGAGAAGGTCACCGGCCAGCGGCTCGATCAGGCGCTCAAAACCAACCTGACCGACCCGCTCGGCCTGCGCGACACCGGCTTCAACCCGAACGGCTGGCTGTCGGCCGCCGCGAAGGCCAGCCGGCTGGTCGCCACCGACGCCCGCTCGTCCCGGGGGCTACTCCGTGGCGTCGTCCACGACGACGTCGCCAATCACCTCGGTGGCATTGCCGGCCACGCCGGCATCTTCGCCTCCGCGACCGATCTCGCTGCCATCGGTCAGCTGCTCCTCAACGAGGGCACCCACCGGAGCGAGCGGATCCTCGCCGCGGCGACGGTGCGCCGGATGCTCACCAACCACAACGCCGGCAAACCCGCCATCGACCCCGAGCGCTCCAATCGGACCTCGGCGCACGGCCTCGGCGTCGTCCTCGACCAGAGCTGGTTCATGGGGAAGCTCGCCTCGGCCCGGACCTTCGGCCACACCGGATTCGCCGGCCCCTCGCTGCTGGTCGCCCCCGACCGCAAACTCGTCCTGGCGCTGCTCACCAACCGCGCGCACCCCAACTGGAGCTGGTCGAACCCCGACCCGGTCCGCGCCGCCGTCGGCGACCTGCTCGCCACAAAGGTCAACTGACCGGAAGGTGTGGACCATCGCTCCCCACCCTGACACGATACTTGCGCTAGCAGTGCAAATACTTCGTCCGTCCAGGTGGAGGATCGATGCACACATCTCGCCGGAGCCTGCTGTCCGTGTTGGCCGGGGTCGCCCTCGCGGCCAGCCTGTCCGCCGTCGCCGTTCCACGCACCGCCGAAGCCGCCGCCACACCGACGTACCGTCCAGTGATCTTCGTACACGGCAGCGCGGGATCGGCGGCGCAGTTCGAGACCCAGGCCAAACGGCTGGCCAGCAACGGGTACCCGATCGACATCATCGAAGCCCACGAGTACGACTCCCCGAACGTCGCGACGATCCTGCCCCAGGTGTACGCGGGACTCGACGCACGGATCTCCCGCCTGCTGGCGGCCACCGGCGCGGACCGGGTCGACCTCGTCGCGCACTCACTGGGCACCTTCGTCTCGCAGGCCTATCTCAACAGCTCACCGGAGCGTGCCGCCCGGGTCGCGCACTACGTCAACCTGGACGGGCGCCCCGCGATCTCCCCGCCGGGTGGTGTGCCCACGCTCGCCATCTGGGGCGAGGGTGACCCGGCCCGCGCCGTCGTCGGCGCGACCAACGTGCATCTGCCGGACCAGTCGCACACCCAGACCGTGTCGTCGGCGGAGTCGTTCACCGAGATCTTCGGCTTCCTCCGGGGCCGCGCGCCCCACACGACGCGGATCGTGCCGCAACTCTTCGGCGCCGCCCGCGTCTCCGGCCGCGCCGTGCTCTTCCCGAGCAACGTCGGTGTCACTGGTGCAACTCTTGAGGTCTACCCGGTCAGCCCGCTGACCGGCGGCCGACTGTCGCACCGGCCCGCGCATCGGCTGTCACTCGGCGGCGACGGCTCGTTCGGCCCTCTCCCGGTGCTCGCCACGGCTCGCTACGAGTTCGCCATCGTGCGCCCGGGCGCCGCGACGCACCACTTCTACTTTCAGCCGTTTCTCCGCTCGGATTCGTTGGTGCGCCTGGCGACCAGCGAGCCGGGCGAGGGCCTCAGCGGCCTGGTTGAGACCAGCGACCGGCACACAGCGCTCACGATCCAACGGCAGAAGGAGTGGTGGGGCGACCAGGGCGACGCCGGCGACCACCTCTGGATCAACGGCAGGGACGTCCTGAACGCGGCGAACACACCCCGCGCCAAGCGGACGATCGGCATCTTCGCCTTCGACGACGGCAGCGACGGCGTCACCGACCTGACGGCCCCGTTGCCGGAGTTCTTCAGCCAGACCTTCATCACCGGCATGGACGTCTTCGTTCCGGCAACACCGGCACACCTCGGCCTGGTACGGATCACCGTGGGCCAACGCGGCGGCGGCTACGAGGTGATCAACGTGCCCAACTGGAGGTCGAGCACCGACCGGGTGACGGTCAGCGTGGACGACTTCTGACCGCGTCTCGCGGACGGCCCGGCCACCTCAGGTCGAGACGGTGGCCGGGCCCCGCTCGCACTCGTCAGACGGTGGCCGGGACCCGTTCGCGCACTCGTCGCCCGACGGCGAAGCTGACCAACCCCAGGATCAACCCGACGATCGCCAGCGCGACGCCCACCCGGGCCGGCGCGAGGTAACCGAGGCCGGCGGCGATGGCGACGCTGCCCAGCGCGGCACCCAGGCTGTTCGCGATGTTCATGGCCGACTGGTTGAGCGCCGCGCCCATCAGTTGCGCTCCCGGGGCGACGGTGATCAGGCGCGCCTGCAGGACCGGACCGAGATAGAGGCTGGTCGCACCGACCAGGAACGCGCCCACGAACAGACCGACGCGGGACGACGCCACGAGACTGAACACGGCGATGCTCACGATCATCGCCACGAAACCGATGACCATGCTCCGGTGGAGGTCACGGTCCGCCAGCCAGCCGCCCAGGGCGTTGCCGACGGTCATCCCGAGACCCACCGCGACCAATGCCCACGGCACCGTCGCGGCGGAGAGGCCGGTGACGTCGGTGGTGACCGGAGCGATGTAGGTGTTCACCGCGAAGAAGCCGGCGAAACCGACTGCGCCGGTCGCGGCGACCAGCCAGACCTGCGGGGTCCGCAGCGCCCGCAACTCGGTGGCCGGCGAGCCGTCGACCGCCGCGGCGACCTCCGGCACGACCGCCAGCACCGCCAGCAGGGTGAGCACGAAGAAGCCGGCGATGACCAGGTACGCGACCCGCCAGTCGACGGCCTGCCCGAGCCGCGTGATGAGGGGTACGCCGACCAGGTTGCTCACTGTCAGACCGCCGAGCACCGTGGCGAAACCACGGGCCTCGTTACCGGGGCCCATCAGGGTCGCCGCGAGCAGACCCGCCGCACCGAAGTACGCGCCGTGCGGCAGCGCCGCCGCGAACCGGGCCACCAGCACCAGGTCGAAGGTGGGGGCGAGCGCGGACGCGACAGTGCCGACGGCGAACAGCACGAGCAGCCCGAGAACGAGCTTCTTGCGGGGCAGACGCGCGCTCAACGCGGCGATCAGCGGCGCGCCGACGACCACGCCGAGCGCGTACGCGGTGATCATCCAACCCGCCCGGGCGACGGCGTCCGACGACGACTGCGCGTACTCGTGCGGGAGCAGACCGCGGGCGATGTCGGGCAGCAGCCCCATCGCCACGAACTCGGTCAGGCCGACCGCGACGCCGCCCAGTGCCAGGGCGGCCAGCGCCGCCAACCGTCGACCTCTACTCAACTCGATCACCAAAAAAATTTAGCAACAGCGTTGCGTAATAGGGTGGTGAGATGACTCGCGTCACTGCCGACGTCACCTTCCTCCGCGGGTACAACCAGGCGCTGGTTATGGCGGTGGGGCGCACGGCTCGCACGTTCGAGCGCGCGACAGTGGTCGAGGCCACCGGCCTGACACCACAGGCGGTCTCCAAGGTCATCGCCCGGCTGACCGCCGACGGCCTGATCCGCCCCGCCGGCGTCCGGCGCCCGGGCATCGGCAAGCCCGCTGTCATCTACGAACTGGTCCCGGACAGCCGGTACGCGATCGGCGCCCACGTGGCCCGACGCACGCTCCGGCTCGTCCTGGTCGACCTGGCCGGCACCGTGCACCACTCGGCGGTCAGTCCACTGCCCCGCGACTTCACCCCGGAGCAGCTCCTCGACGCCCTGAGCGTCGGCATCGACACGATGGCCGGCATCGGCGACCTGCGCAGCCGGCTCACCGGGCTGGGCATCGGCATGATCGGCCCACTCGACCACGCCAACGGCCTGGTCCGCGACGCCCACGGCCTGCGGCACTGGCACGACATACCGCTGCGCGAGATCGCCGAAAAGCACCTCGGCCTCCCCGTCCACCTGGACAAGGACGTCACCGCGGGGATCACGGCCGAGGCCTGGCGGCACGGCGCGACGTTCGGCGACGCGGCCCTCATCATGGTCGAGTCCGGCATCGGCGGCGGCTTCTGGCTGGGCGGCGCGGCCCACCGGGGAGCGCACACCAACGCGGGCGAGTTCGGCCACACGGTCGTCGACCTGACCGGGCCCCGCTGCGTCTGCGGCCGGCACGGGTGCCTGGAGATCGTGCACCACCGGGCCGCCGAGGCTGGAGACATCGCACACGCCGCCCGCGTGCTGGCCGTCGGCGTCGTCAACCTGCTCCAGACCCTCGACCTCGCCCACGTGGTGCTGGCCGGCGCGGACCTCCTCCGACACTCGCAGACCTATCTCGCGGCGGTCACCGAGGCCGTCGGGGCGGACGCCCGGCGCGCGGACTGGCTCAGCACCAGGGTGGCCCTGTCCAGCCTCGGCGCGGACGTGATCGCCGCGGGCGCGGCGATGCAGGTCCTCGACCAGCACTACGGCATCCCGGAGCTGGCCCATCCCTTGATCGTTGGCAGTTGAGCAGCTCGACACGCCGAGCGACGCCCTGCTGAGCTGCCACCGATCGACGCAGGGTCAAAAGCCGGCGACGGGACTGCGTCGCTACGCCACCGCGGCGTCGGTGTCCGTTCGGGTGCAACCGTTTGTCGGGCTCTCGCTGAGCGCGATGACCTCGTCGAGCCGCTTGCGCGCCTGCCGGAGTTGAGTGATCTGCCGATCGATGCGGTCGCGTTCGGCGCGGAGCATGGCCCGCGACTGCGGTGTGTTGACCTTCGCGTCGACGCAGGGCAGCAGGTCCAGGATGGTTCGGCTGGACAGGCTGGCGGCGTACAGCATCTGGACCAGATACACCCGGTCGACCGCGTCGTCGAGGTAGTGCCGCTGCCCGCCACTGCTCCGTGCGGCAGAAAGGAGGCCCTGCTCCTCGTAGTAGCGCAGGGCTCGTACCGACACCCCGGTCTTCGTGGCCAGTTCCCCGATCCGCATCGACCCTCCCCCGGCCGGTGACGCCGGTCACACAGCCTTGCCCCTCACGTGAACGTCAGGTTTTACCGTAGCTCGCATACCGACTCTCATGCAGCGCGGCGCGGTGACTCACTGACAGACGCGCCAGTCGCCGTCCTCCTTGACCAGCGCGACCCCCTGCGTGAACCTCGCACCGGTGGCCGCCTGGACCGCCTCGACCTGGACGGTCCCGGTGACCCGCCCGTTGTAGTTGTTGACGTTCACGCCGGTGATCTCGTAACTGCTGATCTTCAACTGCGCGCTCTGGATCCGGGCGAAGTCCTCCTGCGGCATGGTGTCGCGCACCCGGTCGCACAGCCGCCCGTACGCGCCCGCGTAGTTGCCGGCCTGCACGTCGTCGAGGTAGGCAGTCGCCACCACCCGGACCGGTTCGACGGTGTCCTTGACCGAGCGGTAGAGCCAGAGGCCGACGCAGGTGCCGACCACACAGCACAAGGCCAGCAGGGCGCCGACGACGATCAGGACCGTACGAAGTGTCCGGTTGGGCCTCGGAGCGGGAACCATCATCGGCTCGTACGTCATGGCCCGGAGGGTAGGGCCGCCGGGCAAGCGGCGAGAGCCCGCCGGGCAGCCGGTGGTTCAGCCTGCGGAGTCGGACGGCCCCGGCGTCGGCACGCCACCGGTGACCGCAGGCCCGGGCGACGCCGGTCGCAGATCCGCGGGTACGGGCAGGGCACTGCCCTTGACGAACTGTCCCCAACTGGTGTTCCAGGCCGTCCAGCCGTTGCCCGGCTGGAGGCGGACCTCGGTGCCGGTGAAGGTGACCAGGTCACCGACCTGGGTGACGCCCATCAACCAGTCGGCGTTGGCCGCCGAGATGTTCGTGCAGCCGTGCGAGACGTTGCGGTGTCCCTGATCCGACACCGACCAGGGTGCCCCGTGGATGAACTCGCCGCCCCAGGTGAGCCGTTGCGCGTCCTTGACGTTCACCACGTAGCCGCCGTTCGGCTCGCCCCGCGTGTCGAACGTGGTGTCCTGGTGCTTCTCCATGATCACCATCTTGCCGCTGGACGTGGGGGTGCTGCGCTTGCCGAGGCTGACCGGGATCCTGCGGATCAGCTTGCCGTCGCGCAGCACGCGCATCTGCTTGGTGGCGTTGTCGACTTCGAGCGCCACCTGCCGTCCGATCCGGGACGTCGCGGTGCGGTCGGCGTCACCGATGCGGTTCTTGCCGATGGGCAGGCCCTCCAGGCCGGCCCGGACGCTGATGGTCGTGCCCGGCCGCCAGAAGTCGGGAGCCCGGTAGTAGACCTGGCTGCCGTCGTCCACCCAGGACCAGGCGCCCGGCTGGGCCGGCTTCGTGGTGACGAACAACCGACGCTGCACGTCGGCGCGGGCCGCCCTGGCGATGGGCGGATCGAAGCCGATGGTCACCGGCATGGCCGTGCCGTACGTCTGTTTGTCGGCGAAGTACAGGGTGCTGCTCACCTGCGGCTTCGTCGACGCCGCCGCGGTAGTGAAGGTGGTGGTGCGGGTGGCGGTCCGCCCGGAGTCGCCGGTGGCGGTCACCGACGCGGTGTAGGTGTGCTGCGGCCGCAACGGAGTGGTCGGCACCCAGGCCGAGCCGTCCGCGCGTGGCTCCGCCCTGACCAAGGTGCCGGTGTCGTCGACGATGCGGACGGTGGTGATCTTGCCGCCCCTGACGAGCGGCACCACCTCGGCGCTGAGTGGCACGTTCCGGGAGAGGTCGGCGGGCGTGAGGGTCAGTTCGGGCGAGGGCACCACCTGCTCGGCCTGACGCACGGCGGCCTTTCGCTCGGTGGTGCACCCACCGACGACCAGCGGTGTCGCCGCGACGGTCACCGCAACGAGCGCCATACGCCTTCGTAAACCCATCGAACGTCCCCCGGCTTCCGCGTGCTCCGTGGCGGCAATTCTCTCCGCGTCGACGGCGCCCTGCGCTGTTTCCGGAAATCACGCAACGAAGGGGGGAACGTTCGGGCGCGGCACGCGGTCCGGGTCCGTCGGCTGCGCTTCCCTTTTGTGATCCTCGGGGCATCGAAGCGTGATGCCGCAGTGGAATGCTGCCGACATGCGTGGAAGACGACGTACGTGGATTCTGCTCCCGCTTCCCCTCCTTATCCTGACCGCCTGCTCGCCTGCGGAGCAGCCGATTGTCGCTCTCGCCGTCCAGGACGGCCGGCCGGTCGGCGTACTGTTCACCTGCGACGACCGTGACGCCAATATCCGTGTGTTCGAGAACGACCATAAGGGTGAACCGGGCAAACGATCCCTGATCAGGTGGCGCATCGGCGGCCCGCCCGCGAGCGAGGTCGTCGAGGTGGCGCTGTTGGGTCAGCCGCCGGAGGGCTGGGAGGTCGCCGACGCTGTCGACAGCCTTGCGACCGAGGTGGACGTCGAGCTGCTCACCGAATTTCGGGCCGGGGTCACCTACACCCTCGACGGGTCAAGCCGCAGCGAGGCCCTCTCGGTGGACTTCACCCTCGCGGACCTGCCACGGATCGGCCCGGATCAGGTGTTGGCGCCGCGCGAACACAACTCGACGAAGGTCGTGTCCCGGGAGACTTTCCTACGCAAGGCACGCGACCGCTGCTGACCCGACACGGCCGACCACTCAAGAAAGTGGAGTGGCGCCACAGTCGCCGATTACAGTTTTTGAAGAAAAATCAAAGAATTGAGATCGAGCCGACATCGCGGCGGCTCCGCACAGCCGACCAGGCAATCGCAGAGCGATATTTAAGGGAGAATTAATCGTTTCACCTGGAAACGAGCAGGGGGCCGACTCGTATTCTTCGTGCTCGGAAGAAAGGTGCGCCCCCGTTGATGAATCTCCGATCCACCCCTCGACACCGTCGTACTGTCACCGCCCTGCTGCTGGTGAGCGTGGCGCTCGCCGGCGGATGCAAGGAGGCGCCGGGCACCCCCGGCGCGTCCGGCCCGTCCAGCGACACCGGCATCGGCTCGCCCGGCCCGGACGCGCCGACTGCCACCGCCCCGAGCGACCCGTCGGGCACGCCGAGTGCTCCGGGCACCTCGGCCACCCCGTCCGCGCCGGGCAAGCCGGCGACCAGTGCCGCCCCGCCCACCGCTTCCGGTGGCTGGATCACCATCGACGCCGCCGCGCAGGCCGCCGCGACGAAGGCATTCTTCGCGCGCAAGCCCAGAACGGTGACCGGCAACCCCGTCAAGGTGCCCGAATTCAACGTCGGCTGTACGACCAGCCACCACAACAGCGACGATCCGATCGTGCTGCCGAAGCTGGTGGGCGGCTCACACAACCACACGTTCTGGGGCAACAGGTCGACCGACGCCAACTCGACCGCCGAGTCGCTGCGGGCGTCCAAGGCGACCACCTGCAACTCGCCGGACGACCAGTCCGCCTACTGGGTGCCGACGATGTACCAGAACGGCAAGGTCGTGGACCCGAAGGAGGTGACCGTCTACTACGGCTCCCGCCTGAAGGACCCGAGCAGGACCCAGCCCTTCCCGTTCGGCCTGCGAATGATCACGGGTAACGCCAAGAACCAGGTCGACACCCCGGACAAGCAGGGCAACCACTTCTGGTGCGCCGGCATCGGCGGCGAGATCGGCCGCAGCGCCGACAAAACGTTCCCGGTCTGCGCCAAGACCGCGAACATCGTCCGGCAGATCACCTTCCCGGACTGCTGGGACGGCAAGCACCTGGACAGCCCCGACCACAAGGCGCACATGGCCAACGGGGACCACACCGGGGCGTGCCCGAAGAGCCACCCGGTGCCCGTCCCCTCGGTGTCCTTCGTGATCTCGTATCCGTTGAGCGCGAACACGGACGGCATCACCCTCGCGTCCGGCACGTCGTTCTCGATGCACGCGGACTTCTTCAACGCGTGGAAGGACGAGGCGCTCGCCGCACGGGTGCGCAACTGCCTCGACCAGGGCGTGAAGTGCAACTCGGCCGGTAACTTCTAGTCGACGCGGCACGACGGCGGCGGCCGGTCACCCCGAACGCGGGGGTGGCCGGCCGCCGTCGCGTCGATCAGCTAGAGCCGGGCGGCGCCCGCCTCGGTGGCCTCCTGCACCGCCGAGGTACGGCGGACCTCGGCCCGCTCGTCACCGGCGTTCTCCCGGTCCGGGCCGGCCACCCGGGCCGCACGGTTGGTGGCAGGTGCCGCCTGGTCACCGGTCACCCCGCCACGGATCCGGTTGTTCGCGGCCACCTGGGCGGCCGGGTCGTTGGACGTCACCGCCAACTGACCGTTGATGATGTTGTCGTCGACGGTGACGCCACCGGTGGTGCTGGTGATGCTCACGTCCCCACCCCAGTAGCCGCCGGAGGCACAGCTGTCGAGGGTGCCGTTCGGGCCGAGCTGCACACCGCCCAGGTTGCCGGCGAAGGTGGCCCGGCCCTGGACCGCACTGCCACACACCACGCTGCCGGTGGCGCTGTTGAGCACCGACAGCGTGCCGTCGACGAACGAGTCGTGCAGGTCGGTGTAGTAGGTGCCGGTGCTGCTGAGGTTGCGCTGCACCTGGGTGCCCCGGTCGAGCCGGACCTCGCCGGCGCCGACGTTGACGTGCCCGGTGACCGTCGACGCCTCGGCGAACAGGAAGCTGTCGATGGTCGTGGAGCCCTTCGGCCGTACGGTGACGGTGCCGGTGCGGGCGTCCTTGAGGAAGATGCCGTACCCCCCGGCCGCGAGCACCACCTGGCCGTCGACTGTCGTCTCGGTGGCGTCGAGGTACCCGTCGGCGGCGACACGTACCTCACCGCTGACCCGGCCACCGGTCACCACCAGGTTGCCGCCGGCCGCGACGGTGACGTTGCCGGTGATCGTGGTGCCGGTGAGCGCGCAGGATTCGCCGGCGGGCACGAGCAGGTCGTTGGGCACTGTCACCGCGCCGCCGGTGCCGATGCAGTGGGTGACCAGGTCGGCGTGTGCGGTGGGCGCCACGGCCAGCACCGAGGCCGCGATGACGGCGCTCACGGTGGCGAGCTTGGCGACGGTACGTCCGGGCATCGTGGTACTCCCTGTCGGTGAGGTTCGAGGACTCATGCGCCGACGTCCGATCGGGCCGCAGCCCGGACGATGGCGCCCTGCTGCCGCCGGTCGAGCGTGCCGCCGGTCACGAGAGCGGCGGTGACCGCTTCGACGTGTCGGACGAATTCGGCGTGGCCGGGGTAGTCGGCGTGTTCGTCGATCAGATCGTTGATGGTGCAGCCGTCGCCGGTGTCCACGTTGGCCACACCGGTGTCGCCCCCGTCGATGACCACGGTGGCCCGGGTGTCGGAGTCGGGGCAGCGGTCGGTGCCGTCGACCACCACGGTGAACGACGTCGACTGCTCGGTGGAGGAGTTCCCCGCCGTGTCGGTCGCCCGGTACCGCACTGTGTGCGCGCCGGGTGCGCGGACGGCGACCGGAGCGGCGTACGCCGTCCAGCCGCCGCTGTCGAGCGCGTACTCGATCTTCGCCACGCCCGACTCGGCGTCGGTGGCCGTGACGGTGACGGTCGCGCCGCCGACGTACCCGCCGTCGTCGTTGCGGTCACCGGCCACCGTGGCGGCGACAGTGGGTGGGGTGGTGTCCTCGGCCTGCGGCTCGACGACGGTGAAGTGGGACATCTGCTCCGCCGAGGTGTTGCCGGCGACGTCGGTGGCCCGGTAGTGCAGCATGTGCATCCCGGCCGCGTTCACCACGATCGGGTTCGTGTACGCGGTGAAGGCCGCCCCGTCCAGGGCGTACTCGATGGTGGCGACACCGGAACCGCTGTCGGTGGCGGTCAACGTGGCGGTGGCCGTACCGATGTAGTTGCCGTCGCCGTCGCGGTCGCCGGCCAGCGCGACCGCCACCACCGGCGCGGTGGTGTCCTCCTCCCCCGGCTCGACGATCCGGAACGCCACCGAGCCGACGGCGCTGGTGTTGCCGGCCTGGTCGGTGGCGCGGAACTGCACCGCGTGGTCGCCGATCGCGGTCACTCGCACCGGCTCGGTGTACGGCAGGAAGCTGGTGTCGTCGACCTGGTACTCGACGGTCTGGACCCCCGAGTCGGCGTCGGTGGCCGTCACGGTCACCGTGGCCGCGCCGAGGTAGTTGCCGTCCTGGTCCTGGTCGCCGGAGACCGCGGCGGTCACTGTCGGCGCGGTGGTGTCGCCGCCGCCACCGCCCTCGGTGACCACCAGCTCACCGACCATCGAGCTGTGGCCGGGGATCGAGCAGAAGTACCGGTACCGGCCCGGGGTCAGCGTCACGGTCGCCTGGTGGCGGCCGTCGTTGGCGTCGAACGGGCTGGCCAGGATGTTGACTGTGACGTCGTGGTTGTAGCCCTCGGTGCTGGTGTCGAAGGTCAGGGTGTGCGGCATCCCGGTGGTGTTTCCGGTGGCCGCGCTGTTCTCCCAGATGATCGTGGTCGCTCCGGCCACCGCCGTGGTGGGCGCGGACTTGTACTGGGTGATGCTGTCGTCGGCGGTCCAGGTCAGCACCTGGTCGGCGGCGACACGCGGGGCGGCGGAGGCGGGCGCCACTGCCAACGGGATCACCGTGAGCAGGAGCGCCGCCAGCGCGGCCGTCAGTCGTCGGGTCATCGTCACTCCTAGAGTTCCCGCGCACGAATGTTGCGGAACTCGGTCAGGTCGTTGTCACCGTGGTTCTGCAGGCCGATGAAGCCGCGCAGGAACTGCCGCAGGTCGGTCGGCGGGTCGCCGGCGCGCGACGACTGCTTGCCCGGCGTGTTGTCGAACTCGTTGATCACCACGCCGTTGCGGATCATCGTGTAGTGCTGCCCGACGGCGCGGATCTCGTAGTCGTTCCACTCGTTCTTCGGCGTCACGCCGGCCTGGGCCAGCGGCACCGGGTCGAAGTTGTAGACCGAGCCCGTCTTCTGCGGCTCACCGGTGTCACCGTCGTAGATCTGGATCTCGTGTCCGCAGTAGATCGCCATCCAGGCCGGCGAGGTCCGCGCCGACCCGACCGTGCCGCAGCTGTCCGGTGGCCGCTGGTCGAGGGGCGTTCGCAGATCCGGGAACCGGATGAAGACTCCGGTGTTGGCCCGGCCGGTGCCCGGCGCGATGTCCCGGAACTGCAACTTCAGCGAGAAGTCGCCCAGCTCCTTGGTGTGCCAGAGCATGCCCAGGCCGCCGCTGGAGCGCAGCGACCCGTCCGGTTGGATGCCGAACTGTCCCGACGGTGCCTGCTGCCAGCCGCGCAGCGACTCGGCGGTGCCGTCGAAGAGCGGCTCGTACCCGGTGTGCCCGTCCCGGCCGATCTCCGACGCGGCGGCCAGGCGGGTGAGGGTGCCCGCTTCGCGGGTGCTGAGCAGGTCGTCGTCCTGCAACGCGCGGGCCACCGCGGTGACGTGCCGGACGAAACCGTTGTGGTCGGTCCAGGTGCTCTCGTCGTCGATCAGGTCGTTGGCCGTGCAACCCTGCCCGACCGTGCGACTGGGCACCCCGGTGTCGGTGTCGCCGAGCCACACCGTCGACCTGTCGTCGGGCACCGCGCAGCCCACCGTCACAGTGGTCTGCACCGTCGCGGTCTGACCGTCGGCGTACGTGACGGTGAGCTTCGCGGTGTAGGTGCCGACAGTGGCGTACGTGTGCCGGGGGTCCGCCTCGGTTGACGTGGCGCCGTCGCCGAACTCCCAGCGGTGGCTGACGCCGCCGGAGCGGGACCCGGTGAAGGCGATGGTCAGCGGCTTGTTCTGCACGGCGACCGAGGTCGCCGCCGGCGCCGGGGTGGGCGCCCCGCCGGTGTAGGTGATCCGGATCAGCTTCTGGTTCGCGTGCAGGCTGAAGAAGCCGCCGCCGTAGTCGAGCAGATAGAGCGCGCCGTCCGGGCCGAACTTCGCGTCCATCCAGCTCTGCAACCGGTTGTCGCCGTTGCCACCAGGGATGATGGCCCGCAGCGACTCGGCGTACACCGGTGGGGTCGCCTGCGGCACGCCGGCCGGGTCGACGGTGACCGCGACCCGGTTGGCGGCGTTCGACTGGTCGCCGATGAACCACTTGCCGTCCCAGTGCTCAGGCCACGCCACGCCGCTGGCGGTGTCGACGAGGCTGCGGTGGTACGTCGGGCCGGACATGATGGCCTGCCCGCCGCCGCGCAGATACGGCTGCGTGTAGGTGGCGTCGGCCGCCATGTAGGTCGGCAGGCCGCTGCCGTCGGTCCGCTTCGGGAACACCGGGCCGCCGCCGTCGGGCGAATACCAGATCATGTTGTCCCGGGCCGCCGGGATGTCCACCAGTCCGGTGTTACGCGGTGACTCGTTTTTCAGGTTGTCGCAGTCGTACCAGCCGGTCAGCACTGTCGCGTCGGCGTTGCTGCGGTCGCGGTACGGCTGCCGGTTGCCCATGCAGTACGGCCAGCCCTGGTTACCGGCGGAGGTGATGATGGTGGCCGTCTCGTACTTCGCCGGGCCCAGGGTGGGGCTGGGCGACGAGGCGTCCGGGCCGACCCAACCGGCGGTCAGCCACTGGTGCACCGGGTCGATCTGAAGGCGGGCGATGTTGCGTACGCCCATCACGTAGATCTCCGGTCGGGTCTTCTCCGTGCCCGGTGGGAACAGGTTGCCCTCCGGGATGGTGTACGTGCCGTCCTGCTCCGGGTGAATCCGGATGATCTTGCCGGCGAGGTCGTTGGTGTTACCCGACGTGCGGCGGGCGTCCTGGAACGAGATCCCCTGGTACTCCTGGGTCCAGTTGTTGCCGGCGTAGCCCTGCGACCCCTCCGAGGAGTTGTTGTCGCCGGAGCCGACGTAGAGGTTGCCCTTGGCGTCGAACGCCATGCCGCCGCCGGCGTGGCAGCAGCTGTGGATCTGCACCGGGAACTGCAACAGGTCCTTGCGGGTGGCCTGGTCGATGGTCTGCGCCTGACGGTCGTAGGTGAACCGCGAGACGGTTCGCTGACCGACCCGCTTCACCCGGTCGACCGAGTCGTGCGGCATCCAGTAGACGTAGAGCCAGCCGTTCTCGGCGAACGCGGGGTCGGGCACGATGCCGAGCAGACCCTCCTCGTTCTTGACCAACTCGGAGCCGCTGCCCCGGTTGCCCATCACCTCAAGCGTGGTGAGCAGCTTGACCTGCTTGGTGCGCGGGTCCCAGGAGTGGATGGTGCCGCAGCCCAGGCCGACCTTCGGGTTGTTCCAGTCCGCGATCGGGCCGCTCGGGCAGGCCGCCTTGCCGACGTAGAAGACAGTGCCGTCCGGCGCGATGGTGAGCCCGTGCGGCTCGCCGATCTGGTCCAGCTGCCCGGTCTGGTTGGCTGCGGTGAGTCGCTCCACCTTGTAGTTAGCGGCGATGGTGGCCTGGCAGTCGCCGCGTACCCGACCGGTGGTCCAGTTGAGAGCGCCGGCGAGGTGCGTGCGGAACGCCTCCTCGCCGTAGCTGCCCTCGGTGTGGCCCATGCCGGTGTAGAACGACCGGCCGCCGTCGTAGTCCCGGCACCAGGACACCGGGTGGAAGGCGCCGTTGGCGGCTGCCCCCGGGTTGTAGTGCCGCTCCTCGACCTGGGCGAGGGTGTGCACGGTGCCGATCGGGTTCGGGTCCCAGTTCTCCCAGCGGTCGGACCGGGTGATGGTCATCGGCAGCGACGCGGTGGCCGGGTGCTTGCGGTCCAGGATGTTCACCACCGCGCGGTTCACCGCGGGCGGCTCCGGGGCGGTGGTGCTGCCGGTGAACAGGCGCAGGTCGGCGAGTTGGACCAGCGGTTCACCGCTGTTCGCTGTGACGTTCAGCCGGTAGCGCGTGAACTCCTGCGGCGCGGCGATGTCGAACCGCCGGGTCTGGTACCGGTCCGGGAAGGTCTGCCCGGTGCGGCGGTCCAGGTCGGTCCAGCTCTGACCGTCCGTGGAGCCCTGCAGGGTCCAGTCCTTCGGGTCCCGACCTGAGGAGTCGTTGGCCGACGTGAGCGCGTACCCGGTGATTTTCTTCGGTGCGCTCAACTCGTACGCCACCCAGGCGGTCGGGGTGCGGACCAGCCACTTCGTGTTGGCGTCGCCGTCGGTCAGCTTCTCCTTGGTCTCGTTGGGCGGGTTCTCGCCGCTGGCGGTCACCCGGGTCACCGGCTCGGCGACCGGGATGGCGCCGGCCGGGCGGGTGCCGATCAGCCCGGTGAACCAGGTCGAGTCGACCTGGGCTCGGGCGGCGTCGGCGATGCCGACGAAACCGCCGCCGGCCTTGACGTAGTTCTGGAGCGCCGACTCCTGGTCGCGGTTGAGCGCGGCGCCCGTCGCGGAGAGAAAGACCACGCTGCGGTACGCGGACAGCCCGGCCGCGGTGAAGGCGCCCGGGTCCGTGGTGGCCGTGACATCGATGTCATGAACGGCACCAAGCTGTTTGATGGTGTCCACCGCGCGAGAAACCGGGTCCTGTTGCTCGGCCACCGGGCCGTGGAACACCAGGACCGCGGTCTGCTGCGGCTGTGCCGCCTGCGGGGCGGCCGCCGTTCGTGGTGCGGCCGCGGCCGCCGTCGTTGCCGGGAGCAGTGTCGCCAAGGCCGCTACCGCGGCAAGGGTTCGTCGTAGTTTTCTGGTCATGCCCGTCCCCACTTTCGGTTCGGTCAGCTTCCGTGCGTGTGGGTGTGGCCCTGGAACCGGTGGATCGCCTCCTCGGCACCCGGCGGCATGCTGCCGTCGGCGTTGCGCACCAGGAAGATCCCGGCCATGCCGCCGTCGGAGTGCGTCTGCACGTGGCAGTGGTACATCCACGCGCCGGGTCCGACGCCCTCTCCGGCCAGCACCTGGAAACCGAACGAGCTGCCGGGGTTGAGGTCCTTGTTGTCGACCACCAGGCTCGGGTCGCTCGGCCCCTCCAACATCCCGGTGCGGTTGTCCGCCCAGCGATGCGCGTGCAGGTGGAAGGTGTGGAACAGGTTGCCGTGGCCGATGGCGATCCACTCGACCCGCTCGCCCAGGTTCGCCTCGAACATCGGGGTCGCCGGAGCCATCTTGTTGTTGATCATCATGTCGTGGAACACGGCCGTGAACTGCTTCGACGGCAGGATGTCGCCACGCCGTCGAACGATCAGCGCGCCGTACAGTCCCTTCGCGACACCGCCGGTGCCGTGGTCGGTACCCATCGCGTGATCGTGGTAGTGCCAGTAGCCGGCGCTGCCCGGCATGTACCGCCGGCCGGCCGCGGCCACCATCTCGTGGGAGCGCCAGACGTACGTCCGCGTCTCACCCGGGTTGTTGAACGAGGCGTTGAACGGACTGCCGTCGGACTCGGTGCTGTAGTCCACCCCGTGCGGATGGATGGACAGCCGCTGGTTGGTGGTGTTGACCAGGGTGATCTCCAGCGTGTCACCCTCGTACATCTCCAGGATCGGGCCCGGAACGGTGGCCTGACCGGGCGCCAGGCCGTACCCGAACAGGTTGCCGGGCAACTGCTCGGCGTAGATGGTGATCTTCTTGGTGACACCGGCGGCGGCCCGGGCGGGGCTGCCACCGAACGCGGTGCCGATCGTTGGGGCGGACGCGCCCAACGCCCCGGCGGCGAGCGCGCCGGTGGCGATCAGCGATCTGCGGGACAGGTGGCGGTGAGGGCCACCAGCGTGATCGTCCATGGGTCTCCGTTCCCAACCGGGCGAAGACGCGACGAGGACAGGGTGCATCGACCCGAGCGCGGGGGCGGTGGCACGACTGAGGGTGAGGCTCGTCGCGGACTTTGCTCGGAAGACTCAAAGCTTTCTATGGATGACAGCAACTTATGTAATCCATCGACGAAAGTACAGCTCTGATTGCAAGAAGATTACCTTGACATCACGACGTCGGTCGATTGACATGAAGCTGACACACAAGCAGACGCCGGGCTGCCGTCAATGCGGCAACCCGGCGGTCAGGCGTACGGAAGATGTCTGTCAGAGGAGGTGGCGGTCATCCGCCGGCAGACCGGGGGCGGCCGACGGCGCGGGCGACTGGTCCGGCTGACCGAGCTGCGCGACGTGGGTCGGGTTGAGGACCCGGGAGAGGAACGCGCGGGTCCGTTCGTGCTTCGGCGCGCCCAGCACCTCCTGCGGCGGCCCCTGCTCGACCACGACGCCACCATCCATGAAGACGACCCGGTCGGCGACGTCGCGGGCGAACGCCATCTCGTGGGTGACCACCATCATCGTCATGCCGTCCTCGGCCAGCTTGCGCATGACGGTGAGCACGTCGCCGACGAGCTCCGGATCGAGCGCGGAGGTCGGCTCGTCGAAGAGCATCAGCTTCGGCTCCATCGACAGCGACCGGGCGATCGCCGCCCGCTGCTGCTGCCCACCGGAGAGCTGGGCCGGAAAGGCGTCGGCCTTGTCGGTCAGCCCGACGCGCTCCAGGTTGGCACGGGCGATCCGCTCGGCCTCGGCCCGACCTCGCCGGAGCACCCGGCGCTGGGCGATGGTGAGGTTGTTCAGGACGGTCAGGTGCGGAAACAGGTTGAACGACTGGAACACCATGCCGATGCCGCGGCGGACCGCGTCGATCTCAACGTCCGGGTCGGTCATCTCGACCCCGTTCACCCAGATCTTGCCGGCGGTCGGCTCCTCCAGCAGGTCGACGCAGCGCAGCAGGGTCGACTTGCCGGAGCCGGACGGCCCGATGACGCAGACCACCTCGCCCTGGCCGACCTCGAAGTCGATGCCCTTGAGCACCTTGAGCGGCCCGAAGGACTTGTGCAGGTCGCGGATCTCCACGGCGGGGCGGGGAGGGGTGGTCGTCATCGGGGTCACCGAGCCTTGGCGTAGCGGAGTTCGAGGCGTCGTACCACCTGCGACAGCGGCAGGGTGATCACCAGGTAGGCGAGGCCGGCCACCAGCAGCGGGGTCGCGTTCACCCGGTCGTTGAGCATGTCCCGACCGAACTTGGTGATCTCGATCGTCTGCGCCGTCACCCCGAGCACGTAGGCCAGCGAGGAGTCCTTGGTGAGCAGGATGAGCTCGTTCGTCAGCGGCGGGATCACGATCCGGAACGCCTGCGGGATGACGATCGTGCGCATGGCGGTGAAGTGCGACATGCCGAGGGTCCGCGCCGCCTCCATCTGGCCCTTCGGCACGGCCTGGATGCCGGCCCGGATCGTCTCCGCCATGTACGCCGCGGCGGTCAACCCGAGGCCGATCGCGATCGAACCGAACACCCCTCCCGGAATCTCGCGCTCCGGGAAGGCGATCGGGATGCCGTACCCGACGAGGAAGAGCACCAGCAGTGCGGGCAGACCCCGGAACAGCTCGATGTACGCCGTCGCCACCCAGCGGTACGGCGCCACCCGGGACAGGCGCATCAGCGCCAGGATGGTGCCGAAGACGAGGCCGAAGGCGAACGCGCCCAGCGTGTAGAGGATGGTGTTGCGCAGCGCGACGGTGATGATCGTCGGGAACATCGACTTGATGATGTCGACGCGGAAGAACGCGTCGGCCAACCTGTCCCAGTCCGCGGCGACGAGCACCGTGGCGATGATGGCGATGAAGACCAGGTACTGGAGCCCGAGGGACAGCCGCTCCCGCTGGCGGCGTCGCAGCTTCACGTTCGCTCGTTGCCTTCCCGGAGGTTACCGACGTCGGAGGGCGCGCGGGACGCGCGCCCTCCGGTAGTGCGTGGCGCTCAGGCGCTCGGCTGCTTACCGATCCACTTCTCGTAGATCGTGTTGTACGTGCCGTCCTGCTTGGCCTTGGCCAGCACCTCGTTGATCTTCTTGAGCAACTCCGGGTTGGTGTCCTTCTTGACGGGGAAGCCGTACTGCTCGCCGGTGTCGAACTCGGCGGCCACCTCGAACCCGCCCGGGTTCTCCTTCAGGTACTCGGTCCAGACCGGCAGGTCGTTGATGGCGGCCTCGACCTGGCCGTTGGAGACGGCCTGCTGGAGGGCGGCGAGGTCCTCGAACTCGACGAGCTTCAGGCCCTTCTCCGCCTCGAGCTTCTTGGCGTAGTCACGACCCGTGGTGGCCGCCTGGACGCCGAGCTTCCTGCCCTTGAGGTCGTCGAGCGACTTGTACGTCTTGCCGGTCTTCACCAGCATCGCCTGGGTGGCGTCGAAGTAGGGATCGGAGAAGTCGACCACCTTCCGCCGCTCCTCGGTGATGGTCATGCCGGCGGCGGCCGCGTCGCACTTGCCGGTGTTGAGGTCCTGGCCGGACTTGATCCCCTCGAACGGGGTGTCGATGATTGTCTGCTCGACGCCGAGCTCCTTGGCGACCAGGTCCATGATATCGACGTCGAAGCCGGTCACCTTGCCGCTGGCGTCCTTGGACTGGAACGGCGGGTACGGCAGGTGGGTGCAGACGGTCAGCTTGCCCGCCGCGACCAGCTTGACGCCGCTCGCCTGGACCTCGCTGTCGTCCTTCTTCGCGCAACCCGCGGTCAACGCCAGGGCGGCGACGGCCACGACGAGGCCGGCCTGACGGACGGCGCTTGGGAACCTCACGGCTGTGTCCCTCCGATTCGGCTTCCATTGCACGGAAAGCCAATCTGGTTCATAGACATTGCGATAAGCGACCGTACCCGATCCGGCGGGTCGCCCATAGATCACGCCATGACCGCTCGGCCGACCCGGCACGCCGACCTCCGCCGGCAAACCCGACACTTGCCCCGCAAGGTGCCTCAGCCACCGGTTCCCTCGGCCGCCCCGTCCGGGGTGAGGGCCCCTTCGTGGGGGTCTGTGTCCAGGAACACATGCTGGTGGCCCTGGCCGGAATCGACGCTGATCTGGTCGAGCTGGGTCGCCGCGACCGACCAGATCGTCGCGGCCTCGGCCGCCTGCCGCGCGGTGACGTCCAGCAGGGCCGCACGCTGCGCGGCCGGAACGCCGGCCGCCAGCGCGTAGGCGTCGACGGCCAGCGACGCCTGCTGGACCGCTCCGCGCAACCCTCCGCGCGCCACGTTGGTGGCGGTGGTCCCCGACGGCGGGTCGGCGAACGGCTCGGCCGCCTGGCGCATGACTCCCTGCCACTGGCGCGCCTGCGCCGGGTCGGGCGCACGTCCGGCGGTCGTCTCCGTCTTGATGGCGGCCAGCACCGGGGCGACCTGGTCGCGAACGCGGCGGGCCGTCTCGATCAGCTCCACGATCTGCTGAGCGTCCCGCTTCGCCTCGTTCTGCTTGATGCTCGCGATGGTCGCCTCGGTCGCGTCCGGGCGGCCCAACTGGTAGCCGATCAGCCCACCCAGCAACGCGGTGACCAGTGCGATCACGCACGCGACGGCCACCAAGCGCAGTGTGCGGCGGTGACGCACATCGGCCTTGTCCAACTGGTAGGAGGGTCGGCCGGTACGGCGCGCCATCGCATCTCCTCACATCGATGGTGTGGGGCCAAAGATTAGCCGCCCCCCGTGACGTCCGTCGATAGCGAGGACGGCGACAGACGCCCCTAGACCGGGTAGCCCCACTCGGCCAGCGGCTTCTCCAGCACCCGTTCGATCGCGGTGAGCTGCGCCCGGCTGAGTTCGTCCCGGTACGCCTCCGCCCGGCCCACTGTGAAGTCGTACCGGGAGAAGCCCTTCTCGAAGGCGGTCGACCAACGCAGGCCGAGGAAGTCGAGCATCCGCCCGACCTGCTCACGCGGCTGCTCGACCAGGTCCTCGTAGCGCACGTCCAGCCACTGGTCGGCCGGGTGACGCAGCCGGGCCTGCGCGAAGGCGTCCATCAGCATCTTCCAGCCCAGCGCGGCGAGCACCTGGAAGGAGCGACCGGACTCGGCCCACTCCTCGCGCAGGTCGGACGGGAGCGGGCCGTAGATCCAGTTGTCCGGCCCGCGCCAGCCGTCCCACCAGCCCATCTGGAGCCACGAGTTCGCCACCGCCCGGCCGTCGCGCACCACGTTGACCACCCGCAGCTCCGGGTACGCGGCGTGCAGCAGGCCGGTCCGCGGCCACCCCGTGACGTGCTGCACCAACTGCTGACAGCCCTGCCGCGCGATCCGCTCGTCAAAGAAGGCCCGCAGCCGCCGGGCCACGAACGGGGTCAGGTCCTCGGCCACCAGGTCCCGACACGGTCGGGAGAAGCCGGCCAGCACCTGCCGGTCGAGCAGGTGGTACGCCTCCGACGGCGCCACCCGGAGCCGGCCCCGCTCCAGCAACCGTCGACTGTGTCGCAGCGAGGTCATCCCCGCCGGGCGCGGCGCCGAACGCCGGTAGAGCGCGCCGTTGAACCTGCCCTTGGGGTTGAGCCGGGCCAGTTTGTCGTCCAGGCCGGAGACGAAGCCGACCGCGGGATGCCGGGAGAGCAACTCCTGGACCAGGGTCGAACCACAGCGACCGGTGCCCACCACCAGTGAGAGCATCGTTCAGCCTTCCTGCCGGGTGGCGGGTGACGGGGAGACGGCCGGGTCCGCGGCGAGGCGGGCGGCGGGAGAGGTGACCGCCGGGCGGCGCAACGGGTAGCCGAACCGGGCCAGGGCCACGGCGGTCAGCCCGGTCACCACGGCGTACGCGCGGGTGGGCAGCCCGGTCAGCCACTCGGTGTCGGCGACCACGTCGACCAGCCCGGTGCGGTGCCGCGACGGATTGCCGGCCACCGAGTGGGTGGGGGTGAGCCGCACCGTTGCCGGTGTCGGGAACGGAAGCTCGTCGGGGGTCGCGCCGACGAAGCGGGCGATCCGGGCGGTGGCGCCGGCCGGGTCGGTCACGAAGTCCTCGTACCGCAGCCGCAGGTAGCGGCCGGGCGCACGGCGGCGGTCGCCCCACAGTCGTACGGTCGCGGTGTTCCAGACCAGCCAGAGCAGCGCGGCCTTGCCGACCGGTGGCCGGCTCATCAGCTCATCGTCGGCGCGCCCGTCCAGCGGGCGTCGACGCCGCCAGGAGTACGCGGTGGCGCGCGGGTCACGCACCACGTGCAGGACGTACAGGTCGATGCCGGGCAGGCTGCCGAGCAGGGCACCGTACGGCGGCAGCTTGGAGGAGTCGACGACGACACCGTCCGACCGGCCGGCCAGGGCGTGCTCGGCGATCGAGGCGTAGAGCCGGGCCAGCTGCGTGTCGTCGGGGTGACCCGCGACCGGCGGCTGTCCCCGACGCTGGCGGCGCAGCAGTGCGGGTAATCCGCGCAGCCGCAGCCGCTGGGCCAACCGGGCGGCGATCCCGGCCGGGTCGGCGTCGGTCAGGTCGGCGCGCACCCGGGTCCAGAGCGGGCAGTCGGCGACCGGGGAGCCGCAGCCGCAGGGTCGGTTCTCCAGGATGCCGCGTCGCCACAGGTAGCGCAGCTCGCCCGCCGCGAAGAAGCCCGGCAGCTGTCCCAGGACCGTGGTCACCAGCGTGCTGCCGCTGCGACCACTGCCGGCGAGGTAGAGCACCCGTACCGGGTTCACCGGGCCGCTCCCCCACCGGTGGTGGCCCGGCCGGCCCGCCGCCGCGACGGCAGCGCCTCGGCGGCCTCCGCGTACAGCCCACGGATCCGCTCCAGGTGCTGGTCCGGGGCGAACTGGGCGGCGATCTTCGCCCGGCCGGCCCGGCCCATCCGGTACGCCCGTTCGGGCTCGGCCAGGAGGTCGTTCAGCGCGTCGCCGAGGGCCGTCGGCGCATCGGCGGCGACGACGTGGCCATCCAGCTCGGGCTCGATCAGCTCGGGAAGCCCGCCCAGGTCGGTGGCGACCACCGGCACACCGCAGGCGAACGCCTCCAGCACCGCCATCGGTTGGTTCTCGTGCCACCGGGACGGAACGGCGACCACCGCCGCCGACCGGATCAACTCGTGCAGGCGCGGCTTGTCGAGACGGCCGTGGAACCGGACCCGGCCGGGCACCCGCCGCGCGGCGAGCGCCTCCAACTCCGGGCGGACCGGGCCGTCTCCGGCGATGTCCACGCTGACTCCGGGCGGCAGCGCGGCGGCCGCCTCGATCAGCACGTCGACACCCTTCTCCGGCGCCAGCCGGCCGGCGAAGACGACACCGCCGCCGGGCGTCTGCTTGGCCGCGACGCTGGTCAGGTCGACGAAGTGGTTGACCACCCGCAACCGGTCCGGGTAGACACCCGCGCGGCGCATCACGTCGGCCAGGAACCCGCTCGGGCTGACGAAGAGCTGCACCGGGTCGTACGCGTCGAGCTGACGGTGCAACCAGGACTCGACGGCGAGCAGGCCACTGCGCGACAGCGATCCGTCCTTGCAGCGGCGACGGGCCGCCTGCAACGGGCCACCGGTGACGCACGCCTGGCAGGGGCGGCCCCGGTCCAGCAACTGGTAGCTCGGGCAGGCGAGCTTGTAGTCGTGCATGGTCAGCACGCACGGCACACCGGCGGCGCGGGCCGCGGCGAGCACCGATGGGGAGAGCTGGTGGTAGATGTTGTGCAGGTGCAGCACGTCCGGCCGAAAGTCGTCGATCACGTGGGCCAGCCCGCGGCGGCTCGTCGGTGACCACAGCATCCGGCCGACGGCCACCGCGCGGGGCCGCACCCCGCTCGGCGCCGGCTCCAACTCCACTTCGGACGGGAACCGCGCGGCGTACGGCAGGGGCGACTCGTTCTCCGGGTGGCTCATGCCGAAGTAGGCGACCGTGTCGCCGGCAGCCCGTTGCAGGTCGGCGAGATCGAGCAGATACCCCTCCGCGCCGCCACGGCGGTAGAGGAACTTGTTCACATGCAGCACGCGCATCGACTCGCCCTGCTCACGTCGATCGGGCGAACCGGGCCCGGAGGTGATGACCGGGGTCTGCCCGCCCCGGCCAGGGCCCACGGTATGCAGGGCAGGTCGGCGAGTCCAGCTCACGTTTGGCATGTGGCTGAACGGGTGATCTTCGTCTGCCCGTGCGGTCCTCGGCCTGGCCTCCCACCATGATCTCCCGATAGCCTGGCTGCCGCCGGTCGCACCCGCTCTGGTGCGGGGCCGGGCCGGTGTCCGACGAGGAGGACCGTGGCAGCCGACGACGAGGTCTCCGCGCTCGCGTACACCGCGCGGCGGGTCCGGCGGCATCTGCGCTGGGCGCGTACCGAGGGGATCGGACGGCTGATCGAGGAGGACCGCCTCAACCCGGTCGAGCGGATCGGCACCGCCCTGGCGAAGCGACGCTGGCGACGGCGGCACGGCCGGACGCCCGGCTCGGCGATGGCCGTCTACCTGGTCGGTCTGCAACGCTCCGGCACGAACATGCTGGTCCGGGGCCTGGACGCCGCCCCCGAGGTCGAGGTCCGCAACGAGAACGACAGCACCCTCTTCCACCGCTTCCAACTGCGCCCGGACCCGGTGCTGACCGCCACCCTCCACCGCAGCCGGCACGCGTACGTCCTGGTCAAGCCGCTCTGCGAGAGCCACCGCGTGGACGAGTTGCTGGCCCTGCCGGGGGTGACGCCGGGGCGCGCGCTCTGGGTCTACCGCGACGTCGACGACCGGGCCCGCTCCGAGGTCGCCAAGTTCGGTGACGCGAACCTGCGGGCCCTGCGCGCGATCGCCGACGGCAGCATCGGCCGCCGGTGGCAGGGGCAACGCCTCGACGCCGACACCATCGAGCTGATCCGGGCCCACGACCCGCAGCGGTTGGATCCACACAGCGGCGCGGCGCTGTTCTGGTACGTCCGCAACTCGCTGTTCTTCCAGCTCGGCCTGAACCGGCGGGCCGACGTGCTGCTCTGCCGCTACGACAGCCTGGTCGCGCAGCCCGCCGCGCAGCTCCGGCGGCTCTGCGCCTTCCTCGACTTCCCCTACCATCCCGGGCTGCACGCGCACATCGCCCCGCGCACGTCGCACGGCGCGGCGGGCCACCGTCGGCTACCGATCGACCCGGGCGTCCGGGCCCACTGCGACGAGCTGACCGGCCGGCTCGACCGCGCCGCGGCCGACGCCCGATCCGAGACGACGAAGGCGGTCGACAATGGGTGAGACCGGAACCCGTACCGCGCCGATCTTCCTGGTCGGCTGCCAGCGGTCGGGCACCACTATGGTGCGCCTCGTCCTGGACTCGCACTCGCGGATCAGCTGCGGCCCGGAGACCCGGTTCCTGCCGGACCTGCGACGGATCGTCGGCCGGGACTGGGAACGACTGGCCCGCTTCGGTTTTCCGCGTGAGGACTGGCTGCGCCGGATCCGGGACTTCTTCGGCGGTGTGCACGCCGACTACGCCGCCGCACGAGGCAAGACCCGGTGGGCCGACAAGACCCCGCTGTACGCGATGTCGCTCGACTTCGTCACCGAGGTCTTCCCGGACGCCCAGATCGTGCACCTCATCCGGGACGGACGCGACGTGGTGGTCTCGCACCGCAAACGGTTCGGCTACTGGTCGGCGGTGAAGTGCGTGGTCAAGTGGCCGCGATACATCCACGCCGCGCGGGCGGTCGGCGCCACCCTGCCGGCGGACCGCTACTACGAGCTGCGGTACGAGCAGGCGGTCAGCGAGCCGGAGAAGGCGATGCGGGGCCTCTTCGAGTTCCTCGGCGAGCCCTGGGAGGACGGCATCCTCGACTACGACAGCAAGCAGCACGACGTGGCCCAGAAGTACACCACCGAGGCGGAGCGACGACGCGCGGCCGTGGGCGACACCGCGCCGATCTACGGCTCCCGGGTGGGCAGCTACCGCCGCGAACTCGACCCGTTCCTCCGCCTGCTGGTCTGGGTCTTCTCCGGTCCGACCCTGCGCGCGCTGGGCTACCGGTGACCCGCCCCGGCCGGCTGCGCGCGGTCGCCACCGCCGTCGCCGCCGCCACGCTTCTGCTCACCGCCGGCTGCACCGCCGGCGACGACGATCCGCCTCCGGCGGCCACCCCCTCCACGACGGCGGCGCCCGGAGTCGGCACGCCGGGGCGCACCGCCGACCAGATGAGCAACCCGTTCGGCGCGCACTGGGACTGGTCGCGGTACCAGCAGTTCGAGCCGTACCTGCGCCGGCTCGCCGGTTCGGCGACGTACGAGGAGATCTCCTGGTGCGAGATCGAACGGACCTCGGGGCAGGCCGACTGGGCCGGGCTGGACGAGATAGCGTCGCGCAGCCGGGAGCTGGGCATCACACTGCACCTGAAGATCCGCACCGGCGTGTGCTGGGCGACCGGTGGCGCCGCCCGCTACACCCGGGGAACGGCAAAGAAGACCGAATCGGCGATGCCCACCGATCTCGGCGCGTACCAGCGGTTCGTCCGCTCGGTGGTGCAGCGCTACGGCCCGTACGGGGTGCGGGAGTACGCCATCGAGAACGAGGTCAACGCGCCGAGCTACTGGGCCGGCAGTCCCGAGGAGTACGCGCGGCTGGTCCGGGCCGCCGCCGAGACGATCCGCGCGACCGACCCGAAGGCGCGGGTGGTCGACTCCGGCATCAGCAGCGTCGCGTACGGCATGGGTGTCGCCGACCGGCTGGTACGCGCCGGTCGGGTGCCCGAGGCCATCGCCGCCTACCAGGCGTACTTCCAACGCCGGGTCGGCACCCGGGGGCAGCAGATCCCGGCGGTGACCGGGGAGGCGCAGCTGCGCCGGGCGCTCGCCACCGAGACCAACAGCCGCAGCCTGCGCTTCCTGGCGGTGACCGAGTCGCTGCTGACCGACCGCACCGTCGACGTCCGTCAGGTGCACTTCTACGAGCACTTCAGCGGGGTGGCCCCGCTGCTGGACTACCTGCGCGCCACCACACCGCCGGGTGTGCCGATCCAGGCGTGGGAGGTCGGGCAGTTCTGGCGCGACGGCGACGGTGACACGGCCAGCCGGGCGGCGGAGATGGTCAAGACGGTCACCCTGCTGGTCGCCGGCGGGGTCGGCGAGATCAGTTGGCTGCCGTTGGCGTACAACCCGAACAACGCCGCCGGCAGCGAGGTCCGCTACGGCCTGCTCGACCCGGACGGCGCCGAACGGGACGCCGGCCGGATGCTGGCCGCCCTGGCCGACGCGGCCCGGGACGCCACCGTCACCCCTCTGCCCGCCCCGGTGGCCGGCAGGCTGCACGGGGTCGCGTTCGTTCGGGGCGGGTCGAGCACGCTGGTGCTCTGGTCGGCGTCGAACACGCCGGTGAGCGTGCCGGCGACACCGGGCGGACGGACCGGGGCGGTGGGTTCCCCGCTCGGCGCGGCCGGCGGCGGCACCACGGTGACCGACGTCCCCGTCCTGCTCCGCGCCGACCAGCCGGTGGACCGGATCCTCGCCGCCGTCCGCTAGGGCCCGACCGCCTACGCGACCTGTCGATGTGCCGGGTAGCGGTATACCTCAGAGGTATCAATATGCCTCTGAGGTATGCCGCTCATTGCCGCGTCCGACTCGGCGGCGGTGACCGACGGTGACCGCCGTGCCCTAGCCGGGCCAGGGGTCGGGCCAGTTGAGCAGGGCGGTCAGGCGGGCGTTGTGTGGCGCGAAGTACTCGCCCAGCCGGTCCCGCAGGGCCGGGGTCAGCTGCGAGACGCCATGGTCGACGCGACGGGTGTGCCGGGTGAACGCATCGGGGGTGAAGGGCGGCAGGCCGAGGAAGCGCAGCATGTCGCCGTACGTGCCGGCCGGGTCGGCGTGCAGGTCTTCGGTCCGGGCGACGTGGATCCGCTCCCGCGGGACCTGCGCGAACCACCGGTCCAGCTGCTCGGCGTAGCGACCCCGGGCCGTGTACGAATAATTACGCAACGCCCGGTGCGCGGCGGCGCTGTCCGGGCCACCGCGCGTTGCCCGGGCCAACCGCTCCTCCTCCGCGTCGAGCGCGTCGGCGAAGGACAGCGGCTCCAAGCCGTACGAGCGGGTGTGCAGGTAGTGCGAGTACGCCCGCTGCACCGGATCGCGCAGCAGGACGACGAAGCGGGCCTGCGGCAGGGTCGCCGCGACCCGGGCCGGCACGCTCGGATGGAACAGGTAGTAGGGGCTCGCCTCGAACGTGCGCTCACCCGGGGCGAGGCGCGGGAAGTGCCCCCGGTACCACCGCACCCCCCGACCATGATGGACGCTGAAGTACTGCAACTCCTTGCCGCTGGCCACCAGGACCTGGGGATGCGCCGCGAGATGGTGGTACAGCGACGTGGTGCCGCAGCGCTGCCCACCGATCACCAGGAAGTCGGGCAGCGGGCCGGGCTCTCCCGGCCGGGCCGCGCGTCCCCAGGCCCGCGCCGCGCGTACCCCCCGACGCAGCCGGTCGGTGACCTGACGCCGCGCGACGCCGGTCACGAACGGACCACGGGGCGGCCGGCGCCCACACCGGCACCGTCGGCGGGGTCGGCCGGGGCACGTCGACCACCTCGGCGGGTCACCGAGCGCAACACCATGACGTCCTCCCGACTGAGCCCGAGGGCGAGCACCACGGCGAGGTACGCCGCCACGATCGCGGCCAGACCGACCACCAGCTGCCCGGTCCCGCCCCCGACCAACCACCGCACACCGAACCCGACGCCCATCGCGACCAGCGCGGCGACCAGGCCCTTGACCATGCCCGCCGTCACCGGCACGGTGTGCACCTGCGCGCGCACCTGCCAGACCCGGGCGACGTTCACCGCCGCCAACGACACCGCCCAGGCCACCGCCGCGCCGAGAATGCCGTACGCCGGGATGAGCCAGAGGTTGAGCAGGACATTGAGCAGCAGGGCCGCGAGGTTGTCCACCATGTTGACCGAGACCCGGCCGGACATGTTCAGCAGCGTCCCGCAGGGCCCGGTGGCGGCGTTGACGAGCTGGCCGAGCGCCAGCACCACCGTCACCGCCGCACCACCGGCCAGACCCGGCCCGCCGACCAACCGCAGCAACTGCTCCGGGAAGACCAGCAACGCCACGAAGGCCGGCAACGACAGCCGGAGCACCCAACCGGTGGCGACCCGGTAGATCCGGCGGACCTCGTCCAGTCGACCCTGGTGGTAGAGGTGCGCCAGGTGCGGACCGAACGAGGCGTTCACCGGTGCCAGCACGAACACCGCGATCGTGACCAACCGGGTCGCCACGTGGTAGACGCCGATCGCGTCGGGACCGTAGTCGAAGAAGCCGAGCAGCAACGCGTCCACCCAGATCAGCCCGGTGGACGACAGCGAGGAGACCCAGCTGACTGTGGAGAACCGGAACAGCTCGCCCGGCCGGTACGCGGGCCGGGCGGCGGGCACCCGGCGCACCATCCGCGCCAGCGCCACGAGAGCGAGTCCGGCCGCGCTCCAGCTCGCCACCACCAGCGCCCAGAACGCGCCGGTCAGGCCCGCTCCGAGGGCGAGCGCCAGCGCGGTGAGCACCAGCCGGGCGCCCGGCTCGTAGACCTGGCCGATGAGCGCGTAGGCCCGTTGCGTGCGCCATCCCCGGGTGGCCGCGAGCGCGGCCTCGCAGACGGTCGCGGCGGGCAGGCAGAGCGCCGCCAACCGCAGCCCGGTGGTGAGCTGCGGGTCGTGCAGGGCGTCGGCGAGCCACGGCGCGCCGATCGCCAGACCGAGGGCGATCACTGTGGACGCCACGGCCGAGATGCCGATCCCGAGGCGGATCGCGCCCCGGAGTGCGGCCGGCTCGTCGTCGGCGAGGTGCACCGCCACGAACCGGGTCAGCCCGGCCCGGAAACCGGAGAGCGAGAGCAGCCCCAGCAGCGACAGCACGGCGTAGACCTGGGCGTACCGGCCGAGTTCGCGTACACCCAGGACCCGGGCCAGCAACAGCATGACCAGGAAGAGCGCCACCTGGCTGAGCACGGCGCTGCCCAGGTTCAGCACACCGCCGCGGGCCATGCCGCGTACCTGCTGGTCGCCGGCCTCCGGCGCGGCCGACGACCGGCCGGTCACCTCGCGCACCCGGCGGCCCGTTTCCCGACGGTCACGACCGTGCCGCGGTCACGGTCTCCGCCGGCGCCGAGGGGGCCGCGGTGGTCGCCGCCGGGGCCACCGGCCGGGCGGCGGTACGACCCCGGGAGAGCAGTTCGAGTACGCCCACCAGCAGCACCCCGAGCAGCAGACCCGCACCGCCCACTGGCAGGGCGGTGCGCACCAGCTCCGTCATCCGGCTCACCTCGTGCGCCTCGCCGATGCTGGTCACCTGCTTCGGATCGGCGGCCTGGGCCTGCGCCCGCGCCGCCTGCAACCCTTCCCGCGCCTGGGACAGGGCGTTGGTCGCCGCGTCCCGCTGGGCGAGCAGGGCCTGGTAGTCGGGGAGCTTCGGCCCCAGCTCGTCGAGCTTCTTCTGGGCGGCGGTGATCGCGGCGGTCGCCGCGTCGACACCCCGGCTGTTGCCGACCGCCTGCATCGAGAGCTGCTGCTGGCGCAGGCTGGTCAGCTCGCCCAGCGTGGCCTGGTAGATCCGGTCCGGCTGGGAGACCTTGTTCGTCTTCTCCCACTCGCCGATCGCCTTGGTCGCCGCGGTGACGTCGGCGTTGGCCGCCTCGACCTCGCCGGTGGCGATGCCGACCTGGGAGGAGAAGAGGAAGGCCAGCGCCCGGGTGGTGGTCGCGGTCAGCACCGGCGCGACAGTCGCCCGGTCGCCGGCGGTGTACGTCACCTCCAACTGGCTGCTCGCGCCGACCTGGGTGATGGCGAGCCCGTCACGCAACCGCTCCGGCGGCACCCCGGTGTCAGCGGCCACGTCGGCGAGGACGCGGGGCGAGGTGACCGCCGCGCCGAACGCCGCGACGAACTGGTTCGCCGCCTGCGTACCGGTGTACTGCGTCCCGGCCGCGCCGCCCACCAGCGCCGGCGCCGCCACGTACGCGGTCCCGCTGAACTGTTGTGGCGCGAACAGGACGATGGCGGCCGCGGCGCCGGTGGCGAGCACCGGCACGCCCACGAGTACCCAGAGGCGCCGCCGGGCGACCCGCAGGTAGTCGACGATCTCCACTTTTTCCCCAATGCTGTCGTTCAGTCAAACCGGGACGGACGTGCCTCGTGGCTGCTCGCCGGTCAGGTTCGGAGCCGGTTGGCGGGCGATCACGCTGGCCGCCGCGGCGAACGCGACGAAGTACCAGAGGGTGACCACGTTGGAAATGACGTTGGAGGCGGCGCTGACCGCCACGAACGCGGCGGCGCAGCCGGTGAACCCGACGGCGACGCCACGCTCCAAGCTGCCCGGAGGCGCGCGCCGCAGCGCGGTCCGGGCGGTGTGCAGAAAGGCGAACAGCATCAGCAGGTACGCCCCGAAACCGAGCAGCCCGGTCTCCACGTACGCCCGCAGGAAGTCGTTGTGCGGCTTCTTCGCCTCGTCGGTCTCACGCTGGGTCATGTTCGGCCCGATGCCGGTTACCGGGTTCCGGTCGGCGAGCGTGACGATCTCGGTCCAGTAGCCGATCCGCCAGGCCAGGGTGTTTCCGGTCGGGTCTCCGCCGACCGCGCGCGACGTACCGAGTTGGGCGAAGCGGTCGCCGACGGCGGGCACCAGTGCCACCCCGGCGACCGCCACCACGCAGAGGGTGACCAGCATCCGCTTGCTGCGGTGCAGCGCGGCGACCACCACCAGGCCGATCGCCGCGCCGAGCAGGGCGCTGCGGGTGTTGGTGAGCAGCAGGAACAGCAGCGAGAGCGCGAGCAGCACCCCGAGGGACGCCCGCAGGCGACGATCCAGGAAGCGGTACACGGCGAACCCGAAGATCACCATGAACATCAGGTAGCGGCCGAACGTGGTCGACTGGCTGAACGTGCCGCTGATCCGGGTGAAGTCGCCCTTCACCTCGGCTGGCGGGTTACCGAGCAACGACAGCACGACGGTGTAGCCCAGCGCCAGCACCAGCGAGGCGTAGCAGGCGAGCAGGACCCGGCGGATCGCCGCGGTGTCCGGCATGAGCTGTTCCAGCACCACGAACATCACCACCACGGTGAGGATCCGCAGCGCCTCCAACAGGCTGTTCGCCGGCCGGCTGGCACCGAGGGCGCTGACCACGCTGCTGGCGCCGACGAGCAGCATGGCCCAGCTGAGCGGGGAGCCGCGCAGCCGCCCGTGCCGGCTGAGCTGCGCGGCCAGCCAGAGCCCGGCGGCGAGGAGGAACAGCACCGCGAGCAGAGTGGAGGGGTCCACCGCCCGGGCCGTTCCGGCGGAGTCGGCCTGGCCGGCGCTGGGACCGGTCAGCTTGAACAGGTCGACGCAGGAGCGCACCGCGAGCATCAGCAGCACGTACCCGGCGAACCGGGTCAGCGCGAGGACGGCCACCGCGATCCCCGCGACCGCCGCGAGCGGCAGCACCACGCCCCTGCGATCACCGGCCGCCATGGAGACGCCCGCGACCACCGCCACGACCGCGGCGGCCAGCGCCGCTCCGCCGGTGAGCAGGCGGGTCGGGTCGAGCCGCCTGGTCATGAGCGGAGTGACCTGCTGCGTGTGTTGTTCCACTGATCCCACTGAACTGAATCGGCGCTGCCCGGCCGCTGCCGGGCGCGGCCAACCGATGTCCTCCCGGCACAAGATCGGTTCAATCTAGTCCTGTCACCTCGACGGCAGAAGGGGCCGTTGCACCGACTGCTCCGTCCTCCGGGGGGCTGATCCGACACTCCCCCGGCTGAGGCCGTCCGGTCAGTCGGCGGCCTCCGTGCGTCGTGCCCGGGCCCGTCGGCCCGGCTCCGGAGCCAGCCGGAGATAGAGCTGCTCCAACTCACGGGCGGCGGTGTCCCAGCTGTACCTGTTGGTGATCCGCCCGCCCAGCGCCACGGCACCGGCCCGTTCAGCCGGCAGGTCGGCGAGCAGCGACGTCAACACCCGGACCAGGTCGTCCTCGTCGCCGTCACGGAACAACCGCCCGCCGACGGTGTCGGACTTGAGCACCTCGACGTGCGGCGCGATGTCGCTGGCGACCACCGGCAGCCCGTACGCGGCCGCCTCCAGCAACGTCAACGGCAGTCCCTCCAACCGGGACGGTTGAACGAAGCCGGCGGCACCGGCGTACAGCTCAGCGAGCAGGTCGCCGTAGGCGAACCCGGTGAAGACGATCCGGTCATCCGCCCCGGCTTCCCGGCGCAGCCGGTCCACGAAGTCGTCGGTGAACGACGACCCGCCGACGATCGCCAGGCGCATCGGGGTCTCGGTCCGGCGGAACGCCCGGATCAGCAGGTCGGCCGCCTTCTCCGGCACCAGCCGACCGACCAGCAGCAGATAGCCGCCGGGGGTCAGCCCGAACCGTTCCTGGATCTGACGGGTCCGCGCCGGTCGGGCCGGATTCACGCCGTTCGGGATGTAGGTCGTGGGACGGCCGAACCGGTCGGAGTAGTGGGCGGCGAGCCCCTGGGAGACCGCCACCCGCTGGTGCGGGACGTACCCGCTGAACCAGTGGGCGCTGCCCAGCACCGCCCGCGCGGCGAGCCCCCACTTGCCCCGCTGGTTGTCCAGCCCGTGCACGGTCAACACCACGCGCGCCCGGGACAAGGCACGCGGAAGTGGGGCGACCAGGGCCGGCCCGAGCCCGTGGTAGTGCACGATGTCGGGCCGCGCGGCCATCGCCGCCACTGTCGAGGTCGCCGCGTGCACGATGGCGTCGAGGTGCTTGCTCGCGATCGTGTGGGTCTGGCGCAGCCGTACGCCCCGGTAGCCGTCGGCGGGTGTCTCGCCGTAGCTCCGGCGGCAGTAGACGGTGACCTCGTGGCCGTAGCTGGCGAGCCGGCTGGCCATCTCCTCCACGTGCCGTTCGATCCCGCCGTAGGTCGCCGGCATCCCCTTCTGGCCGATCATCGCGATCCGCAGCGGTCGCCAGGCGACGGCGCTGTCGGCGACGCCCGCTCGGGACCGCCGAGCGGGGACCACCCGCTGCTGGGGTATCGCAGGGCTTGCGGCGTGCTGGTCCACGTCCTCGGCCTGCAGGTCGGGATGGGCCACGTTGACTCCCTGCGTGACTAGGTCCGCGCCCGCCGCCCGGGCAGGGTCAACACCTTGCCATGGATGGGCCCGTCCGCCAGCTGATCAATGAGACAGGAAAATCATCCATGGGATTCGTCGCGAAGGGAATGGCACCGGGGGTGACATCAAGGTGGACGGCGCTGGTCCCGCGTCGAACGGCACGCAAAGGGCGACGAGCCCCGGTCGATCACGTGCGGATCGGCCGGGGCTCGTCGGTGGTACCTGTCAGGCGAGATCGAACCGGTCGAGCTCCATGACCTTGGTCCAGGCGGCCACGAAGTCCGCCACGAACTTGTCACGGGCGTCCTGGCTGGCGTAGACCTCGGCGAGGGCGCGCAGCTGCGAGTTGGACCCGAAGATGAGGTCGACCGCGGTGGCGGTCCACTTCACCTCGTCGGTGGCCAGGTCGCGGATCTCGTACACGTGCTCGTCGGACTTCGACGCGCTCCACCGGGTGCCCGGAGAGAGCAGGTTGGCGAAGAAGTCGTTAGTGAGCACGCCTGGCCGGTCGGTGAGCACACCGTGCTGGCTGCCGCCGACGTTGGCGCCGAGGGAACGCAGGCCGCCGATGAGGACGGTCATCTCGGGTGCGGTCAGGTTGAGCATGTAGGCACGGTCGATGAGCAGCACCTCCGGCTGGGTCTTCTCGCCGACGCGCAGGTAGTTGCGGAAACCGTCGGCGCGCGGCTCCATGACCCGGAAGGAATCGGTGTCGGTCTGCTCCTGGGTCGCGTCGGTGCGGCCCGGCCGGAACGGCACTGTCACCTCGACGCCGGCGTCCCGCGCCGCCTTCTCGACGGCGGCCGAACCGGCCAGCACGATCAGGTCGGCGAGCGAGATGGCCGCCCCGCCGGCGGCGTTGAACTCCTGCTGGATGCCCTCGAGGGTGGCGAGGACGGTGGCCAGCTGCTCGGGCTGGTTGACCTCCCAGCTGCGCTGCGGCTCGAGGCGAATCCGCGCCCCGTTGGCGCCGCCGCGCTTGTCGGTGTGCCGGAAGCTCGCGGCAGAGGCCCAGGCCGTGGAGACCAGCTGGTCGATAGTGAGACCGGACTCCAGGACCTTCGCCTTGAGTGCGGCGATGTCGGCGTCGCCCACCAGCTCGTGGTCGACGGCCGGCACCGGGTCCTGCCAGAGCTGCGGCTCGGCCACCCACGGCCCGAGGAAGCGCTCGATCGGGCCCATGTCTCGGTGCAGCAGCTTGTACCACGCCTTGGCGAAGGCCAGCGCGAACTGGTCGGGGTTCTCCAGGAAGCGGCGGGAGATCTTCTCGTACGCCGGGTCGACGCGCAGCGACAGGTCGGTCGTGAGCATCGTCGGCCGGTGCTTCTTCGCCGGGTCGAAGGGATCCGGGATGATCGCCTCGGCGTCCTTGGCGACCCACTGCTTCGCGCCACCGGGGCTGGTGGTGAGCTCCCACTCGTAACCGAAGAGGATCTCGAAGAAGCGGTTGCTCCACTGCGTCGGCACGTCGGTCCACGTCACCTCGAGACCACTGGTGATCGTGTCGGCGCCCTTGCCGCTGCCGTGGGTGCTCAACCAACCCAGGCCCTGCGCCTCCAGCGGGGCACCCTCGGGCTCCGGACCCACGTGGTTGTCGGCGACGCCGGCACCGTGGGTCTTACCGAAGGTGTGACCACCGGCGATGAGGGCGACGGTCTCCTCGTCGTTCATCGCCATCCGGCCGAAGGTCTCGCGGATGAAGTGCGCCGCGGCGGCCGGGTCCGCGTTACCGCGCGGGCCCTCCGGGTTGACGTAGATGAGCCCCATCTCGGTCGAGCCGACGCCAGCCGCCATCTCCTTCTCGGAGGCGTAGCGCTCGTCGCCCAGCCAGGTGTCCTCCGGACCCCAGAAGATCTCCTCGGGCTCCCAGACGTCCTCGCGACCGAAGCCGAAGCCGAAGGTCTTGAAGCCCATCGACTCCAGGGAGACGTTGCCGGCGAGCACGATCAGGTCGGCCCACGAGATCTTCTGGCCGTACTTCTGCTTGACCGGCCAGAGCAGCCGGCGGGCCTTGTCCAGGTTGGCGTTGTCCGGCCAGCTGTTCAGCGGCGCGAAACGCTGACCGCCGTCGCCCGCGCCACCGCGACCGTCCTCGATGCGGTACGTGCCGGCGGAGTGCCAGCTCATCCGGATCATGAGGCCGCCGTAGTGGCCGAAGTCGGCCGGCCACCAGTCCTGCGAGGTGGTGAGCACCTCGACGATGTCGCGCTTGAGGGCCTCGACGTCGAGCTTCGCGAACTCCCTGGCGTAGCTGAAGTTCTCGCCCAGCGGGTTGCCCTTGGACGAGTGGGCGTGCAGCACCGACAGGTCGAGCTGGTTGGGCCACCAGTCCCGGTTGGTGCGGGGACGACCGCCGGTCTTCGGGGTCGGCGAGTCGATCGCCGGGTTCTCGCTCTCGCTGCCGTGCGCGGTCACTGAGTCGTGCGCGACCGGGCAGCCGGCAGCTGCCTTCTGGTCCACGCCCTGCGCACTGACGGGGCCGTTGTCCTGGGTGTCGCTCATGTACTTCCTTCCGAGCTTGCGGATCTCTGGGGCGTGCGTTCGGTCGCGCAGTCGGGGCAGCTGCCCCAGTAGACGACCTCCGCCTCGTCGACCACGAAACCGTGGTCGCCGGAGGCGGTGAGACAGGGGGCGTGACCGACGGCGCAGTCGACGTCGGCGATGGCGCCGCAGGAGCGGCACACGACATGGTGGTGGTTGTCCGCGACCCGGGACTCGTAGCGGGCGGTCGCCCCGGCCGGTTGGATGCGCCGCACCAGGCCGGCGTCGGTGAGCACGCGCAGCACGTCGTACACGGCCTGGTGGGAGACCGTGGGGTGATCCGCGCGGACCAGCGCGATCACCGCGTCGGTGCCGGCGTGCGGGTGGTCACGTAGCGCCGCGAGCACCGCCAACCGGGGCCGGGTCACGCGCAACGAGACGGCCCGCAGCTGCGCCTCGAAGTCGGACATCACGGGTACGAACACTAGCTCACTATTTTGGAATGAATCAAGTTTTGCGCCGCCCGTGGTGCCCCGACGGCGGACGATTCACCCGAGGTTAACCTGCGGGAGGAAGAAAATCGGACAGCCATGTCGAGAAGTGCCGACCGGCTTCGTCCCCGGAGTGAACGTGACCACGATGGGTCGCAGCCAGCACCGAGGAGCATCACGATGGCGAAGTACCTGCTGCTCAAGCACTACCGGGGCACCCCGGCCACGGTCAACGACGTGCCGATGGACCAGTGGACCCCGGCGGAGATCTCGGCCCACATGCAGTACATGCGCGACTTCGCGGCCCGACTCGAGGGCACCGGAGAGTTCGTCGACGGTCAGGCACTCGCCCCGGAGGGGACGTTCGTCCGGTACGCCGGCGAGGGCCGCCCGCCGGTCACCGACGGTCCCTTCGCCGAGACCAAGGATCTCATCGCCGGCTGGATGGTGATCGACGTCGACAGCTACGACCGGGCCGTCGAGCTGGCCGGGGAGCTGTCGGCCGCTCCCGGGGCGGGCGGGAAGCCGATCCACGAGTGGCTGGAGCTGCGCCCGTTCCTGAGCGAGCCCCCCACCATCACGGAGTGACGGCCCCGATGGACGAGACGCTGCTGCGCAGCCTCACGCCGAGCGTCCTCGGGATCCTCGTCCGCCGCGGAATCGACTTCGCGGCGGCCGAGGACGCCGTGCAGGACGCCCTTGTCGAGGCGGTCCGGGTCTGGCCGGCCGACCCGCCGCGCGACCCGAAGGGCTGGCTGACCACTGTGGCGTGGCGACGGTTCCTCGACGCGGCGCGGGCCGACGCCGCTCGCCGTCGGCGGGAGGATCTCGTCGACGAGGAGCCGGCGTCAGGGCCCGCTCCCACGGTGGACGACACGCTCCAGCTCTACTTCCTGTGCGCCCACCCGTCGCTGACGCCCTCGTCCGCGGTCGCGCTCACGCTGCGCGCCGTCGGCGGGTTGACCACCCGGCAGATCGCCCACGCCTACCTGGTGCCCGAGGCGACCATGGCGCAGCGCATCAGCAGGGCCAAGCGCACCGTCTCCGGGCTGCGCTTCGACCGACCCGGTGACGTCGCCACCGTGCTGCGCGTCCTCTACCTGGTCTTCAACGAGGGCTACTCGGGTGACGTGGACCTCGCCGCCGAGGCCATCCGGCTCACCCGGCAGCTCGCGGCCGCGATCGACCACCCCGAGGTGGCAGGGCTACTCGCCCTCATGCTGTTGCACCACGCCCGGCGCGCCGCCCGGACCGCGCCCGACGGCAGCCTGGTGCCACTCGCCGAGCAGGACCGCAGCCGCTGGGACACCCGGTCGATCGCCGAGGGCGTCGAGATCCTGCAGGCGGCCCTGGCCCGCGACCAACTGGGCGAGTTCCAGGCCCAGGCGGCCATCGCGGCGCTGCACGCGGACGCGCCGACCGCCGCCGAGACCGACTGGGTGCAGATCGTGGAGTGGTACGACGAACTCGCGTGCCTGACCGCGAACCCGGTCGTCCGACTCAACCGCGCGGTGGCGGTCGGTGAGGCCGACGGCCCCAGGGCCGGCCTGACGGCGCTCGCGGCGGTGGACGCCGCGCTGCCCCGGTACACGGCGGTGGCGGCGTACCTGCACGAGCGCGACGGCGATCCGACAACGGCGGCACGGCTGTACGCCGAGGCCGCCCAGCAGGCCCCCAACCTCGCCGAACGCGACCATCTGACCCGCCAGGCCGCCAGGCTCAACGCGCTGCGCCGTCGCTGACGGCTCGGGCAACGGGAGCGTCTGCCCGTGCCACTGGCCACGGCCGGGACACCTGGTCCGGAAAGTCTCCGGAACTTCCGGCAGCCCCCATCCCGACCGATGTTCGGCTGTTGCGACGCCGCGGTGACCGCCCTGGACTCTGATCGACTACTGACCTGGATGGATGCCGTTCCGGCGATGACGGCGGTGTTGCCACGCTGTTTCCGGAAATTGTTGACAAGTCGACGGCTGGGTTAATACGGTCGCCATCGACGGCGCTCGATTGTCGTCAGCACCAACCACCACGACCCACTTCTCCGGTCGTCGTGCAGGACGACCGGCCCACCACCACCGAGCGGTACGACGCCGTGGCCGTTACCCGACCACCGGCAGCCTGCCGAGGCATACCGCGCCGCTGGCCCCCGCCAGCCGTCAGAGGAGGCAACAGTTCCATGACCGACACCAGCCACACCAAACCGAGAGGCCGCGGCCGCATGCGGTTGCTCCTGGGCGCCGCATGCGCCGCCGTCGTGGCCGTCGCCGGCACGATGACGGCCACCAACGCGTACGCCGAGGCCGACCGGACCCTCACGTCGAACCTCACCGGCACGCACAACGGGTACTACTTCTCGTTCTGGAAGGACAGCGGCAACGCCAGCATGACGCTGCGCGCCGACGGCCGATACACCAGCAGCTGGGACAGGAGCACCAACAACTGGGTCGGCGGCAAGGGCTGGGCCACCGGCAACCGTCGGACGGTCACCTACTCGGGCAGCTACAACCCGGGTAACAACAACACCTACCTCGCCCTCTACGGATGGACGCGCAACCCGCTCATCGAGTACTACGTGGTGGAGAACTTCGGCAGCTACAACCCGAGCAGCGGCGCCACCCGGATGGGCACGGTCACCACTGACGGCGGCACCTACGACATCCTCCGCAGCCAGCGGGTCAACGCCCCGTCGATCGACGGCAACCAGACGTTCTACCAGTTCTGGAGCGTCCGCCAGCAGAAGCGCTCGAGTGGCACCATCACCACCGCCAACCACTTCGACGCCTGGGCCCGGGCCGGCCTGAACCTCGGCACCAACCACAGCTACCAGGTCATGGCCACCGAGGGCTACCAGAGCCAGGGAAGCTCCGACATCACCGTCCGGGAGGGCAGCGGCGGCGGCAACCCGACCACCCCGCCCCCCACCGGAAACCCGGGGACCGGAAACTGCAACGCGACGATCTCCGCCGGCCAGCAGTGGGGTGACCGGTTCAACCTCAACGTCGCGGTCAGCGGCACCAACAACTGGGTCGTCAGCCTCGGCCTCGGTGGCGGCCAGAGCATTCAGAACAGTTGGAACGCCGCCGTCAACGGCAACAGCGGCACCGTCACCGCGACGCCGAACGGCAACGGCAACAACTTCGGCGTAACGATCATGGCCAACGGCAACTGGAACTGGCCAACGATCAGCTGTCGTACCAGTTGACCTCGATCAGTTCCTGACACATCGCACCACTGGCGTGGCGGCCTCGGTCGCCACGCCAGTCTGCGTTGCGCAGGCACCCCCGTCCGCCTCGGCGTCCATGCGGCCACGGGCCGACCCCGCTCGACGTGCCCTTTGCTCTGCACCCGCCGAGGCACCACCGGCCTACAGCTGGATGGCGCTTCCGCGGGTGCAGAGCAAAGGGCGGATCTTGCGGCACGGTCCAGTCACAAGACCGTGGTCTTCGCCGCCGTCCGCTACGCCCGCGGCAACGCGGTCTCTCCTCCGGCCGTCGATTCCTCCGCCGACGGTTCCTCCGCCGACGGTTCCTCCGCCGACGGTTCCTCCGCCGACGGTTCCTCTGCCGACGGTTCCTCCGCCGACGGGTCCGAGGTTGGGTCCGCCGCGGGGTCCTCCGTCGTCCCCGAGGTCGGCGCCACTGTCGTTCCACCCGTCGGGGCTTCCGTCGGCTCCGCAGGAGCGCTCTCGGACGCGGTGGGACCAGGCGCATCCGTAGTGCTTCCACCGGACGGCGTCGACAGATCCACCGTCCCCTCGGCCCGGGTTGGCGTCGGGGTCGGGGAGCCGGGCGCTCGGACCGGCAGACCCGCAGAACTGCGGGTGGCCGGTTCACCGCCGCCGACGCCGGGGCCCGGTTCCCGCTGCGACGGCACCGTTGGCGACACCGCGGGCGGCACCGCGGGAGGCGTCGACGGGCGCCCGGCCGGGCCGGGCATGATCCCGATGGGATCGGCGAGCGCCAGGACGGCGGCTGCGGCGGCCAACGATCCGAGAAGCACCGCGAGCGCTCTGGGCCCAGGAGTGACGGCCCGGCTCACCGTGCCACCGGGGGCCGACCGCCGGGCATCCGTGACCTCGGTCCGCACCCCGATCTCGGTCGCCCCGGTCGCGGTGGACAGCAGGTGGTCGGACGGGGCCGCGAGTGCCTGCGCCGCCCCGGCCATGGCCGCTGCCGTCGGAAAGCGGTCTGCGGGCTCCTTGGCCATCGCGGTGGCGACCACACGCCGGACCTCGGCCGGAACGTCCTCGGGCAGTGGCGACGGTTCCTCTTCGAGATGCCGCAGCGCCACCGCGACGGCATTCTCGCCCTGGTGCGGCGGCCGCCCGGCGAGGCAGTGGTAGACGACAGCCCCCAGCGCGTAGATGTCGATCGCCGGTGTGGTCTCGTTCTTCGCAACCTGCTCGGGTGCCATGTACAGGGCGGTGCCGACGATCTGGTTCGCTGCGGTCAGGCTCGTCGCTTCCCGCGTCACCGCGACACCGAAATCGACGAGTACGGCGTGTCCGTCCGGCTCGATGATCAGATTGCTGGGTTTGACGTCACGGTGGACGACACCGGCGTCATGCGCGGCCTGCAGGGCACGGGCGGCCTGCGCGGCGATCGACATCGTCTCGGCCACGTCCAGCCGGCCGACCTCGGCGATCCGCTCCGACAAGGGCTGCCCCTGCACGCATTCCATCACGATGTAGGCGAGGACCGGCGCTCCGGACTGGGACACCTCACCGTAGTCGTAGACCTGGGCGACACCTGGGTGACGCAGAGCTGCCATGGCCCGCGCCTCGCGCCGGAACCGCTCACCAAAGCCGCCGTCGGTAGCCAACCGAGGTTGCAGCATCTTGACCGCCACGCAGCGGTCGAGGGTTTCGTCGACCGCCCGCCACACGTCACCCATTCCGCCGCTGGCGATGCTTTCGACCAGGCGGTAACGGTCTCCGACGACTTGCCCCACATTCGGCATAGCTTTCGGTACCCCGGACTCCCCGATCTCAAGCACAGCGAGTCTGGGCACCGCCGCGCGGCGCACGGCAGGAGTGGCCCGCCCCGCCGCTGCCGGCGGGGCGGGCTCGGCCGTTTACGGCTCGGTCAGCTGTTCAGCCTGCCAATCAGGGCGGTGGCCATGCCCTGCTCACCTCGGGCGTTGGGGTGGAACGGCGCGGCCGAGTTCTGCGGCACCAGACCCTCGACCCACCGGGTGCCGCTGCCCTTGCACGCGTCGCGGCCGATGGACGGGGTGTAGACATCGGCGTAGGTGGCGCCGTTGGCGATCGCGACGCTGGCCAGCATCGCGTTGAGCGACTTCTCGACGCCACGCAGGTACGGCACGTCCTGGTAGGCGATCGGAACGACCGGCCAGCAGCCGTAACCGCTGTCCGGCAGGATCGCCGGATAGCCGAGCACCACGACCCGCGCGCCCGGTGCGGCCTGCCGGACCGCCTGGAGCACGGCGGTGATCTTCGGCGTGGCGGCGACGATCCGCGCCTGCAACTGGTCGACACCTCCGGCGGTGTACCGGTTCTTGCACGGAGAGCCGAGCGGGCTACTGACGCTCGCCTCCGCGCAGTCGCCGATGATGCCGGAGAAGCCGATGTCGTTGCCGCCGATCTGCACCGTCACCAGCGATGTGTTCGACGTGACCGCGTTGAGCTGCGGCGGCAACGTGATGCCCAGTTGGCCACTACCGCCGTAGAGGATGTCCTCCGTGGTGGCGCCGGAGCAGCTCACGTCGGCGAACGACGACGAGCCGGCGGACGCCGCCACCAGCGACGGGTAGTTACGGTTGGAGCGCAGGCAGTTGAGGTCGACCTGGGTGGGGATCAGCGGACCTGCTGTGTACGAGTCGCCCAGCGCGACGTAACGGCCGGTGGGCACGGCGGCGCTGGCGGGGGTGGCGACGGTGAGCAGCACGCCGGCGGTGGCCAGCGCGAGTGCGGCCAACCGGGTGGCTGCCCGCAGGCGGGGCAGGCGGGGACGGGTCATGGCGCCTCCCAGGAGGGATCAGGGTGGTGGTGCCCGAGATCCTGTCGCCGTCAACGCCCACCGTCAATATCGATGAACCTCACTAAATGTCGGTCCGAAGTGTGGGATTAATCGGTGGTGGTCAATACAGCGAGGCGTACCACCGGGCACCGGTGGCCCGGACCCGGGAGCGGCCGGCGCGGCGGCCGTCCCCGAAAACGCGCCCTAGTTTCCGGCTGGCACCTGGTCCTTGATTTCCTCATAGCCGACCGGAGTCGGTGCCGTGCCCGGCGCGTAGATCACCCGGAGGACGCCGGTCGGGAACGCCTCCGAAGCCAGCAGTCGCAGGTGGTACGCCGCGTCGCCCTCGTCGAACAGCTTGCGGCCCTTGCGCGCGGCCACCGGATGCACCAGCAGACGCAGCTCGTCGACCAGGCCCGCGGCGAGCAGTTGCTGCACCACGGAGATCGACCCGGGGATGAGGATTCCCCGGACGCCGGCATCGGCCTTGAGCGCGGTGACAGCGTCGAGGAGGCCACCGTTGATCAGCTCGGAGTTGCGCCAGGAGAACTCCAGCGGCTGGCGTGAGACGACGACCTTGCGCATGTCGCCGAGTTGCTTGGCGAACGGCGCGTCGTCCCCACCCGCGGCCTCCCGGCCGGGCCACGCCCCGGCGAAGCTGTCGTACGTCTCGCGGCCGATGAGCAGCACATCGGCGGCGTCATAGTCCTCGGTGACGGCGCGGCCCATGTTCTCGTCGAAGTACGGGAAGTGCCAGTCAGGGTCGATCTCGGCCACACCGTCGGTCGAGATGAACAGCGTGGAGATGACCTTTGCCATCGCGGGGATCCCTTCGAGTCGGGTGATGTCGGTAGGTCGACCGGCGCATCGTCCCAAACTCGTCAGCCACAGGCGGTCCCGATGGTGCGTGTCGTATCCCGTCTTTGTCAGCCAGACGTCACGGAAGCGATCCAATGCCACGTTTCGAGCAGCTTCGGCTGCCCCAACCCATTCGTCCTCTCGACGACGGCATCGTCGCTCCGGACGTATCCGGCGGACTCAGCGACCCGCTGCGAGGGCACATTGCCCTGGATGATGCTCAGCCGTAGCCGGGTGAAGCCGAGTTCTTCGTGGCAGAACGTCGTCATCAATTGCAGAGAACGTGACGCCAGGCCTCGGCCGCGGTGGGCGGGGCCGATGGCGTACCCCAGCACCCCGCTCGCCACGTGCAGTACGACGAGGCCACGCGGCTCCCCGCCGTCGCGCGTCACGGCCAGGTCGACGATGCCCTGGGCACGGCGCCGCCGGATTCTGACCAGAAAGGCGTCCGCGTCGAATGGGCAAGGAATATCGGTGTTCGCGGCGATGTCCGGCGCGTCGAAGAGGCCCGGCATGTGCGGCAGATCGGCGTCGAGCCAGTCCCGCAGCACAATCCCCTCCCCTTCCATTACGAGAGGGGAGGCGATTGGATCGACCGCCGACGACATTGTTGATTCGCAGCTCACACAACATCCTTACACGGACGTCGCCGCCGGCCTCAGTGCTGCCGTTGCTTGATCGACTCGCGTTCAAGGAAGTCGCGGCGTCAGGACGACCGGTATACCGCGACCTCCATGAACCCGAGTGGATCCGGCGTGGTGCGGGCGGGCTCGGCGTGACGCCGAGCCCGCCCGTCCGGGTCAGTCGAGCGTGATCAAACCGGGCGCTGCAGGGTCAGCAGACCCGGCCGGTACGGCAGGAGGCCGTAGTCGCCGCCGGAGCTGGGGGAACGACCCTGGTAGAGCAGTTGCAGGTTGCAGGCGTCGACGGTCATCGTCTGGTCGGCGTTGGTGCGCAGCAGTTCACCGTGGCTGATGTCGTTGGTCCAGGTGGCGCCGCTGTTGGCCTTGCCGGCGAACGGGTTGCTCTCGCTGGTGGCCTGCGGCGTCCACGAGCCACCCAGGCTGGTGGCCGTGAACGAGCGGAAGTAGCGGCCCTGCGAACCGATCGCCTCGACGATCATGAGATAGCGGTTCTGGCCCTGGAGCTTGTAAACCTGAACGGCCTCGAAGAGGTTGTTCGTGGTGTCGCTCATGATGGTCGTGTAGTTGGAGCCGAAGCTGCCGGGGAAGTTGCCGATCGGCATGCTGGCCCGGTAGATCTTGCCGTTGTCACCGGCGAAGAACAGGTACATGTTCGTGTCGTCACCGATGACCGCCTGGTCGATCGGGCCGGTGCCCGAACCGGTGATGCTTCCGCTGAACAGGGTCTGCGCCGCGGACCAGCCGTTCGGGTTGGTCGGGTTGGTCGAGGTCCGGTAGGAGAACGCCGGCCCACCCCACTGGTAGGCGAGCACCCAGATGTTCTTCGGGGCGAAGTAGAACAGCGACGGCGCGACGGTCGCGTTGTTCATCGCGTTCTGGCTGGCCGAGGCCATCTGCGAGTAGTTCGTGAAGAGGCCGAAGTTCATCGAGCCCCACCGGGTGCCGTTGTCGTGGGTGGTGGCGTAGACGAGTTGCTGGCCGTTGTAGGGGGCGACGGTGAAGTCCTTGAGTGACACCCAACCCGACCTCGGGGTCGCCAACACCCCGGTGGAGGACCACCGGTACGTCGAGGGAAGGTTGCACGTGGTCGGCGGCGGATCGGTCGGCGGTGGGGTGGTCGGCGGCGGGTCGGTCGGCGGCGGAGTCGTCGTGCCGCCGGTGCAGGTGACGCCGTTCAGGGCGAAGCTCGCCGGGTCGGGGTTGCTGCCCGTCCAGGACCCGTTGAACCCGAACGACACAGTGCCGTTGGTCGGGACCCCACCGTTGTAGCTCACGTTCTTCGCCGTCACCGCCGACCCGCTCTGCGTCAGCGACGTGTTCCAGGCCTGCGTCACTGTCTGCCCGGCGCCGTACGACCAGGTCAAGGTCCAACTGCTCAACGGATCACCCAGGTTCGTGATCGCCACGTTGGCGCCGAAGCCGCCCTGCCACTGCGACGACACGGCGTAGTTCACCGAACAACCCTCAGCCGCGGCACCGGCCGGCAGCGCCGCGACAACTGTCGACGACATCAGTAAGCCGACGCCGGCCGCAACCAGACCGACATTGGTGGCTCTGGATCTGGTCATGTAGCACCCTCCTCGCGGGACGGCGGCCCATGCATTGGTGGTGGTCTTTGTGCGGTGACCGATTGTGAGCGTTAACAGGCCGCGTCAGGTATGTTACGGGAGCGCTCCCATACCCTCAACAGCATCTATCCCTCGTTCTCGCCCACGTCGACTTCGCCGGTGCGGCTGGCCCAGCAGCGACCGTCCTCAGACGACGGTGAGGGTGAGGACACCGAACTGGTTGCCCCGCTGCACGTAGTGCGGCAGATACAACTTCCACGTCACGCTCAGCTCGCGCCCGGCCCGCATCGAGGCTGGCACCTCGGCGACCATTTCGAACACGGCGCTGCCGCCGGCAGGGATCTGCGGGAGCGCGCGGCAGTTCAGCCGGTACAGCTGGGCCGAGTTCACCGCGTCGTTCGTCGCGTCGCCGAGAGAGAACCGTTCCATCAGGTAGCCCGGGCAGGGGTCCAGCGCGAGGGGGCCGTCGGTCGGGTTGCCCAGCGTCACCCGGAAGGTGAGCCGCGACCCGGCGGCGGCGGTCGTCGGCCCCTGAACAGCGACGGTGAGCATTTCGAGCGGCGAGGACGGGGGCTTCGACACCGTCACCGGCTCGGTGAACCCGCTCGCGGACAGCGTCCCACGCGCGCGCGGGTGCACCCCCTCCCCCTGCGGACAGCCCGGACGCTCGTCGGCGGTGACCGGTGCGCGCAACCTGCCGCCGTCATGCGGCAGCTCGATCGCGAGCTCCAACGAACCCCTCACGGGCTGACAGAACGGCCCGGACCAGTCCAGGCGCAGGCTGGCGTGGCCGCCGGCCGGCACGGCGACCACCCGGGTACGGCCCTCCTCGTTGATGCCGTGGGTGTAGAGCATCGGGATCTCGCGGCCGCCGGCGAGCATGGTCGTGGGCACCTCGCCCTGCAGGGTGCACTCGACCGTCGACGAGTTCCGCACGTCCACTTCGCCGATGAGCTTGCCGATGGCGGCGTCGAAGCCGCGAGGCGTCTCACCGCCGGCGCCGGGCCGCGTCCAGGTGGTGAGCCGGCCGGTCAACTGCTCTGCCCGGCACGGTTCGCTGCCGGTGGCCGGCGTTCTCGGCGCGGCAGGGCGGCCGTTGAGGTCCTCGCCGGTGATCTTCAGGTCGGCCCAGGGCACGCTGCCGTCGGCGAGCAGTTCGGTGGGCGCCGGCTCCGCGACTGTCGGGTCCGAGCGACCCGGCTGGGCGTTCGGGTCGGCGCACGCCGCCACCATGGTGAGGAGGATCAGCAGTGGCACCAGTAGTCGACGCATGCCCGTCATCCTCACCCGAACGAACCGCAGGAGCCTGAGTAGCCGTGCTCAGCGCCCGTCAGTCCGCGGTGGTCCCGGGGCCCTCGGCGATCGAGACGGGAGTGCCGAGCTCGACGGTACGGGAGACCGTGCACAACCGATCGTGCGACTGCTGCAACGACCGGGGCAGCGCCGCACGGGCCGCGTCGCCCTCCGCGCCCTCCGGGAACGTCACTGTGAACTCGACCCGCAGGTTCCGCATCCGGTTTCCGCCGGCCTCGTCCCGGATCTTGTCACCGGTGACGGCGACGGCGAACTCGGTCGGCTCGGCCCGACGACTGGTGATGTGGTCCACGTCCACAGCGGTGCAGCCGCCGATGGCGGCCAGTAGCAACTCCACCGGCGTGAAACTGCTGTCCTCGCCCGTGCCCAACGACACCGAGCCGCCACGGGAGTTCCGCACGACGTAGTTGCCCAGGCTGGTGCGCTCGATCGCCACCGAACGGAAGGTGTCCTCAGTCATGACAGAAAACTACAGGCCCCGGCGATCACGAGTACATGAGATGCAGCGTCATCCCGGCATCGGCGTGCGCCAGGTTGTGGCAGTGATTGGCCCACATCCCCGGGTTGTCGGCCCGGAACGCCACCTCCCACACCTCGCCCGGACGGACGTCGAACGAGTCCAGCCACAACGGGCTTCCGGTCGCCGGCTCGCCATCGCGGGCCAGCACCAGGACGTGGTGGCCGTGCAGGTGCCACGGGTGCACGATCTGCGACCGGTTGACGATCGTGAACCGTACGACGTCACCCCGGCCTACGACCTGCGGTGGGATGTCCGGGTCAGCCGCGCCGTTGACGGTGTGGGCGTACCGCGGTAGCAGTCTGCGCAGGTCGAGGCCGCGATCGAGGACGAGGGTGAACGTCTTGTCGAACCGGGACCAGGGCACCGGAGCGGTCGCGCCGTAGCCGAGCGGGTCGAGCACCGGCCAGGCGCCGGTCGCCGTCGACACCGGGCCGGTCGAGTAGACCGCCCGCCCGTCGACGAACAGCGCCACCGGGGTCGCCGGCGCGTCGAAGACCAGGTCGTAGCGGCCCCCGGCCGGGATCAGCACTGCGGTGTCCACCAGCGGCGTCGGGCCGCGCAGGTCGACGCCGTCGATCGCGGCCACCCGGAACGCGGTCCCGGCCAGGGCGTACCGGTGCGTCGTGCTGTCGGTGTTGATCAGCCGCAACCGCACCGGCAGGCCGGCCTCGACCTGCTCCACCTTCGGCACGGGCAACGGACGGCCCGCCAGGGTATGCACCGGCACTGTGACGTCGAGGCCGGTCGCCGGGCCCGGTCGCACCACCAGCACGCCGTAGAGACCCATCCGCACGCCGACATCGGAGGCCGAATGCGTGTGGTACCAGTACGTTCCGGCCTGGTCCGCGCGGAACCGGTAGACGAACTCCTGCCCGGGCCGCACCGCCGCCTGCGTCACCCCGGGTACCCCGTCCTGATCGTTCGGCACGTCGTACCCATGCCAGTGCACTGTGACGCCGCGCCCGATGTCCCGGTTGCGCAGCGTCACCTCCACCACGTCGCCGACGGTGGCGGTCAGTTCCGGTCCGGGGACCTGCCCGTTGAACGCCCACGCCGCGACGTTCCGGCCGCCCGCGTCCACAGTGGCGGTTGCGGCGGTCAGTGTGAACCGCCGGGTGGGTTCGTCGGCGATCCGGGCCGCCGGGAAACCATGATCATGCGGTACGGCGGGCGCGGCGCCCGGAGCGACGGTCAGCCCGGTTCCGGTCAGCAGCGCCGCGACCGCCACCACGAGGGCCACCCGGGACACCGTCCGGGGCAGGTGCGCACCGAGCGCACGCCCCGAGAAAACCGTCGCCGCCACGACTCCGGCGACCGCGAGCAGCCCCGCCCCGGCCGACGCCGGATAGCCGTGCAGGACCGTCACGAGCAGGGCGCTGCTCGTGGCGTACCCGGCGAAGAGCAGCGGAACCGCGACGGCCCGGATGTCGCCCGGGGCGCGCAGCAACCGCGGACCGGCGATCCCCACCGCCGCGAGCGACAGTGGGGCCGCGATGAGGACCTTCTCCGCGGCGAACCACCAGCCGGCGCGGGCGAGGGCGGTGATCGTGATCGCGCGGGCGAGCGTGGCGAGCAGGGCGACGGCCGCCAGTCCCAGCGCGAGCGGGCGGCGACGGGCGGCGGACGCGGCGCCACCGCCCAGCCAGGCGGCGGCCGCGAGGACCGCGATCACGAGGTCGGCCGCGAGCAGCGACCCGGTGGTCACGCCGGCTCTCCTTCCCGGGTGACCAGCCGAGCCGCGCCGGCGGGAACCGGGACGCTCAGCTGTCGCGCCGCCCGATGGACGCCGACCACGACGTGCACCGCGATGATTCCGTTGAGCGCGTGCAACCCACCGATGGTCAGGCCGAGCGGGGTGCTGACACCCGACGCGTCAGTGGACGCCTCGGCCAGCATGGCGATGAGCGGCTGGAGGACGACGAGGCCGATCGGCAGGATCGCCAGGCCGACGATCTTTCCCGGTGCCTTCGTCAGGGCGGCGAACACTGCGGTGAGCACTGTGAGAATCGGGATGACCGCCATGCCGTTGACGCTGTGCAGCGCGTACGCGTCGTCGCCGGCGGGTCTGGTGAACCCGCCCACGGCGGCGAGGACGAACTGCACGGCGAACGCGACGAGCAGCAGAGCGCTGCTGATGACGAGAGCCTTGCGCATGGGTTACCTCCTAGAGGCGCGCCGAGGCGAGGGCCCGGGCGACGTGATCGGTGGCCGTGATCGCCCCGTACGCGACCAACCGCACGAGGTCGGCATCGGCGGGGTGGGAGAGCCGCCAGAGAGCGACGTCGCCCGGGCTGATCGCGCTGGGCGCGAACGCCGCCAGCAACGCGATCCGCGTCCCGATGCGGTCCGTGCCCGGCACGTCCCGCACCAGGTCGACGGCCCAGTCCGCGGGCCGGGCCGGGAACCGCCCGTCCTCCCAGCGCACCGTGGCCGTGACGGTCTGGCGCGCCACGTCGCCCAGCAGCAGGTCCCCACCCCGGGCGGCGGCGTCCCGCAGCGACGCGTAGGCGACGCCCACCGGGCTGTCCTGCGCCCAGGCGGGAGGTGATGCCGTCGGGTCGGCGTCGAGGAGCGGGAGGCTTCGGCCGGGCTCCTTCGGCTCCCGGGCCGCCTTGGCGTAGAGCCGGCCCCCGACCGAGCGCACCAGCGGGGAGCGTTGCAGGCCGCCGGGGAGCAGATCGGGGTCGAGCAACGCGGACACGACCCGGTTGATGAAGTGGAAGGCGAGCAGGGTCCCGGTGATCTCCGGGACGTGGGTGCTGGTCCAGTCGGCGGCTCTGGGGCTGCGGCTCGCCTGCGCCCAGCCGACGAGCGCGGCGTGCCTCGGCTCGGGGGGCGTCTCCCCCCGGGCGACGGCCTCGGCCAGCTTCGCTGCGCCCAGCGCGTGCAGCAGCAGCACGTGGGCGTCGACGCAGAACTGACAGTGGTTGGCCCGGGACACCGCTGCCGCGACGAGTTCGCGCTCGACCCGGGGCGCGTCCCCGGCGAGCAGCGCCTCGCGCATCAGCGCCCAGGTCGCGGCCAGCACCTCCGGCACGGCCGAGAGCGCCTGGAAGGTCGGCAACGGTCCGAGAAAGTCGTCGCGCAACTGTTGGTAGACGGACGCTGTGCGGCCGGTGGCCGCCCTCGTCGGCGTGGGGGTGAAGAAGCGGTAGGTCATGGGTTCGATGCTCGTTCCGGCGGGCCGGGAAAACGTCGTGCCGCCGCAGACACTTGCCCCGCCGCTCATACCGCGCCCGTGGTACGCCGCAGGTACCACGCGCGCGGGATGCTCCACCGACGACGACCGTTCTACAGTGCGACCATGCGCCGCGACCTCCCGTACGCCCTCGGCGGGCTCGCCCTCGGCGTCCTCCTGCTCGGCAAACGCCGTGCTCACCCCGGACGCCGCGCCGGTCGAGGTGCTCGACGTCGCCCTGGTCCTCGCCACTGTGGTGGCCCTGGCGGCGTGCCGGCGCTACCCGGTGGTGGCGCTGGGCGTGGTCACCGTCGCCATGCTGGCCCTTCACGTCCGGGTGCACCCCGGGGTGTCCGCCGCGTTCCCCGTCCTCTGCGCGGTCTACGTCAGCGCCTGGCAGGGACACCGGTCGGCCTCCGCCGTGGCCAGCCTCGCCTTCCTCGGTAGCTTCCTGGCCCGCGACATCTCGATGGCGCCGGCCGGCCGACCAGGCCAACTGGTCGCCGAGCGGACGGCCCTGCTGCTCGGCTGGTTCGTGGCGGCCAACGTCGCCGGGCTCGTCGCGCGGCAGCGCCGGGCGTACCTGGAGCAGGTCGAGCAACGGGCGATCGAGGCCGAACGCACCCGCGAGGAGATGGCGTTGCGGCGCGCCGGGGAGGAGCGCCTGCGCATCGCCCGCGACCTGCACGACTCCCTGACCCACAGCATCTCGGTGATCAAGGTGCAGGCGGGGATCGCCGTGCACCTGGCGCGCAAGCACGGCGAGGAGCCGTCGGCCACGCTGCTGGCGATCCAGGAGGCCAGCGGCGCCGCGATGCGGGAACTCCGCACGACCCTCGACGTCCTCCGCGCACCAACCGACGGCGATCGGGTCGGCCTGGCCCGGGTGGACGAGCTGGCCGAGCGGACCCGGGCGGTCGGCGTACCGGTGCAGGTGACCGTCACCGGCCAGCGCGGGGACCTGCCCGACGAGGTCGACCAGGCCGGGTACCGGGTCATCCAGGAGGCCCTCACCAACGTGGCCCGCCACGCCGGGCCCGCGACAGCGCACATCCAGGTGGAGTACGCCCCGGCGGGGCTGACCGTCGCGGTCACCGACGACGGTCAGGCGTCGCCGGCTGAGCCGCTGACCCCGGGCGTGGGTCTACGCGGCATGCGGGAGCGGGTCAGCGCCCTGGGCGGCACGCTGCGGACCGCCGCGCACGACGACCACGGGTTCACCGTACGGGCCACCTTCCCGCTGCGGGAGCCGGGATGATCCGGGTGCTGATCGCCGACGACCAGGCGCTGATGCGAGCCGGCTTCCGGGCACTCCTCGACGCCGAAGACCACCTGGAGGTCGTCGGCGAGGCGACCGACGGCACCTCGGCCGTCCACCTGTCCCGGTGTCTGCGCCCGGACGTCGTCCTGATGGACGTGCAGATGCCGGGCCTCGACGGCATCGAGGCCACCCGGCGCATCGCCGCTGATCCTGACCTCGCCGCGATCCGCGTTCTCATCCTCACCAACTATGGGCTCGACTCCTATGTGTTCGCCGCCCTCCGCGCGGGCGCCAGCGGCTTTCTCCTCAAGGACGCCGACCCCGCCGACCTGCTGCACGCCGTCACCGTCGTCGCGCGCGGTGACGCGCTGCTCGCGCCGACCATCACCCGCACACTGATCAGTGAGTTCGTGGCCGGACCACCGCCGGCCGTGCCGACGGCCGGACGCGACGTGCTGACCGCCCGGGAGCAGGAGATCGTCGAGCTGGTCGCCCGTGGGCTGACCAACGACGAGATCGCCGTGCGCATGGTGATCAGTCCGCTGACCGCCAAGACACACGTCAACCGGGCCATGACGAAGCTGCACTGCCGCGACCGGGCGCAGCTGGTCGTGTGGGCGTACGAGTCGGGGCTGATTACGCCGCGTCGGCGGTGATCGCCGTCTCCGAGCGCGGCGTCGATCAACCCCCCTTGGGAACATGAGGGAGGGCCGACGCACTAGCATTGCCGCCGTCCGCGACGGCTCTGCTGAATCGAGGCGACATGCGTTGGCTCCGTCGTTTGCTGGGCGGTAGGAAGGTCCAGCTCGACCCGGGACGCCAGCAGGCTTTGCTGCACGACGTCCAGTCCCGGTACGGCCCCCACGCGCGGATCCGGTTCAACGAACAGGTCGAGGCGCTCACCGGTTCGCTCGACAGTGACGACGGCCTGGTGGTGGCGACCCGGATCGTGAGTCAGGTCGCCGACGAGGCCCACGTGGACCTTCAGGCCCAGGCCCAGGAGATCCACCGACGGACCGGCCGGCGACTGCTGGTGCACCGCCGTAACTACCGGCCGCTGTGGAAGGAGGCGGGCCCGGCCCTGCGCTGGCCGCTGTTCGCGTTGCCGTGCGGCTTCCACCCGTACGCGCAGGTGGCCGCCGCCGTCACTGTGGTCGGCAACCGGGCTCCCCGGCTCGACCGGGTGACCGACCCGAACCCGCTGGTGACCCGCGTGTTCGAGGTGCTCGACCTGACCACCTCCGGCTGGGAGTACGGCCGGGTGCGGGTGGACACCGACGCCGCCACCCTGGCCGATCGACTGATCGTCAGTGCCGGGCAGGTCCTCGCGGCGATGGACGACCCGCCGCGGCTGCCGCCCGCGGTCCGTGAGCTGATGCGTCGCAACAACACCGTCGCCGTGCACGACCCGTCCGGCCCCCGGGCGGTGGGCGGGATCAACCTGGGCGCGCGGATGCGCGAGGAGTTCCTGGTCTGAGCGCCACCGGGCGCTACTGCTCGGGGCGCCGGCGGGCGAGATGCACGACGATGTCGGCGGAAAGCTCGACCCGCTCGGGCAGGATCCGCTCGATCTGGCCGAAGACCTGCTCCTGCTTCGAGGTCGGCAGCTCGAGATAAGCCGAGATCGTCGACAGGTGCCCCACGTAGTCGCGCGCGCTCATCGTCAGCCGACGCTCGATCACGGTCTGCCGCACATCGGTGAACCATTCGGAGCGTTGGAGTTCCGTGCCCGGCCACTGCATGGCCTGCCCCGGGGGCGTGCCGTCGGGAGAGGGAATCTCGTCGCTCTCCAGGAAGGGTGCCCGGGCGAGGCGGACAGCGTCGGCCACCGCCGGGTCAACCAGCTGGGTCGGTCCACCGAACGAGGCGAACACGCCGCCGGGTTCCAGCAGCGCGGCCACCCGTGACCATCGCCCCTCGGGTTTCGTCCAGTGCAGTGCCGCCGCCGCGTAGACCAGGTGGTACCTCGCGCCCGGCCGCAGGTCCTCGAACGCGGCCCGCACGGTCTCGACGCCTGCTGACACGTGCTTGCGCAGCTCGGCGAGCATGGCCGCGTCCGGCTCGGTCGCGGTGACAGTGACGTCCGCTCCGGCGAACAGCCGGGTCGCCTTGCCGGTTCCGGCGCCGACCTCCAGGGCCGTTCGAATGGGCCGACCCGCGTACGTCAGCACCAGGTCGACAAGCTCGGCGGGGTACCCCGGTCGGTACCGTTCGTATTGTTCCGCCACCATCCCGAAGCTCAGTGCGCGAGCAGGCATGCCGACAATCCTGTCACCACTCGCGTCGGTGATGCCCGATCTTCCACGCAAACGGGTCGGCTACCCGCCGCCGTGACGACAACTGCGCGCAACCGCTTGCCGGCCCGGCGAACACCGCTCGACCATGTGCGGATGGGGCCGGAGCGTCGGGTGATCGTCGGTGTCGACGTGGGCACCACTGCCGTGCGGGCTGTCGCGTTCGCGTTGGACGGCACCGCACGACACGTCGCGACGCGGGAGTACCCACTGCTTGAGCCGATGCCCGGCTGGCAGGTACAGGAGCCGGACGTGCTGATGGCGGCCTCCCTGGCGGCGATGTCCGCGTGTGTGGCCGGCACCGCCGGGGCGGAGGTGGTCGCCCTCGCGCTGAGCTCCGCCAGGTACGGCCTGATCGGGCTGGACGCGGCCATGACGCCGGTGACGCCGCTGCTGACCCGGCGCGACGCGCGGTCGTCGGAGGCGGCCCGTGAGTTGCGGTTGTCCGGCCAGAGCGGGGAGCTGCACCGGTTGACGGGCACACCCGTGCATTCGATGAACCCGCTCTGCAAGCTCCTGTGGTTCGCCCGCCATGAGCCGTACCTCTGCACGGCGACGCGGTGGTGGATCGGCCTCAAGGACTACGTGGTCCATCGGCTCACCGGGATGTTGGTGACCGAGTTGTCCTCGGCATCCGGCACCGGGATGTTCGACGTGCACCGTCGGGTGTGGAGTCCCGCCGTACTCGATCTTGCCGGGGTGTCCGAGAGTCAGCTGCCCCCGGTGCTGCCCACGACGGCGGTGTTGCGGTTGTCGCCGACGGCCGGGCGCGCGGTCGGCCTGCCCTCCGGCACACCGGTGGTCGTCGGCGCGGGGGACGGTCCGTTGCGCAGTCTGGGCGCGGCGGCGATCGACCCCACCGTCGGTGGCCTGACGCTCGGGGCCACCGGGTCCCTGCGGACGGTCGTCGAGGCTCCCCTCACCGACCCGGCGGAGACGTTCTCCTGCGGTGCGCTGACCGACGACGCCTGGGTTGTCGGCGGCGCGCTCAGCAACGGCGGCAACGTCGTGCGGTGGGCGGGACGCGTCCTCGGTGACGACAGTGCCGCGCCCTCGCTCCTGGATCTCGCCGAGCGGATCGCACCGGGCAGCGACGGTCTCGTGATGCTGCCCTACCTGCGGGCCGACGAGCCCTCGCCGCAGGGCAGTGCCCCGCCGGGCGCGTTCCTGGGTCTGCGTAGCGAGCACTCGCGCGGCCACCTGGTCCGGGCCGCCGTGGAGGGCGTCTGCCTGCAACTCGCTGGTGTCCGTGACCGGCTGGCCGAGCTGACGCCGATCGACAGCGTCCGCCTGACCGGCGGCGCCTTCGGGTCGCCGCTGTGGCGCGAGGTGATGGCGGCGGTGCTGGACTGCCCGGTCCGCGTCACGGGTGTGGCCGACCATGTCACCCTCGGCGCGGCGACCCTCGGGCTCTTCGCGATCGGGCACACCGCCGATCTTCAGGAGGCGCTCACCCAGCTCGATCCCGGGGTTGTCGGTGGCGAGCCCGTCGCTGTGGACCCGGCTCTCGCCGCGGCCTACCGCGGTCTGCGGACGAGACTGCCCGCGCTCCTCACTGTCGCGGGTCGCCTGGGCGAGATCCTCGACGCCAGCGCCGGCCTCAGTGCTCCGGCTCGTCCTTGACCTGGGCCACCAGCTGAGTCGGGTTGACGTAGCGCAGCGCGACGACGAGGAGGACCAGCATCATCGAGGTGTAGATGACCGCCATGGCGTCGACCGACTGTTGTGCCCTGATCCCGGATGCGGACATCGAGTAGTAGAGCGCCACCACAAGGGTCTGCGAGTCCGGCCCCGCGGTCAGGAAGGTGAGCTCGAACATGCCCACGGTCCGGACCAGCACGAGGATCGCGGAGGCGAGGATGCCCGGCACGAGCAGCGGCGTGAGAACCCGGAGGAACACCGTCCGCAGGCCCGCGCCGCACATGCGCGCGGCGCTCTCGATCCTCGGGTCGATCTGCTCGATGAACGGGGTCATGGTCAGGATGACGAAGGGCACCGACGGCACGAGGTTGGCGAGCACCACCCCGGACATGTGCCCGGCCAGGCCGAACTTGTAGAGGACTGTCGCCAGCGGGATGCCGTACGTGATCGGAGGCATCAGAATGGGCAGCAGGAACACCAGGAAGATCAGCCGTTTGCCCGGGAACGAGCGCCGCGCGAGGGCGTAGGCGGCCGGCACGCCGATCACCAGCGAGAGGCCCACGACGAGTACGGAGACCTCCAGTGTCACGACGATGACCTGGAGGAGCGCGAACTCGTCCCAGGCTCGGGCGTACCAGCTGGTGGTGTAGCCGTCCGGGAGCCAGGTGTCGAACCAGCGCTGGCCGAACGAGCTGACCAGCACGGACGCCACGACGCCCAGCAGGTTGAGGAAGAAGAAGATGACGACGCCCCACACGATCCAGGCGGCCGGGCGCGCGGCGATGCGCCGCCGCCGGTCGGTGCTGGTGGCGGGGGGCCGCGCTGGTGGGGCCTGGGTGGTCGTTGCCATCAGCCCTTGCCTCCCGTGGAGCCGGTGTAGAAGCGGCTACGAGCGGCCAGCACCACAGCGATGATGACCAGCTCGACGAAGCCCATGATCATGGCGATCGCCGACGCGTACGGGTAGTCGTACTGCTCGTAGGCCGCCTGGTAGGCGGCGAGGGAGATGACCCGGGTCTCCCCGGCCGGGTTGCCGACCAGAACTGCCGACGGGAACACACTGAACGCCAGGACGAACGTCAGGCAGAAGGTCGTGGCGAGGCCGGGCATCAGCAGCGGCAGGGTGATCCGGGTGAACCGACGACGCCAGTCCGCGCCCAGCGTCGCGGCCGCTCGTTCCAGGGTCGGGTCGATGCCGGACAGGTACGAGAGCACCAGCAGGAACGCGAACGGAAAGCCGGTGATCACCAGGGAGAAGAACACGCCCCAGTAGTTGTGGGTCAGCCGCACCGGCTCGTCGACGAGATGGGTGGCCAGCAGGATCCGGTTGAACCAGCCGGTGGGGCCGAGGAAGTTCAGCAACCCCTGTGCGGTGAGGACCGTGCCGAGTGTGATCGGCACGACCAGCAGCGTGGTGACCAGCCGTTTGCCCCGGAACCGGCCGCGCATCCGGTAGGCGATCGGCACCGCCGCGAGGACGTTCAGGAGCGCGGCGGGCAACGCGATCCGCAGCGTGATCCAGATCGTGCCGCGCTCGTAGGAGTCGGAGAAGAACCGGGCGTAGTCGCTGAACGGCCCGCCCCTGGTCGGCTGGAACGAGAGCGTCAGCCCGTAGAAGAACGGGTAGAGGAACAGGGCGATGACGAAGACCAGGGCCGGGACCAGCAACCAGAGCTGACGATCGACGCCCCGCTCGGCGAGACGGTGCTGCCAGTGCGCCAGCGGCCTCCCGGGCCCGGTACCGCTCACCGCGTCGCCGCCGGGGCGTCCGCGAGGCGGTCGGGCTGCGTCGACGCGTCGGCGGGATAGACGAGCAGCCGCTGCGGGTCGACGGCCAGCTTGACCTGGTCGCCCGGCGCGATCCGCTGCTCGGTCCGCAGGTGCAGCAGCAGTCCGGTGTCGGTGCGGGCCTCGGCCGCCAGCTCGCGGCCCTGGTACTCCACCACCTCGACCGTCGCCGACATGGCGTTGCGGGTCTCGCCGGGCCCGTCGACGCGGATGTCCTCGGGGCGTACCGCGACCACCGCCTCCGCCCCTGGCTGGAGGCCCCCCACCACCTCACCAAGCAGGCGATGACCGGACGACTCGACGGTGGCCCGGGCACCTTCGGACTGCTCCACCCGCCCCCGCCACAGGTTGCGGTAGCCCATGAAGTCGGCGACGTGCCAGTTCGCCGGTCGGGTGTGCAGCTCACGCGGCGAGCCGATCTGCTGCACCCGCCCCTCCCGCAGCACCACCAGCCGGTCGGCCAGGGACAGCGCCTCCTCCTGGTCGTGGGTCACGTAGACGGTGGTGAGCCCCAACGACTGGTGCAGCCGGCGGATCTCGGTCCGCATCTCCAGGCGCAGCTTGGCGTCGAGGTTGCTCAACGGCTCGTCCATCAACACCAGGGACGGCTCGAACACGACGGCACGGGCGATGGCGACGCGTTGCTGCTGGCCACCCGAGAGCTGGCCGGGCAGCTTGTCGACGTGGTCCTCCAGTCGCACCAGCCGCACCGCCTCCGCCGTACGCCGGCGCGTCTCCTCCTTGGGTAGCCGCCGCATGCGCAGTCCGAAGGCGATGTTCGCCCGGACCGTCAGGTGCGGAAAGAGGGCGTAGCTCTGGAACACCATGCCGAAGCCGCGCCGCTCCGGTGGGAGCGTGTCGATACGGCGCTCGTCCTGCCAGATGCTCCCCTCCGTCAACGGCAGCAGCCCGGCCAGGCAGTTCAACGCCGTCGACTTGCCGCAGCCGGACGGGCCGAGCAGGGCGATGAACTCCCCCGCCTCGATCGTCAGGTCCAGCTCGGTGAGCGCGGCCTGGCCACCGAACCGGCGGGACACCCCGTCCAGCCGTAGCTGGGTGAAGGCGCTCATCCCTGCTTGACCTTGCCGCCGCCGATCTCGCGGTCCCAGCGGCTGAACGCCGCCACCAGGCTCTTCGCGTCGAGCGGGACCTCGGTCGGGTTTCCGGCGATCAGCGCGTCGTACTCGGGTCGACCGAACTCCCGGATCGCGTCCTGGCTCTTCTGCGGCGCCGACGAGAGCTGGACCTCCTTGATCGCCGGGCCCGGGTAGAAGTAACCCTCGTCGTACGCCTTCGCCTGCTGTTCAGGGGTGAGCATGAACGCCAGCAGGGCCAGCACGGCGGCCTGGGTGTCGGTCGACACGCCCTTGGGCAGGACGGCGTAGTGCGCGTCGGTGACCCAGTGGAAGCCGTCGATCGGGGTGATCCTGGCCTCCTTGGGCACCGTGCCGAGCACCCGCGGGTTGATGTCCCAACCGGTTGTGCTGACGATCAGGTGCGCGGTGCCGTTGGCGAGGTTCTTCATCGTCTCGGTGGTGCCGGACGGGTAGTAGTCGACGTACTGGCCCAACTCCTTGAGGAAGGCCCATGTCTTGTCCCAGCCCGCGGTGGGGTCCTTGGGGTTCGAGTCGCCCAGGATGTAGGGCAGACCCATCAGAAACGTCCGGCCCGGGCCGGAGTTGGCCGGGCGGGCGTACTGGAATTTCCGGGGGTTGGCTCTGGCCCAGGCGAGCAGTGCGTCCGCGCTGGTGGGTGGCGTCGCCAGGCGCGACGGCAGATATTCGAGCAGCGGACCGGACGGGTAGTAGGTGACGGTGACGCCCGCGTTGCCGGCGAGCTTCTGCATCGCGGCGGCCGGCTCCAGGTAGTTGCTCATGCCGCCGAGACGGTCCTGGAAGGTCGGCAACACGTCGATCCAGAGCCCCTGCTCTATCCCGGCGGCCAGGCCGTCGACGCCGGTCAGCACGAGGCCGATGTCCACCCGGTCCGCCCCCTGCTGGGCCTTGATCTTCCCGGCCAGCTCGGGCGCGGGCGCCTTGGAATAGGTGACCCGGGAGATCACGTCGGGGTTCTTCGAGACGAACTCGTCGATCATTCCCTGGGTCAGCTGGAGGTTGCCCGCCACGTCGAGGACGTTGAGCGTGACGGCCTTACCGGGCCGCTGTGGCACCTCACCGGTGCTGTCGCCAGTGTTGTCGCCGGGGGCCTCGGGTGCCCCACACCCGACCGTGCCCACCAGGAGTGACGATGCCGTGACCAGGAGAGCGCCGCGCCGCGAGATACCCATGAGCCGTTCCCTCCGCCAGGTGTCATCAGTGCTGATTGAGGCAGCCGGCGCGCCGCGACGGCAACGGGTTGCCATGTATTGCCTCGCGCGAATGTGATCGGGCTGCTGGATTGTTGCGGGGGCATTGCCGAGTATTCACTGCCGCCATACCATGATCACGGCGCGTAGCCGGGAGGAGCATGCAGATGCCCGACCACATCAGGCCGCCGGGACAGCGAGTCACGATCTACGACGTCGCCCGTGAGGCGGACGTCTCACCGTCCACGGTGTCCCGCGCCTTCTCCCGACCGAGTCGCGTCAACTCCGAGACCGCCGAACGGATCCGGCGGGTCGCCGAGCGGTTGGGCTACCGGACCAACCCCCTCGCTCGCGCCCTCACCACGTCCCGGACGCAGATGATCGCGCTGGTGATCGCCGACATCACCAACCCGGTGTACGCCGAGATCGTGCGCGGCGCGCAGGAGGTGGCGGCCGACGGCGAATACACCACAGTGCTGATCGACGCCCAGGAGTCCGACCGGCTGGAACGGGCGGCGGTCGAACGCACCATGTCGACAGTCGACGGCATCGTGCTGGCCAGCAGCCGGATGTCCGACTCGGCCATCCGGATGGTCGCCAAGCAGCGGCCGGTGGTGGTCCTCAACCGCGCTCTCGCCGACGTGCCGTGCGTCGTCACGGACGACCCTCGTGGTGTGCGGCGGGCCGCCGAACACCTCGGCGAGTTGGGGCACGACCACATCACCTACGTCGCGGGGCCGCAGGCGTCCTGGCCCAATGGTGTGCGCTGGCGCTCGCTGCTCGAGGCGGGCATGGAGCTGGAGATCAAGGTTCGCCAGATCGGGCCGTTCAGCCCCACCCTGGCGGGCGGTGAGCGGGCCGCGCAGGAGCTGTGCGCGCGTCCCGCGACGGCGGTCCTGGCCTTCAACGACCAGATGGCCATCGGGATCATCCGCGGTCTCAGCCGGATGGGCGTCAACGTTCCGGGCGACGTCAGCGTCGTGGGCTTCGACAACATCCTCGCCGCCGACATCGTCACGCCCGGGCTCACCACCGTCGCGGCACCGCTCTACGCGGAAGGCTCGGCCGCTACCCGGCACCTGCTCACGATGATCGAGGGGGCGCCCGGGCACACCGGCCGGCCGATGGTCCTGCCGGTACGCCTCGTGGTCCGCGACTCGACGGCCGTGCGCAACCCGAGCCCCGGTCGGGCCCGACCCGCGTGGGTGCGGCAGCGGCCCGTTCCCGGCCCGGCGGCCCGCCTGCCGTGAGGGCCACGCGGCCCCGCGACAAGAAACGACAACTCGTTGCCGGGGTGGAGCCACGCCGGGAAGGATCGACGCGCATCCATCCAGCAACGTCGTTGCGCTCGCGGGACGGGCCGAACGGCGTCCCCAGCGAACGAACGAGGAGATGGCGATGAACCGAGCTTCGGTGCCCCGGCTACGGCGAACCCTCATCGTGCTGGGCACGGCACTGGCCACCGTCGCGGCCACCCTCACTGTCGCCACCACCACGCCGGTCGCCGCGGCCCCGTCGCCGGACGACTACAACGGCTCCGACCTGTGGCTGCGATACGTACCGGTCGACGACGCGAAGCTGCTGCGTGACTACCGCCGCGCGGCCACGGCGATCGTGGTCGAGAACGCCGACGCCACGAAGGTCCACCGGCACACGACGGACCTCGCCATGGCCCCCGATTCACGCGAGAAGCTCGTCGAGACCACGCTGGGTGCCGCCCGGGACGAACTGGTCCGCGGTCTGGGCGGGCTGCTCGGCCAACCGACACCCGTGGCGACCGTCGACGGCGGCACGGTCCCCGACGGCGCGGTCGTGGTGGGCACGCCGACGAGTTCGCCGCTGGTGGGCCGCACCATCGCCACCCGCGACCTGGCCAAAGTGGGCGACGAGGGCTACCTCGTCCGGTCGGTGTCGAAGGGCAGGGCACGCTTCACCGTCATCGCCGGCAACACCGACCTCGGCGCGCTGTACGGCACCTTCGCCTTCCTGCGGCTGCTACAGACCCAGAAACCCATCGACCACCTCCGCGTCGCGGAGTCACCGAAGATCAAGCATCGTTTGCTGAACAACTGGGAGACCGAGCGTCTCTACGCGGGCAACAACGCCTCCGGAATCGGCGGGCTGAACGGGGAGAGCGGGGCGATCTTCAACTTCGCAGCCACCGGCGCCAGCGCCGGCCGGAATCTGCCCGTCATTCTCGACCGCTACCTCGTCATGGCACGCGCGTTGGCGTCGCTGGGTATCAACGGCATCACCATCAACAACGTCAACGCCGACAACGCGTACCTGACGAGCACCCGCATCGCGCAGGAGGCCGCCCTGGCCGACGCGCTGCGTCCGTACGGCATCAGGCTGGGCCTGTCGATCCGCTACACCGCGCCCACCGACAGCCGGTTCGCGCCGGACACGCTGACCAACAGCCAACTCGATCCGTACGGCGCGGATTTCCGGGGCTGGTGGCACCGCCGGGCCCAGCAGATCCAGGCCGCGATCCCGGACTTCATGGGCCTCACCGTCAAGGCCAACTCCGAGGGCCAGCCGGGGCCACAGGACTTCGGGTACGACCACGGTGACGGCGCCAACGCCATCGCCGCCGCGGTGGCGCCGCTCGGGATGACAGTGCACTGGCGGACGTTCGTCTACAACGCCGAGGTCGACAACGACCGGCTCAAGCGGGCCTACCTGGAGTTCGGGCCGATCGACGACGAGGTCCAGCCGGACGGCAGCCGGGGACGCTTCGCCGACAACGTGTTCCTCCAGACCAAGAACGGGCCACTGGACTTCCAGGCCCGGGAGCCCATCCACCCGATGTTCGGCCGGATGGAGAACACCAACCAGGCCCTGGAACTCCAGATCACCCAGGAGTACACCGGCCAGAACTGGATGCTGGCCTACCTCGGCCCGATGTACGAGGAGATCCTCAAGACCGACACGTACGCGACCGACGCGAACGGGAAGCTGCTCAAGAAGCGCCTGGTCGGCAACATCGTCGACGGGACCGCCCAGCACCACCCGGACACCGCCATCGTGGGTGTCGCCAACCTCGGCAACGCGGACAACCTCACCGGGCACCACTTCGCCCAGGCGAACCTGTTCGCCTTCGGTCGTCAGGCGTGGGACTGGACGCTCGACTCGACGGACATCGCTACCGACTGGACGCGGATGACCTGGAGCAACGACCGACGCGTCGTCGACACCATCCACCGGATGATGATGGGCTCGTGGGAGTCGCTGGTCAGCTACCAGACGCCGCTGGGCATCGGCCACCAGTTCGCCGAGGGCGTCCACTACCGCCCCGACCCCGCCGACTGGGCGGGCCGCGACGACTGGAGCCCGATCTACTACAACAAGGCCGACAGCGTCGGTCTGGGCTTCGACCGCTCCCCCACCGGCAGCAACCTGGCCGCGCAGTACTTTCCCCGGTTGCAGCAGCGCTACGGGAACATCAACTCGGTCCCGGAGAACCTGCTGATGTGGTTCCACCACGTGCCGTGGGGCCATCGGATGGACAGCGGCCGGACGTTCTGGGACGAGTTGGTCTACCGCTACCAGATGGGCGTGCAGTACGTGACCTGGATGCGGGAGACCTGGGACGCTCTGCAACCCGACATCGACGCGCGCCGGTTCGCCGAGGTACGCGCCAAGCTGGCGGTGCACGAGGCGGACGCCGCCGACTGGCGGGACACCTCGGTGAACTACTGGAAGGAGTTCACCGGGCGGGACATCCCGGTCGACGACGCACCGCTGTCGGCGACGATCGTGGTGAACGGGAAGAGATTCGGCGGCTTCAACCTGTCGGACACCTCGTACACCATCCCGGTGCCGGCCGGGGCCTCGCCGACCATCACGAAGGTGCGGACGGCCGACCGGAAGGCCCGCTACGAGATCATCTCCCAGGCGGCCGACGTACCTGGTCAGGCGGTCGTCAAGGTCACGACGGAGAGCTTCTTCGGCCCCCTGGTGAAGAACTACGTCTTCAACCTGGTGCCCGACACGACGCTGACCGCCCTGCGTGTCGACGGCAAGCGTCTGGCGTCCTTCGCGCCGACGTTGCTGCGCTACAACGCCCTCACGCCGGCCGGCACCACGACAGTGCCGACGGTCACCGCCAGCGCCGCCGACCCCACCGCCACGGTCGCGGTCGAGCAGGCGACCAGCCCCACCGGGCAGGCCCGGGTCACCGTCACCAACGGCGGAGCCTCATCGGTCTACACGGTGGATTTGAACACCACCATCACCGGCAGCGACGAGTTCGACTCGGCTCAGCTCGGCCCGCAGTGGCAGTGGGTCCGGCCGGACGAGAGCAGCCGGCGTCTGGCCGACGGGTCCCTGGTCATCACCGCGCAGCAGGGCGACCTCCAGGGCAACGCCAACACCGCGAGGAACCTGGCCCTGCAGGACGTCGACGGCGACTGGACGGCCGAGTCCAGGATCGTCTTCTCCCGCCCACTCGCCGCCAACAACGAGCAGGGCGGTGTGCTCGGGTACGCGGACGACAACAACTACGTGAAGCTCGTCTGGGAGATGGGCAACGCGACCGCCGCCGTCAACAAGACCCGGATCGTCTTCCTGCGCGAACAGAACGGCACGGCGTCCACCCTGGAGATCACCGGAGCCGACGCCCAGCGCATCGTCGGGGCCGTCGGCGCCATCTGGCTGCGACTGACCAAGATCGGGGACAGCTACCGCGCCTACTACTCCACCGACGGGAGCGTCTACCGCTACATCGGCTCCACGACGCTCAACGTCGAGGCGACGAAGGCCGGGCTGCTGGCCTTCAACCGGGCCGGCACCTCCACCGACCTCGACGTCGCCTTCGACTACTTCCGGATCGAGAGCCGCGGCGAGCGCATCCCCTAGACGAGTAAGTCCTAACTCAAGACGGGGCTGGGGTCGTGGCAGCATGTGGCTGGCGGGCATGATCACCGAGGGACAGCGTCTCGGTCCACCGGGATCACTGCTCCGCCGCCTGGCCGACCACCTGGTCACCAAGAGGGCTGCGCCGGTACAGCACGTGCCGTCCGTCGCGGGCGCGAGTGATCAGGCCTGTCCCGTGGAGGACCTTCAGGTGTTGTGACACGGCGCTGGGTGTGACGGTGAGCCGGCGGGCGATCTCCACGGTCGGTAGCGGTTCGGCAAGGAGGTGGAGCAGTCGCGCTCTGGGCGCGCCGAGGAGCGATGTGACGGCGGCCGCGTCGGCGGTCGGTGTCGGCGCCCAGAGCGTTGCTACTCCACGGCAGGGGTATGCCAGCACTGGCGGTTCCTGCGGGCTGACTGGCGGGGCGGGCTTGTAGGAGAACACGGACGGCACCAGCAGAAGTCCTCGGCCGGCTGCCGCGACATGGTGCCTGCCGATCATCTTGTCGATGTGCAGGACGCCGTCCTGCCAGCGCAGATTCGGGTGCATGTCGGCGAAGAGCAGGCGCGCGCCTCCGACGGCCAGTTGTCTGGCGCGGTAGGTCATGTCTGCTTCCAGGACCAGTCGCATCTGCGGCCAGGTCGGCTTGATCGCGATCTCCCAGTAACGCTGGAGGTGGTCGCAGATGGCATCGCGGAGTGCGAGGACAGGAGCATCGTCGTCCGCGGCGATCTCCTGCAAGATGTCCGGAAGCCGGCCACGTACGTACACGGCCAACACGTCGCGGCGAACGACATCCGGAGGCGTCCGGCGTACTGCGGCCAACTCTTCTTCGAAGGTTACGGCGAACTCCGTCGGCCGGGGCGTCAGGAAATCCGCAACGGCGCGATCCGGTCCGACCAGGGACATCAGCAGGTCGGCACCGGGCTTATCGAGTCTGCCGAGAACCGACCTGCGCCACGGCAGGTGCAGCGCATACAAGCCGGGCTCGCGCAATACCCGCAGGCTGAGCACGGTCTGGTAGATCGGTGAGATCGCGAAGCGGGTGTCCGCGAGGTCCTCGACGCTGAGCATGAAGCTGATCATTAAGCTGCAGGCTACATCGCTTGGCGTCGCCGCCACCGTGCCGTGGACTATCCGGCATGACACAGATCAACATGACAGAGCAGGTCATTCGGCGTACGGCGATCGTCACGGGCGCGGCACGGGGCATCGGCGCCGGGGTGTCCAGGCGTTTGGCGCGCGATGGCCTCGCGGTCGCCGTGGTCGACCTGGTCGAGGAAGACTGCGCCGGCACCGTGGATGCCATCACGCGCGACGGCGGAACAGCGGCGGCGTTCGCCGCCGACGTCAACGACGAGTCGGCCGTGACCGCCGCTGTCACTCGGATCGCGGCCGAGTTGGGATCACCGACGGTGCTGATCAACAACGCCGGCATCGGCGGCCCCAACGCCGGCGTCGAGGAGACGAGCACCCAGCAGTGGGACGCGGTCACCGGGGTCAGCCTGCGCGGAACGTTCTTCCTCACCCGGGCCGTGACCCCCTACATGATGGCGGCCGGCTGGGGACGGATCGTCAACATGTCGAGCATTTCCGCGCTCGGCGATTCCGGCCGCGTTGACTACGCCGCCGCGAAGGCCGGTCTGATCGGCTTCACCAAATCGCTCGCGCTGCGGCTCGGGCAGCACGGCGTGACGGCGAACGCCATCGGGCCAGGCTTCGTGGTCAGTGACATGACCAGGGTCGGGGCTCAGCGGCGGGGCCGCAGCTTCGAGGAGCACCAGCGGATCGTGGCGCAGACCATCCCGGTGCGCCGGGTCGGCGAGCCCGAGGACATCGCGCACACCGCGTCGTACCTGGTCAGCCCCGAAGCCGGGTTCGTCTCCGGCCAGGTCATCTACGTCGCCGGCGGGCCGGTGGACTGACGTGACCGACGCTTTCGCACAGGCGGTTCGCACATGAGTCGCAGGCTGCTGGTGCTCCTCGCCCTCACCTGCGGGGTCGCCGTCGGAAACATCTACTTCCCCCAGACGATCAGCCCGCTGGTCGCCGCCAGCCTGCACGTCAGCGCTGACTCGGCCGCCCTGGTGGTGACCGCGGTGCAGTTCGGCTATGCCGCCGGGATCTTCCTGTTGGTGCCGCTCGGCGACCGGCTCCCGCACCGCCCGCTGATCGTCACCCTGCTCGGCCTCACCGGGCTGGGGCTGCTCGCCGCGAGCGCCGCACCCGCGCTGCCGCCGTTCGTCGGCGCGAGCGCCCTCGTCGGGGTCACGACGGTTGTCGCGCCGATCATCGGCCCCATGGCAGCCGGACTCGTTGCCGACGACCAGCGCGGCGTGGTCAGCGGCACCCTGCTGAGCGGCTCCATCGCTGGCATGCTGCTGTCCCGCACCGTCGCGGGCACCATCGGCGACTGGTTCGGATGGCGGGCCCCCTACCTGACGGCGGCGGCGTCCGTGCTGTTCATCGCCGTGGTCATGGCCCGCGTACTGCCGACAACACGACCGCCGTCCGGACACCGATACCCAGCGCTGCTGGCCGAGTCGCTGCGACTGCTGCGCACCGAGGCCGACCTGCGCCGCTCCTGCTTCTACCAGGCGACGGTCTTCGCCGGTTTCTCCGCGGTCTGGACCGCCGTCGCGCTGCTGCTCACCGGTCCCACATACGACTTGGGCGCACCGGCGGTCGGAACGCTCGCACTTGTCAACGCGGCGACAATGCTGTGCACCCCGGTCGCCGGACGGCAGGTGGACCGTCGGGGCAGCGACGCGGTGAATCTGGCCTGCCTGCTCGGGGTCATCGCCTCGGCCGTCGTCCTCGCGTTCGCCAGTCTCGGCGGGGCGGGAGGCCTCGCGGCACTGGCGCTCGGCACGTTGCTGCTCGACGTCGGGATGCAGTCCGGCATGGTCGCCAACCAGGTACGCATCTACGCCCTGCGGCCGGAAGCCCGGAGCAGACTCAACACCGCCTACATGACCTGTGCCTACCTCGGCGGCAGCCTCGGCTCCTGGCTCGGAGCCCGCGCCTACGCCCACTTCGGGTGGCTGGGCGTATGCGCGGTCCTGGCGCTCCTCGCCGCGATCGCTCTTGCCCGCCACCTGACGTCAAGCCCGACCACCGGCCACCCTCGAACCACGGTCGCCGCCCAGAACACCGGGACCTCCGAGATCATCGCGGCACGGCCCACCTCGTTGGGCGAGGAGCCGCGACCGGGCCCGTCCCTGGTGGGGACGGGCCCGGTCGTGCTCCCCCGAGCAGGATTCGTTGCCGTCAGCCCCCGATCGCGATGGCGAAGATGTGCATGGTCGGCACGTTCGTGGCGGGCCGGGCGCTGATGTTGGGCAGCACGACCGAGGCCACCGCCTTGCTCTGCAACGCGACACCCACGTAGTAGATGCAGGCGGCGGTGGCCTGGCGGCCGTTGTTGGGCCGGTTCTGGTACGCGGACACGATGGCCGCGGTGCCCCCGGAGTGCGGCCCGCCGTACCAGTCGGGCGTGCTCAACGTGAACGCCTGGCGGGTGCCGTCGGCGTAGACCACAGTCCCGGTCCCCGACACCGCGCCGTAGGTGCCGGTCAGCAGGAAACCGAGCGTGCTGCCGGTGCCGGTCACGCCGATGGTCTGGCCCGAGGCGACGGCGTTGTCGGCGGCCCCGGAGCTGACGTTGGGCCAGCGGAAGTTGACCCCGTTGCGGCTCACCGTGCCGCCCGGGCTGGCACCGGCCTGCGCCAGCGCCTGCGCGGAGAGCGAGGCCCCGCCGCCGTCGAAGTTCCCGACGTTGGTGTTGCTGTCGCTGGTGATGCCGACGTTGCTGAAGCTCTGCTCCAGCGTCGGCGTGGTGGCACCGGAACTGGTGACGCGGTAGGTGCGTCCGGCCTGCACTGTGACGTCGATCAGGTCGGACTCGATCCGGGTGGTCCGGGCCGCCGTACCGTCGGCGGTGTCGACCACCGTGACGGTGCCGGTCAGGATCCGGGAGCGCAGGCGGACGGTGCCGGCCCGGTCCGGTCGGATGAGGATCTCGGTGGCCAGACCGCTCGCCCAGGTGATGCCGACCGTGTGCCCACCCCGACCGCGCAGGCCGGTCACCCGCCCGTTCGGCCAGGCCGGCGGCAGCGCGGGCAGGACGTGCAGCTCGCCGGTGTGGCTCTGCAACAGCATCTCGGCGATGCCGGCGGTGGCGCCGAAGTTGCCGTCGATCTGGAACGGCGGGTGCAGGTCGAACATGTTGGGCGCGAGCCGCGCGGTGGTGGCAAGGTAGCGGATCAGGTCGTGGGCCCGCTTGCCCTCCTCCATCCGAGCCCAGAAGTTGATTTTCCAGGCCAACGACCAGCCTGTGCCGTCGTCGCCGCGCAGCGCCAGGGTCCGCCGGGCCGCCTCGAACAGCTGCGGGGTGCCGCGCTTGGTGATCTGGTTGCTGGGGGCCAGCCCGTACAGGTGCGAGATGTGCCGGTGGTTGGGTTCGGTCTCCACCCAGTCGTAGAGCCACTCCATGATGTTGCCGCGCGAGCCGATCTTCATGGGTGGGAGCCGGTCCCGGGTGGCGCGAACCTGCGCCCGGAAGGTGCTGTCCACGTTGAGGATCTCGCTGGCCCGGGCGCACGCGTCGAACAGGTCCCGCAGGATCTGGTTGTCCATGGTGGGGCCGGCGCACACGCTGGCGTTCGCGTGGTGACTCAGCTCCGGCGAGTTCGACGGGTTGGTCACCAGGTAACCGAGGGTCGGCTCGGTCACCAGAGTGTTGAGGAAGAACTGCGCCGCGCCCTTCATGGCCGGGTAGTTCGTCCGCAGGAACTCGATGTCGCCGTTGAACAGGTAGTGGTCCCAGATCAACGTGGACAGCCAGGCACCGCCGGTCTGCCACATGCCCCAGAACGCGCCGTCCACCACCGCGGTGGCCCGCCACGCGTCGGTGTTGTGGTGGGTGACCCAGCCACTGGCGGCGCCGTACTGCACCTGGGCGGTCCGCGCTCCGGCGACGGCGAGGTCTCTGACCATGTCGAAGACCGGGTTGTGGCACTCGGCCAGGTTGGTGGTGTTGGCCGGCCAGTAGTTCATCGGCAGGTTGGCGTTGATCGTGTATTTCGAGTCCCACGCCGGGGCCAGCGAGTCGTTCCAGATGCCCTGGAGGTTGGCCGGCTGGGTGCCGGGCCGCGACGACGAGATCAGCAGGTAGCGGCCGTACTGGAACAGCAGCGTGGAGAACTGCGGGTCGTTGACGCTGTTGTGCTGGGCGATCCGGACATCCGTCGTCTGGTCGGCCGCGGACGTGCGCCCCAGATCGAGAGTGACCCGGCCGAACAGCGCCTGGTAGTCGGCCACGTGCCGGCTGCGCAGCTGGTCGTAGCTGCTGGCCCGCGCGCCGGTGAGGCGCTGCCGGGCGATGCCCTGGTAGTCGCCGCCGACGTTGCGGTAGTTGACGTAGCTGGAGCCGATGGAGATCAGCAGGGTCACGCTGTTGGCGTTGGTCACCCGCAGGGTGCCGCCGGAGCTGGACACGCTGCCGCCGCTGACTGTCGCGTTGGCCAGGGCCAGGAAGCGGACCGCGCCGGTGACGCCCTCCATGTTTCCGGAGACGCCGTCGAGGCCGATCGTGGTGCCGTCCGGGCTGGACACCGTGGTGCGCTGCGGGCTGTCGAAGGTGGCGGTGAAGCTGATCGAGCCGGTCCGGTCGGCGGTCAGTCGGATCGCGATGACCTGGTCGGGCGCGCTGGCGAACACCTCCCGCTGGTGACGAACGCCGTTCAGCACGTACGACGTCGTCACGGTGGCGGTGGTGAGGTCGAGCGTCCGGTCGTACTGTGACGCTCCGCTGGCGGAACCGAAGGCGAGCCGCAGGTTGCCGACGGTCTGGTAGGCGAGCTGGCCGCCGGGGTTGCCCATCATGGTCTGGTTGATCAGATCCTGGGCCTGGGTCCACTGGTTCGCGTTGACCAGCCGCCGGATCTCCGCGAGTGCTCCCGCGCCTCTGGGGTTGCTGGGGTCGTGCGGCCCACCGGCCCAGACGGTGTCCTCATTGAGCTGAAGTCGCTCGGTGTCGACGTTGCCGAAGACCATGGCGCCGAGCCGGCCGTTGCCGATCGGCAGCGCCCGCAGCCAGTCGGTCCCTGCTCCCTCGTCGTACCAGAGGGCGAGGTCCCCGGCGGCCAACACCTGCGGCGGCGCCACCGAGTCCGCTCGTGCCACGGCGGTCCAGGGCACCGGCAGGAGAGCACCACCCGCGCCGGCTGCGCCGATCTTGAGGGCCTGCCGTCGGGTCAGGTCTGACATCGATCCTCCAAACGGTGACCAGTCCGGCCACCCCGAAGCGTGACAACTATGGGACTCGACATGGGGATCCGCTTGGTGGCCAACCGGGCCCTGCCTGAGCAGGCCGACGCCGGGCCTTGGCGAGCCAGACATCTGATGTGTTTCGGGAAGGTTACTCCGGGGCCACAGAATAGGCAACGGTCGATCGATGGGTGGACACGGCGCCGCTCTCGCCGGTCAGCAACATGCACGAGCGGATGAGCAGCGGCGTAGCGACAAGGCACAGCACTGCGATCCGCCAGAATCACGCCGACGATCACCCACCCCGATGGGCATACATCAGATGTACGCAGGCGGGCAGCCGAGCCAGCCGCGCACCAGCTCCGAAGTGCGCCCCGAAGCGGCTCAGGACTGCGACTCCCGTACGCAATCCGGTTGTTCTCCGCCGGCCCACGGGTAACCATGGGCGGCATGGCGGGAGGGCGGCGGTGAGATCGCCTCTTCAGGGCGGACTACCGCCGGGCGGCGCGGTGGTGGTCGGGGCCGTCGTGGAGATCGCCTGCGACGAGTCAGGATTCTCGGGAACGAACCTGCTGCACTCGACCGCTCCGGTGATCACGCATGCGAGCGTCGACCTGGCCGTCGACGAGGCGGTCGCGCTCATCACCGCCCTGCGGTCCGGGTTCCGGTTCTCACCGCACGAGCTCAAGTCCGGCCGGTTCCTGCGCGGGTCGGGTGCGCAAGAGGCACTGGAGTGGTTCCTGGCGGCGCTGGCCGGCCGCGCGCACGTTCACCTCATCGACAAGGAATTCTTCCTCGTCACCCGGATCGTGGACTTCCTGCTGGCCGAGCCGTCGTACGCGGCGGGCACCCGCCTGGCTCGCGAGCACCATCCGGCGGCTCTCGCCCTGCACGAGGCCGGACGTTCGGCGGGAGGCGACTGGGGCGCCTTCCTGTCGGCGTTCGTCGATCTGGTCCGAATGAAGCGGCGACTTCCGGTCGACCAGACCGTGCAGCGGTTCTTCCAGGCCCGCGACGCGCTGCGGCGACACGGCCTCGGCACGGTGGCCGACGCCGTCCTCGACGGGCTCAGCCCGAGTTACGTGCGGGCCGTGGTGGCCAGGCTCGACGTCGACGACCGCACGTTCCCTCCCCCGCTGGAACCGCTGCTGCCGGCGCTGGCGGAGACGGTTCTGTCCTGGAGCGGCGGCCAGCGGCAGGTGCTGGTGACCCACGACGAGCAGAGCGCCCTGACGGCCGACCGGCTGACCCGCCTCCAGCGCGTGTTGGCCGACGGCGACGCGTCGGCGGTCGGCGTCAACCGGGCTGGAGCACTGCCGAACGGCGTGTCGCCCCTGGCGGGGCTGGTGGTCGTCGACTCCCGTGACGATCCACGCGTGCAGGTAGCGGATCTCCTCGCCGGAGTGGCCCGGCGGATGCCGGGCATCATCGACGACGCGCTCCGTCAGCCACCGGCCGCTCCCCCCGGGTGACGGGCAGCGGCCGGGTCACGACGCGGCACGGGCTCGGAGGGCTTGCGTGGTCGCCGAGTCAGCGGGAAAGAACGCCTCGACGGCCAACCCGGCGACTGTCACATCCCGCGGCGTACCGAAGAGGGTAGTGGTGCTGACGAAGGACAGCTCCTGGTCACAGTGCCGGTAGCGCAGCGGGACGAGAACACGTGAAAGGGCATCGCTGGCCGGTGTCGTGTCGACGTCACCACCGGGATAGCCGCGAAGCTCCTCGTGCAGGTCGTACAGGATCGGGTCGTTGGTTGTCGCCGCCTGCTGGTGCAGCCGTTTCAGCAGGTGGGCGCGCCACTCGGGCAGGTTGACGATGCGCGGCGCCAGACCGTCGGGGTGCAGGCCGAGGCGCAGCACGTTGATCGGTGGGGTGAGCAGGTGGGGCTGCACATCCATTGTGAACAGGTCGACGGCAGGGTTGGCGTCGACGAGGTGCCAGTGCTGGTCCACGAGCAGCGCGGGGTACGGGCTGTGACCGTCGAGGATCTGCCGTACGGCGGCCCGTACCGGTGCCAGCTCGGGGTCGCTCAGTTCGTGGCGGGGGTACGCAGGCGCGTAGCCGCCGGCCAGCAGCATCGTGTTGCGCTCGGCCAGCGGCATCTCCAGGTGTTCGGCCAACCGCAGGAGGAGCTCAGGGCTCGGCCGGGATCGGCCGGTCTCGACGAAGCTCAGGTGCCGGGCCGACACTCCCGCCTCGATCGACAGGTCGAGCTGGCTCATTCCGCGAGTCCGGCGCCAGTCGCGCAGCAGCTCCCCCACTGGGCGCCCGTGCCGGGTCGAGATCGTCACTCACCGACCCTAATTCCGCACTGACAGCCGGGCCATTACCTGCGAGGTAATCGACAGCCCACCACGACGCCGGAAAGATCGCTTCCGGAACGACCGATCCGGTGCCGTGAAGCGGTGGCCACCACCGCGACCCACGTCAGAAAACCAGACGCCAAGGACGGACAAACATGACCGCGTACGCGCTCGCACACCTCCGCAAGGCACCCGTCCACGCCGAGGTGCTGACGTACCTGGAGCGAATCAACGCCACCCTCGCGCCTTTCGCGGGCCGGTTCATCGTCCACGGCGGTGCCATCGACGTCCTGGAGGGCGACTGGCCCGGCGACGTGATCGTCATTGAGTTTCCCGACCTGCAGCAGGCCCGCTCCTGGTACCAGTCCAGCGATTATCAGGAGATCAAGCCTTTGCGGACGAGGCACCTCACCGGCGAGGTGATTCTCGTCGACGGAGTCGAGTCCGGGCACGACTCGTCGCAGATGGCCGCGGCCATTCGCCGCGCCACCGATCGGTAGCACCTGACCTGCTCCCCGCCAGGGCACGAGCGCCGTCCCGAAGAACCGATGGCTCGCCGCCCGCACGGCACCCTGACACAGGTCAGCCGGCCGTAGTCTCATCGGATGCAGGACATCCAGACGCACACCCTGGCCATTCCCGGCGTCGACCTGGTCTACGACGTCCGCGGCCCGCTACCTCCCACTGGCGCCCATCGGGCGCTACTCATGATCGGCCAGCCGATGGCGGCGGAAGGCTTCACCGCGCTCGCCCCGCACTTCACGGACCGCACGGTCCTCACCTACGACCCGCGTGGTCTGGGCCGCAGCGTCCGCAAGGACGGTCGGTCCGACCACACGCCGCAGCAGCAGGCCGCCGACCTGCACGCGCTCATTCAGGCGCTCGATGTCGGTCCGGTCGACGTCTTCGCCAGCAGCGGTGGCGCGGTGACCGCACTCGAACTGGTCGCCACCCACCCCGACGACGTCGCCACCCTGGTGGCGCACGAACCGCCGATCAACGCCGTGCTCCCCGACGCCACGGCAGCCGAGCGCGCCCGAGCCGGCTTCTATGAGGCGTACCAGGCGAAGGGTTCGGGGGCGGGAATGGCCGCGTTCATCGCCATGACGTCCTGGCAGGGCGAGTTCACCGATGCCTACTTCGCCCAGCCCACCCCCGACCCGGCAATGTTCGGCATGGCCGCCGACGACGACGGCAGCCGCGACGATCCGCTGCTGTCGCAGAACTCGTGGGCGATCACCGACTACCGTCCCGACGCGAGCGTGCTCAACGCCGCGTCCACCCGGATCGTGGTCGCGGTCGGCGAGGAGTCGGCCGGCACGTACACCGCTCGCACCGCCCTGGGCCTCGCGGCGCTGCTCGGCCAGGAGGCCGTGGTGTTCCCGAGCCACCACGGCGGGTTCCTCGGCGGCGAGTTCGGCTACGCAGGCAAGCCCGAGGAGTTCGCCGCGCGACTGCGGGAGGTACTGGACGCGGGCTGACCCCTGCTCAACGGGTTGCGTCGGTGTAGACCTCGACGTCGTAGAGCAACTGCACGTCGCGACGGCCGTTGGTGATGCCGACGAAGACCGGATCACCGGCCGGGGTGCGGCCCTGACGCCACGCCTGCTCCCGGGCGGCCTCCCGCGACTCGTGATGGATCCTGCCCTCCTGGTGCAGTTGCAGCACGCGACGGGCAGTGGTCCGGTCGGTGTCGAGATGGATTCGCAGGAGAGGCATGCCGGGACCTCCTTGCGCCAACCGTCACCCCGACTTCCGTACGGACAATCACCTTACCGTCGTTAAATTGCCTGTCCATCTGTTTAAGATGCCTCCATGACCCCCGTCGAGCCCGGCATGTCCACCTCACCCTCGAGGGCGCGACCGGACAATCACGCCGCGCCGCCGGTATGGCTGCGCGCGGCGCCGTCGCGGGCGCGGCGGAAGCCACCTTTGACCCTCGACCGCATCGTGGACGCTGCCGTGATCGTGCTGGACGAGCTCAGCGCCGAGGGCCTGACGATGCGCTGTCTCGCGCAGCGGCTCGACGTCACGGCGACCGCGTTGTACTGGCACGTGAGGACGAAGGACGACGTCCTGGACCTGGCCGTCGACCGGATCTTCGGCGATGTGCCCGTTCCGGACACGAGCGAGAGCTGGCTGGAGGACATCCGCGTCCTCGCTCGCGCCTGGCGTCGCGCCATGCTGGATCATCCCTGGGCCGCAGGGCTCGTCGGCCGCCCCATGCTCGGTCCGAACGTGCTGGCCCGCACCGAGTTTCTGCAATCGGCGCTGGTACGCGGCGGCTGTAGCGGACTGCACCTCGCGGTGGCGACGCGCCTGCTGGCCAACTACGTCATCGGCGCCTCGCTCACCGAAGCCACCTGGCGACGGACCACGGAGCCTGAAACCAGGGCCGCGGCCCGCGCCCATATCGTGGCGAGCGCCAACGCCTATCCGACCCTCGACGCCTCGGGCCACCTCGACGACACCCGATGGGACGACGACCTGCTGTTCGAGGAGGGCCTCAACGGCATTCTCCGCACGGCGGCCCGAGGCTAGCGAACGAGCCCATCGGTTACCGGTGCCACCAGGCGTCGCCGACCCCGCACCGTCCGGAACGAGTAAGAGGCTGGGACCTCGTGCAGATGGCCCGACCAGCCGTATCGTGGGACACGGAGGCGACGATCCGTCGTCTTCGATGAAGTTCCTCCCGCAGCGGTCGAGGAGAACGAGATGACTGGTCTGGCGGCCGTCAGCGCAATCGTGGGTGTCCTGCTCGTCGGTCTCGTGGTCCTGGTCCGCAAGCCGGCCAACACCCGGTCGGTGCTCAGATGGTCGGCCCTGGCGATCACCGCGCTGGTGGCCGCCATGCTGGCTCCCTTCACCGTGGACGACTCGGGCACCGCGGCCAGCTATCTGCTCGGCGTTCCCGTTGTCGCGGCACTGCTGCCCGTTCTCGCGCAGCGGATCGGTCGACTGACAGTGGTCGCCGATGTGGTGGCCGCGCTCATCCTCACCGGCTGGGGGCTGCTGCTCGGGCTGGGCATCGGTGTCGCGTTCCTACCAGCGGTGATACTCCTGATCGCCAGCGCCGCGGGCACCTGGGCGCCGCGACCGTCCACCATCACGTGACCGGTCACTGCCGGGTGCACCGCCATACCAGCGGCCGATACGCCTGGTTCTCGTAGACGGCCCCGACCACCGTCAGACCGTCGTCGCTGATTCCCTCGGCCGTGTACGTGCCCGCCTCGGTCGCCCGAACCTCGGGTCGGCCCGGCAGCCGGCGGGAGGTGCCGTCCGGGGCCACGACCAGCGGCGCACCGTCGACGACCAGCACATCACCATTGCCGGCGATGCCGCTCGTCCCCGGGAAGGGCAGCAGGCTCGCCGCCCCGGTGGCGAGATTCCACCGCACCGGCAGCATCTGCACGGTGCCGCTCCGTCGGCCGCCGGGAACCGTGCCGATCGCCCATTCGCCCTGCGCCGAGTCGACCGACGCGCGCGGGTAGCCGTCGGGCACTGCCAGCGCCGCCCCGACGCCCCGCGGCGTCCACCGGTAGGGCCGATCGCCGACGGTGCCGACGATCGTGCCGTCCTCGGTGATCCCGGTCGCGGACGACCCCCGCTGGCCGAGCAGCCGGTGCTTCTGGGGTTGGTCCGTCGACCACAGCACGGCCTGGTGCGAGTCGTCGGATTTGCGGGCGGTGCCGACGATGTCGCCCCGACCGTTGACGGCGTGCACGAGCACCGCGTCGTAGCCGGGCGGGGTGGCCAGGAAACGCAGCTTCCCGTCCCGGTACAGCCAGCCGGTGCCGTCGCCGTTGGTGCCGACCACATAGCCACGGGTGTTGACCGCTGCCGCGTGCCGCGCGGTCGCCGGCAGGACGACCGGCCGGCCGTCGGTCCACAGCACGACCCGTCCGTCCTCCCGCCCGGTGCCGATGTCGCCGACGATGTGCCGTCCGGTGGGATCGACCCCGCTGGCCACCGCGACCGGACCGCCGACCGGCAGCGGCAACCACGACGCCTGGCAGGTGACCGGCGGGCGCGGGGCGGCCGACCCGGTCACCGCCGGTGACACCGCGATCGCCGGCGTGTTGGGAACTGGCGGGCTGGTGGTCCCGCCGACCTGGACGGCACCCACCACACCGACCCCGGCCAGCACCGTCAGCGCGGCGATTCCGCCGGCTCGGCGACGCTGGCGGCGCCGCCGACCGTCGCGGACCGCCCGGCTCAGGTCGACCCGCGGCTCCGGTACCGGCACCGAGCGCAGCAGCTCGGCGATCCGCTGATCGTCCACCGTGGTCATCTCGGGCTCCTCACTGACATCTCGGTGACGTCGAGCACCTGGCGGACGGCCGCCAAGGCCCGAGCCGTCTGCGACTTCACGTTGCCTTCGGAGCAGCCCATCGCGGCGGCCGTGTCGCTCAGCGACAGGTCGCACAGGAAGCGCAGGACCAGCACGGTGCGCTGACCGCGCGGGAGGCGGGCGAGCGCGGCGAGCAGGCTGTCCCGCTCGGCCAGGTCGTCGTGTGGCGTCACCGGCGAGCGCTCCGGCTCCGGCACCGACCCCAGCAGGCGAACCTTCGCCCAGCTCAACCGCTTCTCATCGACGAGCTTGTGCACCAGCATCCGATGTACGTACGCGTCGACGTTGTCGGCCCGGCTGACCCGGCGCCAGTTCACGTAGAGCGCCGTGACCGTCTGCTGCACCACGTCGTCGGCCAGATGGGCGTCGCCGCACATCAGGAACGCGGTCCGATGCAGGCTCGGCAGTCGCGCGGAGACGTACTCCACGAACTCGCCCTCGGCATCCACCATCGAGGCTCCCTCCTCCGCAAGCTCGACGGGACCGGACCATCATCAGGTTGCGTCCCGTCGAAGAACGCTCGGAAGCCCTACCGCCCGGCCGCCGCGCGCCACGGCCTCAGCCGACGGCGCTGGTCATCCGGTGTACCGCCTCGATGATGAGCTCCGGCGCGGTGGCCAGGTTCAATCGGACGTGCCCCACACCGCCGGTGCCGAACGCCAGTCCGGAGTTCAGCGCCACCCGGCCACGGTCGAGGAACACGCTGGCCGGGTCGTCGCCGAGGCCCAGGGCGCGGCAGTCCAGCCAGGCCAGATAGGTGGCCTGACCGGGCTGGTAGCGGACGGCCGGCAGGTGCTCGGCGAGCAGCGCGGTCAGGAGCCGACGGTTGTCGTCCAGGCCGGCCAACAGGGCGTCGAGCCACTCGCCGCCGTCGCGGAAGGCAGCGGTGTGGGCGATCACGCCGAGGTGGCTGGTGCCGACGCTGACCCCGAACGGGACACGGGCGAGGTCCCCGGCCGCGGCCGGGCCGGCTGCCAGGAGCCCGCCGCGCAGGCCGGCAAGGTTCCACCCCTTGGAGGCGGACATCAGCGACAGGCCGTTCTCCGTGCCGGGCACCGAGAGGTACGGCACGAACCGCGCTCCCCCAGCCACCACGGGAGCATGGATCTCGTCGGCGACCACCCGCACCCCGTGCCGCTGGGCCAGTTCGGCGACGGCTGTCAACTCGGCCGCGCTGTGCATGACGCCGGTCGGGTTGTGCGGGCTGCAGAGCAGGTACGCGGCCGGCCGGCCACCGGCGCGAGCCCGCCGGAACGTGTCCCCCAGCGCGTCGAGGTCGATCCGCAGGTCCTCGCCGAGCGGTGCCTCCATGATCCGGCGCTCGGCATGCGCCACGGACTCGTAGAACGGCGGGTAGACCGGGCAGTTGACGACCACCGCGTCCCCCGGCTCGGTGACCAGTCGCAGCGCCTCGACGACGCCGTGCATGACATCAGGCACGAGCGCTGTGCGCTCCACGGCCAACCCGTCCCAACCCCACCGCCGCGCAGCGAACTCGGACACTGCCTGCGGGTACGCCGTTCCGGCGGTGTAGCCGGTGTCGCCGCGCGCGACGGCATCGGTGATCGCCCGCGCGACCGGCTCGGCCAGGGGCACGTCCATCTCCGCGACCCAGAGCGGCAGCACGTCGTCGGGGTACTCCCGCCACTTGAGGCTCGTCCGCTGCCGGAGCTGGTCGATCGTGAGCTGGCGGAGAGGATTGACCGCGGTTCGCGCACCACTGAGCAGGCCACTCATGTCCCCACCCTATTCCCTGCCTCCGGCCGACGCCTCGGGTCACCACTGACTTGTCCACTGTGGTCGTACCGGAAAGATTTCCGGAGACGGTTTTGGCATTGACCAGCGTCTTTGTTTTTGGGATCGTCGTACCGCTCGGAATCAACAGCGAAAGATTGCTGCGGGTAGCGAGTTCATAACCTAGGCTCCCGAATATCCACATCGACGGCCCGCCCTCACGCCGTGCCAGCCACCGACCTCGCACGCCGGCCATCGCAACCCTCTACGCCGATTGGAGTATTCGATGACCTGGCGTCCCACCATTGCCGCACTGGCCGGCCTGTGCCTCGCGGTCAGCGCCACCCCGTTGCCCGCCGGTGCTGCCACCGACGCTGCGCATGTCAGCGCTCACGCCGCGCTCGCCGGTCCGCCCGGCGCACCGCCCGGGGCCTGCCCGACGGGGGCCAGTTACGGTCCACCGCTGCCGGCCAGCACCGTGACGGCCCCGCGTATCCAGGGCGGGTTCACGTTCCTCGAAGGGCCGGTCTGGGTCGCCGACGGCGGCTACCTGCTGATGTCGGACATGACCGCCGGCACCGGGCCGTACAACGTCCAGCCGTCGACGATCCGCCGGTTCACCCCGCCGGCGAGCTTCGACACGTTCATCGCCGACGCCGGCAGCAACGGCCTGGCACTCAGCGCCGACGGTCAGCAGCTTGTCGCGGCCACTCACGACCAGCGGAGCGTGTCCGCGTACCGGTTGAGCGACCGGGCCCGCAGCACTGTCGCGCCGAACTACCAGGGCCGGGCGTTCAACTCGCCGAACGACGTCGCGGTCCGTTCCGACGGTGTCATCTACTTCACCGACCCCAACTTTCAGCGCGGCAACCGCCCGGACCAGATGAGCGGGCGTACCAGCGTCTTCCGCGTCTCCAACGGGCAGGTGTCGCTGGTCGACGATCGGTTGCGCCAACCGAACGGCATCTCGCTCTCGCCGGACGGGACCGCGCTGTACGTGGGCGCCTACTCCGAGAACAAGATCTACAAGTACGCGGTCCAGCCCGATGGCAGCATCGGCGCTCGCAGCGTCTTCGTGAACTACATCGGCGGCCCGGACGGCGGCACGATCGACTGCGCCGGCAACGTGTACTGGACCTCGGGCGGGGATTCCCTGGTCCACGTCTACTCCCCGGCGGGCACCCAGCTCGGCACGATCCGGTCCGGCAACTCCGGCACGACCAATGTGGCGTTCGGCGGCCCCGACCGGCAGACCCTCTTCGTCACGTCGGGCCGGTGGGGTGACTCCGGGCTGTACAGCGTGCGACTCAACGTCCCCGGATATCCGTACTGACCGACTGCTGTATGGCGCGCCGCTTCCGTCGTAGCCCGACGAGGCGGCGCGCTATCCGGCGGTCGCGGCGATGAACACCACCGCCCCGACCACCACCAGGGCGGCGGCCAGGAGGGTCTGCCGGCGGGCCCGGCGCAACGCCTCCCGGACCTGCCAGGCGTGCGCCGTGGCGAGCAGCCAGCGCAGGTACGGGTCGGTCCGGGCGATGTTGCGGCGCGCGGTGGCGAGCCCTGCCCGGAGGGCGGCCCGCTCCTGCGGCGGGGCCGTCGACAGGCGGCAGGTGATCTCCGCGGCGATCCGGCGATGACGCGGCAGACCGTCGACGTCACCGGCGTACCCGCCGAAGTGGTACCAGGGCTCGGCCTCCAGCCGCTCGCGCAGGCCGCGCAGATCCACCGTGCCGCGGCCCGGCTGTCCGCGACCGAGTCCAACGGGGACGGCAGCGCGTCCAACCCCGCGCCGCTCGTCGGGTCTGCGAGGAGCAGGAGGACCTCGTCGGCGCGGCTACCGAGCACAGCCGAGCCGACCTGACCCACCCGGCCACCCGTACACTCGGCTCATGGCGAACCGCCCGTGGCACCACCGTCGGTAGACCGATGAGGGCGTCGACCGCAGACACCGTGATCGTGGACTTCGACGGTGTACTGCTGCGCGGGGACGCATTCGGGCTGTTCCTGCGACGCACTGCATTCGCGGGTGCTCGGCTCCCGCTCGCCGCCGCCGCGCTCGTCCTCCTCGCGCCCGTCGCCACCGTTCCCGCCTTCCGTCCATGGGCGGCGCGGTCGGTGAGCCGAATCGGCCTGTTGGGCCGGAACGCGGAGGAGTTGCGGACGGAGTTGGCACGCTTCGGCGCCGACCTCGGTGCGGAACCAGGCCGGATCATCGCGCCCGGTCTGCGGATGATCCGTACCCATCTCGCCGCCGGCGACCGGGTCATCGTGGTGACCGCGTGCGAGCACACCCTGGCGCGCGCGGTGCTCGACGCGATCGGCCTCGCCGGGGTCGAGCTCGTGGCCTCGCGCATTCGCGGGCCGAGGCTGATCGTGCACAACCACGGGGCGACCAAGATGGCGCAGCTCGCCGGCCAGGGGGTGACGCCACCGTGGCGGGTGGCCTACAGCGACTCGCTGTCGGATCTGCCCATCCTCGGCGCCGCCGAGCAGCCCGTGCTGGTCAACGCGAACGCGCGTCAGGTCGCCCGGGCACGCCGGTTACTCGGCGCCCGGCTGACCACCGTCACCTGGTTGGGTGGCCAGGGCCCGGAGGTCCGCCGATGAGAGGCCGCTACGACAACCTGACCCGCACCCGTGCTCTCGACCCGGAACGCGACTACCTGGCCATCTACCAGACCATGCTGCGCTACGAGTTTCCGTGGGACATGAAGCTCGGGCTCAACCTCGCCTTCAACCGTTCGTTCTCCATCCCCGCGATCGCCACGGTGCACACCGCCACGGGCGAGCTGACCGAACGCACCCAGAAGCGGATCGACGACACCGGACTGCTGATGTACGAGATGGTGCTCAACGGCTTCGACCAGCCCCGGGGCCGCGAGGCGTTGCGGCGCGTCAACCAGATCCACCGCCCGTACGACATCAGCAACGACGACTTCCGCTACGTCCTCGGCTGCCTGGTCGTGATCCCCACCCGGTGGTTGCAGGAGTACGGCTGGCGTCCACCCTGCTGCCATGAACGTCACGCCACGTACCTGTTCTACCGGGAGCTCGGCCGACGAATGGGCATCACCGACATCCCCGGGTCCTACGACGAGTTCGAGACCTGGTTCGACGCGTACGACGCAGCTCACCTGCAAACCAACGACGACGCGGCGGCCATCGAACGCGCCACCCGCATGCTGATGCTCACCCGGATCCCCCGGATGCTCGCTCCACTGGGAAACGCGCTGGTCAGCGCCCTGTACGACGCGCCGCTGCGGCGCGCAACGCGGGTCGACACGCCGGCCTGGCCGGTCCGGGCGGGGTTGCACCTGGCCCTGCGGCTGCGCTCACGGTTGCAGCGGTGGTTCGGGGCACCACGGACGACCGCATTGTTCGCCGATGGGATCAAGACCAAGAGCTACCCCGACGGGTACGAGATCAGCCAGCTCGGCCCCCACCAGGACGGCGTGCGGGAGTAGCGCGTCGGTAGTGGTGGCGTCGCCGGCTCGGACGCGCGCCGGCCCTACGCCGCTGCCCGTGCGAGATCATCGCGGAGAACCGGCGCGCGAGTGGGGCCGGTCCGTCGACCGTCCGCTGGGGACAGTCGGCGGACCGGCTCTCAGCGCACCTCGGTGGTGGTCCAGCGTGGGGAGGTGGTGGTGACCAGGACGGTGTCACCGACCAGCGTGGTCACCGCCTGGGCGTCCCGCCGCGCGCTGGTGCCGACCCACAGCTCGACGTCGCCGGGCTCCACCACGCGGGTGAACGTGCGGTCGGAGAAGGCCAGACGGGTGGTGGGCACCGTCAGCTCGACCGTGACGGACTGGCCCGGTTCCAGATGGACTCGCCGGTAGCCGAGCAGCTGCGCCACCGGCCGGGTCACCGAGGCGACCACGTCGCGACCGTAGAGCTGAACCACGTCGTCGCCGGCGACCGCGCCGGTGTTCGTCACCCGCACGGTCACCCCTACCGCCCCGCTGGTGGGCGCCGTGCCGGGCACGGTGAGTTCGCTGTACGCGAATGTCGTGTAGGACAGGCCGTGGCCGAACGGCGCCACGGGCGTCGCCGGCAGGTTGGTCACCTCGTTGCCCGCACCGAGGGTGGGGTGCAGGTAGGAGTACGGCTGCGCGCCGGCCGACCGGGGCAGGCTGACCGGCAGCCGGCCCGACGGGTTGACCCGCCCGGAGAGCACCCCCGCGATCGCCCCGGCGCCCTCCTCGCCGGGGAAGAACGCCTGCACCACCGCCGCGCAGCGCGAGAGCGCCCAGTCGACCGCGTACGGCCGGCCGGTGACCAGCACGAGGACGACCGGTGTGCCGGTTTCCAACACCGCCTCGACCAGTTCGCGCTGGACGCCGGGCAGTTCCAGGTCGTCCCGGTCGCAGCCTTCGCCGACCGTGCCACGTCCGAAGAGGCCGGCGTGGTCGCCGACGACCAGGACGGCCACGTCCGCGCCGGAGGCCGTGGCGACGGCCTCGTCGAAGCCGGATCGGTCGTCGTTGTCCACGTCGCAGCCGCGTGCCCAGGTGACGAGATCGCGGCCGAGCTCGGCCCGCACGGCGTCGAGCACTGTCGGCACCTCGATGCCGGTCTCCACCCCGGGGTGCTGGACGAGCACGTGGTTGAGGAACGAGTAGCACCCGAAGAGCGCGCTCTGCCGGTCGGCGTTCGGGCCGATGAGGGCCACCCGTCGCCCGGCGGGCAGCGGCAGCGCGTCCCGGTTGGCGACCAGCACGATCGATTCCTCGGCGAGCCGGCGGGCGATCGACCGGTGTTCGGGCGAGTCGAGGTCGATCGCCTGGGGCGGCTCGTCGGTGAATGTCGCGTCGAGTAGCCCCAGGTCCTGCTTCTGGCGCAGCACCCGCAGCACCGCGCGGTCGATCAGCGCCTCGTCGAGCTTGCCCGCCCGCACCGATTCCCCCAGGGTCAGATAGGCGTCGCCGGTCGGCAGTTCGACGTCGAGACCGGCGGTCAACGCCTGCCCGGCCGCGTCCGCGTGATCGCTCGCCACGTGGTGCAGCAGGTTCAGGAACGCGACCCCGTAGTAGTCGGCCACCACAGTGCCGTCGAAGCCCCACTGGTCCCGCAGGATGCCGGTCAGCATCGTCGGGTCGGCGGCGACCGGCACCCCGTCGATCTCGGTGTACGAGTGCATGACGCTGCGGGCGTCCCCGTCGATGATTGCCATCTCGAACGGGAGGAGCAGCACGTCGGCCAGTTCCCGGCGGCCGACGTGCACCGGGGCGAAGTTGCGCCCGGCGCGCGAGGCGGAGTAGCCGGCGAAGTGCTTGAGGGTGGCGTGCACCCCCTGCGACTGCAGACCGCGCACGTACGAGGTGCCGATGGTGCCGACCAGGTACGGATCTTCGGCGATGCACTCGTCGACCCGACCCCAGCGGGGGTCACGGATCACGTCGAGCACCGGAGAGAGCCCCTGGTGCACGCCCAGGGCCCGCATCGAGGCGCCGATCGCCGCGGCCATCTCGGTGACCAGTTCGGGGTCGAACGCGGCACCCCAGGCCAGCGGGGTGGGGAACGTGGCCGCCTTCCACGCGGACAGCCCGGTGAGGCACTCCTCGTGGACGATCGCCGGGATGCCGAGCCGGGTGCCGGTGACCAGGTCCCGCTGGAACTTCCACAACCAGGACGCGCGTTGCGCCGCGTCCAACGGGCGGGTGCCGTAGGCGCGGGTGAGGTGACCGAGCCCGTGCCGGGAGAAGTCTTCGAGCTTGAAGGCGTCGCCGAACTCCCCCTGCAACGGTGCGACCGCCTCGCCGTCGGACTTCTCCCAGAAGCCGACGAGCTGGGCGATCTTCTCCTCGATCGTCATCCGGCCGAGGAGATCGCGTACGCGGGCCTCGCCGTCATGCCCGTCCGGTCGTCCGTGCACCGGACCGGCCTGAGCCGGCACCGGCCCGCCCACCACCGCGTGGACCTCAGTCATGCTGTGCCTTCCTGTGGTTGTGCTCGTACCGCTGCCGCTCAGCCCTTGACCGCGCCCTGCAGGCCACCGACGATCTGCTTCTCCGCGAGCGTGAAGAAGAGCAGTGCCGGCAGCATCGCCAGCGAGGTGAAGGCGAGTACGCCTGCCGTGTCGGTGGTGTACTGGCTGGAGAAGTTCTGCACACCCAGCGGCAGGGTGTGCAGGTTGACGTCACTGAGGACGAGCAGCGGCAGCAGGAACGAGTTCCAGCTCGCCACGAACGCCAGGACGCCAACGGTGACGAGCGCGGGCCGCGACAGCGGCATCGCGACGCGCCAGAGGAAGCCGAGCCGACTCGCACCATCGATGGCGGCGGCGTCCTCCAACTCTCTCGGGATGGCCGAGAGGAAGGGACGCAGGATCACGATCGTCAGTGGCAGTGAGAAGGCGACCTGCGGCAGGATCACCGCGTAGTAGGAGTTGATCAGGTTCAGGTCACGCAGCATGAGGTAGAGCGGCAGGATCGCCGCCCCGGCCGGAAACAGCAGACCGAGGGTGAAGAAGGTGTAGAGCCCTTCCCGCCCGCGGAAGCGGTAGCGGGCGAGCACGAACGCGGCGGCCAGTCCGAGCACGACCACGGCCAGCGTGGTTCCCAGGGCGATGACCGCACTGTTGAACGCCTGTTGCCAGAAGTTGCTCTGGGTCAGCACCCTGGCGTAGTTGTCCCAGACGAACGGGTCGGGCAGGCCGGCCGGGTCCGCGACGATCTGCGGGGTGGTGCGGAAACCGCCGATGACCACGTAGATGACCGGGGCGATCGACACCGCGGCGATCGCGAGGGCGAGCGCGTAGGTGAGAGGTGTGCCCCAGGAAACCTGACGGCGTCCGGTGGACGGGGGGAGAACCGAGTTCACGGCCATCGTCACTTCGCCCTTCCGGTGATGGCGCCCTCGATGTCGCGGCGAAGCAGGAACCGCTGGAACAGCAGCGCCGCCACGAAGGAGATGACGAACAGGATGACCGCCACAGCGTTGCCGTAGCCCCACAGCCGGGCGAAGAACCCGTTGTCCACCATGTATGTGGCCATGGTGGCCGATGCGCCAAGGGACCGCACCGCGGGCACCGAGGTCACCCAGATCATGTCGAAGATCTGCAGCGAGCCGATCATGGACAGGAACATCCAGATCCGGATCGTCGGGCCGAGCAGCGGGATCGTGACGTGCCGTTGGATCTGCCACCAGCTCGCGCCGTCGATGGCCGCCGCCTCGGTCAGCTCATCGGGCACATTGGACAGCCCGGCGAGGAGCAGGATGATGGCGAAGCCGACGTATTTCCAGGTGAGGATGGCCAGCAGGGTCCAGATGACCACGTCCAGGTCCGCCAGCCAGGCCTGCACCAGGCCGCCCATGCCCAGCGACCGCATCAGCGCGTCGACAGTGCCGTCGCCGGTCAGCAGCAGCTTCCACATGATGCCGACGGTGACCTCGGCCAGCACGTACGGCACGAACACCAGCAGGCGGAACACCGCCCGCCCACGGAAGCGACGGTTGAGCAGCAGGGCGACGCCCAGGGCGATCGGGCCCTGGATCAGCAGCGACCCGAACACGATGATCGCGTTGTTGCGCAACGCGTCGAGGAAGATCGGATCCTGGAAGGCGAGGGTGTAGTTCCGCAGACCGACGAACTCGGTGGGAGGGCCGACCCCGCGCCACCGGAACAGGCTGTAGTAGACCGCGAAGCCCATCGGCACCAGCACGAACATCACGTAGATCAGAACGGCCGGCGTGGTGAGCCCGATGATCTCGTACCACTTGCGGCGGTTGTCGGCTCGGCGGGCGGAGTCGCGCCCGGCCCTGTGGGGGCCCGCCGGCGACGCGGAAGCGCCGCCGGCGGGCATACGGATCTGGTTGGCGGAGGTCACTTGCTTGCGGCCGCCTTCATTGCCGAGACGACCTTCTCAGGCGTCCCGTTGCCGGCGAAGATGGCGACGATCGCGTCGTTCATCGCGTTGCCGACGGTGCTGCCGTAAGCCGTGTCCAGCCAGAGCTGGACGTAGCTCGCCCCGGAGGTGGCCTCCAGGATGGACTTCAACGCGGGGTCCTTCACGGCATCCGCCGCGCCCTTGGCGACAGGCAGGCCGGTGCCGGTCTCGGCGTAGCCCTTCTGCACCTCGGGGCTCACGATGTACTTGAGGAACTCGACGCACTCCGCCGGGGCGTTCTTGGCGCAGGAGAACCCGTCGCCACCGCCGAGAGCCGCCTTCGGGTCACCCGGGGAACCGGAGATCGCCGGCACCGGGAACCAGCCGAGGAACGACGCGAGCTTCGCCTTGTCCGTGGTGACGGTGTCCAGCGTGCCGCGGTTCCAGTCACCCATGAGCTCCATCGCGGCCTTGCCGTTGGCGAGCATGCCATTGGCGCTGGTCGGGTCGTTCTGGCCCGGCGTGGCGATGAAGTTGGGCTGGAACGGCTTGGTGTCGATGAACGCCTTCAGGTCCTGGCCGGCCTTCACGAAGCACGGATCGTCGAAGTTCTTCTCCGCGGAGGCCTTCTTGAGGGCGTCGACCGAGCAGGCGCGCAGCGCCATGTTGTACCACCAGTGCGCGGCCGGCCACTTGTCACCGGCACCCACGGCGATCGGAATGACGTTGATCGCCTTGAGCTTGGTGACCGCGGTGTTGAGCTCCTCGAAGGTGGCCGGCGGAGCCGCGATGCCCGCCTTGGCGAACATCTCCTTGTTGTACCAGACGCCCTCGATGCCCATCCGGAACGGCAGGCCGTACTGCTTGCCCTTGACCTGCCAGATCTCCGCGGCGCTGCCGATGTCGCCGACCTCGGTCTTGGTCTGGTCGGTGATCTCCTTGAGGTAGTCGGCCTCCACCTGCTCGGTCATCTCGCCGCCGCCCCAGGCCTGGAAGATGTCCGGCGGGTCGCTGCTCAGCAGCGCGGCAGGGAGCCGGGTGCGCTGGAGCTGGTTCGTCTCGATCGCCTCGATCTCGATCTTGACGGTGGGGTGGAGTGCGGAGAAGTCCTTGGCGACCTTCTCCCAGTAGGTCTTGCCGGGCCCGTCCTGTGAGGCGTTGTGCCACCAGCTCAGGGTTACCGGGTCTTTGTACAGCTCGCTCTGAGGGGCTGCCTCTTCGCCGCCGCCGGAACACCCGGCGAGGACGACAACACTTGTCATTAACAGTGCCAGAACGGCACTCGCACGCCGCTTCGTTGCCATCGATGTCTCCTCGACTAGTCAGTCGCGGTACTCGGCCTGCGGCGAAGTTTTACAGTCATGTAACTTGATGTCAATCGGTATCGATAACGTTTTCGAGTCGCTGACGACGCGCCCCCGGCGGGGCCCTATCATCATCGACGTGGTGTTTCAGCAGCGCGTCAAGATGTCGGATGTGGCACGTACTGCCGGCGTCTCGGTCGCGACCGTGTCGAAGGTCGTCAACGGCCGCTACGGCGTGGCCCAGGCGACCGTGGAGCGCGTCCAGCAGGTCATCCACGAGCTCGGCTACGAGGCGAGCCTGGGGGCGCAGAGCCTGCGCAGCCACCGCACCAACGTGCTCGGCATCCTGGTCGCCGAGTTCGAGCCGTTCTCGACCGAGCTGCTCAAAGGGGCGTCGCAGGAGGTCGCCGGGAGCGGATACCAGCTGCTGGCCTACTCCAGCGGGGACGGCGAGGGCGCCGCCGTGGGGTGGGAGCGGCGCTCGCTGGCCCGACTCTCCGGCACTCTCATCGACGGCGCCGTGATCGTCACGCCGACCGTGGTCGAGACCGAGCACAGCTTCCACGTCGTGGCCGTCGACCCACACACCGGGCCGTCCGACCTGCCCACCGTCGATTCGGACAACTTCGCCGGCGCCGTGCTGGCGACCAACTACCTGCTGTCCCTCGGCCACACGCGGATCGGGCACATCAGTGGACGCACCGACCTGAAGTCGGCGCAGCTGCGCGAGGCCGGCTTCCGCAGTGCCATGGCCGAGGCTGGCGTGCCGGTGGACGAACGCCTCGTCCGCGTCGGCGGGTTCCGGATCGAGAGCGCCGCCGGCACGGCCGCGGAGCTGCTCGCCCTCACCGACCGGCCGAGCGCGATCTTCGCGGGTAACGACCTCTCCGCGATCTCCACGATGACCGTGGCCCGCGACATGGGCCTGTCGGTGCCCGACGACCTGTCGGTGATCGGGTTCGACAACGTACCGGAGTCGGCGCTTGTCAGCCCGCCGTTGACGACCATCATGCAGCCGCTGCAACGGATGGGCGCCGAGGCGTTGCGCCTGCTGGTCGACCTGATCGCCGGCGTCGAACGCGACACCCACATCCGGCTCCCCACCGAGCTGGTCATCCGTTCCTCCTGCCGCCCGCTGCACTGACGCCCGGGCCCGGCGGGGGGCCCGCGCGGCGAGCGTTCCCGTCTAGTCCGGGTAGGAGTCGTCGATCACCATCTCTCGGATCTCGATGATGCCGGGCCAGTGCCGGGAGACCGGGTCGGTACCGCGGCGCAGCCAGAGGGTCGTGCCGTCGCCGGCCGTCGCGGTCTCGATGACGTGGTCGGCATCCGCCTCGATGCGGCCGGTCTCGACCGGGCCCAGGCCGAGCCTCTCCGCCTCGGTCCCAAGGTCGGCGCGGGCGAGGAACAACAGGGCCGCGCGGCCCGGGTCGACGCCCACCGCGGCGGGCTCGACGCGGGCCAGCCACGGCTCCAGCGCCTCCACCGTCCCGGCGATCGTGGTCGCCGCGACAGTGACGAAGAGCCGGGCGACGAACTCGGCCTCGGGCGGCCCGATCTCCATGGTCCGGTCGGGGGTTCGGCCGGTGCCGTGGGTCGCACCCTCCCAGCCCAGCTCCTGATTGGCCCGGTTGATCACCAGACGGGTGGCCGGCGGACCGGACGGGGGTTCCAGGGTTTCGGCGTAGCGGACGTTCGACGAGTAGACGAAGTCCCGCTCGCGCCACCCGAAGCGGTGCAGCAGCGGGCGCGCCATGGCGTGCATGGCGCGTTCCTCGCTGACGGCGACGAGGCGGCCCGACAGCAGCACGTCCGCGCGTTCGACGTCGACGTCCATCCCGTCGGCGCCGAGCTCGTCGGCGAGCGGAGCGTATCGGCGCAGAGTGGCGGCGGCATTGGCGGTGCCACGTTCCAGCCTGAGCATCGCCCTCATCGCAAACGGCGGCTTGTTCCTGGCCACAACTGCCCCCTCTTCCGGTGCGAGTGGTACGCGACAAGCAGGAACACCCTGAGGCGAGGTTGCCCGCACCGATGATCTTCGCAGAGCCCGGAGACGGTTTACCGTCAGCCGTGCTCCTCGTGCCCGGTCAGATCGGGTAGACGAGACGGGGCCTGCCGGATGGTCGGTGCAGGTTGTGCCACGCGACAGGGTGGCGGAACGTGAATCTCACCTAAGACGACAATTCCTCCCCTAGGTTCGGTGCGCAGGACGCAGCCGAACCGGGGAGAGACGTGGACAGCTATCCGGCGATCGAGGATCACGGGCTCATCGGCGACCTGCAGACCGCCGCGCTGGTGACGTGCGACGGGACGGTCGACTGGTTCTGCGCGCCGCGGTTCGACTCGCCGAGCATCTTCGCCGCGCTGCTCGACAAGGAGAAGGGCGGCTACTTCCAGATCGCGCCGCACGACGTGCGGTACGTGACCAAGCAGCTCTACCTGCCCGGCACACCCATCCTGATCACCCGGTTCATCAGCGCCGACGGGGTGGCCGAGGTGACGGACTTCATGCCGGTCACCGGCGAGCGGGCCACCGACGCGCATCGGCTGGTCCGCACCGTCACCATGGTCCGCGGCAGCATGCGCTTCCGGGTGGAGTGCCGGCCGCGGTTCGACTACGCCCGCGAAGAGCATCAGCTTGAGCGCCACCACAACGGTTACGTCTTCCGCAGCCGGTCGGCGACGCTGACGTTCAACCCGGTCGACCCCGTGCGGCGGTTGATCTCCGAACAGGGTGACGTCCACCTTGAGGGCGGCGACCTGGTCGCGTACGGCACGCTGAACGAGGGCGACACCGGCGGGGTGGTCCTGGAGACGGGCGGCGCCGAACCGCGCATCTTCTCGCCGGAAGAGATCCAGGGCATGTTCGAGTGGACCCGGGACTACTGGCGGCGCTGGCTCGAACGTTCCCGCTACACCGGCCGCTGGCGGGAGATGGTCGAGCGCTCGGCCATCACGCTCAAACTCATGACGTACGCGCCGACCGGCGCGATGATCGCCGCACCCACCACCGCGCTGCCCGAGCTGGTCGGCGGAACCCGCAACTGGGACTACCGCTACACCTGGGTACGCGACACGTCGTTCTCGGTGCACGCGCTGCTCGGCCTCGGCTTCACCGAGGAGGTCAGCCAGTACATGAACTGGCTGGACGAGCGAATCCGCGAGGCCGGCGACCACCAGGACCCGCTGAAGATCATGTACCGGGTGGACGGCTCCTCCGACCTGCACGAGGAGGTGCTGGACCATCTGGAGGGCTACCGAGGCTCCCGGCCGGTGCGGATCGGCAACGGCGCCGCCGACCAGCTCCAGCTCGACATCCACGGCGAGGCCCTCTACGCCATGCACCTCGCCGACGAGCAGGGCATCCGCGTCTCGCACCAGGTGTGGAAGAGCACCGTCCGGCTGGTCGACTGGCTCTGCCACAACTGGGACCAACCCGATGCCGGCATCTGGGAAAGTCGCCACCACCCCCGCAACTACACCTTCGGTCGGGTGATGTCCTGGGTCGCGCTGGACCGGGCCATCCGGCTGGCCACCCGCACCGGCCGCCCAGGGGACATGACCTGCTGGACCGAACAGCGCAATCGCATCTACAACCAGGTCATGGAGCGCGGATACGACCGGGCCCGCGGCACCTTCGTGCAGGCGTACGACGAGAAAGTGCTGGACGCGGCGCTGCTCGCCATGCCGTCGGTCGGTTTCGTCACGCCGAGCGACCCACTGTGGCAGTCCACCTTGCAGGCGATCGAGCGTGAGCTGGTCTCCGACAGCCTGGTCCACCGGTACGATCCGGTCCACTCCCCCGACGGCCTCCCGGGCCATGAGGGCACCTTCAACATGTGCACCTTCTGGTACGTCGAGGCGCTGGCCCGTTCGGGCCGCCTCGACGACGCCCGACTCACGTTCGAGAAGATGTTCACCTTCAGCAACCACCTCGGCCTCTACGCCGAGGAGATCGCCTCGACCGGGGAGCAGATCGGCAACTATCCCCAGGCGTTCAGCCACCTCTCATTGATCAACTCAGCGCTGACGCTCAACGACCTGCTCGACACCGAGGCCGACGCCCGCCGCAGGCGGTAGCGCCAGCATGTTGCGGCCAGCCGCCGCCCACGCGGAGCCGACGGCGGGAAGGGCTTGACTCGCCCACGTCCATCGCGCATGGTCGATACACATCGACCATCTCGAATGTATTGACGCGGGGAGAACCGATGAAGGCGTTCGTCACCACCGTCTCGGTCGCGGCCCTGCTGCTCCTGGCCACGGGCGGCGCATCCCACGGCCAGCCAGCGGTGGACCCGCCCTGCACCGGGCAGATCCACCCGAACCCGGGGTTCGAGCGCGGCACCACCGGCTGGACGGCCGGCCCCCGCATCGTCGTGCTCGGCGACGCGACCCGGCCCGCACACACCGGCCGCGCGTACGCCACCTTCGCCGGGCTGGACGTGACACGTGCCGACCTGCTGCGCACCACCGTCACCGTTCCGGCCAACTGCGACCTGACGGTCCGTTTCTGGGTGCGGACCACCACCACGGAGACCAGCCGCGGCGACTACCTGAACGTCGGGCTGGCGGTCACCGGGATTCCCCCGAAGACGAGGTTCTCCCTGGCCTTCGACGGCGGGGCGGAGTGGCGGCAGTACGTCATGTCGAGCGGAACCGCCACTACCGAACGCACCGCGACGGTCAGCTTCCTCGCCAGCGAGACGGCCGGCAACGGCGCCACCGCCTTCGACGTCGACGACGCGTCCTTCACGTTGAGCTGACCAGGCGGGGCAGCCCTCGCCGACGCGGTGATCGTCCTCGCGCCGCGCGACCTCGACCAACGTCTGCCGTAGGTCGCCTCAGCGCGGTTGAGCGGGCCACTCCACCGTCTCGAGAGCGGGGTGGCTCTTGATCGCCTCGACCAGTTGCTCGGACCCGCTGACCTTGGTGCCGAGTAGGTCGAAGTCCGTCCAGATGAACCAGGACCGGTCCGTGGGCCACAGATTCGTCGGCGAGAACGGGTAGGGGCCCCCACGTTCTTCGAGCAGTTCGGGGACTGCGGACAACGGTCCCCGCCAGACGTGAGGATTGTCGAAGTTGCCGGCCGGCAAGGACGCGTAGAAGGCGACGCAGTTGGTCCCGGGGCCATCGACCGACCAACGGCTCAGGGTGTCCAGTAGGGCATCCAGGCTCTCCTCGTCGAGGGACCCTTCAGGCGGTGGCTGGACGGCGACGGGCCAACTGCGGTGTGGGAACCAGCGGTGGCATGGCGGGTAACTCCCATCCGATGCCTGCCCCTCGGTCAGATGTTGCGACCAGAGCGCCCGTCGCCAAGGACTACCCGGTCGGACAACGAAGCCCAAGGGAATACCGCTGTCGGCGGTGCCCTCGTCGAGGTTTATGCCTCCGATGATCTCCGGCGCGAGGTCGCCAGATTCGAGCCGGTGGCGACGCAGCTCGTCGTGAGTGCCCAGACCCGCAAGGCTGGGGTTCTCGTACATCGAATGAAGAACCCAGGTCGACGATTGCCAACCAGCGGCGTCGTAGCCGGTGGTCGCCTCCCGAACAGGACGGTCTGCGAGCCAGGTCAACAGCCTGGCCGGAGCTTCAACGCGTTCCATCGACACGCCGCCATCTTGCCGCACCCAGGCCCGCAGGCCGAAGAGCACCCGTACTGCTCGGAACGCCTCCCGCAGAACAGATGAAGACTGGACTGTCAATAAGAAAATGGGATTGATGAGGCCACAAGCAACCCCGGAACCGCAAGGCATTGAGATGCCGATCTCTGCCGGCTGATTTCCTGGCCGGTGAGGGAAACCAACTCTATGCTTGCCGCCGAATGCGCTGCGGCTCATCCGGGCCGAGGGTTACCCCGATACAAGGATTTGCGAATGCACCGGAAGTCTGCCCTAAGCAACGGCACCGCTGGCGTCGACGAAGTAGCACCTGACGGCCAACTGCCGACCTCTATCGCAGAGGATGCCGCTCGTCGATCCGCGGTCGCCGAGGAACAGGCGTTTCTGGACTTGGCCACGGCCCGGCGCGACAGGCTGGCCGATCACCTGCAGGTCGAGCTTTCGTCAGAGCCCCTGGACGCGTTGGAGCGGGCCCGGCAGCGCATGCTCCGCCAGCAGTACGACGAGCTACGGCGAGCAGAGGACGGTCTCGTCTTCGGCCGCCTCGACGGCCTTGATGGCACCGTGCGCCACGTGGGCCGTGTCGGTCTCCGTAACGACGGCGAGGGCGCTGAGCCACTGCTGGTGGACTGGCGCGCTCCCGCAGCTCGGCCCTTCTACACCGCGACGGCTGTCGACCCACAGGGTCAGGCGCGGCGCCGGCACATCCGCACGACGGGATCGGCCGTCGTCGGCGTGGACGACGAGCCCCTGGACGGGAGCACAACGGCGGACCTCGTTGGCGAAGGCGCTCTACTGGCCGCCCTCGACCAGCGGCGCACCGGTCACATGTCGACGGCGATCTCCACCCTGCAACGCGAACAGGACGACATCATCCGGGCTGAGGCGACCGGCCCGCTGATCGTCCAGGGCGGTCCGGGCACGGGCAAGACAGTGGTTGCCCTGCACCGCGTCGCGTACCTGCTGTTCACCCACCGAAAGATGGCCGACCAGGCGGTCCTGGTCCTCGGCCCCTCGCCGCGGTTCCTCCAGTACATCGCCCAGGTGCTCCCGGCGCTCGGTGAGACAGCCGTCGTCTCGGCGACCTGCGACACCCTGCTGGCCGACGTTGCGGTGGGCCGCGACGAGAGCCGGCTTCTGGCCGAAATCAAGGGCCGTGCCCTCTGGCAGCCCACGCTCGAAAGCTACGTCGCGTCACTGCTCCCCCGACCGCGCGAGCTGAAGCTGCGTTGGGAGGGCGAGTTCTACGTCATTCCAGCCGCAACTGTGGCGCAGGCGCTCGCCTCGGCGGTGCAGGGGCGCCCGTACCACCGGGCCCGCGCGGCGTTCGCCGAGCAGTTGCACCACCTCCTGGCCGATGTCGTCGCCGAGCAGCGCGAGGCGCTGATGGAGGAGATGGAGGAAGGCTTCGAGGACATCCTCGCCCGCGTCGACAAGGGCATGGAGCATGACCACTCCGCCACCCGGACGTCCACCGGCAGCGACATCGACGGCTTGCTCTCCGAGGAGGAAGTCGAGCAGCTTCGTTGTCGTATCGCCGAGAACGCCACCATCGCCCGGTTCATCGAGGCATGGTGGCCCACCCTCGACCCCGAAACCCTGCTGGGTGATTTCCTGACCGACCGCACCCTGCTGGCCCGGTTCGCGCCGCAGCTGTCCTCCGAGGAGATCACGGCCGTCGCGGCCGAGCCCGCTCCATGGGCATCAAGCGACATCCCTCTGCTCGACGCCCTCGCCGACCTGCTCGGCGAGGTCCACACCCCGCAGCCACAGGGCGAGTTCCTCGCCGACCGCGCTCGCCGCCAGCGCGGTTGGGTGTACGGCCACGTCGTGATCGACGAGGCGCAGGAGCTGTCCGAAATGCAGTGGCAGATGGTTCTCCGGCGCTGTCCCAGTCGGTCCATCACCGCCGTCGGCGACATCGACCAGGCCGAGGCAGCGCACCGGCACACCACCTGGGCACAAGCGGTGCGGGCTGCCTTCGGAGACCGCTGGACCGGCGCCGAACTCACCATTTGCTACCAGACCCCACGCGAGGTCATGGACCTCACCGAACCGGTCTTGAAGAAGGCTGGCAGCCACAACACTCCGCCACGAGCGGTACGTTCCTCCGGCATCGCCCCCTGGGAGCTCACCATCACACCGGCTGGGCTTGCCAGCGCCGCCGCCGAAGCAGTGCGGCAGTTGCAGCAACGGTGGCACGGCGGCACGGTCGGCGTCATCGCCCCCGCGGAGCGCATCGTCACACTCCAAGCCGTACTGAGTGATGTGCCAGTGCTCACCGCAACCCAGTCCAAGGGACTTGAATGGGACGCGACGCTCCTCATCGACCCTCAGGGCATTGCCGCCGAACCGCGCGGTTGGAACGGCCTCTACGTCGCGCTCACCCGATGCACCCAGGAACTCGGACAGCTGACACTCACGCAGCAATCAGGTTGTGCGGCTTAGCCGCGTAGGCAGAAGGGATGGCCGGCACTTTCCCGACGGCATCACGCCGATCGAGGGAGAACCCAACCCGGTTCGACGGCACGATCCTGCACAGTGCCCTGTCCAACCTCCCCGCCTGGCGGGTCGCCGCCGTCCGCGGCCCGATGCCTCTACCTCGACCGCGTCGAGAACACCATCGGCAGACGACAGGTCATCACACGCATCCAAGCGTTCCGCGACGAGCTTCTCGACGCGCGCATCCCCCGCGCTTTCCCGCACTGATCGCCCGGACGGCGGCAGGTGCGGGTGGGCATGGGCTCCTACAGTCCTCCCCGTGGATGCCAAGACCGAAGAGTTACGAGCCGCGCACGACGTCCTCGCCGAGCTCTATGCGGAACGCCTTTCTGACGCTCTGGATCGCATGCCCGCGGAGAGGGCCGTCCTCGACCTGTTCTGCGTACTGGCGCTTGCCGCGGGGCTGGGCACCAACGTCGGCGACGTCGGCTGCGGAACAGGGCGCCTCGCGCCCTACCTGTCGGCCAAGGGCCTGGCGCCCTGGGGAGTCGACCTCTCACCCGAGATGATCCGCGTGGCCCGCCGTGACCATGCGGCTCACCGATTCGACGTTGCCGACCTGCGTGAGCTGCCCTTCGAGGACGCGTCGCTGGTAGGCGTGGTCTGCTGGTACTCCCTCATCTTCCTGGCACCGGCCGATCGACAAGCCGCCTTCGGCGAGCTGTATCGCGTCGTCAGGCCGGGCGGCTATCTGGTGACCGCCTTCAAGGCCGGGACCAGTCAGGTCCGACGCGCGGGACGCAGCAGCAATCTTGGCGTCGAGTTCGACCTCTACTGGCAGACACCGCAGGAGATGGAGCAAGGTGTCACCGACGCTGGCTTCACCACCGTGTTCTGGGGTGGCGTCCCTGCCGATGGGCCGGACAGCCCCGCCCAGGGGTATCTCCTCACCCAGAAAGCTGTGGCCCAGGCACCGCGTTGACGACGGCAAGTCGAAGTAGACCGGCGGGGTGTCACCCGGTTGGTCACAGCACTAGATCGCGCTGTCCTCCAGCTTGCTGAGCATCACGTCGACGTCGCCGGATCGGATCATCTCTCCCAGTGCCGCCACCATCGCCTCGACTCCGGGCCTCGGAATGATGACCAGGTCGGAGCACGAGAAGTATCGGCCGCCTCCAACCTCCCCGGTCACAGCCCAACGTTGCAGGATGCGACCGATCTCATCCGTCGTCATGAACGTGGCGTACCGACGGGTGCCATCAGCAAGGTACAGGTGCGCATCGATGTTGTCGGCAGTCTCCGGCTCGTCGTCCTGGCCGGCCATGAAATGAACACGGGCGCCCTCGACCACGCGGTCCCATTCCGCTGTCTGACTCACCGAAGCATCATCGCAGCTTCGGACGCTCGGCTTGGGCACGGTTCTGCTCGGCACCGACAGCGGTGGAATGAACCGGACCGTCGCTTCGGCAAGCCTGGTCAACCCCGACGACTCTTGGACATCTGCATAGAGCGTGCCGTGGCGCGGGCGGCGGTGTCGATGAGGTCTGCGACCGGGCCGGGTTGCGAGACGGCCACCGCGTGGGAAGCGGCGATCTCAACTGCCGTGGAGCCCGCCCTGTCGGCCAGGAAGCGCTGCAGGTCTGGCGGAATGCCCTGGTCCTGGGTGGTGATCAGGGTCCAGGAGGGGATCGTCTTCCAGGCGGCCTTGGTCACGCTCTCCTCCTGGGCGCTCGCCGAGGCCGGCCGCTGCGTTGCCGCCATGATTTCGGCGGTGCCGGGGTCGACGTCGGCGGCGAACACCTCGGGGTACTTGTCCTGCAGGATGTACTGATCCATGGTCGTGCCGCCGTCGTCGGAGGGGATCGGCACCATATTGATGCTGGTGGCGAGCTGACTTCCGGGGTACTTGCCGAGCAACCCGATCACACTTTCGCCTACGTCCGGGCTCACGCTGGCGACGTACACCAGGGCCTTGACGTTGGAGGCACCAGCCGCGGCCTCGGTCATGACCAGCCCGCCGTAGGAATGGGCGGCCATCACAACCGGTCCGGGCAAGCTGTCCAGGAGAGCCCGCACGTAAGCGGCGTCCTTCTGCACACCGCGCAGCGGGTTGGCGACGGCAATGACCGGGTAACCCCGACGTTTGAGGTTGGCAATCACCCCATTCCAACTCGACGAGCCGGCGAATGCCCCGTGGATCAGCACAACTGTCGGCATCTCCTGGGCAGACATGTCAGGAGCAGCGCTCATCTGGAGTTCCTTTCGAGGGGCTCGCCACCCGCTGCCTGCGGTATGCAGGCCGGACCGACGAGGACGGTCGACGGAGCATTTCCTCGGCATTGCGAATCAGCCCGCGCGATCCCGGCTCCGATGGGTTGCCGCATCCAGAATCCAGCACTGATGAGGCCACCGTCAGCGAGATCGAAGAAATGCCCTCAGGTACAGATCAGACCGAACGTTCTGTCGCTAAGATGGTTGGATGGCGAGCGACGAACCCAATGCCCGACCCTCTGAGGCACGTCTCAAGCTTCTCCGCACGGCGACCAGGATCTTCTACGCGGAGGGCATCCACTCCGTTGGCGTCGATCGGATCATCGCCGAGGCGAAGGTGACCAGGGCTACCTTCTACCGGCACTTCCCCAGCAAGGACGACCTCATCCTGGCCTACCTGCGTGAGGTGCATCAGCTGGAGCGCGGCATGGTCGACGAGGCCCTCGCCGCCAACCTCTCGCCGGTCGAGCCGCTCCTGTCCATCGCCAATTCCATCGCTCAGAACATCCAGTCCCCCGGGTTCCGTGGGTGCGCGTTCCTGAACGCCGCAGCGGAATACCCCGACACCAGCCATCCCGTGCACCAAGAACTCATCGCCCACCGGGCATGGTTCCTGGGCACCATCACCACGCTCATGGCACAGGTCCACGAAGGAACGGCGGACCCCGCAGCGCGCCACTTCGTCATGCTCCGGGACGGCGCCATGGCGGCCGGATGCCTCTCCGACCCCACGTTGGTGTCCGAGACCTTCCTGCGCGGTGTCGAAGGACTCCTCAGGATCAACTCGGAGCGCCAGTCGACAGAGTCGGCCCGTTAGCCCGCGCACGACCTGGGGCTGGGCCACCCCCGGTGAGGGGATGACCCAGCTCCTCAGTGTTTCCACCACCGGTTGAGCCCGCCCTCGCTCGCAGGCGACGGCGCGGACGGCCGCACGGCTCAGATCAGCGACCGTACGCCTCCAGCAGGCGCAGCCAGACCTCGCTGACGGTCGGGTACGCGGGCACGGCGTGCCACAGCCGATCCAGTGGGACCTCGCCGACGATGGCGATCGTCGCGGCGTGGATCAGTTCCGCGACGTCCGGGCCGACGAGGGTGAGGCCGACGATGACCCGTCGGTCCTCGTCCACGACCATCCGGGCGTGCCCCTGGTAGCCGTCGGCGTGCAGCGCGGCCCCGGCGACGGCGGCCAGGTCGTAGTCGACGACCCGGATCCGCAGTCCGGCGGCCTCGGCGGCGGCTGCGGTCAGCCCCACCGACGCGATCTCCGGGTCGGTGAAGACGACCTGCGGCACGGCGCGCTCGTCGGCGGTGGCGACGTGCCGACCCCACGGGCGGTCGTCTGCCGCTTCGCCAGTGGCCCGCGCCACGATCACGTCGCCCACCGCGCGAGCCTGGTACTTGCCCTGGTGGGTCAGGAGCACACGCCGGTTGACGTCCCCGGCCGCGTACAGCCATCCGTTGCCGATCAACGCGCCGGCATCATCGACCACCCGCAGGGTGTCGTCGACAGTGAGCCAGGCGCCCGGCTTCAGGCCGATCCGGTCGAGGCCGACGTCGTGCGTGTTCGGCGTACGGCCGATCGCGACGAGGATCTCGTCGGCCTCGACCTGGTCGCCGCCGGTGAGTGTGATGTGCACCGTGCCGTCGCCGTCGCGGCTCACCGACGTGGCCTCGGCACCGAGTTGAACCGACACGCCAGCTTCCCGCAGGGACTGCGTGACCCGCTCGCCGACGAACGGCTCCGCCTGAGTGAGCACTCCGTCGCGCACGAGCACCGTCACCGCTGATCCGAGGCCGGCGTACGCGGTCGCCATCTCCGTGGCCACCACGCCACCGCCGATGATGGCGAGCCGGCCGGGAACCTCGCTCGCGGCGGCTGCCTCACGGCTGGTCCACGGTGCCGCCTCACGCAGACCGGCGATGTCCGGCACCAGTGCGCCACTTCCGGTCGCGATGACGACCGCGTGTCGGGCGGTGAGCGAGGTGGTGGCGCCGTCCGCCCCGGTCACCTCGACGATCCGGTCGGAGCCGATCCACCCCTGGCCCCGGTACAGGGCGATCCCCGCGGAGTCCAGCCAGGACACCTGACCGTCGTCCTTCCAGTGCGAGGCGACGGCGTCCCGGCGGCGCAGCACGGCCGCCGCGTCCAGCTCGCCGGTCACCGCCTCGCGCGCACCGGGCAGCTGACGAGCCGCCCGGAGCGCGGCCTGGCTGCGCAGCAATGCCTTGGTCGGCATGCAGGCCCAGTACGAGCACTCGCCACCCACCAGTTCCCGCTCGACGATCGCGGCGGTCAGGCCGCCCTGCACGACGCGGTCGGCGACGTTCTCCCCCACCGGCCCCGCGCCGATGACAACGACGTCGTACGTGGCGTTCTGCACGTCAGTTTCCCTTCGCGGCGCGGCCGAGGCGGATGGCCGCGATGAGGAAGAAGATGGCGCCGGGGATGGCGTAGCCGATGGCGTTGGTCAGCGCCGGGTTGTCCGCGGAGGCGGCCGCGACGAACGATCCACCGGCGATGACGGAGATGCCACCGCTGATGATCATCGGCCATTGGCCGCCCATCGTGCGGCGGGTGACAGCCACGATCAGCTGCACCAGTCCGGCCACGACCGCCCAGGCGCCCCAGACGCGCAGGACCGCAGGGATGCCGGACGCGCCGGCGACGCCCAGGCCCACCGCGGCGAGCAGGCTGATCGCGACGTTCACGTACAGCAGGGTGGGCGATCCGGTGGCTCGCGACGCGCGGACGTCGACGATGGCGGCGGCAACGTCGAACAGCGGGTAGAGCACGAGCAGCGCGACGGTGAGGGGGTTGAGGTGCTTGGCGAGTGGGAGCATCACGGCAGCCCAGACGATTGCGAAGGCGAAGCGACCGAAGTACAAGCGCCGCAGGGCAGCGGCCGTCGTCGAGATGCCGGGAACGGCAAGGGTGGTCATGGTCATCCTCTCGGTGATTCCGGAGCGAAGGGGACGGACGCCCAGCGGGGGGGCGGGCCGCTGGCGGGAGGGGAAGGGCGGTGCTACTCGATGATTGAGAACAGCCCCGTGATCTCCACCTGAGCGCCCTGGAGCCCACCGAAGACGGCACCGGCGGCGGGCGTCGCGACTGCGGCAGCGGCGTCCTCGTAGCTGGCGAAGTACAGGTCGAGCGTCCGGTACGCGGGAGTGGGCGTGCCGTCCTCCTCCGGCCACACCTTGGCCGACTCGACCCGCTGAAGCTTCGGGAACGTCTCGGCGGCCCGGCGTACGTCGGCGTAGACCTTCTCGAAGTCGTCGGGGTCCGCGGGGTTACCGATGACGAGGGTGATCTTGGTAGGCATGGCGGTCTCCTTCAGGCACAGCTGCACACTTGACTGGCGCCAGGCAGAACGAACGTTCTGTCCGTGAAAACCGTACCGACTCGGACCTCCCTCGTCAAGACCGATCGTTCTATCTACTCTTTCGGTGGGGGCGGGGAAGGCGTGGCGCTCGCCACTACCCGTGAAGGAACGCCGTTTCGACATCAACGCGCGGTGCGCGTCTCTCCGATCGGTTGTGCGGGTGAGACGGGTGATCGCGGCGATCGACCGGTCCACGTCCGCTTCGGTCGTGGCGGCGTTGGACACGGAGATCCGCATCAGCCGCCGTCCTCGCCACGTTGTTCCACCCATCCAGCAGGTGCCGTCAGCCTGGACCGCGGCCACCACCCGGTCGGTGCGCGCATCGTCGCCGAAGCCGACCAGCACCTGGTTGAGGACCACCTCGTTCGCGACCTCGAAGCCGGCCCTGGCCAGGCCGACGGCGAATCGACGGGCCAACTCGCAGCAGCGCTCGACCACTGCGGCGACGCCGAGGCTGCCCAGTTCGCGCAGTCCGGCCCAGACGGCGAACCCACGAGCCCGCCGTGAGGACTCCGCGGTCAGGTCCGCTCCGACTGGCGTCCCGCCGGAACCGACCAGGTACGGGGCGCTGTAGGACATCGCCGCGGCGTGCACATCGGGCCGGGCGCAGAACGCGAACGCCGAGTCGTACGGAAGATTGAGCCACTTGTGACCGTCGCAGGCCCACGAATCGGCCAACTCCAGCCCGTCCACCAGGTGCCGGGTGCCGGGGCTAGCCGCCGCCCACAGCCCGAATGCCCCGTCCACGTGCACCCAGCCGCCGTGCCGGCGTGCCAGTTCGCATGCCTCGCGGAGTTGGTCGCAGGCACCGGTGTTCACATTCCCGGCCTGCAGGCAAACGATGGTGGGACCAGACGATCCGGCCCGCAGTGCCTCCCGCAGCGATTCGAGGTCGATGGCACCGTTCGGCTCGGCGGGCACCGGGCGCACCGCGTCGGTCCCGAGGCCGAGCAGACGCAGCGACCGGTCGATGCTCCCGTGCCGCTCCTGACCAGCGATCACCCGGATCGGTGGCGCCCCGAGCAGCCCGCGCCGTTCCACGTCCCAGCCCGCATCCGCCAGTACCTGGTGCCGGGCGGCGGCGAGCCCTGCGGTGTTGGCCGCCTGGGCACCGGTGACGAAACCGACCGACGCCGACGCAGGGATACCCAGCAACTCCTTCAACCAGCCACCTGCGACAGCTTCGGCCGCGACAGCGGCCGGCGATGTCACGGCGTTGGTCGCGAGCTGGTCCCAACCAGCTGCCACGATGTCCGCCGCGGTCGCCGCCGGCAACGCGCCACCGACCACGAACCCGAAGTACCGCGGGCCGGCGCTGGCCACCAGCCCCGGCTCGGCCGCAGCGATCAGGTCGGCAAGCACCTGTTCCGGCGGGCACGACGCGGAGGGCAATGGGCCGGAGAAGGCACCGTTCAGCGCCACCTGTCGACGGGAATTCCAACCTGACGCTCCGACAGCGACGTTCGGTAGTCAGCGGCATGCTCGGCGGCCGAGCGGAACAGGTGCCCGAGGTCTCCCATCGAGCCAACCTATCTTCGAGCCGAGCCGCTACCGCTCGGCAGGGCTCTGGAGCTGAAATCGGCAACCCACCCCCGGGCGGCACCTCGGAAATTCGGCGCGGTCCTCGATGTCTGCGTACCCAAACGGTTAGCCGGTCTTCGTGGCGAATGGGCCGCCGTCGCCGAACGCGAGCCGCGCGAAGTTCTCCGCGATGCGGCGATGTCCGGCAGGGTCGGGGTGGACCTCGTCGGGTAGTGGGAGTTCGGCGTAGTCGGCCGCGCCGTACAGGTCGCGTCCGTCGAGGTAGTGCAGGTTCGGGTCGTCGGCCGAGCGCTGTTCGACGATCCGGGCGAGTTCGTCACGGATGATGTTGAGGGTCAGCCGCCCCGCGGTGCGTTCGGCCGGATCTCCCGTGCCCTTGAACCGCAGGCTCCCGCCCTCGAGGTCTGGCGCGAGAGGGCCGGGCGTGTCTTCCTGCACCGGGCACAGGATGGCGGACACGACCAGCAGTGGTGTGGTCGGATGCCCCTCCCGGACAGTGTCGAGGAACCCGTGGACCGCGGGGGTGAAGGCGCGTAGACGCATCACATCGCTGTTGACGATGTTGATGCCGATCTTGACGCTGATCAGGTCCGCGGTGATGTCCCGCATGGCGCGGGCGGTGAACGGGTCGAGCAGAGCGCTCCCGCCGAACCCCAGGTTGACCAACTCCACGCCGCCCTCAGCCGCGGCCAGGGCCGGCCAGATGGCGCTGGGATGCCCGGCATTCGAACCGTGGCTGATGGAACTGCGGTGGTGTAGCCACGTCCTGCGCCGGTTGGGCGGGGTCTGCTCGACGGGCGCGTCGGTGCGCAGCGCGATCAGCTCAGTGATCTCCGTGTGTGGGAGCCAGATCTCGACGTTTTTCTCACCCGCGGGCAGATCGGCGAAGCGGGCGGTGCCGGTCGGCCCCTCGGCCAGCACCGAGGTTTGAGTGAACATGTCGGTGACGGTCCGGACGTTGCCTCCGGGCACCGAGGCCTGCGCGGTCAGGCGGCCGTCGATCAGCAGGTCGTAGACGCCGTCCGGTGGGGGCGGAAAGCCTTGGTAGACCCGTTTGGTGGGCAGCGTGTCCAGTTCGATCGTGGTGGCCTCGGTACGGAACGCCAGCCGCACACCGGAAGGCTGGGCCTCCGCCATGGCCAGTTGGTCGTCGGGGATCTGCCGGCGCGCCCGTGCGGTCAGCCGATGCGGCAGCAGACCGCGCGCGGTCGTCTCCAGGTCGACGAAGCCGCGCAGCAGCTCCGCAGTGATCGGGGTGGTCCAGTGATGCTCGGTGGTCATTACCTCAATGCCTCTCGAGGAATATCGGTGTTCACCGGCGCGCCGCGCCGCAAACCACTCGCGGACTAGTGCGTCCCTCGCCCCGTCAGGAGCCGCGGCTGCGTAGCAGCGCGTCGAGTGAGTCCACGATCCAGTCCCAGGATTGCTGCTCATCGGGGGCGCTGTGCGCGAAAGCGCCGGCCAGCTCCAAGCTGACGTAGCCGTGGAAGACGCTGCCCAGCAGCCGGACCGCGTGCGTCGCGTCCGGGTCATTCAACTCATAGCCCCGCAGGATCGCCCTGGCCATCTGCGCGTGCCGGACGCCGGCGCTGGCGGCCGCCGTTTCCGGATCGAGCCGGAGCCGAGCGGCGGCATAGCGGCCCGGGTGCTCCCTGGCGTAGTCACGGTAGGCGTCGGCGAAAGCGGCCAGGGCATCCCTGCCGGCACGACCGGCGACGGCATCGGCCACACGGTCAGCGAGTTCCTCCAGCGCGAACAGCGCAATGCGGACCCGGAGATCCTGTGAGTTCTTCAGGTGCGAGTACAAGCTCGGGAGCTTGACGCCGCACCGCCGGGCGAGCGCCGAGACGGTGACCTCGTCGAAGCCGACCTCGTCGGCCAACTCCGCCCCCGCTCGGGTCAGACGGCGGGTCTGCGGTGGCCGCGGTAGCTACGCCTGACCGCGTTACGCCTCGGAATCGCCAACGTCGGAGGTTCCGCCTCCGATCGGTGAAGCGGAAATCTCCGTCGGCTGTCCCCACCTGCGCAACGCGTCGACAAGCGCGACCAGGGCCAGCACTGCGGCCACCACGCTCAGCCCGACCATCGGCGCCCACTGGGCCAACGCCGGCGTGCACAGCAGCAGAGCGACCAATCCGATCAGGTGGGAATGGGAAACCCGACCAAAAATCTCGTGCTGCAACCGCACCCGGGCGACGAGGAAGAGCATCGGACCGCCCACCACGAACAGCAGCCAACTGGGCCGCGGCTGCCCGTACGGATGATCGATCACCAGCTCGTAGCCGACCGCCGTGACGAGCACGCTGAGCACGATCAACAGGTGCGTCCGTTCCGACACCGCTCCCAGCCGGCCGGGCATACCCGCCCGGTCGAACGCCTCCGTCAGCAGCAGACCGGCGCGGTAGAAGTAGATCCGCCAGAGCAGCGCGCTGGTGGCGAACGCGACCGCGAAGGCGGCTGCCCGCTCCGCGGAGTAGTCCGCGCCGCTGAAGACCACGCCGATAACCAGAATCGACTCACCGAGCGCGATGAGGAACATCTGCTGATAACGGTCCGCGAGATGGGTCCCCGCGATCCGCCACCGACCCACCTTCGCGACCCCGAGCCACGGCAGCGGCCAGCCCAAAGTCCAGGCGAGGTAGTCGACAGCGAGGGCGACAACCCACAGCGGCAGGCGGAGGTGATCCGGGCCCAACGCGCCGGCCAGCCACAGCGGGGCGCTCGCCAGAGCCCATACGACAAGCCGGAAGGGCACCAGCCGTCGCGGATGGCCACGCAGCGCGACGGCGACCACCAGCGGCCGCACCACCATCACCATCAGGTACGCGACCGCGAACGGCAGCGCTCGCTCCTCCATGGCGCGGGGCAGCGTCACCGCCATGATCAGGCCGGCGAACATGGTGCCGACCACGACGGCCTGAATGATCGGCTGCTCCGGTTCGTACCGGCTGGTGATCCAGGCGGTGTGCGACCAGATCAACCAGAGCGCCAGAAAGAGCAGCAGGGTACGCCCGAACCCCCCGGCGAGCGCCCAGCCGGTGTCATCGCTCAACCCCGCGAATCGTTGCGAGACCCGGGTGAGGGCCACGACGAACGCCAGATCGAAGAACAGCTCCAGGAACGTCGCCCGACCCGAGCTCACCGGAGGGCGCAGCAGTTCGGCACCCCGCCCCGCCGCCATCGTCCGCCTCCGTCCGCCCCTCGCTACCAACGAGCCGGCCGCCGCCGGAGTTGCGTCAGCGCGCACCCCGCCGCAACCACACCTGGTACGACCGGCCGCGAGAGATCAGCGAGAGGTTGGATATCGATTCGAGCCAATGTATCGTGGGAACGCTCCCAGACCGCGTCCACCACCCACCTGCTCGAGGAGCTGAACATGTCACGACGACGTCGTCGCCCGGCCGCCATGCTGGCCGGGTTGCTCGTTCTGGCCCTGGCTACGTCTCTGTCGCCACCGGCGCCGGTGGCCAGCACCGCCGCGGCCGGCCCATCGAAACTCCGTGCTGCGCCACTCGCTGAGCTGACCGTGGTTTCCGAACAGGTGGCTTTCGGTCTGCAGCGTCCGATCGCGATCACCGGGCTGCCGGACGGCCGGATGCTGATCGCGGAGAAGAACGGCACTGTCCGCGCCTACCACCCCGACACCGGCCTGGCACCCGACCCGGTGATCGACCTGACCGCCCGGATCGACACGTCGGACAACGAGCGCGGCCTTCTCGGCATCACTCCGGCGCCGAACTTCGCGCGGACCGGGATGCTCTACGTGGCCTACACGAGCCTGCCGGCCGGCGCGCTGACCCTGGCGCGAGTGCCCATCAACGCTCCTGATCGGGTGCAGGTGCTGCTCACCCAGGCGCACGCCGAGTACGGCAACCACAACGGCGGACAGGTGGCCTTCGGCCGCGACGGCTACCTCTACTGGTCCCTCGGCGACGGTGGCTACGCGAACGACCCCTACAAGAGCGGCCAGAACCTCGGCACCCTGCTCGGCAAGATCCTGCGGATCGACGTCAACCGCAGCTGCGGGGGAAAGCCCTACTGCGTGCCCTACGACAACCCGTTCGTCCGCACGCCGGGCGCGCGCCCGGAAATCTGGGTCTACGGGCTGCGCAACCCGTGGAAGTTCTCCATCGACCCGGCCGACAACTCGCTGTGGATCGGTGACGTCGGCCAGGGTCTGATCGAGGAGATCAACCACGTCCGCCCGTCGCAGCGTGGCGCGAACCTCGGCTGGTCCTGTCGAGAGGGCACGCCGGTCTTCGACGAGACGCAGTGCCGGCCGGGCGTGCGGCTCACCGACCCGATCGTCGAGTACGACCACTACATGACGGAGAACTGCTCCATCATCGGCGGCCTGGTGTACCGGGGGTCCGTCACCCCGGAGGCGCGGGGCACCTACATCGCCAGCGACTACTGCTCGACCCGCGCTTTCGCCGTGCGTCCCAAGTCCACGGGTGGCTACGAGTCCGCTGAGATCGGCACCTTCCCCACCCAGCCGACTGCGTTCGGCGCCGATGTGAACGGCGAACTGTACGTGCTCAGTGACCTCCCGGGATTCCTGAGCAAGGTGCGGTTCGAGCGGATCCAGCCGACCCCCACCGGCGGGGCGACGATCCGCTGAACCTCGGGACATGCCCTTGACGTCCGCACCACCTCTGGGGACGGCCGCGTTCAGCGGCCGTCCCCTGCTCGCGCCGGGCTGGTGCTCGCCGGTTGACAGATCAGCCTTGCGGTGGCCGAGTGGCACCCGCGTCGTCCGGTCCGCGCCACGCCTTCTCGACCGACTGCCCGGCGGCGCGCTGCCGCCCGATGACGAGCCGGCCCAGGACCGCCGCCACCGCCCCGGCCACCACCCCGGTCAGGATTCCGGTGACGAGGCTGGAGAACACCGCCGCCACCCGAAGGATCGCTTCCTGCGCCCGAGGGTCGATGTCCCCGAGCCTCGGCCCGGTCGCACCGAACGCCTCGTCCCACAGAATCTGGTGACCAACCGCGAGAAGAACACCGTAGATCGCCCCGATGACCACCACGGTCAGGAACGGACGCGGCGGACGCCGCCACAGCACGGCGGCGACCCAACAGATCAGCGGTACGACCGCGAGCAGCACGGCGGCGGGCTGCCCTTCCTCCACGACGTGCAGGTCGTGCAGGACCACCCGCGGTGCGGCCAACACGGCGAGCGCGACCAGGGCAGGCCACGAGAACCCGAGCGTGCGACGCCCGACGCTCATCGCGTGGCCCGTACCGGCGCGGTTTCCCTGGCGAAGCGCAGCAGGGCGGTGAATGCCAGCGCGGATGTCACCGCTCCGCCGGCGAGGCGCACCCAGTGGCCGGCGACGAACTCCTCGGCAACCTGGCGTAGGTACTCCGGGGAGTGCGTGCCGACCGGGTCGACGAACATGATCTCGTTGCGTGGCCAGAAGAACACCACCGAGAACAGGAACTCGCAGGCGATGAAGACCGCCGCGGCGGCGGCGACGTACCACCGCAGTCGCCGATTGCGCCACGTGAGGGCGGTCGCGGCGAGGCTCATCAACACGACCGAGGCGCCCAGCGGCGGGAAGTAGTCGCTCGGGCCTCCGGCGACCAGGAACTCACGGGCCCGGTCCAGCGAGGCGGGTGCGTCCCCGAAAATGTTCGGGTAGAGCATCACGGTCTCGGCCGCGACCCCACCAAAGGACATCATCGCTGCCCAGACGAGCACGATAAGCACGGTCCACGTCAGCCTGATACGGGACACAGCAGTACTTCTCCTTAATCTCGGGACCCATGTGGTCACGATCTGTGATGTCGCCGTTGACGCTAGGTCGCCAAATCGGGGCCGTCTGCCGCGCAGCCGCGTGAGCTGGCATCGCTTCTCGACGTACGTATGGGGGCGGGGGCGATGCCTGCGGACGGCAGCGGCGCGGGCCCGCGCCGACTTAGGCTCACGGACGTGCAGGCCACCTCACCCACCCGAACCGAGGCGCTGCTCGCTGTGGCCATCCTGGGCCTGGTCGCGGCTGCGATCGTGACCGAGGACGCGCCGATCTCCCAGGCGGCGCTGGCCGGCGGGTTCGGGGTCGGCCTGGCCGTACTGCTGCTGGTGGCCCGGCGTTGGACCGTCCCCGCGCTGCTGGCGACAGCCGCCGGCATCCTCGGCTACTACGCGCTGGAGTTGCCGCCGGTCGGCGTGGCCGCGCCGGCCGCCGCCATCCTCTACGTGGCCGCCCAGCGGGGCCGGGTGGTCCCGGCCGCCGCCGTCGGCGGGAGCCTGCTGGCCGTTTCGGTGGCCGCCCGGCTCGTCGAGGGAGACGACATCTCTGTCGTGATCGGTGCCGGTCTCGGCTCCGAGGCGGCCCTGATACTCGCCGTCATCGCTCTCGGTGACGCCGTCCGCAACCGGCGTTCGCTACGGGTCACGCTGGCCCGGCAGGCCGCCTCGGCGGCCGAGGAACGCCGCCGGGAGGCAGCCCGGCAGGTCGAGGCCGAGCGGCTGCGCATTGCCCGGGAGGTGCACGACACGCTCGGACACACGATGTCGGTGGTCACCCTGCAGTCGGCTGTGGCGAGGGAGGCACTCGCTGATGCCGAACCCGAGCGGGCCGAGGCCGCCCTGGCCGCGATCCACTCGGTGAGCGGCAGCGCCATGGCCGAGCTGCGTGCCACGGTGGGCACGCTGCGTCGCGAGCCCGGGCCGCGCGAGCCGGCTCCCGGTTTCACCCAGCTGCGTACGCTCATTGAGGGCGTCCGCCGCGGTGGGCTGCCGGTCGAACTGCGTATCGACGGCTCGGTCGACACCCTGCCCACGGTGGTCGGCAGCACTGTGTACCGCATCGTGCAGGAGGCACTGACCAATGTGCTACGCCACGCACACGCCACCCGCGCCACTGTGACGATCCGGGCGAGCCCGGCCCGGCTGTCGGTGGAGATCGTTGACGACGGTCGGGGATCCGCCGGCGGCACGGCGGTTGAGACGGGTCAAGGGCTACGCGGTATGTCGGAGCGGGTTGCCCTGCTCGGCGGAACCCTCGATGCCGGCGAGACCGCTGACGGCGGCTTCCGGGTCTCGGTCCACCTACCGCTGGCCGGAGTCGCCGCATGACCGACGTACGCGTCGTCCTCGTCGACGACCAGCACCTGGTCCGCACCGGACTCCGCGCGTTGCTGGAACGCGCCCCGGACATCACCGTTGTCGGCGAAGCCGGCGACGGCCGGGCCGGTGTGGCGGTCGCCCGCGAGCAGCGGCCCGACGTCGTCCTGATGGATGTCCGGATGCCCGGCGGTGACGGTATCGAGGCCACCCGCCGCATCCTCGCCGACCCGGCGCTGGCCCACGTCCGGGTGGTCATGCTGACCACCTTCGACGACGACGAGTACCTCTTCGAGGCCATCCGCGCCGGCGCCGCCGGCTTCCTCCTCAAGGACACCCCGCCCGACGCCCTGCGGGACGCCGTCCGCGTGGTGGCCGGCGGGGACGCGCTGCTGTCACCGGCGGTGACCCGGCGGGTGATCGCCGCGGCCGCCCGCTCCCCCATCGCGGACCCCGCCCGGTTGACCGGGCTCACCGCGCGGGAACGCGACGTCCTGGCACAGGTCGGCACCGGACGGTCGAATGTGGAGATCGGGGCGGCCCTGCATCTCAGCCCGGACACCGCCCGCACGTACGTGAGTCGTCTGCTGCACAAACTGAACGCCCGCGACCGGGCCCAGCTTGTGGTTATCGCGTACGAGAGCGGGCTGGTGCGCCCCGGCGACAGCTGAGCCTCGCACCAGCTCGTCCGTGGTCATCCAGCCCGACTGGTCGAGCAGTTTGCAGCAACAGCCGTGTCTCGGCGGCACAAGCAGCGCCTCAGACGAGGTGACCAACCAGCTCGGGAGCACAACGTCGGACGCCGCCTACTGGCCATCCCGCGTCTGCTGGCCTGATCTTTCGGATATCCGAGCAAACGGGCCGCCCAGCGACCGATCCGAGAGACGAGTCCATGACCGACGTGCACGACTCCTCCCACCACGCACGCGTCGGCGACACGGCGGTTCTTCAACTCGGTGGGGCCCGCAGCAGAACTTGGTGCCTTCACCGCCCTCGCTGGCGCACAAGCCGAGGATGTCCCGAGTACCCCACCGTGACGGCCAGGGCCATCCTGGGCAGACCGACGTGATAACTCATAGTAGATGCCTAATCAGGCTGACGTACTCCTTGATGGCATTGATCACTGCTTGAATGTCTATCTAGGATGTCCCCCATGACGCATGGTGATCCGTCCGGCCGACCCGAAGTTCTCGCCGAACAGAAGGCGCTCTGGCGCAGGCAGGCCAGCGCGATCCCGGGCCTGCTCGGCGGTAAGGCGGTGTGGCTCCCGCTAGTCCTCGAGCTCGTCAAGCAGGTCGGCGAGGGGCGCGCGGTTGGCCTCGACACGAAGCCTGAGTTGTCGTTCGACATCGAGAGCATCGAACGACGCCAGGGTGGCGCAGCCCCCAGACTGGAGCCTGCGACGTGGCGTGACTACTACGGCTTCCTTCGGGGCCTCCAGCTCGTCGAGAACACCGCCGACGAGCTTCGCCTCACCGCGACCGGGTTGAAGCTCCAGTCCGATCCGGCGCCGGCACGTCTGGCCACGATCCTGGCCGATCGCATCAGGCTCTTCGCGGAGGTCCTGTCGCTGATCGCCGTGGAACCGCTCACCATCGACGAGGTCGATGAGCGCATCCGAGCGCGTTACAAGCAGTCCTGGAAGAGCAGGGGAAACACTCGCATCCGGATGGACTGGCAGGAGGTCCTCGGCCTGATCGAGGCAATTGGCAGCCGGCGGTGGGGCATCACCCAGGCTGGGCGGACCCTGCTTGCGGATCGTGTGCTGGTGGGGCCGGACGCTTTCGATGAAGCACCTGTGAGCGTAGTTGAGCTTCCTGAGGCTCCGGCCGAAATTGCTGGTCTTCTGGAGGAGTTCTCGACGTCGGCCCGCACGCACGAGTCGCGAAACACCTACAACATCTGGGTTCCGAGCCCGCCGTCGAATCCCAACAAGGTTGAGAACCTCAGAACCATCATGAACGCGGCTCTGGTGAGGATCGAGCGAAGAGAGCTCTTCTCGTTCATCAGCGAGACGTTCGACCTGAGGAGCAGCAGCGTGGAGTCGATGCTGCCGTTCCTGCGGGCGTCGGGGCTTCTCGTCGAGGTGGGCCGGGGGGTTTTCAAGGCCACGCCGGCAGCCAGAGCCTGGGTCGAGTCAGGCGAAGACCTCAACTTTGTAAGAATCTTGCATGCGAACATGCGGTTCGTCGGCGAGATGATCCGCACGGTCGAGAACGACGTCACCCGGAACGACATGTATTCCGAAGCTGCCAAGTTCGGTTTGAATATCGACAAGTGTCGGTGGATCGCCAGCTTCCTTCTCAACACTGGACTGATAGAGGAGCCGCGCTACGGGAGCCTACGGGCCACACCACGAGGGACTGCGCTGGCGGCCGAGTTGCCTCTGGCCGACATCCCCAGCGCTCCACTGGAGCGTTCAGCCGAGACCCAGGACGCTCGGCTGGTACCGGCAGAGACCCAGCCCCTTCTGGTGAAGCAAAACCTGGTCCACCTCTCCAGGGAGCCCCTGGCCGGAGGCGAAGGTAACGGCCGGGCTTTCGAGAAGGCCATCTGTGACGCCTTCCTCGCTATGGGCTTCGAGGCCCGGACGATCGGCGGATCCGGCGACACGGACATCCTTGTCCAGTGGCGCAACGCCGACGGCTCACGGTCGACAGCGATCATCGAAGCGAAGGCGCGGTCGTCCGGACATGTCACCCACACCGACGTCAGCGATGTGGCGATCGAGACCCACAAGGGGCGCCATCATGCCAGCGGCATCGCGATCGTCGGACCGGGTTTCACCGGTGACACCATAAAGAACATGGCGTCGCAAAAAAAGTGGGTGCTGCTGGACGCTGACCGGTTGGGAACGCTGACGGAGGCCTCGATCACCTTGGGGCTCCGGCCTTACGAGATAGGACAGCTGTTCCTCGTTCCGAATGGACTCTCGGATGTCGACGACCTGATCGCGGACCGCCGCCGGGAGTTGGACATTGTGTCGTTCCTGCTCACCAAGCTCGCCGAGGAGGAGAGCGACGCGGGCGAGCCGATCTCCGCCCGCGACATTTCCCGGGACGGACGCAGAACGGAACTCCGCCCGAGCGTCGATGAGATCGTCAATGCGGTCGACGTCATGTCAGGCTTGCACGCCGGCGCCCTGCAGCTGGTCGACGCGGCCGACGACCCGAAGTTCGCTACGTACGTTCTCGGCGATGCTGTAGCGGGAGCAAGGCGCCTCCGCGCACTGGCCGACGCCATAGACCGCCGACACCGCGAGGCGCAGTAGAACCTGCGGGAATTCGTGCTGGTGGGGCGACATCGACCACGAATCCCCTGATCGTCGTTCAGGCGGAACTGCGACTCACGCCGTTCCCGCCGACTGCTACCTCACCGCTGCCGACCACAGCGTCCGACCACACCAGGTCAGCCGACTCGGCGGCCGGCGCCGACCCGTTCACCACACCGGGCGCGGACCGCCTGATCGAAGCGCACGAGAAGGCCGGCGCCAGACAGGGCAGACGAACAAGCAGGTCCAACGGTTGACTTGGTGCCCGGAGGTACCGTGCGGCATGCCCCAGCTGCGAATACGAGCAACGGTGGGGTCGCAGCCAGGTCTCCGCTGTATGTAGCGTGCGGAAATGACAAGAAGTGAGCGAATCGCGGATCAGCTGGACCGGCACTGGCACAGGAACCTGCGGCCGCGGTTGCACGGTCTCGCTGATGAGGAGTACTTCTGGGAGCCGGTGCGTGGCTGCTGGAGCATCCGCCCACGTGGCACGTCGGCTGCACCGATGTCGGCGGGTTCGGGGAAATGGACGGTGGACTCCGCGTCCCCCGACGCGGCGCCGGCGCCGGCGCCGGTGACCACGATTGCCTGGCGGCTGGCGCACATCATCGTCTCCTGCCTGGGCTATCGGGTCGGATGGCACTTCGGCGGCCAGGACATCGACTCCCAGACGTTCGCCTACGCGGGGACCGCCGACGAGGCGCTGAAACAGCTCGATGAGATGTATGAGAGATGGAACGCGGGGGTCCGCGAGCTCTCGGACGCCGACCTGGAGAATCCGCCCACCGTGGGCCCCGAGCGGTTTCCCATGGAGGGCATCGTCCTGCACGTCAACAGGGAGCTGATCCATCACGGCGCCGAGATTTCCCTGCTGCGCGACCTCTACCGCTGGCAGGACTCAGCCGTGAGCGCCCGCTTCCACCGGTAGGTGGCTGCACCGCCATCGTCCAAGCGGAGCCCGTCGCTCACCCCTCGATCTGCCGCGGCCCTAGAGCCCGTACCAGCTCATCGATCAATGCCGGATCCTCCTCCAGCATCCGTTTGATGCTTTCGCTCACCTGCTCCGGGCCGAGCGCGCTCTCCATGTTCAGCTCCTCGGCCCCGACGTTGAGCAGTACCCTCGCCTGTACCTCGCTGAACAGTCGACCGTCCTCGGTGAGCAGTTGCGCCATCATCGCCGCGACAAAGCGTTCCCTCGCTTCCACCTCGCTGGCCCCGGCACTGAAGCTCTCAAGCGCCGCGACCAGTTCTGGCGACGGTTCCCCGCCCACAGTCGCCGTAACCCGGATCGGACCCGCGTCCGGCGCCGACTCGGCGGCAATGGCACCGCGAGAGGATCGTTTCCCTGACACAAAGTTCCACGTCGACCGCATGGCGGGGAGCGCCTGGTTATTCCATGTCGACTTCACTGCTGGGACCGCCTGCTGGGTCAACGCGGTCTTCGCAGCCGGCAGCGCCTGCTGCACCAACCATCTCTCGACATGCGGCGCGGCCGCCTTGGCAGCCCTCGTGGCGGCCTCCAGAGCCAGCGTCCTGACCAGGTCCTTGAACTCCGAGGACGCTCTCCCCGGCCCTGCCGACCCCGTGCTGTCACCGTCCGGGATGAACGTGGCGTGGTCAACGAGCTTCCCGGCGCTGTTGTACAGATTCTGGTGAAGTCCACCCGCTTTGGACGTTCCTGGAATCAGCCCATCGGGATACTCAAAACTGCCTCTGACGCTAGCCATTGCGCACCATGACCGGCACTGTATCGAAGTCCTCCCGGCACTGGAATCGTACGAACGCCATTGCCCTTCAACCATCTGGCAGGGGCCTTCACGGGGCCGAGATACGTGGTGGCGGACCGTGCCCCGCAGCGATGGCGCCTGTAACTGGGGTCGCTCGGTCGCGGCAGCGACCAGCACGGCAGTGAGCACTCGACGCACGGTCATGGTGGCTCGCCGGCACGGCCGGGTCAGGGTGGTGAACCGCGCGAACCCGCAGTGGAAGCCACCATGAAGGGATCCCACTCCTGATCGGACCTGCGGGCGAGACGCCCCGACCGGATCTCCGGTCGGGGGCGTTTCGCGTATACCTACAGAGGTCTGCGGACGCTGCCGGCCTGCGTCAGACCGGCCCGCCGCCGAAGCCGATCTCGTTGCCGTCCGGGTCGCGGAACGTGGCCTTGCGGACGCCGTTGTCGTAGGTCTCGCGCCCGGCCGGCTCCAGACCGCGCTCGGCGATCTGGGCGATGCGGGCGTCGAAGTCGCTGACGAAGACGGTGTGCATGGCGTGCCCGGCATGGTCGGGCCGCACCTCGATGAACAGGTACCGGTGGTCGGCGAGCTCCCACACCGCCTCGGTGTCGTTCGGCAGGAACGAAGGCGGGGCGCCGAGGAGTCGCTCGTACCAGGCCGCCGCGGCGGCGTAGTCGCGAACGGGGATGCCCGCGAACAAATCTACGGTCATGACGCCATGCTAGGGGCTCGACCCCGCAGGATCAGAGAGATGACAATCGCCCTGGTGCGGCACCCGACCTTGGTGCGCTGCTGGCCCTCCGTTCGGCCAGTATCCGCCGCTGGCCACCGAGCGGGGCGGCACCAGCCCTAACGGCCTCATAAGCTCCACGGGATCCACTGATCAATACCACGGAGGAACCCGGTAATGCCCAAGCAACTCGCCCGGCGCTGGCTTGCCGGGTTCGGCGTCGTAGGCGCGCTCATCGCCGCCTCCGCCATCCCCGCCTTCGCCGCCCCTGCCGCCGACGACCTCGATTACTACGCCAAGGATGTGGTTGTTGCCCCCGGCGGCCCTGCAAAAGGATCGAACCTCTTTGCCCGCACCCGCATTAGCACCATGGAGTGGGGCGAATACACCGTCAAGGTGGACCGGAGCAAGGTCGCTGGCTTCGCCGACGTACAGAACGGCAACGACAGTAACGCCTGTACCGAGTCCGGTGCGATCCTCACCTGCAAGGTGGTGGCAGAGGAGAACGACTACTACACGTACATGACCATGGTCAACCTGGTCGTGCGGGCGAAGAAGAGCGCCACGCCCGACCAGCAGGGCGAAATCACGTTCACCGTCACCGATGGCGACGGCGGTTCGGCCACCCACCACTCGAGCGTCAGCATCGGTGAGGGCGTGGATCTCGCCGGCATCGAGCAGGGGCTCCAGCTGACAGGCGTCCTCGGCGGCACGCTCGACGTCCCGCTCACAGTGGCGAACCGCGGCGAGAAGGCCGTCCACAGCTTGGTGCTGTTCTTCGAAGGCGGCTACGGCTTCGGCCCGTCGAAGCGGTACAAGAACTGCGAGTACAGCCCCGCCGACTCCTTCCGCCACGCCTTCGCCTGCCGGTTCCCCAACACCATCGCGCCGGGCGGCGCCGCACGGCTGGACTCCAGCTTCGGTTTCACAGTGCCGACCGACGACCCGGCCCCGAACGGTCACACCGGCGTGGCGCACTGGTACACGCCGGCAGACTGGGAGGAGTCCCAGTCCTTCAACCCAACGCGACTTGGGCAGCAGGGCACCGAGGGGGAGCTGAGGCTTGAGCCGGTTGGTCTGCAAAGCAGGTCGCGGCAGACAGACGTCAACGACCAGAACGACACTACGGTGATGAGACTCCAGGTCAGCGGTGACCAGGGGGCTGAGGTGGCGGCGCTCGGGACGCCGGCGACCGTGACCGGCAAGGTCGGCGCCACGGTGCCGTTGAAGGTCGGCTACGTCAACAACGGCCCGGCGGCTGTCAACGTTGACGGAGCCAAGGATCTCCGGGCCCGTACCGGACTCTTGCTGCCGAGTGGCGTCACGGCCGTACGCGTTCCGATGACCTGCTCGAGCTACGGCGACTGGGTGCCTGGAAAGCTCGGCGCCAAGGAGTACCGCTGCGGCGAGAACAAACGCCTGGCGCAGGGCGAGAAAATTGAGTACGAGTTCGAGCTGCGCCTCGACGAGGCCGGCACTCGGGCCGCCCAGGTGCGGCTGACCTTCGACGCGGGCGTGGATCTCAACCCCGCCAACGACAGCGCGACGATCACCATCATCGCGAGCGCTGACGGCGGGAGCGAGAGTCCCGGTGGGGATGACGGCCAGGGAGGCGGGGACACCGATGGCTCGCTGCCGATCACCGGTGCCAAGGCCGGCCTGACCGCCGGCATCGGCGGCGTACTGCTCGCCGCCGGCGCTGCGGGCTTCGTGGTGGCCCGCCGCCGCAAGACCCGCTTCGTCGCCTGATCTACTCCCTACACCAACCGTGCCCCGTCGACCTCAGGTCGGCGGGGCACGCTTTCGCTCTCATGAACTGCCGTGACTCCGCACGGTCGTCGTCCTGGCGCTCAAGAGCACTCGGCCCTGAGGTCGTGCAGCCTGCCGCAGCAGTCAGTGACCTCGGTCCGGGCGGAGGAAGCACGACAACAGTTGCCTGAACTCCTGCGGGTGCTCGATCGACGGCACGTGCCCGCATCGGCCGAACACGTGCAGACGGACGTCGGCCAGGTGTTCGAGCAAGGGCTGGGCTGCTGCCTCGAGCGGGGTCACCCGGTCCTCGGCGCCGTGTACGAGCAGCACGGGCGCGCGCACCGCTGCCAGGGTTTGCGCCGAGAGGGTGAGCTCGTCGACCCATCGTGCCCTGGGTGGCGGGAACAACGACGCGAACGCGGCCTCCCCCGCTCGCATCGCAGTTGCACGGGCCTCGACGGCCGAATCGGTCACGAGCGCTTGGTCGAGGACGAGGCGACTCAGCATGTCCCGTGCCCCGATCGGGCCGGCGGGGGCGGCCCAGACCGCGTCGAGGTCGGCGGACAGCGGCGCCCCGGGGGCGCCCATCGTCGAGACCGCTACGACACGGGTGACCTGCTGGGGGCGCGCGGCCGCCAACGCCAGCGCCACGGCACCGCCCATGGAGTGACCCACCACGGCGTAGTGCTCGACACCGAGAGCATCCATCAGGCCCGCGGCCTGCTCCGTCCACAGTCGGAGCCCACCGCTGGAGCCCGCCGGGACAGGTGTACGGCCGAACCCCGCCTGGTCAGGAGCCACCAGGTGCCAGGACGCCCCCAGCGCCTGCGCCGTCGTTGCCCAGGCGCCGGACCCGGTCGTGCCGGGTCCGGAGCCGTGCAGCATCAGCACCGCGGGCCCGGTGCCGCTCTCCAGGACGTGGACGGGGGAACCGTCGACTGTGACGGTCCGAAGTGCGGTCACCAGGGCAGGCCAGATGTGCTCATGCCGATGCGGGGTCGACGGACTTTGAGAAGAGTTCCATCATCGCCCTGCCGAATTGCGGCATATCGGGCCACCCCCGGCAGGAGACGAGGTTGCCGTCCACGACGTCGGGAGCGTCGATGACCGTCGCGCCCGCGTTCTCCATGTCACCGGTGATCGGGGGGAAGCAGGCCGTCTTTCGACCCTTCAACAACCCGTACACCGCTGGTACCTGCGCGCCGTGGCACACCAGCGCGATGGGAAGGTTGCGCGCGAAGAAGTGCTCGGTGATGCGCCTGACGTCGGCGTCGACCCGGATCCACTCGGGGGCACGTCCCCCGGGGATGATGAGGGCGTCATAGCGCTCGACGTCGACCTCGGCCCAGGGCACGTCGACCGGCAGCTTGCGGCCGTTCTTCTCCACGTAGGCGTCGGAGTTGGGGTCGAACTCGTGGATGACCAGTTGCACGTCACGCATCGTCCGTGACGAGACGTCGACGTCCCAGCCGCCCTCCTGCACACGGTAGTAGGGATACATGGTGTCGAGCTCCTCGGCGGCGTCGCCGGTCAGGAGCAGCGCTCTGGGCACCTGCTTCTCCTCGCATCTGGGGGCGGGTGAGGTGGATCCAATCCGATCCGATCAGGATTGAGTCAGCATTCCTGGGCCCAGCGCGCCCGTCAAGCCTCTACCGCCATTCCGTTCGCGTCCTCGATCTCGTCGAACAATCGTCGGAAACGCTCGCCGGACCGCAGGATGTGTCGACGCATCGCGTAGGCGGCGGCGTCGGGGTCACGCGCGGCGATCGCGGCCACGATGTCCTCGTGCTCGGCCATGGCCAGGTGCGTGACCTGGGTGTCGTGGTGAAGCCGGAAGAGGTGCACGTGGCTGTGCAGGCGAGCGAGCGCTTCACGGATGACCTGGTTCTCCGCGCTCAGGGCAACGAGATCGTGAAAAGCGGCGTCACGCAGTCCGAAGGCGCCATAGGCCATCGGCCCGTTGCCCCCCTCCAGCTCTGCCATCTCCTCCAGCATCCGTCGCAGACCGGCCACCTGCTCCAGGGACGCGCGTTCCGCGGATCTGCGCGCCGCCGCCGGCTCGAGGAGCAGGCGGACCTCGAGCATGTCCTCGAACCGGTGACGCGTGATCTGGGGAGGAATGCGGTAGCCGGCATGGGGCACACGAACGACCAGGCCCTCGGCCTCCATGCGGTTCAGAGCGTCTCGGATCGGCGTCTGAGAGACCCCCAGCTCCCGCGCCAGGACGTCGATCGTGACGCGGGAGCCAGGCTCGATCCGTAGCGACATCAGCTGTCCGAGCAGCGTGTCGTACACCTCGTCGGCAAGCCGGCCACCAGATCTTCCCGGCGGCATTCCGCCCGTCGCCGCCCTGCGGCCCCGCGCGATCATCGCTTCGTCGTCCATCGTGACGTGAGGTCCTTCCTTGCGTCTTCGGGAACCTATTGACATCAGTAACAACGCTGCGACATGCTGACGCCCCCGCTCGATCGTATAGGAAAAGCAGCGGACGCCCGCCATCCTGCACCACCGCGGAGCCGCCCGCCCTCGCTCTACTTCGATCACCTGGAGCGTGCTCGAGCCGGTCCGCGGGTCGGCCCCCGCGACAGCCCGGCAACACGCCTGAACGACCAGCAACTGCTCGGCGAAGCACATAGCGAGGTTCTAGAAGTCCCCACCCAGAAAGCAGGCCTAAAATGCGCAGTCCGAAGCGAATAGGAAAAATGTCCGTTCCCGGCCGAAAGGTGCGACTGGCGACGGCGGCCATGCTGCTGGTGGCCACGACCGTGACGGCTTGCGGCGATGGCAAGGACGACGGCGGGAAGGCGAGCGCCCCCAAGGCGCCGGCGACCATCCCGGAGCTCACCAAGGATCCGCTGACCCTCAGCTTCATCTGGTTCGACTGGCCCCCCGCCAAGGCACTGGAAGCCTTCGCGAACGCGGAGTACAAGAAGGAACGGCCGAACGCCACCATCAAGGTCAACACCGTTCCCAACGCGAACTGGCACGACGCGATGTTCACCCAGTTCGCGGCGCGCAAGACCGACTTCGACATCGCGATCCTGGACTCGCAACACATTGGCGAGGCCGTGACGAACGGCAACATCCTCGACCTCACCGACTTCGTCAAGAACAACATCGACGTCGCGGCCTACAACCCGTACCTCCTGGCGGCGTACGGTCAGTTCCCCCAGGCGGAGACCGGCAAGCGCGACGAGAACGCCAGCCTGTACGGCCTGCCGCTGCTCGGCGACACCTGGACGATGATCTACCGAAAGGACCTGATCGGCGACAAGCCGCCGCAGACCTGGGACCAGATGATCTCAGCCGCCGAGAAGTGCCAGGCGGACAACCCTGGCGTCAGCGGGCTGGCTTTCCACCAGGCCAACGGGTCCGACGCCGCGGCCGTCACCTACAACACGGTCAACGGCGTCTACGGCGGCAACCTCTGGGATTCCAAGGCACGCAAGATCGATGGCGTCATCAACGACGCTGCGGGCCAGGAGGCGATGGACGTCCTGGTCAACAAGATGAAGCCGCTGACCGCCAAGGGCTCCGGCAACTGGTTCATCGACGAGGTGAACGCGGCGGTCGCCCAGGGCAAGGCCTGCATCGCGTTCAACTGGATCGCCGCGAGCGGCGGCCTGCTCGATCCGAAGCAGTCGACGCTCGGCACCAGCCGGGAGCAGATTCTCGACAAGCTGGGGTTTGCCACCCTGCCGAGCCAGAAGACGAACCTGGTCCCTCTCGGCGGTATGGGGATGCACGTGTCGGCCTACTCCGCCACGGCAAACCAGACCGAGGCCCTGAACTTCATGAAGTGGTTCGAGCAGGCTGACATCCAGAAGAAGTGGGCCGCGGCCGGTGGCGTGCCATCGCGTACGGACGCCCTGGAGTCGCCCGAGTTCCTCAATGCCGGGCCGTTCAACCAGGTGTACACCGACTCGGTTCCGCGGATGCGGGACATGTGGAACGTGCCCGAGTACGCGCGTCTCGTCGACATTGAAAACACCAACGTGAACGCGGCTCTCAACGGCGCGAAGAAGCCGAAGGATGCGCTCGACGACATCGCCAAGGAGCAGCAGAGCGTGCTCGACTCGAGCAGCCGCAAGGGCGGCGGCGGGCTGTGAGTGACCCCGTCCCTCTGACGACCGATCACCCCGGGCAGGTGGCGTCTGTGACGCCACCTGCACCGGGTCGGTCCCGCCGGATGAGCGACCGCTGGCTCGCGGTCACCTTCATCTCCCCCGCGATGCTGCTGTTGCTCGCCATGTCGGTGTTCCCGTTGCTGTGGGCGTTGTACCTGTCTTTCACCGACTACTCGGCCACCCGCGGGGGGCCTGCCAATTTCATCGGGTTCGGGAACTACACCGCCATCCTGACGTCGGCGCAGGTCCACACGAGGGCCTTGACGACGTTGATCTACGTGGTCGGCGCGGTCGGCCTGCAGACCGTGCTCGGATTCGGCATCGCCTACCTGATCTCACGGCGCACGCATGGGCGAGGAGTGCTGACCACTCTGTTCCTGGTTCCGATGATGCTGTCGCCGGTCGTGGTCGGGCTGTTCTGGCGGTTCATGCTCGACGCGCAGTTCGGCGTGGTCAACAGCATGCTCGGCTCGCTCGGCCTGGGGCAGGTGGAGTGGCTCACCCGGCAGCGAACGGCACTGCTCTCCCTGATCGTGGTCGACACCTGGCAATGGACGCCGTTCATCATGCTCATCGCGCTTGCGGGCCTTACCGCGGTTCCCAAGTACCTCTACGAGGCCGCCTCGATCGACAGGGCGTCCGAGTGGTTCCGGTTCCGCACCATCACCCTCCCGCTGGTATGGCCACTGCTCCTCATTGCCGTGATGTTCAGGGCCATCGAGGCGTTCCGGCTGTTCGACCTCGTCTACATCCTCACCAACGGAGGTCCGGGTGTCTCCACCGAGACGTTGTCGTTCCACATCTACAAGGTCGCGTTCCTGGGCTTCAACACCGGAACCGCTTCGGCGTACGGGATCCTCATGGTCCTCGTCGTCATCGTCCTCACGCAGTTCTACCTGCGCTACCTGAACAAGCTCAAGGAGGGCTGATGGCCGTCTCCGTCGACGAGGCCGTGTCCACAGGTCCTGCCCGGGATCACACGCCCCCCGCGCGCCGCCTTGGCGGCCGAGGCCGCTCCGTGCTGGAGGTCGCGCTGCTGACCGTGCTGGCCGTCGTGATGCTCTTTCCGGTGCTGTGGATGATCGAGACGTCCATCAAGGAGAACCGGGACGTCTACGCCATCCCGGCAAAGCTCTTCGACTTCAAGGTCACTCTGGAGCATTACAAGGACGTGTTCGTCGCCCCCGATGGCGGTCGCTCGGCCTTGTCGGTCTCGTTCCTCAACTCCGTCGTGGTCGCCGGAGCCTCCACGGTGCTGGCCACCGTGCTGGGGGTGCCGGCAGCCTGGGCCTACTCACGCTTCGCCGTTAAGGCAAAGAAGGACCAACTGTTCTTCATCCTGTCCACGCGCTTCATGCCGCCCGTGGTGGTCGTGATCCCGATCTTCCTCATGTACCGCCAGGTCGGACTCATCGACAACAAGCTCGGCCTGATCCTCATCTACAGCGCGTTCAACGTCCCGTTCACGATCTGGATGATGAAGGGGTTCGTCGACGAGGTGCCCGCGGAGTACGAGGATGCCGCCATGCTCGACGGCTACACCCGTTTGCAGGCGTTCCGGCGATTCACCCTTCCCCTGCTCGTGCCCGGCATCGCCGCGACGGCGGTCTTCGCACTCATCTTCTCGTGGAACGAGTTCGTGTTCGCCACCTTCCTCACCTCCAGCGACAGCGTCCGGACGGCCCCACCCGCCATCGCCGGCCTCATCGGCGGCACCACTACGGACTGGGGTCTCGTGGCCGCCGCCTCCGTGGTGTTCGCCCTACCGGTGCTCGTCTTCGCGTACCTGGTGCGCAAGCACCTCATCGCCGGTGTGACGCTCGGGGCGGTGCGACGCTGATGGCGGGCATCGAGGTGACCGCCCTGCACAAGCGCTACCCGGACGGGACGGTCGCAGTTGAACACGTGGACCTTTCCATCGGCCACGGAGAGCTGTTCGTGATGCTCGGCCCCTCGGGTTGCGGCAAGACGACAACGCTGCGGGCCATAGCCGGCCTGGAGAGGCAGACGACGGGCGACATCCGCATCGGCGACGCGCTGGTCAACGACCTGCCGCCCGCCGAGCGCGACATCGCCATGGTGTTCCAGTTCTACGCCCTCTACCCGCATCTGAAGACCCGCGACAACCTGGCGTTCCCGCTGCGGGCCGAGGGACTGCCCAAGCCGGAGGTGCACGAGCGGGTCAACGAGGCGGCCCGGCTGATGCGGCTTGGTCCGCTCCTGGACCGGCGACCGCGCCAGCTGTCCGGCGGGGAGCAGCAGCGTGTCGCGCTGGCTCGCGCCCTGGTGCGACGGCCGCGCGCATTCCTCATGGACGAACCCCTCACCAATCTGGACGCGGAGCTGAGGGCGGACATGCGCACCGAGATCAAGCACCTGCAGGGGGAGCTGGGGGCGACGATGGTCTACGTCACCCACGACCAGGTCGAGGCGATGTCGCTCGGTCACCGAATCGCCATCCTCAACAAGGGCCGCGTCGAGCAGATCGGCACGCCGCTGGAGGTCTACGACCGCCCGGCGAGTCTCTTCTGCGCCGCGTTCATCGGATCCCCGCCGATGAATCTCATCGAGGTGGAGGTGGTCGACGGGGAGCTACGCGGTCAGGGCGGACTGGTCCTCACCCCACCGCCAGGCCTGCCGCGCGACCGTCGCCTGGTCGCAGGCGTCCGGCCGGAGGCGCTGGAAGTCACCGAACCAGGGGCGGAACGTTCGGTCCCGGCCCGCGTGGTCTCGGCGGAGTGGCTGGGCGACGAAATCATCTACGTGGTCGACCACGGCGGCCAGCGCGACGTACGGGTTCGGATGCCGCCGACTGTCCGTTTCGCCGCTGACGCACCGGTCGGTCTGCGGCACACCGGCGCGACCCCGGCGGTCTACGACGTGAGCACGGAAGAGCTGGTGGCCTGATGGGAACCGTGGCAGTGCAGGGGCTGCGCAAGTCCTTCGGAAAAGTCCAGGCCCTGGACGGGGTGACGCTGGATGTGCCGGACGGCTCGTTCTTCGTCGTACTCGGGCCCTCCGGGGCAGGCAAGACGACGACCCTGCGAGCGATAGCCGGCCTGGACAAGCTTGACGCCGGGTCGGTGCATCTGGACGGCAGGGACGCGACCGGTGACACCCCGGCGGCCCGCGACCTGGCCATGGTCTTCCAGAGCTACGCCCTCTACCCGCGACACACGGTGTACGAGAACATCGCTTCGCCGCTGCGGGCACGCCGCTGTTCTTCGAGTGAGATCGCCGCCGCCGTCGAGCAGATGTCGAGCCTGCTGCACATCGAACGTCTGCTGCAGCGTCGTCCGGCGCAGTTGTCGGGCGGTGAGATGCAGCGTGTCGCCCTGGCCCGGGCGCTGGTCCGTCGCCCGCGCGCGTTTCTCATGGACGAGCCGCTGACGAATCTCGACCTCAAGCTCCGCGTCGAGATGCGCACCGAGCTCACCCGCATCCACCGGAGCCTCGGAGCGACCTTCGTCTACGTGACAAACGACCAGGTCGAGGCCCTGTCCATGGCCGACCAGGTCGCCGTTCTCAAGGAGGGGAAGGTGCAACAGGTCGGAACGCCGACCGAGGTGTACGAGCGTCCAGCCAACCAGTGGGTCGCAGGATTCGTCGGGAGCCCGCCGATCAGCCTGCTCGCCTGCCGTGCCGAGGGAGATCGTCTGGTCGGTGCGGACGGCTGGACGCTGCCGCGGCCCCGCTGGACCACGGCTGAGGACGGTCGTGAGCTGCTGCTGGGCCTGCGGGCGGAGGACCTGTCCGTCGAGCAGAGCGGGAACGCGTCGTTGTCGGGTGAGCTCTACGGGCTTGAGCCGCTCGGTGACCGAACGGTGGTCGACGTCCGGGTGGGGACGGAGATCCTCAAGGTCAAGGCACGACCCACCGTCAGCGGTACGCCGGGAGAGCGGCTGCTCGTCACGGTCGACCTGGATCGAGCGCACCTGTTCGATGCGGACACCGGGCTGTCGCTGTCCGAGGCTGGGCGGTAACCGCACCGGGCGGCGACGGCAACATGCGCCCGCACCTGGCAATCGAGCCTCGGCAAACCGTCACCGGTGCGCACTGCCTGACGACGCTGAGACGGCCGTCGCGCCCGCGAAGGCGATCGTTGGCGTCGCCCTGCAGACCGGGCCACTGCCACATTCGACCCGCTCGGCAGCCTCGCCCCCGACGAGGGCGTGTGACCCGTCCGTCTACGCGCACAGCCCGATCGCTGAGGCACGCCGGACATCACCAGGAAGATCACAGGAGGCAACGCGATGAGTGACCCGATGAACGTGCTGGCCCCCGAGCATCGGCGGCTGCGGATCGGCGACGCCTGGCGCGACGCCGCAAGCGGAGCCACCTTTGCCGTCGAGGACCCGGCCACCGGCAAGACCATCGCCGAGGTAGCGGACGCCGGCGTCGTCGACGGGCTCGCCGCTCTGGACGCGGCGAGCACGGCAATGGCGGAGTGGGCGGCGACCCCGCCGCGCAAACGGTCAGAGTTGTTGACCGCGACGTACCGGGCACTGACCGAACGATCCGAGGAGGTCGCCCGGCTGATCACGCTCGAGATGGGCAAGCCGCTCGCCGAGGCTCGGGGAGAGGTGGCCTACGGCGCCGAGTTCTTCCGTTGGTTTGCCGAGGAGGCGGTGCGCGTCGAGGGGCGCTACAGCATTGCCCCCGCGGGTGGATATCGCATCCTCACCGTGCCGAAGCCGGTCGGACCGTGCGTCTTCGTGACGCCCTGGAACTTTCCGTTGGCCATGGGCGCGCGCAAAATCGCTCCTGCGCTGGCCGCGGGCTGCACGACGATCACCAAGCCAGCAGGCCAGACGCCACTCACCATGCTGTTCCTGGCCCGCATCATGGAGGAGGTCGGCGTTCCCCCGGGCGTCGTCAACGTGGTGACCACCAAGCGTTCCGGCGAGGTGGTCTCCGCACTGCTGGCAGACAGTCGGACCCGCAAGCTTTCGTTCACCGGGTCGACCGAGGTCGGGCGCGTACTGCTACGACAGGCCGCGGACAACGTGCTCCGCACCTCCATGGAACTGGGCGGCAACGCGGCCCTGATCGTGTGCGCCGACGCCGACCTGGACGTCGCAGTCGACGGCGCCATGGTGGCCAAGATGCGCAACATCGGGGAGTCCTGCATCGCGGCCAACCGGATCTACGTCGAGGAGCCGGTGCGCGAGGAGTTCGCGACGCGCTTCGCCGAGCGGATGGGCGCGCTTTCGATGGGCCATGGTCTCGACGACGGCGTGAACGTCGGGGCGTTGATCGACGAGGCCTCGGTCACCAAGATCGACGAGCTCGTCGCCGACGCGATCGATCGCGGCGCCCAAGTCTTGGTGGGCGGCGAGCGTCCGGATGGGCCGGGCCACTTCTACCCGCCTACCGTCCTCGTCGACGTGCCCGACGACGCGCGGATGCTGAAGGCGGAGATCTTCGGCCCGGTGGCGCCGATCATCTCGTTCACGTCCGACGACGAGGTGATGGCGAAGGCCAACGACACCGAGCACGGCCTGGCCGGATACGTCTTCACCCGCGACCTCCAGCGGGCGCTCCGGTTCACCGAAGGGCTGGACACGGGGATGCTCGGCATCAACCGTGGTCTGATATCGGATCCGTCAGCTCCGTTCGGAGGCGTGAAGCAGTCCGGGATCGGCAAGGAGGGGTCGCACGAGGGCATCCTCGAGTACCTCGACCTCACCTACGTGGCGATCGACCTACCATGACCGGCCCGCTGCTCCGGGCGCCCGGCGCGCGCGCCTGCGCCACCCGGGCGGCCAACCTTGCCGACGTCGTCCCGGCCTCGCAGGTGACCTGGACGTCCGCCCCGCACATCGCCGCCGACGTTCCGGAGAGGCACTGACATGCTTGAGACCGTCCGCGGACCACGCCAGCTGATAGTGGGCGAAGGGGTCGCGCAGAACATCCCACGAGTGGTGGCCGAGAGTGGCTCGCGAGTCCTCATCGTGACCGACCGGGTTCTTCTGGGGCAGCCGGGCGTAGCCGAGATCGTGGCCGCCGTGCGGGCGAAGGTCACTGTCGTCGAAGTGTTCTCCGACGCGACTCCAGACGTGCCACTCTCCGATGTCGACCTGGCCGTCTCGGCCGCCGCCGAGGTGGACGCCGACGTGATCCTCGCCATCGGGGGTGGCACGGTGATCGACCTCGCCAAAATCGTCGGCGTCATCCGGCGCCACGGTGGGACGCCGCGCGACTTCTACGGCGAGTCGAAGGTGCCGGGACCGACGATTCCTCTCGTCGCGGTCCCGACGACATCAGGCACCGGCTCCGAGCTCACACCCGTCTCGGTGTTGACCGACCCGGACCGCGAACTGAAGGTGGGGGTTTCCAGCGTCCACATCGTGCCCGACTTCGCCATCGTCGACCCCGAACTCACCTACACCTGCCCTGCGACCGTCACCGCCCACTCCGGCATCGACGCGTTCTGTCACGCCGTGGAGAGCTACACCGCGCGACCCCGGGCCCACGGACCGCGCGACCCGGTGGAGCAGGTGTTCCTCGGCCGCAACCCGATCACCGACCACTACGCGCTCCGGGCCGCGGAGCGGATCGCCCGTAGCTTGCGTCGTGCTGTCACTGACGGAGGCGACACGGACGCGCGCGCGGACATGTCCTACGGGTCCATGCTCGCCGGGCTCGCCTTTTCCCACGCGGGCAACGCCGCCCCGCACGCTCTCCAGTACCCCATCGGCGCAGCCACGCACACGCCGCACGGCGTGGGCGTCGGGCTGCTACTGCCCTACGCGCTGGACGCGGCCAAGGATGCCATCGGCGACCGGTTGGCCATCCTCGCCAGGGTGTGCGGGCTCGACGTGACCGACGCCTCCGATGCCGAGGCCGCAGATACGTTCCTCACCTGGCTCGACGGGCTCCTCGCCGACATCGGCATCCCTCGCACCTTGGCGGACATCGGCGTGGCACGCGCCGACCTCCCGCGCTTCGCGGAAATGGCCAGTGGGGTCACCCGCCTGATTCAGAACCATCCAGGCCCGACCGACACCGCCAGCCTGACCGCGATCCTCGAAGCGGCCTGGGCCGGGGACCGGACCCGACACGCCCTGACTCCGAGCAAAGACAGTGACCGGCCTTTCACATGACGACGAATTCCCTGCCCCACCGTGGGTGTCGAAATGCGAGGGCTACGCCATCACGGCCGACGTCGTAGCCCTCCTCGGGTCACTCCCCCGACCCGGATGATCGTTCGTCGGATCATGCCGTGCTCTGTCGGCTCAAGTCGGCAGCAAATACATGACACACCCTGCGAGCGGCTCAGTTCGATGCTCCCACTCCGAAAGGTGTGCTGTCGGGAACCGCGAGCGGACGCTCTCGAAGCCTTCCTCACTCTCACCTGCGTCATCAAGTGCTGGCGCCAACTCCAACACTGGCATGAGCGGCTCCGCCGCCGTGCGGCGCGCTCCCAGCCCAAGCGCCCAGGTCGCCGTTTCCTAGTCAGGGTGCCGGCTGCCGGAACAGCTCCCCGCCGACGACGGTCAACCCGCCGGGCCACCACCGATCACCACCGGACCCGTCCAGGCCGGCGCCCCGATCGAGGTCAACCGCCTGGTCAACGCCACCGGCCTGATCGGCCTCGCCGGCCGGCAACACCCGGTCAACGCGTCCACGTCGGCATCGCCCACGCCGGAACAACCCTCGCCGTCGAAGCCGCTGGCACCACCTTCTGCGTCTACGACGCCGATCAGCTGATCACCGAGGTCGCTCAGTCCACCACCAAGGCCATCGCTAGATTCAAAGCCCGTAAACCAGAGCCCCCACGACGAGCAGCGGACAGAGCAGTTGCCCCGCCCGCCCGTCCAGCGCAAGGAGTAGCAGCCCCGTGAGCTTTCACATGCACCTGCGGGCCATGGCCTCCAACGAAATCCCAGAGGACTTCTCGTCGCTGGAGGACTTCATGTGGGCTGCCTGGGAGGCGCACCCGGAGGAGTACTCGGCTGGCATCGCCGATTCCATCGAGAAGGATTTCGGCCACGTCGACGAGCTCTACACAATGGGCACGGACCAGGGTGACGCCACGAATGCCGCCAGCACTCTGCCGATCTTCGGCGGCCGCCAGATCTACCGCACCCCGGCGAGGGACGAACGGCCGTTTGTCGTCCTCGATTCCGCCGCGACGCGGGAAGCGGCAGATTTCCTCCGCACCGTCTCCTTCCACGAACGCTGGCAGATCGCCGGGGCAAAACTCTCCAAGCCATACATCGGCTGGGAGGACGAGAACGCGGCCAGGAACATCTTCCTCGGCTACCACAACGACTTACGCACCTTCTACGCGCGGGCCGCGCACGCCGGACACGCGGTGATCAAAGCCTTTTGGTATTAGACGCCGTCGGGCAATCCGGCCCCAGAACAACTAGCCGCTCGACATGCACCTGGCTACCCTCAAGACAAGATCGTCTAGCCGGACGTGTCACCCACGTCCCGAGACTGATCGGTCACGCAGGTCCTGAGACCCGACAGGCGTAGCCACTCAGTTAGCGGGCCGGTCCGCCGTACGGGTCGTGGCTGAGCTGCTGGATGCCGCCCTGCGGGGGCCCGCTGTACGGGCCGGGGATCCCGTCGGCCGGCGGCGTCGTGTGCAGCACCGCGGTCGGTGCGTCGCTCATGCCCACTCCGGCCGGCGCTGTCAGCTGAGTCGCCACGTGCGGAACCGGCTTGTCCGGCGTGTTCCGGCGGCGGTTCACCAGCAGGGCCAGTGCGCCCAGGCCGGCGGCGACCAGCAGGCCGCCCAGGATGTACGGCAGGGAACCGCTGCCCTCGTTGCTGACCGGTTCGAGGGCGGGGGGTGCCGCCGCGACTACGCTGGTCTCCGGCTCGGGAGCCCCGTCAGCTGTTGCCGATGCGGTGGGCGAGGGCGGGGTCTTGGCGGGCGCGGCCACGGCGGCCAAGGTCAGCCGCACGCTCGCGATGTCACCGGCGGGGCCCTGTACGGTCGTGCGGGTGGTGCGATAGCCGTCCAGGGCTGCGACGATCGTGATCCGGCCCTCGGCGATCGTCTTACCGGCACCCGACTTGATCGAGAACCGGCCGCTCTGGTCGCTCGTCGTACGGTATTCGTGCCCGGCGCTGTCCCGGATGGTCAGGGCCACGCCGCCGATCCCCTTGCCGCTGGTGTCACGGACCTGGCCGGACACCCCGTCCACCTCGGACGACGGCTTGTCCGCGCCGGGTTGCGGCGCGCCCGCGCCGGGTAGCGATGTGCCCGGGCCGTAAATGTAGACCATCTTGTAGTCGAAGCTGTTCTGCCCGCCGAGCCGTACGGCGACCGAGATGTTGCGACCGGAGATCTCGCCCGCGTTCACCTGGGGCGCGACGACGGTGGCTTGAAAGTCCTGGCTCTGGCCGGATTTGAGGTTCGGCTCCACCCGGCAGCCGGTGGTGCATTGCAGGCCGCCACTGACCACCACGATGGCCGTTTCGGCCCTGCTCCCGTTGTTCGTGACGCGGAACTGAACGCGAACCTTGTCGCCGGGCTTCACGTTCTCCGCTGACACGCTCCGGATGCTGATGGGTGCCGGGGCGCCCGCCACGGGTGTCGCGGACACCGCGAGCGTCCCCCCGGTCAGCGCGATCAATGCGGCGACCCGGGCCCATCGGGCAGGTGAACGCGTCGTCACTTCCTACCACCCTCTCCTCGGGCAGGCGACATCGCCCGATGACACCGCAGGACACTATGCACTGTCGGGATGGGTTGCGACTCGCGGGCCCCTACCCGGCCTCTCACAGGGGACCTCGCGCCGCGACCAGGAGCCTCGCCCGTGCTGTGCTGGGTAGCGCCGCGCCCGACGGACCGCACGGCACCGCCGCTTCTGGCAGGATCCGCCGGATGCGCAGACTGATAGTGCTCGTTCTCCTGATGGCTGTTGCCGGCTGCGGCGACGATAATGCGACCGAGACGGGAGCCACCGAACAGTTCACCCAGGGCGGCGTCAGTATGGAGCCGACGGTCAAGGCCCGCCAGGTCGTCACCGCACGGACAGTAACCGGGATGTACGAGGCACGACGGGGCGATGTCGTCCTGATTCGTTCCCCCGGCGGCCTCTGGGGTGACCGCAAGGTGCCGCTACTCAAACGCGTCGTCGCGGTTGGCGGCGAAACCATCGCCTGCTGCGATACCGCGGGCAAGGTGACGGTCGACGGTAAGCCGCTGGCCGAGCCGTATGTGGCTGAGGACGCGTCGCTCGACGAGCCGCCGAACGCAGGCTTCTGCGGCCCGCGGCGGTTCGCCGCGGTTACCGTGCCGGCCGACTCCGTCTTCCTGATGGGCGACAGCCGCGCCCGGTCGAACGACTCCCGGTGTGCCGGGCCGCTGCCGGTGTCGTCGGTCTTCGCCGTAATGGTCGGCTGACCCGGGGCGCACCTGACACTTGCCACGGACGTACCGAGGTGGCTGACGCCAAGCGCCCGGACGGCGGCAGAGGGTACGTCGTCCAGTACTGGGGCCTCTCAACCCTCGGCACCACTCGTAGCAATAGGCCCCACCCGGTCGCCCTGCCATTCCGCGCACTGCCGCCTCATCCGCAGGTTGGGATCTTCTCCGTTAGCGGGCTCGTACTGCGGATCGTCAAGCACTTCCCATGCCAGGCTGTCCGTCCGGGCACCTCCGCTGGACAGGCGCTGGCAGCTCCGGCGGTCGATCGCAGACCGGACGGTCCGACACAGCGACGTTTCCCCGTCCCCTGCCGCGATGTCGACTGCCGTGGGTCGGTGCTGTCGCCCAGGAACAGCCTGAGGAGGCTGGTCGATCATGGGGTGGCACCCACACCGGCGTGGTCCCGCCACGCCGACCAGCGGCCCTACGTCGTCGCCGACCGGCTTGACGACCTACAGGGGCTTTCCGCCACGCCGTGAGCCTGGATCGCCAACTCGACTGGTCCGGGCCGGCGCGCTACGACCTAGACAACCCAGCGTGCTGGTGACCCCGTCCGTATGACGCCTCCCACAGTTGTGGACTGATCAGTCTCCTACTTCTAAGGTTGTCGCATGGGCAGGCCAAGGACGTTCGACATCGACACGGCGGTGGACCGCGCGATGGAGTTGTTCTGGCGTCAGGGATTCGAGGCGACCTCGACCGAGGATCTCGTGGAGAGCCTCGGAATCGCCCGGGGCAGTCTGTACAAGGCGTTCGGGTCCAAGGAGCAGCTCTATGCGCTGGCGCTCCGCCGTTACTGCCAGCGCCATGCGGTAGGGCTGACCGAGGTGTTGGACCGGGCGGAGCAGGTGCGCCCGGCGATCCGGGCGGTGCTCCTGGAACTGATGGAGGCTGACCTGGCCGACCCGGAGCGGGGCTGCCTGCTGGTCAACGCGGCCACGGAACGCTCGGCGCATCCGGACACGGTGCTGCAGGTCTCGCGCACGATGGGTCAGGTCGAGTCGGCCCTGGCCGGGGCGTTGGAGCGGGCGCGGGTCCGCGGGGAGATTGCGGCGGACAAGCAACCGCAGGAGTTGGCCCAGTTTCTGACCACGTTTCTGCAGGGCCTGCGGGTGATGGGCAAGGCCCGCGCGGATCGGGCGTTCCTCAACAATGCCGTGGAGGTCGCCCTGGGCGCCCTCGACTGACTTTTTGCTGCCCGAATTAGGAACTGATCAGTCAACAATTGTGGGAGTGAGTGTTAGTGGATCTCGAACTGCAGGGCAAGGTTGCCATCGTCACCGGCGCGAGCAAGGGCATCGGTCTGACCACCGTGGCGGCGTTGCTCGACGAGGGTGCGCACGTGGTGGCGAGCAGCCGTGCGAGTACGCCAGAGCTCGACGCCCTGGCCACGCGTGGTGCCACCGTGGTACTGGCCGACATCACCGACGCGGCTACTCCGCAGCGGCTCGTCGACACCGCACTGTCGGCGTACGGGCGTCTGGATGTCCTTGTCAACAACGTTGGCGCCGGCAGTGCCCGGTCAGGATTCCTCGACGTCGACGACGCCGAGTGGGCGCGAGTGTTCGACGTGACCTTCTTCAGCGCCGTGCGCACCAGCAGGGCAGCCCTGCCAGCCCTGCTGGGCAACGGCGGAGCGGTCGTCAACATCAGCAGCATCAACGCTCGCCTGCCGTTCCCGATGGTGGTCGACTATTCCGCAGCCAAGGCGGCGATGTCCAACCTGACCAAGACCCTGTCGGAGGAGTTCGCGCCGCGTGGCGTACGGGTCAACGCCGTCTCGCCCGGCCCGGTGCGGACCCCGTTCTGGACCGGCCCGGACGGCTTCGCGCACGCCGTCGCCGCCAGCGCGGGTGTCAGCACCCAGCAGGCGCTTGACGAGGTCGTGCCACAGAGCATGGCGATCAGCACCGGCCGGATCACCGAGGCCCGCGAGGTCGCCGACCTGGTGCTGTTCCTTGCCTCCGCCCGCTCCTCCAACACAACCGGCGCCGAGTTCATCCTCGATGGCGGCCAGGTCAAGACCCTCTGACCACGAATGCTCACCGTGGGCCGGCCGGGTCTCTCACTGACCCGGCCGGCGCTCCGACGGTCAGTGCTGTGCCAGCCGCCCGGCCGACAGGGTCAGCCGCTGAATGCTGGCGTGTCCACCGCCACAAGAAAGGCGGGGCAGCTCGATGAGCGAGGCCCCGACTGTGATCTCCAAGAAGGGCTCCGGCGGCACGAACGTCCAGACGCGCGGGTGCGGCGGATTTCGGTGGCACGTTGCCTCATCGGCGAGCTGGGGTGCCGACGAGTCTGCGGGCTCTGCACGCCGCGGTGGCGGGTCAGCGGATGAGGGCGCGGCTGAGGAGATGCTTCAGGGCGTCCTGCTCTTCGGGAGCCAGCGGGGCCAGGGGGCTGTCTTCGGAGAGCAACTTGAGGAGGCGTTCGCGGAGTTCGGTGCCCTTGGGGGTGAGAACGAGCTGCTTGGCGCGGCGATCGTCGGGGTGTGGGTGGCGTTCGAGATAGCCCTGCTCTTCGAGGCGATCGGCGATGAAGGTGATGTTGGAGGGCTCGCAGCTCATCCGTTCGGCGAGTTCACGCAGGGTCAGGGGGTGGGTCAGCTCGCGCAGCAGGTTGCCCTGTGAGGTGGTCAGACCGAGGGCGGCTGTCCGGGCCCGAAGGTGGGCTTCGATCTGATTGGCCAGGTCTTTGACCAGCCCGCACAGCTGGCGGTCGCTTTGGCCTGGGGACTCGCGCTCGGTGGACACGTCACAAGCTTACTACAGCTGACATAGTTGCAGCTGAAGTAGTTCTAGCTGTAACTTGTTTCCCGTGCCGCTGCCAGGTGGCACCTCTCCGAGCACGAGGTAGGACCCATATGGGCACCACAACAGATTTCGACCGCATACGACTGACCAGCGCACCGCGCGTCCGTTCGCTCAGCCTGGGTGAACTGAAGATCACCTACGTTCCGGACGGGCTGGCCCTGTGCAAGCCGCGCGGCTGGCTGCCCGCCGCCACCGACGCGGACTGGACGGCCAACCGCGATCATCTCGACGACGGCGGCTTCCTGCCCGCAGCCATTGGCGGACTGCTGGTCGAGCGGGGTGACCGGGCGCTGCTCATCGACACCGGGTTCGGACCGGAGTCCCACCCCGACGACCCGACCAACCCGATGCTGGGGAGCATCCACGGCGGTGAGCTGCTGGACGGCCTGCGGCGGCTGGGCCGCGAGCCGCGCCAGATCGAGGCCGTCGCCATCACCCATCTGCACCTCGACCACCTGGGCTGGGCCTGGAGCGCCGAGCCTGGCACCGATGCACCGCCGTTCGCACACGCCACCCACTTCATCGCGGCACCCGAGTGGGAGCGGCGCGACCTGGCCGCCGAGGGCGGGGCAACCGAGGAACGTGTGGCCGCCTTCGCACCCCGTGTTCGTACCGTCGAGGACGGCGAGGAGATCTTCCCCGGCGTGCGGGCCTCGTTCTCGATCGGACACACCGTCGGCCACGTCACGTACATCATCACCGGCGGCGACCGGCGGCTCATCGCGTTCGGCGACGCAATGCATGCGCCGGTCCAGGTCACCCACCCCGAATGGGGCTGCGGGATCGACCACGACCCCGCCGAAGCCGCCGAGCACCGCCGCCACCTGGTCGAAGAGCTGAGCCGCCCCGACACCATCGGCTACGGCAACCACTTCGCCGACGTGGTCTTCGGACGCGCCGAACGTCGCCCCGACGGCCGGTTCACCTGGGTCCCGGTCGCCTGACCGTCCCGCCGACCACCATCGCCGTCGGCCGCCATTAACCCACCATCACCGCCGCCACGCTCACCCTGACCAGCGGGAGTGATCGGCAACAGTGCCGGCGATGAGCGGCTCCGCCGCTCATCGCCGTGCGCGGCAAGTCGTACGAATCGCTAGAGGAACGGAGAACTGTCATGAAGCACATCAAGCTGGGGGACCTGGACGTCTCCCGCATCGGTCTGGGCTTGGTATCGATGTCTTACGCCTACACCGGAGCCGGCACGGACGACGCCGAGTCGGTACGCACCATCCACCGGGCCCTGGAACTGGGCGTCACTCTCCTCGACACCGCCGAGGTCTACGGCCCGTACATCAACGAGGAACTCCTCGGCAAAGCGCTCAAGGGCCGCCGGGACCAGGCCGTAGTGGCGACAAAGTTCGGCATGATCTCGCATGCGGGCGGCGGGGCAGGGCAACTCGACAGCAGCCCGGCCAACATCCGCACCGCCGTCGAAGGGTCGCTCAAGCGGCTGGGCACCGACTACATCGACCTGTACTACCAGCACCGGGTCGACCCGACCACGCCCATCGAGGACACCATCGGGGCGCTGGCCGAACTGATCGCTGAGGGCAAGATCCGCCACATCGGCCTGTCCGAGGCCGGACCGGAGACGATCCGCCGCGCCCATGCCGTCCATCCCATCGCTGCCGTCCAGTCGGAATACTCCCTGTGGACCCGGCACCCGGAGGCACAGGTGCTGCCCCTGCTGCGCGAGCTGAACATCGGCTTCGTGCCGTACTCGCCCCTGGGACGCGGATTCCTCACCGGCCAGATCCGCTCGACCAGCGGCTTCGACGAGACGGACCTGCGTAAGAACAACCCGCGCTTCACCGGCGAGAACCTCCAGCGCAATCTGCGTCTCGCAGACGAGGTCCAAGCCGTTGCCGCCGAAGCGGGTACCACCCCGGCGCAGATCGCACTGGCCTGGTTGCTGACCCGGGGCGACGACATCGCCCCCATCCCCGGCACCAAGCGCGTGGCACGCGTCGAGGAGAACACCGCCGCTGACGCCGTGGAACTGACCGCCGAACAGATCGAGAAGCTCGACAACCTCCCTCCCGCTGTCGGCGACACCCACGACGAAGCCGCCATGCGCCTGTTGGAGCGTTGACCCCAGCCCCGGCTGTGAGCGCCCTTGCCGCTTGTGCACGGGCGGCACCGACCCCAGGAGATCGGACCGAGAACGTTTCTTAGTGGGTCGAGCCCGGCGAACACCTCGTCGAGTGGTTCGGTGCGCAGCGTGCAGATGCGCCCTTGCGCCTGCACGCTGCGCACCACAAGCCCGGCGACCTCGGGGGACCTTCAGATGCGGAGAGACGGTTGGCATGCTGACCCCACTGGCTGAGCCAGCATTCCGACAGTGGCCGACCGTGGCTCAGCCGCGCAGGCATGGCATGCCGGCTTGCGTCGGTCAGGGCACCGAAGATGAGTTGGGACGTCCTCCGACGCTCGGCAGCTCCGCAATTGAGCACTTCTTCAGATGGAAGGCGGATTATTTGTCATGTTAAATGATCTTCGCTGCGCCGTGCTGGACGACTACCAGGACGCGGCACTCGGCCTGGCGGACTGGTCCCGGGTCCGGGCCACCAGCTTCCGGAAGCACTTCACGAACACCGACGATCTGGTGGCGGCCATCCACGACTGCGACATCGTGGTCGCCATGAGGGAGCGCACGCCGTTCCCCGCCGAGCTGTTCGACCGGCTGCCCCACCTGCGGCTGCTCGTCACCACCGGCATGGCCAACGCCGCCATCGACCTGGGGGCGGCGCGGACGCACGGCGTCACGGTGTGCGGCACCGGCGGCGGCTGGACCTCGACGGTCGAGCTGACGTGGGCGCTGATCCTCGGCCTGGCCCGCCACCTGGTGCCCGAGGCGACCGCGCTGCGCGCCGGCGGTCCCTGGCAGCACACCGTCGGCACCGACCTGCACGGACGCACACTCGGGCTGCTCGGCCTGGGCAGGATCGGGTCCCAGGTGGCGGCGGTCGGGCGAGCGTTCGGCATGGACGTGCTGGCCTGGAGCCAGAACCTGACGCGCCAGCGGGCCGAGGAGGGCGGCGCGCGGCTGGCCCCCGGCCTGGATGCCCTGCTCGCCGGGTCCGACGTCGTCTCCGTTCACCTCGTGCTCGGCGACCGGACGCGCGGGCTTGTCGGCGCACGGGAACTCGCGCTGATGAAGCCCACCGCCTACCTGGTCAACACCTCGCGGGCGGCGATCGTCGACCAGTCCGCCCTGGCATCCACGCTGCGCGAAGGGCGGATCGCGGGAGCCGGGCTGGACGTGTTCGACGAGGAGCCGCTGCCCGCTGGCCATGAGTTCCGTACGCTGCCGAACGTGCTGGCCACGCCGCACCTCGGCTATGTCAGCGAGCTGAACTACGCGACGTTCTTCCGTGACGCCGTGGACGACATCGGCGCCTTTCTCGACGGCAGCCCGATCCGGGTGCTGACCTGACTCACTCGACCCTGGTCCTGGCCCGGAAGGGCAGCAGCCTGGATTGCTGCCCAGGCAGGTTGGTCAACCTGGTGATGGGTGGTAGGCCGCTGATGACGGTGTGGGGTCGGTGGTGGTTGTAGTGATGCAGGAAAGCCGGCAAGGCCTTCCTGCGGGCTTGTTCGCAGCTGTCGAGCCGGGGCGATGGCCCAGCCATCGGTCAGGTGCGGTGGAATCGCTCGACCTTGCCGTTGGGCTGTGGCCGGTAGGGCGGGTCTTCTTCGGCGTAGTTCCCAGTCCGGTGCAGGCGTCGCGCCAGGCATGCGACTTGCAGGCCGAGCCGTGCGGGGGTCAGGCTGCGGTCAGAGATCTGTGCCAGCATCCTCCGTAAATCTCGGCACGTTGCGCCGAGAACTCGCCGGTGGTCAAACCCTTGGCATACAGCGACAACACGACCTCGTCGACCCCCGACATGGGCTTCGTCAAGATCAGCACAAGCGCTGACAGCACGGACCGACTCCTGACGATCCGCCTGCCCGTCGATCTCGTGGGAGAGTTCGCAGCAAGGCACGGTCGGCGGGAACTCGGTCAGGCACCGGTGTACGCGAAGGCCGCCCAGTGTTCCGAATCCGTGTAGGGACAATCACCCGGTGCACCTGGTGGCTCGATGTCGGGTAGGAGCGCGGTCAAGTCGGCCTGGTTAGCAGTGCGGAGCCACTGTTGGGCGCGATTCAGCGCAACGGCAGGCTCGTTCTCCTCCCGACACCACAGGTGATAGAACGCCGTCATGAGATAGGTGGTGGCCAGATCGTCGACTGCCCACGCTGTCGCGATCACCCCGGCGAATCCGAGCTGGATCAGGGCCGACGGCAGCCCGACCACCTCGTTCGGTAAGGCGATACCGCTGACATTGGTCTGGCAGGCGGAGAGCACCGCCAGGCGGCGTCGGCCCGTTGCTAGGGCGCGACGCAGTTCCTCCAGCGTGACCTGACGGTCGGCGAAGTACAGCCGGCTGTCGAGGATCGAGCCGGGTTCGGCCGAGCCGTGGCAAGCGAGGTGCCAGACGGTGTGCTCGTTGGCCGCACTGCGGAACTCCTCCCAGGTGCAGGCGTGGCTCGGCGACGTGGGCTGCCCCGTCCAGCGGCGCACGATCTCGATGGTCTCCCGGGCGACGTACCGCAAGTGACCACGAGGGTCGATCCGGTGTCCGTCCGGCACATCGATGGCAAGCAGACTCTGCTTTCGTACGGCGAGTTCCTTTGCCGTGTCCCGGCAGCGCCGGAGGGCGCGAGCGTTAGGTGCGTACCGAATCGCGGAGAATTGTCCGATGTGGCGCCGCCCGGCGGGCTCCTCACTAGGCGTGCTCGGCTCACCGGCGGCGTGAAGCGGCAGCAGGTTGAGCAGACCGACCGGCACGAGTGTCACGATCCGACCTCGCGCACTGAGAAGGACAACGTCGCGGACACCGTCGTTCCACAACGTATGGAGGGCCTCGGTCATCGGACTGGTTGTCGTCTGCCCGAACGCTGAAAGGTCGCGCGCCCCCGCAGGCTTCCCATTCACGATCGCAAAGCTACGGAGGCCGGTCGCCGCCTCGGTTTCTGGCAGCACCTTGGCGACGAGTCCGGCGACACTCGCCCGATCGAGCTTGGGCAGGTCGACATACTGCGGATCGTGCCGCGCGGCCACCACGAGCGCGTACCCACCCGCCTTTGCCGCACCGAGGTATACCAGGGCGCCGTCGCCGGTCGCGGCGATGATGTCGTCGTAGTTCACCGCGATCGCCAACGGGTCCGCGCCGGTCACCGCGGCGATTCGCCGGGCGACATCACGGAGGTACGCCCAGGACCCACGAAGTCCGGCGGATGGGTGACGTTCCTGCTCATCGAAATCCTCGATCGCACGTCGGTACTCGTCGGCAAGGTCCGCCCGACCGGCAGCACGCAGCCGATCGAATACCACCGCATTGTCCCGCCCGATCACCTCGGTCAGGCCGACGGCCCACCCGGTCTCCAACGCGAGAACCGCCTCCCGGTACCGCCCGGTCCGGGCCAGCCAGTATCCAGCCTCCTCGGCGTACTGGTGCTGGGGCGTCCGGTGTCTCCCGGACCAGCGAAGGCACCGCCGCGAGCCCGCAGCACATCAATCGCTCGCGTCCGGACGACGTCACCGGGGAGGCGGTGCACGCGTACGTGGTGCCTGCCGCCGGTCGCGTGCCTGATGCCGAGCGGCTGCGTGCGGTGGTGGCGCAGACGCTGGGGGAACCGTCGGTCCCCCGGACCATCCAGTCGATCGACCGGGTGCCAGTGGCTCCCAGCGGTAAGCCCGACAAGCGCGCCCTGTCGCAGCCCTGGGCGAGAACAGCTACGTGACGCGGTAGGCGGTGTAGCGCACCCGGTCGGCCTCGCGGATCGCCGACGCCACGAAGACGGACTGCTCCAGGACGGCCAGCGCGGGCATCGACGTCTCCAGTCGTACGCCCAGGCGGAAGTAGTACTCGGACGGGTCGACGGCGTCGCCGCGCAGCAACGCCTCGAGGACCTCCGCGCGGCCGCTGCGGACGCCGAACGTACGCAGGTAGACGTGACCGCCGTCGGCGGTACGCGCCGAGTAGCGCGTGTCGATCTCGATCGCGCCGTCGGGGCGGACCACCTGCCAGTCGGCGCCGCCGGGCAAGATGTCGGCCTCGAAGAGACCGGTGACCCGGCCGCCGACAACAGGTACCACGCGACGGTGACCGGCACGGGTCATCCCGTGGTCCTCCAGCGCGCCCAGCCGCACCTCCACCTCGAACGCGGCCTCCAGCCCGGGAACCGGCGGGGCAGTCACGGCGTCCTGACCGGCGGCTCGGCGCGTACTCATGGAGTGTCCTTGGCGTGCGCGAGGGCGTCGCGGAGGCGTTCCAGCGCGGGCACCGCGGCGGCGAGGGCCGCGCGGTCCGCCGCCGGCAGGGTCGCCGCGGCGCGGGCGACCAGGTCTCCGCTCGCGAGGTCGAAGCGGTCGAACAGGTCGAGGGCCTTCGCTGTGGCGAGGACGTCGACGCGGCGGTGGTTGCCGGGACGGGGGCGACGCTCGACGAGACCGTTGCCCTCCATCGCGGTGAGCAGGTTGCTGACCGTGGATCGGCTCAGGCGTAGCCGCTCGGCCAGCTCACCGGGGCCGGCCACGGTGCCCCGGGGCAGGGCCCGCACGATCTCGATCTGCGCGTCCGGGATCTCCGGCAGGTGCTCGGCGGTCCGGGCTGCGGCGAGCAGCGTGCGGCGCAGCGGTGAGATCACCGACGCCAGTCGCGCCGCGTCCAGTTCGGTCGGCTCCGGGCCGGTCACGGCAGGACGCCCGGGAAGGCCGTCGGCGTCAGGGAGGCCCGTTCGTTGAGGTCGGCGGGTAGGAAACCGGCCGCCTTCTTGTAGCCGGTGGCGATAGCGGTGAGCTCCTCCGGCGGGATGACGTCGTGGATGTGCGTGAACCCGTCCGGCGCGCGCTCGTGGGCGAGCACCATCACCTGTTCCGGGCCCTGCCGCCGGTTGCTCAGCACGAGCGCGGTGGTCGCGGGCCGCCGGTCCGCCTCGTAGGCGTCGAGCGCCGCCCGGACCGTCGGCGCGGTGGCGAGGTGGAAGGCGAGGGTACGTGCGTCCAGGATCGCCTGCGACGCCCCGTTGGAACCGTTCGGATACATCGGGTGGGCCGCGTCGCCGAGCAGCGTGGTGTTGCCGTGGGTCCACGTGTCGATCGGATCGCGGTCCACCATGGGGTATTCGAGGATCTCGTTGGCGGCGGCCAGCAGTTCCGGCACGTTGAGCCACGCGAAACGCCAGTCCGCGAAGAGCGAGACGACCGGCGCGGGATCGACCGTCCGGTTCCAGTCCGCATTGGGCCCGGCGAAACCAGGCCCGCGCCGCTCCGCGACGACGTTGATCAGGCCGGCGCCGATCGGGTACGCCACGAACTTCTGTTCCGCGTCCCCGGCCATGATCATGGTTCGCCCGTCCAGGAATCCGGGTGCCCGTGCCGTTCCCCGCCACAGTGTCAGCCCGTTCCACAGTGGCGCCCCCTCGCCGGGCCGATGGTGGCGGCGCAGCGCGGAGTGGATGCCGTCCGCTCCGACGATCAGGTCGCCAGCGACGCTCACCTCCCCCGCCGCCGTCTCGAAGTGCGCGACGCCGTCGCGGACGCCGACGAGCCGGTGCCCGGTGCGCACCGCGTCGGCGCCCAGCCGTTCCCGCACCACGGCGAGCAGTTCCATCTGGAACCGGCCGCGGTGCACAGAAAGCTGCGGCCAGCGATATCCGGCGTCCAGTCCGCGTGGCTCGCTCCAGATCTGCTGACCGTAACGGTTGCAGTAGGCAAGCGTGCCGGGTGCGGCGCCCAGCCTTTCCATGCGTTCCCCAAGACCCAATTCGGTCAGCTCACGGACGGCGTGCGGGAGTAGATTGATTCCGACGCCGAGTGGGCGCAGCGCGGCGGCGCGCTCGTAGACGGTGATCTCACGGAAGCCGGCCCGGTGCAGGCTAAGCGCGGTGGTGAGGCCACCGATACCAGCGCCCACGATCACGATTGCCACGTCGTCGCCCTCTCCGCCCCGCGCCACCAACCGCACAGTTTGGTCACAAAACCGTCGGCCGTCAAGACGTTTCTCATCGCCATCGGACCACTCGCACCGCTATGCGATTAACCCTTTGGGAATTCTTGACAATCAATCGCTTCTGCATGACGCTGATCGACGCGGTCGGATGCTTTCGGCACTCCGTCGACCCCACTCCTCAGGCTGCACAAGCGCTGCGCACGGAAGGGCCCGTCTATGAAGAAGGTCACTGCCCTCGCTGTTCTCGCCGGCGTCGTGATCGCCCTGACCGGCTGCACGGATTCCGATGCCACCGATCCGTCCCCCGGGGCGAGCGGCGACCTGCGGAAGGTCCGCGTGGCGGCGCTGCCGATCAGCGAGACCGCCGCGCTGTGGGGCGGCATCAAGGCGGGCATCTTCCGGGAGCAGGGGCTCGACGTGGAGGTGGTGCCCGCACAGGGCGGCGCCCAGGCCATCCCGGCCATGATCAACGGCGACGTCGACTTCGCCATCGGCCAGCCGTTCGGCCCGTTCCGCGCCGATCTGCAGAACCTCGGCGTGGTGATCATCGGGAACTACGCGTCGTCCTACGCCGACGGCGACGACATCAACGCCGTGGTGGCGTCCGCGAAGTCCGGTATCACCCGGCCGGCCCAGCTCGCCGGACGCAAGGTGTCGGTGAACAGCCTGGGCGCCGCCGGCGATGTCACGATCATGGCATCGGTCGAGAAGGACGGCGGCGATCCCACCGAGGTCAAGTTCGTCGAGGTGGCCTTCCCGGACGCACCGGCCCAGCTCGCCGCCGGCAACATCGACGCCGCCTGGGTGACCGAGCCGTTCATTACCCAGATGCGCAAACGCGGTGACGTTCTCGTGGTCGCTCCATACCAGGCCACCGTTCCCGGACTCACCACCCTGACCACGATCACGTCGAGCAAGCTGAAGGACTCCGACGCCACGCTGGTGGCGGACTTCTCGTCGGCGATGAAGAAGACGCTCACCTGGGCCAACGAACCGGCCAACCAAGCCGGCCTGCGGCAGGCCATCAAGGACAACCTCGGATTGCCGGATGCGGTAGCGGACTCCGTCCGGCTCCCGGCGTTCGGGTGGAAAATCGACCGGGCCGGCCTGAAGCGACTGGCGACGCTCGCTCAGAAGTACCGCGTACTCGACCGGCAGCCCGACTTCGACCGTCTCGTCCAGCAGCAGTAGCCGACCGATGCGCAAGATCCTGCTGGGTGCCGTGGGCCTGCTGGGGTTCCTCGTCGTCTGGCAACTGATCCCGGCACTGGGACTGGCCGACCCGGACTACCTGCCGTACCCCACCGACGTGTTCGGACGGCTGTTCCAGGAGGTCCGCGACCTGGCGTTCTGGCGGCGGCTCCGGCTCACCATGACGTCGTGGGCGATCGGCCTGACGGTGGCGACGCTCGCGGCGGTCGCGCTGGGGACCGTGGTCGGGTTGGTGCCGTTCCTGCGTCGCGCCACGCACACGACAGTCGAGTTCCTGCGGCCGGTGCCGTCGGTCGCGCTGATCCCCCTCGCCGTGCTGATGTTCGGCCTGCAGATGCGCGCCGCACTCGTCATCATCGTCTACGCGGCGTTCTGGCAGGTGTTCGTGCAGGTGATCTACGGTGTCGCCGACGTCGACACCGTCGCCCGGGACACCGCGCGGAGTTTCGGCCTCACCCGCGCCGAGCGTCTGCGGTACCTCGTCCTGCCGACCGCTCTGCCGTACCTGATGACCGGCCTGCGCCTCGCCGCGGCGGTCGCGCTCATCCTGGCCGTCACCGCGGAGATGGTGATCGGTAACCCCGGCCTCGGACGCATGATCGAGCTGTCGCGCTCCGCCGGGGACGCCGTCGGCCTGTACGGCCTCGTCGTGGTCACCGGGCTCCTCGGCGTGGTGGTGAACGTCGTGTTCCGCTTCGCCGAACGCCGCTCGTTGGCCTGGCACCAGTCGGTGCTCGCGGACGAGGCAACCCGATGACCGCCCTCGGTGCGGGCAGGACCGCCCCTCGCGGCCTCGGCGTCCGGGTCGCCGAGGACGTCCTGTACGCGGTCGGGCTTCCCGTCCTGGCCACGGGGCTCTGGGCCGTCTGGTCCACCCGGTCGGCCAACCGGTTCCTCGTCGGCCCCCGCCCGCTCCTCGACGCGTTCCGGCAGACCTGGATCGGCCCGGCGTTCGTCGACGACGTGCTGCCGAGCTTGTACCGGCTGCTGGCCGGCCTGTTCGCGTCGATCATCCTCGGCGTCGCCGCCGGCGTCCTCATCGGCCGGTTCCGCCCGCTACGCGAGATCCTCGAACCGCTGCTGGAGTTCTTCCGCGCGATTCCGCCACCGGTGCTGATTCCGGTCGCGATGCTACTGCTCGGCATCACCGACACCATGAAGGTCGTCGTCATCGTGTCCGGCGCGATCTGGCCGATCCTGCTGAACACGATCGAGGGCGTCCGGGCGACCGACAGCGTGATGCTGGAGACCGCCGACTCGTACCGGATCTCCCGGTGGGAACGGGTGTGGCTGCTGATCCTCCCGGCGGCGAGTCCGCGCATCATGACCGGCGTACGGCAGGCACTCTCGGTGGCCCTGATCCTCATGGTCATCTCGGAGATGTTCGCGTCCTCGGCCGGCCTCGGCTACCGGATCGCCTACTTTCAGCGGAACTACCTCATCGCCGAGATGTGGAGCGGCATCCTCCTGCTCGGCCTCATCGGCGTCCTCCTCGCCGTGGCCTTCGGCGTCGTCGAACGCCGCGTCCTGCGCTGGTACCACGGAATGAGGGAGGTCACCCGTGCCTGACGCAAGTCCGCTGCTGCGGGTCGAGCACCTTCGGAAGGTCTACGCCTCCGGCCGGGGCGAGGTCGAGGCGATCGGGGATCTCAGTTTCACCATGATGCCCGGCGAACTGCTGTGCGTCGTCGGCCCGTCGGGCTGCGGAAAGACCACCCTCCTGAAATGCCTCGCCGGACTGCTCCGGCCCACCAGCGGCCTCGTCAAGATGGACGGATCTCCGGTGACGGGCCCGAGCCCGGCGATGGCAGTGGTGTTCCAGGAGTACGGCCGCAGCCTCTATCCCTGGCTGACGGTCCGGGGCAATGTGGAGCTTCCCCTTCGACACAAGAAGCTCTCCCGCGCCGAACGCGACCGGAGGGTCGCCGACGCCCTCGACGCGGTCGGACTGCCGCAGTCGGCACGCAGCCATCCGTGGCAGCTCTCCGGCGGGATGCAGCAACGGGTGGCCATCGCGCGCGCCATCGCGTACCGACCCGAAGTGCTGATCATGGATGAGCCGTTCGCGGCGGTGGACGCGCAGACCCGCGCGGACCTGGAGGACCTCGTACGCGACCTGCACCTGAACCGCGGTATCTCCACTGTCTTCGTGACGCACGACATCGACGAGTCCGTGTATCTGGGGCAGCGCGTGCTCGTCCTGTCCCACTCGCCGACCCGGGTGCAGGAAGACCTCGTGATCGACCTCCCGCAGGAACGCGATCAGCTCACCACCCGGGCCCTGCCCCGGTTCACCGAGCTGCGGACCCACGTCTACGCGCAGATCCAGCGGGCCAAGCGTGCGCCGGCCTCGGCGCCCCACCCGGCACCGTGACGCGCCGCGCCGACCCCGGCAACGCCCGTAGCCGCCGGCACGCGACCGGGCCGCCCGGGGCCAGTGCGGTGGATTTTCGCCCAACGCCTGGCTGGCCACAGTCTCGCCAGCATCGTGCGCCCTCAACGACGCCGGCATACCGTGCCCGTCACGCATCGATCCCAAGCGCGATCCCCACCGTAGCGGCGACCGGTGGTCGCAACTCGCGCACGATGCCGGGATGACGCTGCTGGTCCCGCAAACCCCCTACGGCCCCGCCGGCCGATGACCATTTCGCTCTCGAAGCCGACGCGGCGCGTGCCGCCGGGATCGACGCCGCGGAGGTCGACCACGACGCGCTGATCCGCGGCGACCCGCACTGCGTACTCACGGCCATGCCCGCCGGCGGTGCCACGGTCTACCGCGGGTGGATACTGCGCATCGACCAGTACCCGGCCTTCGCCGACGCCCTCGCCGCCTGCGACGTGACCCTCCACACCAGCAGAGACCAATACCGCCGCGCCCACGAACTCCCCGGCCAGTCACCCCAACCTTCAACCGGACAATCAGCGCGAAGCGGACCGCGTTCGACCAGGCTCGGTACCGGCGCCCTCATCCTGCGGGACAAGCACTGGCGTATGGCCGCCGAACGGACGCTGACGGTTCGCCGTCCAACAAGACACCACGATCACCGGCGACGCGCTCTACGTCGAACTCAACCACTGCCGGCAGGTCCTGACCACATCGCCGCACGGACCGCCGATCCTCACCCAAGCCGACACCGCGCTCATCGAGCTGCTCAGGAGGTAGTCACCCGAGCCCGCCCCGCCAGGCGTCGACCTCTCCGCCGACGCGATGGCAAATTGCTTCACTTACCGCGATCGACTTGTGCAGACCAGGACTAGGGAGCCGACGGCCCTGCCTCGCCTCCGGGCAGGTCGAGACGCCCGACGTAGCGACAGCCGGCAACATCTGCAGCGCTTGACGTGCAATAAAGAGCAGAACTGCCGCTCCATCCAGGACGCAGACGAAGCGGCAGGTCAGAGCGTTCTGCAACAGGCACGTCAACGGCAAACCACCCACGCCGTTACCGCCAACAAAGATCATCCGTTACCGGATGTTACCGCCGTTACCGGAGAAGGTCTTCATCTCCCCAGGTCAATCGGTCGGGACGGCCGGATTCGAACCGACGACCCCTTGTTACCATCCGTAACCAAATCAAGCTTGTCATTGATTGTCAAGAACAGGCGTTGAGCTGCACGGATGCGATCAAGCAGTGGTCGCTTCTTGTCACTGATGCTCCTATGGACGTCAAGCTCCGTCGGCCGCTGCCTCGCCAGCGGGGCTTGACCTCCTTCTACCGAACGCGGGCACGCAGCATCATCGAGGTTAGGCCGTGGCCGTCGCGCAAACCCGCCGGCCACCAACCCCACACCTCTCTGTAATCGCTGGAGCTGGCGCGTATGCCGTACCGTCGATGGCATGGCGGCGGTGGTGGCAAGTGTCGTGGTGCTCCTGTTGCTGGTGGCTGCGGTTGTTGTCTTCGTGGTCAGGCGAGACCGGAATCGGCTCTCTTCGGATGAGGATTCTGCTGCGGTCCGCCAAGCCGGCGCCGGGCAAGATCGGCACGAGGCAGAGCGTCATTTCGTGCAGGGCCAGGCAGCAAGCCATCACATGCCCAACAACTAGATGAGGTCAAGTGGTCAGGGCGGTGAAGTCGGCGCGTAGGGCGGTGTAGACGTCGCGGACGATGTAGCGCTTGAGGCAGCGCAGGATCTCCTGCTTGCTGAGGCCTTCGGTGATGCGCCGGTGAACGTAGGCCTGTGTTCGCTGGTCGTAGCGCATTCGGCATAGCGCGATGGTGTGCAGGGCGTGGTTGGCCCCGCGGTCTCCTCCTCGGTGGAGGCGGTGGCGGCGCACCCGTCCGGAGCTGGCGGGGATGGGTGCGGCGCCGCAGAGGTGGGCGAGGGCGGCTTCGGAGTGCAGCCGGCCGGGGTTGTCGCCGGCGGTGGTGAGCAGCTGGGCGGCGACGTCGGGGCCGACGCCGAACAAGGCCGTGGTGTGGGGCGCCGCTTTCTGGACGATGGGTGCCACCTGCCGGTCGAGGGTGGTGATTTCGTCGGTGAGGGCGGTGACCCGGCGGGCGAGTCCGGCCAGGGCTGCGGCGGTGGCGTGTTCCGGCTCATGAAGTTTGGCCTGGTCGTAGGTCAGCGCGGTGCACCGGCTGACCAGCACGGCAGCGCTGACCCTGGTCAGGTGGGCTCGCAGGGGTTCGGGGGCGGCGGCGACCAGGCCGCGCATCTGATTCAAGGCGGCGGTGCGGGCCTTGACTGCTCCTCGGCGGGCGACCCGCAGGGCGCGGATCGCCTCAACCGGTCCGGTGCGGGCTTTCGGGGTGCCCATGGCGGTGCCGGCTAGGGTGGCCCGGGCGGCGGCGATGGCGTCGATCGGGTCGGACTTGCCCTGTGCGCGGCGAGCGCGGCGGTCCGGCCGGTCCACCTCCACGACGGCGATCTTCTTGCTGGTCAGATGGCGGGCCAGGCCAGCCCCGTAGCTGCCGGTGCCCTCCACGCCCAGGGCAGTTACCCGCCCGAAGGAGCGCATCCAGGCCAGCAGATCCGCGTAGCCGGCGGTGGTCGCCGGAAACTCGGCGTCGGCCAGGAGCCCGCCGGTGCTTTCGATGACGGCGGCGTGGTGCGTGTCGCGGTGGGTGTCCACACCACCGACGACTGATCGCTTCTTGGCTGCCATGCTGGTGAGGTCCGCCCTTCTCGGTCTGGTCGAGAACACGTGGACACGTCACCGGTCAGGCGATGCGGACAACACAGTGGTGGGCGCCTCTCGCACAGGCTCCTATCAGGTCACGACGCCTGACCGGTGACATGCAGCTGCCGGGGCCACCGAGCCAGCCGACGAATCGGGATGAGGACAGCAATCGTCGGTCTGCCGGTGAGTCAGACCAACCCGGCGACCCACCCCACCATCCTCACTGTCTGCCGACATCAAGGTGGCGTGGCCGGTGCCGGCCGGGTCGGTCGACTCCAGAATGACCCCGCGTCCGCTCACCACCGTCGCGGTGCTGGTGCTCTGCCAGTACGCCGGATCGGGGGTGCCGTCGAACGGGAAGATCCCGATGTCCTGGCCGGACGGGTCGCCGGTCCACGCCCACTGCTGGGCCGCGACAGGGAGTCGGACTCCGGTCCCGGGCTGCGGCCAGGCGGACCAGATGGTCGCCGTCGAGCTGGCCGTGACCGGGTCGGCCCCGCCCGCGGCGACCGTCTCCCACGCGGCCACGACCGGTTTCAGCAGGTTCGCCGCGAGCAGCGCCGGATAGACCTGGTGGCCGTACACGCGTTGCTCAAGTCGATTCTCGACGGTCCCGTCGACCGAGGTGAGCTGCCAGCAGCACCCCAGCACGGTGCCGGCGAACGGGGCCGGCAGACCGGGAGGCACATAGTCGAAGACGGTGGCCATCGGCACCCCGTCGCGCCGTTGCACCACCGTCTCCGGCCGCACGTAGCCGCCGTAGAGGGGCAGGCACGACGCGTCCTGCCCCGGCGACGAGCTGCGGGTGTCGAACAGGGTCCAGGCGGTGGTGCTGCTCTGCACCGCCGCGCCGGTGAAGACGCGCACCGCGTCCGACGGATCCGGCGCGCCGGTGTAGTCGATGTTGTAGATCGCGGCGCGGGTCGGGTCGTTCACCGACCAGAACCGGTACCCGCCGTCGACCTGCAGGTACTGCACTGCCGCCGTGTCGCTCACTGTGATTCCGCCGGCTGAGAACGCCTGGAGCAGCCCCGCCGAGATCGGCGCCGGCGGGCCGGGGGACGCGTCCGGGTCGAGCCCGAGGGCCGGATCGAAGTCGGTGGCGAAGGCGTATCCGCCGGCGAGGACGACGGTCTGCTGGAGCAACCCGTCGAAGAGCAGTTCGGTCGACCCGGGGACGGTCCCGTTGAGGTACGAGAAAACGGTGCGGCCGTACGTCGACGTCGCCGGGTCGGCAGCGCCGTCGTACACCGCCGAGCGGTAGTACTTCACCACCTGCCCGCTCGGGTCGCAGGTGGCGGTCGCGGCGTCGAACTCGTAGGCGGTCGAGTAGCTGGCGCCGAACGTCCAACGACGGTATCGACCTCCACGTCCTACTTTGGTCGACCGACGGTTTTCCCACCATGGTCAACGGTGCGGCCAGCTACACCACACCCAACCGTCAGGCGATCCGCGACGTTATGGCGACCTTCCCCAGCGAGCCGGCCTTAGATCGGTTGCACCAGCTCGGCATCCGCAGCGTCGTCCTGCTGCGCAACCGGGTCCAAGGCACCCCGTACGAACCACTGCTTAACATTCCCGACGTACCCGGCATCACCCGCCATGACGTCGGGCCAGACGTGGTTTACACCATCGACACCAACACCAAGAACCCCTAACGAAACGATGTTGGGTGCGTCCTCGGGACACGAGGATCGTTCTATCTGAACGTGAGGAGGAGTGAGCAGCCGCCGTGGATCGTCTCGGACGAACCCTGGGCCGAGATCGAACCACCGTTGCCACCCCGACCACCACGCCGGCACCGGTTCCCCGGGCGTAACCCCTCGACGACCGCAGAGTGTTGTGCGGAATCCTGTTCGTGCTTCACACCCCGATTCCGTGAAAGTACCTGCCCCAGGAGTCGGGGTTCGGATCTCCGATGACCTGCTGGCGCAGGTTGATCCTTACGCGGGTACGTAGTCGGCGCAAAGGATTGCTCGTAAGCAAACCGCACAACCAGTCCGTCCTAAATTCAGGACCCAGGCGCCTGCGGGGAACAAGGGGATTCGAACCCACGAGAAGCTCGAGTCGCTCGCGTTCGGCTACCGCTGGCAGGATCCACTGTCGAGGTGGAAGTACCTCGTGTTGGCCCAGCGGCAGAGCCGGATGCCGACGACTATGCCGGCGATCGTGACCAAGGCGGGGAGGTACCCGCTGGCGACTTGCACGATGGGGATCGCCGGGCAGCCACCCGAGACCGCCCAGCCCGAGCCAAACAAGATTGCGCCGGGGATTACGCCGGCGTGGATGCGACCTGGAGTGCGGCGGACGCGCAATGCGGCGAATACCACGACGATGATCGCTACGGCGCCAGCGAAGGCGAGGAGCATGCGAAGGTCCTGGAAGGTGAACATACGGTTCAGTTCGGCGTAGTCACCGAACCCGATGTTCGAGACGGTGTAGCCGAGAGCCAGCCCAGCGATGACGTTAGCGACGATTATCCCGCCCCGGGTACGCATCAGATCACCTTCCACAGCAGGAACGACACGAGGACGCCGGTGCCGAAGAAGATGGCAGTCGCGACGATGCTGACCGGCTGTAGCCGCCCACAGCCATTGAGTCCGTGACCGCTGCTGCACCCTCCGGCGAGACGGGTGCCGAAGCCGACGAGTACACCGCCGATGAAGAGCGCGCCGACCATTGCGATCGGGTTGTCGGTCACGATCTGGCCGAAGGCGTGGCCCATGTCGAGGCGGAGCTGGAATCGGCCGGCGGTAACCGCCGCTACGCACCCGCCGACGAAAATCGACAGGAGCAGGGCGACCTGGCTGACCAAGGGTGCCGGGAGCAGGCTCCCCAGTGAGAAGCTCGGCGCGGCAGGTGATCGCCCGTCCTGCCGCGGTGCCCGCGCGTCGCCGTGCGGGGTGGGATCCGCAGCAGGCGCGGCCGAACCGGCTCCGAAATGGTCGGCAGTAGCTGCGACGAGAGCCGCGGTGAGAACACGTTCGTCAGCGAACCGGGCGTTCACGCGTTCGACACGGCGTTCGGCGCGCCAGTGCAGCACGCGGTCCCACGCGCCGGACACGCCAAAGGATCGATCGGTCGTGACGGCGTAGTTGATGGTGGTGAGGGCGAGCCCCGCGGCCCCCGCCCACCAGGGCCAGTATTCAGTCATGGGGTACCTGCAATCCACTCTGCGAGTCGGGCCCACCACCGGGCCCCTGCTGGGGTCGATGGGGTTCTGGAGGGATGCGGACCCTGTGCGGGTGGCCGTGCGTTGAAGCCTTGAGCGGGTGCCGGTGCCCGGATGAGCTCCCGGGCCGGCACCGGCTCAAACCGCTGGGACGACCCCGAGCGAGCCGCGACGGGGGTGTCTGGCGTGCGGTGTCTGACCCCACGCCGGCGGGTAGGCGCCCCAGATATAGCGCGTCGGCTCCGTTCGGCAGGAGCGTGATCGGTATGAGCTTGCCCATCCGGGCCAGCTCATACCGAGCGCACGTCAGCCAGCCCTGCTCACTGTCGCAGTAGTGGTTACGCCAGTCGCGCAAGCTTGCGTTGAGCAGGGGGAAGAGGGGGCATTCCTGAGCGTGTGAGCAGCCCATGTCACTCCGATCTGGCCAGGTCACCCGGCGAATGGGTGGATGGCATGAGTTGGAGGGGCAGGTCTCGGTCAGCAAGCATACAGACCATATGGACGACTGGCGATCGATGAGCGATCATGTCGGCCGCGGCTCCGATCGACGGCCCGGTCACGCCTACTACGGCCTGGTCGCGGTCGTACGGCCGTTGCCCGTGGCCGATGGCGCGTCCGCGTCGGCCGTCTGGATCGTCCGACTAGAGCAGGGCCAGCCCCGCGCCCCGGTCGGCGCGCCGAGCCGTCGCGCTGCGCGGCCGGCGAATCCCGACGACGTTGACTGGCGAAGATGCCTCCCCGAGCCCCTCGGGCGAACTGCTACGCAGAACGGTTCATCCGCAGCGTCCCGAACGGGTTCACCGACAAACTCCTGGTGTACGAACGTCACGCCCGCGCCGCGCTCGACGGATACGCCGTCCGCTTCAGCCCACATCGTCCACACCAGAGCCTCGCCCAGCACCCACCGAACCCACGCCCCGGCCGTCGTCCTTCCGAGCAACGCGCCGATACGACGCCTCCGGGCCTTCAGCGGCGTCATCAACGAGTACCAGCGGGCGGCATGATCGGATCAACGAAACCCGAGTTCACAGACCCTGCACAGAGAGTTTGGCCCGGTACAGGGCCTCATCACGAGAACACGTGTTCAGCACCCCTATACCGCCGACGGCGACCGCGAGATGTGGCAGCCTGGCCGGGTAAGGGGGCGGCCTCGGCCTGTCACCCGAGCAGTGGTACCCATGCGGCGGCGACGGTTCCGTCGCGTCGCGCCTCGGTGAGCCGTTGAGCCGGAGGCGGAACGGGGTGCACTGCCTGCTGCAGGGGACCAACTCCGTAGACGACGGCGACGGCGCCCAGCGCCCTTGCGGCGGTCGTCCAAGTGGACGGTATCTCGGCCACGCCGGAGGCGAAAACATGACCAGTCGGGTCATGCAACGCGAGACCTGTGGTGCCCAGGCCCACACCCCAGGTGGTCACCCTCGCCGGATGTGTCGCCGATGGCCAGCGCGGCAGGCCAAACAAGATCGCCGCCTCCACCTGCGCCTCGCACCGCGAGCCAGTGAGGGTCTCCGTCCACGCGGCGCTGGCCGGCTCGAACCAGGCGACGGCGACCACCACCGGTCCGTCGGCGTGACAAGGCTCCCCTGGCTGCGGGACGGGAAGAGGAGCAGCCCACGGCTTCTCCTGGCTCGTCACCCACACGTGCAGCCGTTCACCGCCGCGGCATTTCGCATCATCGGCGACGGCAAGCACCCACGCATCGCTGACCTTGTCCCGCACGCCTGAGCGATCGGGGTGGTTTACCGGTGGAGTCGGCTCCGCAGCACCTGCGCTTTCCGCAGCCGATAATCTATCCGATACCTCTCGCGATGTTGCTGACGTCCCCGTGCGACGTGCGTCCACCGGTTGTCTGGAACTGGGTACTGCCGCAGGTGCGGGCCCGAACGCGTCGACTCCATTCGGCAGGAGCGTGATTGGCACGAGCTGGCCTGTCCTGTACAGCTGGTACCGAGCACATGTCGGCCAGCCCTGCTCACTGTCGCAGTAGTGGTTACGCCAGTCGCGCAAGCTTGCGTTGAGCAGGGGGAAGAGGGGGCATTCCTGAGCGTGTGAGCAGCCCATGTCACTCCGATCTGGCCAGGTCACCCGGCGAATGGGTGGATGGCATGAGTTGGAGGGGCAGGTCTCGGTCAGCAAGCATACATACCATATGGACGACTGGCGATCGATGAGCGACCATGCCGATCGCGATCAACGGCCTGGTCACGCCCTACTACGGCCTGGTTCTTCATCGGCAGCGGCGCAAGAAGCCCTGACACGAAGTCCCGGCCCTGCCGCCGAGGCTCTGCACCAGCACAAGATCACCTTCCAGCGAACGAAGACGTGGAAGGAGTCCACCGACCCTGACCGGGAGGCCAAGCTCGCCCGAATTGAGTACGTGAGCAGCCGCTTCCCGCAGCGAGTCTTCGCGTTCGACGAATTCGGGCCCCTGGTGGTCCGGCCGCAGGCCGGTGCCGGTTGGGCTCCGGCAGGGCATCCCCACCGGCTGCCCGCGAACTATCACAAGCTGCACGGGGTCCGGCAGTTCCACGGCTGCTACTCCGTTGGTGCCAGGTTCCCGTACTGGTCCAGCTGGCCAGCCAGTGGCCGAACTCGATCATGATGGGTGACGTCACCCTACGTCCGACAGACACGCCGATGCCGCAGTTCGCGGCGGCCGGCTTCCGCAACATGCACCCGAACTCGTACCTGACAGTCAGCAACGACCCAGAGAACTGCAACAGTGAGCCGAAGATCAAATTCGACTACATCATGGTCCGGGGCTCCGTCCGCAAGAGTTTCGACCTCTTCCCGATGTGCAACGACGCCTCCGACCACCGCGCGTTGATCGCCGGCGTGCTCACGCCGTAATCGTTGTCCCGGAGGGCGTGGCCGTTGCGGGCCGTGCCCTCCGGGTGAAACTGCACGCCGCATGGCCCTCCGGCGCAGATCGCGCTGGACGCCGAAGGTGGTCGACTGCCGCATCCGTCGTAGCTCACCCGAGGATCTCGCTGGCGCTACCTGGTCGAGGTAGTTGGTGGTGCGCGGATCAAGCCGGTCGGACCGCTACTGCCCCGCGCATTGGCGACGGCACGGACTTGGCGACGTACGGGTCCGGCTCGCCGAGTTCGGGTCGCCAGTCGTGGAGTGACACGAGCCCGGGCTCGATAAGGACAAAGTCGTCGAAGAGCGCGGTCAGCTGAGCATCCGACCGCATGACGATATCGGCAGCGGCCCTGGTGCGGTACACCTCGGCGACCGTCGAGACGCTCGACGTGTCGTAGCCGTCGGTTACCGCTGTGCCTGGGTGGGAGACGACCAGGGCGCTACCGGGCACGAGACGGTCGCGAATCGGCGCGACGACGCCGTCGATCTGATCGTGTGGAACGAGTTGCAGGACGGAGCAGTACAGCAGTGCGGTGGGCCGGTCCAGGTCGATCACGGCTGCGAGGTGCCCGCCGGCGAGCGCGTCGAGGATCACCTCGGGCCGGGTGAGGTCCGCCTCGATCGCGCGGCACGTGGGGTTACCCGTGAGGATCTGGTTGGAGGCGACGACCGCCACCGGGTCGATGTCGACGTAGAGCACCCGGATCGCCGGATCGATCGCCTGGGCGATCTCGTGCACGTTGCCCTGAGTGGGAATGCCGGAGCCGAGATCGAGAAACTGCTGGATGCCGGCCTCGGCCAGTGTGCGGACGGCACGCGCCAGGAACAGGCGGTTCGATCGGGCCATGTCCGCCGCGATCGGGGAAAGCCCGCAAGAGCTGTCGGGCGGCCTCGCGGTCGGCCTCACCGTTCTGCACTCCTCCGGAGGAGGTAGTCGTACATGCGGGAGAAAGTGGCCCGGCCGCCCTCGGAACTCGGCGCGCTCGTCTGCTGATCGGCCATCGCTGTGTCTCCGATGCGCTCGTCGGTACGGCCGCAGCCTAGCCGAGAGAATCATCGATGGTGATGCCTGTTTATCGGCGCATCCAACACTTCCACCAGCCGTTTACAGGAGAAGTGGGGTGATGTACGTCGAGTGCCGCCAACTCCGGCCCCGACGACGTCCAGAGGAGCCGGGAGAGCGGGGAATGAGAGGCCAAACGGGACATCGGGGCCGCGTCGCGACGATGCTTGTCATGGGTGTGCTGCTCAGCGGGTGCGCGAAGCAGGGCCACCCAGAGTCCCGCGGACGTGAGGCCACCGATCTCGGGCGCCACAGGTGCTGTGCCGCCGTTGACGCCGGAGTTGCTGATCGGCTCCTGGACGCTCGCTGAGGTCGCCGACCCCGGCGCGGGCACGATACTGCGCCTCGCAGACGGTGAGCTGCACCTGGTCGGCAGCCGCTGCGGCACCCTGGGCGGGACCTGGCGGGCCAACGACGAAGGTGTCTTTCTCGCCGACGTCTGGTCGGCTTCCGCGGCCGTCGTCGAAGGAATCCGTGGCTGCGAGAAGGCTAGGGCGTGTCCTGCCGATCTTGAGTCGGCTGGTCAGGTGACGTCACATCGAGGGATCATGAGGCGTGACCAATGCTGATGCGGTGCTGAGGAT
>NZ_VITD01000006.1:0-410684 GCF_007827755.1 Micromonospora sp. CNZ322
TCGACAAGCCAGAACCTAGGCAGGACAACGGCGTGCGCCATAAACGACGCGCCCAACCACCCACAGACACGTCACAAGACCCATATTTATGCCTCTGAGGTATACCGCTCATCGGCGGAACCACCGGGGCGGGCCAGCCGAGCGGGCCCGTCACGATTCCGTGGACGGCAGGGTGTCCATGAAGGAGCTGACCGAGAAGACCGCTCGCCCGGGCCCGGCGGGGCCGTACCCGGGCGGGCTGGACAGGCCGTGGGCGTCCATGGTCGCCCGATAGGCCTCCAGCAGGCGGACGTGGTATTCGAGCGGCGCGCCCTGCGGGTTCGTCCGGCCCAGCGGTGTGGTGGGCTCCGGACACCAGGTGGTGAACCGGGGCGTGATCCCCCGGGACATGAAGTAGTCAAGCCCCTCGGTGGTGGAGGCGATCGCCTCGTCGACGCTCGTGAAGCCGTGCGGGGCGGCCATCTCGACGCCCGCCACGAAGTTCGGGATCACGTTGCGCGGGCCGAAAACCTCGGCGGAGTCGAGGATGCGCCGGTGCCACTCCTCCCGGCCGACGTACCGCTCCTTGCCCGGGCAGTACAACTCGAACAGCCGCTTGTCCCACACCTCGTAGTTGGGGTGGTAGATGCGGATCCCGTAGTCGTGGAACCGCTGCACATCGGCTCGGGGCAGCGCCTGGGCCACGACCTTGCCGATCCACCGTCCGGGAAACCGCTCCTCGATCGCCTGCGCGTACCGGCCGTAGAAGTCGGCCTCGGCCAGCCCGTTGACCTGCGAGGTGATGCTGCCACCGGTCAGCGTGTACGCCTGCGACGCGCGGTCGACGTCGTGCCGGTTGATGATCTCCAGGGCCTCGAGGACCTCGTCGACGGGCTTGACCCCGGTGTAGGGCCGGCCGGCCTGCTTGTGCTGCCGCCAGTTGTGGTTGATGTCGCAGTACTGGCACTCCTCCTTGGCCCCGAAGTACTGGCAGACCCGGAACGCGGTGAGGTAGATGAGGTAGCCCCACTGGATCGTCGGGGCGACCTCCATCACCGACTTGCCGTTGGCGAGCGTGTGGCGGTAGTACGCCGGCATGGGGGGCAGCCCGACATCGGCGATCGGCCGTCCGTCCAGGAACAGGCGCAGTCGACCGTCGCTGTCGGTGCCGACGCGGTACGGCGAGCTGGGGTTGGTGCGGACCGAAACGACGGTACGACGCAGCTCGTACGGACCCCCGGTGAGCACGATCTCCTCCGGTGGCCGGCGCAGCGCCGCCGTCCCCAACTCCGGCAGCGTCCGGTGATCGAAGGAGAAGATGAAGTACGACTTCGGCTTGACGTCGCCGTGCTCGTTGTCGGTCAGTGCCGCGTCGTCGAAGGCGAGCCCGCCCCGCAGCAGGTCCTCCTTGAGGACCGCCTCCCGCGGCACGTGTGGAAAACGGCCCATCAACTCTTCGACGAGGTCGGTGCGCGACGTCATGCGGTTCCTCCCGAACGCGGTACGCCGAACCGGGTGGCCGGTGCCACCCGGTGCCGGCTGATCAGCTCTGCTTGGTCTCCCAGAAGATCTTCGAGATCTCCTCGATCTTGCCGAGGAGCTGCTCGGCGACCGCCGGGTCCGCGGCGCCCTTCGCGCCGCCGGCACCTGCCAGCTTGGTCGCCTCGTTGAAGAGGCTGTGCAGCTGGGGGTACTTCTCGAAGTGCGGCTGCTTGAAGTAGTCGGTCCACAGGACCCAGAGGTGGTGCTTCACCAGCTCGGCCCGCTGCTCCTTGATGAGCAGCGCGCGGGTGCGAAACTCCGGGTCGTCGCTGGCCTGGTACTTCTCGGAGATCGCCTTGATCGACTCGGCCTCGATGCGGGCCTGCGCGGGGTCGTAAACGCCGCAGGGCAGATCGCAGTGCGCGCTCGCGACGGTACGGGGGCGGAGAAGGCGGGACAGGAACATCGGAATCCCTTCGACGGTGGTCGTTCAGCTGACGTACGTACGTCCGGGCGCGGCGGCCCTGACGTGATCATCTAGGGACGCTAGAACCTCAACCGCACTTCATGTCAAGGCCGAGTCGATCGCGAGCCCTGTTTCCGGATGAGCGTCAGCAGGGCGGCGTGCGTCCGCTCGTCCGCTGCCGCGACGAGACCGTCCCCACCAGCGTGCAGCGGCTGGCCGTCGAGCCCGGTGACCACGCAGCCGGCCGCCTGGCAGAGCGCGATTCCGGCCGCGAAGTGGACGCTGTTGCGCAGGTCGTGGCGGTCCGTCACATAGGCGGCGCGGCGACCGGCGGCCACCCAGGCCACGGCGAGGCTGGTGGAGACCACCCGGGGCCGGAACCGTTCTTGGAAGCCCTCGTCGGCGAGCATGCGGGCGGCCAGGAAGACGTCCCGGTTGGGGAAGGGCGGGTCGAGGTTGAGGTCGACCAGCGTCGACTCGGCCGACGGGAACAGTCGCTCGTCCGTCCCCGCACCCCGGACGTACGCGGCGGTGCCGTCGGTCCAGAACACCTCATCGGCGAACGGGTCCGCCGAGGCCGCCACTGTGACGTCCGGCCCGGTGCGCAGGGCGACGTTGACCGAGGCCAGCATGGTCCGCGCGGCAAAGTTCAACGTGCCGCACAGCGGGTCGACCAGCCAGGTGCGTCCATTGTCGCCCGTACCCGTGCGCCCGCTCTCCTCGGCCACCACGGCGTCGTCCGGACGCGCCGTGCGTATGACGTCGAGGATGGCCTGCTCGGCCTCGACGTCGGCGGCGGTGGCGAAGTCGCCGCCGGTCTTCATGACGCGCGTCAGTGTGGAGCCGTACCGGGAGCGGACAACTGCGGCTCCAGCTTCCGCCGCCTCGACAACCAGCGCATGGTCTGTGATCGACATGCACGAACCATAGGAGCTGTGGGCGACGTCGATGACGGCCCGTACCGGGGCGTGGGCGCCGGGCGGGTCACTCCGACAGTTCGATGATCGGTGGTTGACTGACAACCGCCGTCATGATCATGGGAGCGTCGCCGTCACACTGGTTGACCGAGACCGCGATCCACCGACCCTCGGTCACCGTCGGCCCCCAGACCGCCAGGTCGCCGTAACAGTCCAGGTCGCAGAGCGACTGGAACAGCGCCGGCATGGGTTCACCGGCCTGATCCCGAAACAGCGGCACCCGCATGGAGACCTTGCGGTGCGCGCCCCACCTCTGGTCCAACTCCGCTACGACCAGGGCAAGGTTCGCCTCGGCGGCATCCTCGGCCTCGTTCCATTCGGGACCGTACACACCCGTCAGGGCTTCGCTCTCCCAGAGCGGGACGATCCGAAAGCCCTCGCCGCGGGTGCCCGTCCACTCACCGGTGACCGGGTCCCCCTCGCTGACCGGCGCACCGCCCGTGGGCAGGTCCGCGGCGAGCAACGACTCGACGTCGGACAGCGCCCGACCGGTGTCGAACACCTCACCGGCCCGGCCGGTCATCGGGGGACCCGTCGTACCGCCGGCGGCCCATACCGCATCGTCCGCACCACCTGTCTCCGTCGGCTCCGGCCCTCGATCATCGCACCGGGAGCGAGCCAACGAGGGGGCGGGCATCGGTCAGGAGACCGCCGTCTGCACCAGCTCGGTGATCTTCTTCTCCACGGCCGGGCTCCACTGCTGCAACGCGTACGCCACCGGCCAGAGGTCCCCGTCGTCCAGGTTGGCCGGGTCCTGGAAGCCCAGTGTCGAGTACCGGTAGTTGAACTTGCCGGAGTCCTGGAAGAAGACGATGATCTTGCCGTCCTCGTTCGCGTAGGCGGGCATCCCGTACCAGGTCTTCGGGGTCAGGCCCGGGGCGGCGGCGGTCACCGTCACGTGCACCCGCTCGGCGAGCGCGCGGTCCTCCGGCTCCATCTGCGCGATCCGGTCGAGGACCGCTTGCAGCCCGTCCGCCTTCTTGGCGCCCTTCTTGCCCTCGGCGCGCAGCTCGTCGGCGCGCTCCTTCATCGCGGCCCGCTCCTCGGGGCTGAAGCCGTCGGACACGGTAGTGGTCTTCGCGGACATTCTCGGGCTCCCTCTCGTCGTTCAGGTCGGCGTGCTGCCGTTCACCTGGGGAAAGGCTAGGCCGCTCGGGCTCTGTCGGGCTTCTCGATTCCTGATCGGTTCGAAGCCGGACAGCACGTGGCGGTCCTCGTACCCGTGATTTGCCGGTCAGCGTGATCGGTGGCTAGGTTGTCGACCGAAGCAGAACGACCGGTCTAGGGAGTCCCGTCATGAACATCACCGCCGATCGGATGGCGGCGGCGTACTTCGACGCCTTCGAGGCGCTGTGCACTGTGACTCCGAAGGGCGGGTACGCCGAGCGGGGCACCGCCCGCGCGGGGGTGACCCAGGCCGGTGTCGCGACGCTCAACGCGGCCTACGACAGGTCCACCGAGCCCGACCTCGGGTCGCTCGACGAGATGGCGACCCAGGTCGGCCGGCAGGCAGCGCACTGGTCGATCATCGTGAGGGGCGAGGCGGACGACCAGGTCGCTGACCTCGCGGCCCGGCACGGCCTCCTCGAACGCGCCGAGCTGCCCCTGCTGGCCTGCGCGGCGGACGACCTCACCTTCCGTGCCGGCTCGGCGGAGCGCCCCTCGGTGCGTCAGGTCGGCGCCGCCGAGAACGACCTCTACACCGACGCCCTCACCCGGAGCTTCGAGGTTCCCGAGGGCCTCTTCGGATCGCTGATGGGTGGTGCGGTGCTCGACGCCGACCCCATCACCGGCTACCTGGCCGAGGAGTCCGGCCGACCCGTCGGCACCGGGCTCGGGATGCGGACCTCGGGGGTGGTCGGCGTGTTCAACATCGCCGTCGTTCCGTCCGCCCGGGGTCGTGGCCTGGGCCGGGTGATCACCGAGACGGTTCTGCGGGACGGCATCGCGGCCGGCGCGGACGCCGCCTACCTGCACACCAGCGTGATGGGTCGACCACTCTACGAGTCGATGGGCTTCACTCTCGTGGAGACCTGGACCATGTTCCACGCGCGGTGACGGACGATTTCGACCGGGCGCGTCAGTGATGGGGGAGAGGGCCATGACCTTCAGTGAGAGCGTGCGCTCGGCGTTTCGCCGAGGCGAGACCGACGCCGTGGTGCGGATGAGCGAGGCCGAGATCGAGCGGGCCCAGGCGGTCGATGACCTGGCGGGCGAGGTGGAGGCCCGGTACAGCCTCGCCCGGGTCGCCATTCGCGGCGGTGACCTGCCGGGGGGAGAGGCACGAGCCCGGGAGGCTCTCGCGGTGGCGCTGCGCTCCGGCGACCGGGCCCTGGAGGAACGACCGAGGCACGTGCTGGCCGGCGTGGCGAGGATGTCCGGTGACCTGCTCCGCGCTCGGGACCTGTACCGGGAGAGCATCGCGCTCAACGAGGCGCTCGGCCAACCCAAGACGGTCAACTCCGAATTCCACAACCTCGCGTTCTGTGAGTTGGGGCTGGGCAACCTGGACGTGGCCCGAACGCTGTTCGCCGAGAACCGCGAGCGGGTGTTCCACAACGGCTGGGTCGACTTCGTGCCGTACGTCTGCGTCGCCGGCGCCGCGCTCGCGACCGCCGAAGGGGACCACTCCCGCGCGGCCAGGATGATCGGTGTTGCCGATGCCGCGTTCGCGGCACTCGGCCAGGTGCCGGACCCGGACGACGCGGCGGACCTCGCCAGGATGCGCGCCGCCGCGACCGAGGCGCTGGGCCCGAGCGACTTCGACGAGCAGTACGCCGCAGGCCAGCACCTCGAACCGCGGGCGGCGTTCGACGCCTAGGCCGCCTCGGGCGAGGTCGAGGCTCGGGCGGCGGTGATGACCCGTCCCCGCTCCGACTCTCCGAAGCGGTCGAGCATGGCGCGTACCTCGTCGGCGCTCACGTTGGCGCCGAACAACTCGCTGCCCGGTTCGAGTCGTACCCCCTCGGCCAACGGGCCGGCGACGACCGGGTCGAAGCCGAGCGCGTCCACCAGGGCCGCGACCTCGGTGAGGTCGGCGTTGTCGTCGCCGGCGATCGCGATGGCCTTGCGGCCGGTCGCCCCCGCCGGCCGGGCCTCGTCCTCCAGGTCGTGATAGCCCATGTGGTTGAACGCCTTCACGACGCGTGAGCCGGACAGGAACGCCTGGACGGTCTCGCTCGACGAGGTACGCGGGTTGGTGAGGTCGTCGCGGATGCCGTCGATCTCCCACCAGTAGTTCATGGCATCGACGACCAGCTTGCCGCGCAACGCCTCGGCGGGAACGCCGCGGTACTTGCCCAGGGGCAGGGCGAGGATGACGACGTCGGCGTCGGCCGCCGCGTCGACCGCCGTGGTGGCCTCCGCCCCCGGGGCGAGGACCTCGACGGTGAGGGCGATCTTCGCCGGGTCGCCGGAGCCGGCCACCCGTACCCGGTAGCCGGCGGCGACGGCGAGCCGGGCGAGCACCGTGCCCACCTTGCCGGCCCCGAGGATGCCGAGGGTCGCCGGCCGGCTCCGGTCGTTGTCGTTCATGTCGTCCTCTCGCTTGAGAAGTGCTGATCAGGCCAGCAGTTCGCGGACCATGGGGATCACCTTCGAGCCGTAGAGTTCCACGGCGCGCATCCGGGCACTGGCCGGCTGCGCTCCGGCCGAGTAGATGAGGTCGAACCGGCCGACGCCGAGGCTGCGGATCGCACGGGCCATCCGGCGGGCCACCGTCTCCGGTGAACCGATGTAGAGGGAGCCGTTCTCCACCTCGGAGTCGAACTCCTGACGGCGGATCGGGGGCCAACCCCGCAGTTTGCCGATCCGGTCTCGCATGATCCGGTAGTGCGGCCAGTAGATCTCCTTGGCCTGCTCGTCGGTGTCGGCGATGAAGCCCGGCGAGTGCATGCCGACCGGGTGCGCGGTCGTACCGAGCTGATCGGCCGCCCGGCGGTACAGGTCGATGTAGGGCGCGAAGCGCTCGGGGGCGCCGCCGATGATGGCGAGCATGAGTGGCAGCCCGTACTGGGCGGTGCGGACGACCGACTGCGGCGAGCCACCCACACCGACCCAGGTGTCCAGGTGACCCGATTCGGTCTTCGGGAACACGTCGGCGTTCTCCAGCGGGGCACGCAGGGTGCCGCTCCAGGTGACCGGCTTCTCGTCCAGCAACTTGACGAACAGTTCGATCTTCTCCTCGAACAGCGTGTCGTAGTCGCGCAGGTCGTAACCGAAGAGCGGAAACGACTCGGTGAACGAGCCGCGACCGAGGATGACCTCGGCTCGGCCGTTCGACAGCGCGTCCACTGTGGCGAAGCGCTGGAACACCCGTACCGGGTCGTCCGAACTCAGCACCGTCACGCCGGAGGCCAACCGGATCCGCGAGGTGCGGGTGGCGATTCCGGCCAGCACCGTCTCCGGCGTGGAGACCGAATACTCCGGCCGGTGGTGCTCGCCCAGGGCGATGACGTCGACCCCGAGTTGGTCGGCGAGCACGGCCTCATCGACGACCTGCCGGATCGCCGCCGCGTGAGAGACGAGCTTGCCGGCGTCGTCCTGCGGTACGTCGCCGAAGGTGTCCAGGCCGAACAGCAGATCAGACATGGTTGGGCTCCTTAGCCAGCAGCTCCCGGACCCGCGGCGCGACCTCACTGCCCAGCAGTTGGATGGTGCGCGCGCGTGCCTCGCGGGGCAGGTGCATGATGTCGTACTTCAGGTCGAAGCGGCTCAGTCGCAGGTCGCGAGCGACAGTGGCGATCTTCTGCGCCACCGTCTCGGGCGAACCGACGAAAAGCGCCCCGTGGTCGATCTCGGCCTCGTAGCGCGCACGGTCCGGCTTGTAGAAGCCGCGTTCGGCGGCCAGGGCCGCCACGACCGGCTGCCAGTATCGCCACCACGTCTCCACCGCCTCCTCGTCGGTGTCTGCGACAAGGCCGAGTGAGTGCTGCCCGATTGGCTGCAGGGTATGCCCGAATTGTTCGAGCGCCCTGGTGTAGAGGTCGACGTGGCCGGCGAAGCGCTGGGGGCGCCCGCCGATGATCGCGAGCATGAGCGGAAGTCCGTGCCGGGCGGCGCGGATGACCGAATTTGGGCTTCCCCCGACACCGATCCAGGTCGGGATGCCGCCCGGCTGCATCCGTGGGTGCAGCCGCTGCGCGGTCAGTGCGGTTCGTACCGTGCCGGACCAGGTGACCGGTTCATCCTGCTGAAGCCGCAGGAAGAGGTCGAGCTTCTCCTCGAACAACCGCTCGTAGTCGGCCAGGTCGTAACCGAACAGCGGAAACGACTCGGTAGCGGAGGCGCGGCCGAGGACAATCTGGGCACGGCCGTCGGAGACGGCGTCGAGGGTGGAGAACTCGTGGTAGAGCCGTACCGGGTCGTTGGTGCTGAGCACGGTGACCGAGGTGCCGAGGCGAATTCGCTCGGTTGCCGTCGCGGCCGCGGCCAGCAGCACGGGTGTGGCCGAGTCGTTGTGGCCCTCGCGGTAGTGCTCACCGACGCTGAACACGTCGAGTCCGGCCGACTCGGCGAGCCGTGCCTCGTCCACGAGTAGCCGTACGGTCTCGGCGTCGCTCAGAACCCGGTCGCCGTCGGTGGCCACCTCCCCGAACGAGTTGAGCCCCAGCTCGAAGTCTGCAGCTGCCATCGTCTCCTCCTCGTGCAATCCGCCGGCGACCCGCGGGAGCGGACCTACCGGTTGACATGTCAATGATGTAACTTGGCGATTGACACGTCAATTCCCGGGAGAGTGAGATGACGGAGGCCACACCCGGCCGGCGGGGCGGACGCCAGCTCCCGACCGCCGACGAGCTGCGAATCTGGCGGGACTTCATCGAGACGACGGCAGCGCTCGGCTCCCGGCTCGAGTCCCGACTCCAGGGCGACTCCTCGCTCTCGACCGGGGACTACTCAGTGCTCCTCGCCCTCAGCGAGGCGGAGGGCCAGGCGATGCGCTCGTCCGCACTCGCCTCGCACATCGGGTGGGAGCGGAGCCGGCTCTCCCACCACCTCGGGCGGATGGAGCGGCGCGGCCTGATCCGCCGCCAGGAGTGCGCCACGGTTCCCCGCGGTGCGGAGGTGCTGCTCACGACGGCCGGCGCCGAGGCGTTCAGGGGAGCCACCTTTCCCCACCTGCGCGCCATCCGGGAGCTATTCGTCGACGCGCTCACCCCGGATCAGATCGTCGCGGCGGGCGAGATCGCCACGGCGCTGCGAGCGCAGCTCGACGTCCTGGGGAAGGACTGATCACTGGGCTTCCCGGTCATCTGGCGAGCTGCCCGAGCACCGTGGTGTCGGTGATCGTGTCGTCGGCGGCCAGCATGAACGCCTTGGACAGGATCGTCGACAACATGGGGTCATCGTCGAAGGGCAGGTGCAGCCGGCCCGTGCGGTCGCGTGCCGCGACGATGCAGAGATAGGCGTCGTCGGGCTCCATCATGATGTTGCCGGACCCGAGGTGGATCCGGTAACTGCGGATGGTGCCGCGGACGTGTAGGTACCGCTCGGAGAGGCGCACCCGATCGGCGATGTTCGTGCGGGGCAGCAGCCGAGCCAGTGCGTCCTTGCGCACCTGCGCCGACGGGGTCAGCTCCGCGATGGCCGTGCTGTGCCAGTAGGCGTGGAAGCGATCCTCGCCGCGATCGGCCCACTGCGGGTCACTGGCGATCGAGGTGACGCCGACGAACAGGTCCACGTCCCGCATGGCCTCGCTGAACACCAGCGGTGGCACGTCGACGACCGGCGTCGGTTGCCAGGTCGCGCCGTCGCGACGGGCGAAGCGGACCTGGTCGGTGGAGCAGAACTCGACGTCGTAGCGGCGTTCATCAGTGTTGGCGACCAGTTGGTGGTGGAACGACGCCCGCCACATACCACCGCCGAAGGGCTTGGTGGCTTCGCTCTCGTAGCCGCCGTCCCAGGTGCCGAGGTATCCGGCCTGCCAGCCCCGGGCGCGGACGAGCGCGTTCGCCTGCCGGTAGCGCAGGATGTGGGCGGCGAACCGGTTGGAATAGGTGTGCGTCCGCTCCTCGGCGGGCGTGAGCAGGTAGACCTCTCGGAATGCCTGCTTGAACGGCTGCGTCAGACCGGTGGCGAGGACGTGCTCCCGCCAGGCGAGGACCTCGTCCGTCGTCGCGCGAACGGGATGCCAGAGCCTGACCTGATCCCCCGGGGCGGCCCGACCCTCCAGGTCGGCGATCGTCCAACCGTCGCTGTCGCGTCGGGGCAGGCCCGCCGTCCACCGGTGGCCGTCGCTGCTGGTCTCCCACACCAACCGCCGCCCGTAGGTCGCGGTGATCGGGTGTTCGAGGTATCGGGCCGACCAGTCCGAGTACGACCAGGTGCGCTCCTCGGACAGCAGCCCCTCCACCCGCTGGCGCTCGCCGGACAGCGTCGCGCCAACGCTCTTGACGAGGTCACGCAGTTGCTGGAGTTCGCCACCGTACGTCTGCTTCACCGCGGCCGGAACGCCCTTGAGCGGGACGCCGTCACGCGAGAAGGTCAGGCGCGCCTTTTCGCCGATCACCTCGACCGCCGCCTCGTACGGCCCGACCGCTGTGCACAGTCGACCGTCGGGGGCGAGCCCGTGGTCGTCGACGGCGAGCTCCATCACCTCGTTGAGCGACCAACCGCGCAGCGCCCCAAGGTTGGCCAGTGCGGTCTGGACACGGCTCTGCACCGCCTTGTTCCGGACCGTGACCGCCAGCCTCGCCAGCGTGCGTACCGGCGCCTCGCCGTCGCGTCCCGCGAGCAGCTGAATGGCCGCCACCGCCGTCTTCTGGGCATGGGGGAAGCCCGGCGACTGTCGCGCCGCCGCCGCCGCGGTGGCGGTGACCCGCGCCAACAGGTCCGTCGCCCGCTCGTCCGGCTGGCGCGACAACGCCCAGACCAGGCCGCGCAGAAGGCGGTCGGTGTCGTCGTGCAGGGGCAGACCGTAGGCGGCGAATGCTTCCAGGATCGATTGCACGGCCCCGGTGCCGTCCGGCGCGGTGGCGAGGATGTCGTCGACGCGGCGCTGCCACTTCGCTGGCGCTGTCGGCTTCTCCAACGAGGCGCAGTGCGCCAGCAACTCCGGCACGCCCGGCGCGGCGAGGACGACACCCAGCTCGGCGCGGGCGAGCGGCCCGAACCCGTCTCCGTCGTGGAGCAGCCAGGACGGCACACTCCGGCCGGTAGCACGATCGAGGCCCGCGCCGATCAGGAGGACGGCGCGTCGTCGAGGCTCCGCTGCGACGAAATGGTCACCGACCAGTTCGCTGACGAGGGCGTCGAGGGCCGGCACCAGGTCGGCCAACTCGGCCGGCGCCAGGCGCGCGGCGACCACGGCCGGCAACTCCAGGTGTGCCCCGTTGTCATAGGACTCGCCGCGCGCGCAGACCTCCAGGCACCAGACGAGATCCTCCCGCGTCCAGGGCAGGTCGCCGTCGGCGAGGCTCCGCACCACATCGTTGAGCGCGGTGGGAGTCGAACTGGTCGCCGACTCCAGGTGCATGGCCAGGGCGGCGCTACGGCGCAGCTCGACGGGCCACGTCTCGACAGCGCTCCACTCCGGCACGTTGGTCACCGAGAACCGCCAGTGGTAACTGCTGGCGGCGTGCAGGACGGCCCTGATTCGAGCGTCCGCCTCGGTAAGACCGAGTTCCACCCGACGTCGGTCCGCATCGGTCAAGACGGGTAGGAGCGCTGCCCAGTCGGCCATGTCAGCCACCCACCAGCGGGACGAGCCGTACGAACGCCACGTCCGGGTCGGCCAGCAGGTCGATCTCCTCGTCGAGGTCCTCGATCTGGCGGTGCCCGACGAGCAGCAGGAAACCGTTGCGGGCGAAGGCCTTACAGGCGGCATCCGCCTGCTGCTCCCAGTCGAGCCGCCTGCCCGAGGTGACCCGGTAGCCGTTCAGGGTGGCCTCCGTGTCGGTTGGCTGAACCAACCCCCGGAAGTGCTCGGACTGTTGGGCGTTGAACCGGGCAACCTCCTCGCGGACGCGTAGCCGGACCAGCTCCCGAGCGGAGATGCGCTCCGGCAGCCCGGTCAACGGCCAGTGGTCGATGGCCTTCCCTGTCGCTGTCTCGTCCCGAACGATCGCCGTGGCCATGCCGCCATGCTCCTTGCTGTGAGGTGAGCGCGATCATGGCACGGGCGTCTGACGCGATGGAGTAGCGCCGCATCCGGCCACCACCTCATCCATGACAATTAGTGATCGGTCAATTGCTAAGGGCTATGCCCGGGTGGTCCAATCCTCCAGGAACCCGCCAATCCGCCGGCCCTGGCTGAGACGGCGACGGCTGCCGCCCCGGGAGGTACGACATGTTCGAGACCGCCACCGCAGAGGCCCGCCGCGTTCGACCGGGCCAACCCGGCTCTGCGCGCACGGAGTCGGTGCTGCCGGAGCTGCGGGAAATGTGGTGGGAGACGGGAGTCCGGGCGCGCGCGGAGGCCGGCGTCTTCGCCGTCTTCGCGGAGCTGCCCAGGCTCGTCTGGACAGCCATCGGTATCAGCTGGCGCGCGGACCGGATCCGTACCGGTGTGGTGGCCGCGGCCACTGTCGGCGCGGGGGTGATGGCCGCCTTCGGCCTCTTGGCCACGCAGCGGGTGTTGGTGGAACTGTTCGCCGGCGGACCGACCGCGGACAAGGTACGGGCGGCCCTGCCCGCGTTGGCCGTGCTGGCGGCGACGGTCGCGCTCCGCGCCGGGATGGGCATCGCCACCGGGTACGCGCAGAACGGGTTGACGCCCCGGGTGAGCCGTGAGGTGGAGCGGGGCCTGTTCGAGGTGTCCACAGCGGTCCGGTTGGAGGCGTTCGACGCCGACGCGTTCGCCGATGACATGGAACGCGCCTCGCGCGGCACCGAGTCGACGATCGGGCTGGTGCAGGCGTCGATGAACCTGCTCGCCGGGCTGGCCGGGCTGCTCGCCGTGGCGGCCGCCGTCGTCATCATTCATCCGCTGCTGCTGCTGGCGCTGCTGGTCGCCACCGTGCCCAACGCGTGGGCGTCATTGCGGGCCGGGCATCTGCGCTACCAGACCTACACCGCGGGATCGGTGCGTCGACGTCGACTGTGGCTGTTGCACAAGTTGATGGCCGAACGTGCCTCGGCCCCGGAGTTGCGCTCCTACGGGCTGCGCCGGTTCCTGCTCGACCAGTACGACCGGGTGATGCAGGTGGAGACCGACATCCAGCTCGCCCTCGCCCGGCGGGTCACCACGACCACCACTGTCGGAGCCGTCGTCGGCGGTCTCGCGACCGGCACCGTCTACGCCCTGCTCGGCTTGCTGCTCCTCGACGGGCAGATCCCGCTCGCCGCCGCGGCGACCTGCGTCATCGCGGTGCAGTCCGCGCAGCGGTCCCTGGCCATCGCCACGTTTCAGGTCGACCACGTCTACACCGAGGGGCAGCACTTCGGCGACTACACCGGGTTCATGACCCGCGCCGACGCCTACCTGCCGACCAGCACCGGGCCTATTGCCGCGGCCGATCCTGAGCGGCTGCGGGAGTTGACAGTCAACGAGGTGAGCCTGCGCTACCCCGATCGGGACGACTCCGCCGTCGACGGCGTGACGTTGACGATCACCGCCGGGCAGACCGTCGCGTTCGTCGGGGAGAACGGCTCGGGCAAGACGACCCTCGCCGCGATGATCGCCGGTCTTCGCGCCCCCAGCGAGGGCAGTATCGAGTGGAACGGCCGCCCGTTGTCGGACTGGAACGTCGACGGGCTGCGTGCCCGGATCGCGGTGGTGACGCAGGAATACCACAAGTGGCCGTTCACCGCGGCTACGAACATCGCCATCGGCGACGTCGACAGCGAGGCCCGGCAGGATCGCATCGAGGCCGCCGCCGGCCGCGCCGTCGCCCACGACATGATCAACGAACTTCCGCACGGGTACGAGACGCTGCTCGACCGGACCTTCGCGCGAGGCCAGGACCTCTCCGGTGGGCAGTGGCAGCGCATCACTGCGGCTCGCGGCTTCCTGCGCGACGCCGAACTGCTGATCATGGATGAGCCGTCCTCCGCGCTCGACCCCCGCGCCGAGGACGCCCTGTTCCAGACCATCCGGGACCGGAGAGGTAGTGCCACCACGATCCTCATCACGCACCGGCTCGCCAACGTCCGGCACGCCGACCGGATTTTCGTCCTGCACCACGGCCGGCTCGTCGAGGCCGGCACACACGCCGACCTCGTCGCCACCGGCGGCCGGTACGCCGAACTGTTCGCCCTCCAGGCCGCCGGCTACGACGCGAACCTGGCCGAGGGCCACCGGCACACCTGAACCGTCCAGTCGGACCTTCTGCCGCTGGATCGCGGGAGGCTAGGCTTCGGCCCATGTCAGGGTGGCGGGGCCGGACGGCGGACGTGGCACTGGTGCCCGCCGTGGGTCTGGTCGCCGTCACGGGCCTGGTGGTGCAGTCGCGCGGCATCGACACCGCCGCCGAATGGGCGGCGCTGCTGACGGTGCTGCTCTCCACCGGTGCGCTGTACGTCCGCCGCCGCCACCCGGTGCCGGTGGGCGTCGTGGCGCTGGTTGCCATCGGCGCGTACGGAGCGTTGCTGCACCGGCCCGGCCCGATCATGTTGGTGTTCGTCGTGGCGCTCTACACCGTCGTCGACGAGGGATATCTCGCGGTCGCCATCGGGCTCGGTCTCGCCTCGGTGATCGCCTTCGCCGTGGCGGACAGCTACAACCGGTCCCCGAACACCATGAACGGGGCGACGCTGCTGCACGCCGGTTGGCTCGTCGCGGTCATCGTCGGCGTGACCCGCAACCGCCGCGCCTACCTCGCCGAGGCGCAGGCCCGAGCGGTCGTCGCCGAGCAGCGGATGGAGGAGGAGGCCCGGCGACGGGCCACCGAGGAGCGGCTGCGCATTGCCCGGGAGTTGCACGACGTGCTCGGCCACCACCTGTCGTTGATCAACGTGCAGGCCAGCGCCGCGTTGCACCGACCCGACCCGGTCCGGTCCGAGCAGGCCCTCACCGCGATCAAACAGACCAGCAAGGAGACGTTGAGTGAGTTGCGCGCGACCCTGGGCGCACTGCGGCAGGCCCCGACGGTCGTGCCCGCACCCGGTCTGAACCGCCTCGGTGATCTGATCAGGACGGCCGCCGGGCCGGAGTTGAAGATCCGCACCGAGCTGGCCGAGACACGGTCGCTACCGCCGGAGGTCGATCTGGCGGTGTATCGGATCGTCCAGGAGGCGCTCACCAACGTGGCGCGTCACGCGCGTGCCACCACCGCTGTGGTCCGGGTCCGGCCCGATCACGACGACGTGCTCGTGGAGGTCGAGGACGACGGCACCGGCCAGCCGGATTCGCCGGGCAGCGGGATTCTCGGAATGCGGGAGCGGGCACGGGCACTCGGCGGTTCGTTGACCACTGGTGCGCAGCCGGACGGGGGCTTCCGAGTCAGCGCCCGTCTGCCGATGCGACCCGACCCGGCGCCGGTGGGGGAGCAGATGTGATCCGGCTGCTTCTCGTCGACGACCAGACCCTCGTACGCGCCGGCTTCCGGTCCATTCTCGACGGTGAGGACGGTCTCGAGGTGGTCGGCGAGGCTGCCGACGGATTCGAGGCGGTGCGATTGGCCCGGCAACTGCGACCCGATGTCGTCCTCATGGACATCCGGATGCCCGGGCTCGACGGCCTGGCCGCCACTGGTGAGATCGTCGCGAACTCCGATGCTCGCGTCATCATCCTGACCACGTTCGACCTGGACGATTACGTCTACGGCGCGCTGCGGGCCGGTGCCAGCGGCTTCCTGGTCAAGGACACCGAGCCAGCGGAGTTGATCCACGGAGTGCGGGTGGTGGCCCGGGGTGACGCGCTGATCGCGCCGTCGATCACCCGGCGGTTGATCGCCGAGTTCGCGGCCCGGGCCAAGCATCCCGACCCCGGGCCGCGACTGAGCGTGCTCACCGAGCGGGAGCGTGAAGTGCTGACGCTGGTCGCCGCCGGCCTCTCCAACGACGAGATCGCGGCGCGGTTGGTGCTGAGCCCGGCGACCGCCAAGACACATGTCAGCCGGATCATGACCAAGGCCCAGGCCCGGGACCGAGCCCAGTTGGTGATCCTCGCCTACGAGTCCGGTCTGACCGTGCCTGGTTGGCTCGCTCGCTCCTGAGCACCACCGTCGGCTGGTCGGCCGAAACGATCATGGGCGGTACGAGATCAGCCAGGCCGATTCCGATTCCACGCCGGAACCCCTCAGGGTCAGCCCGCCAGGCGGCCGGTGCGGCGCGCGCGAAGCAGGGCCAGCCCGCCGAGCACCACGCCGGCCAGTCCGACAATCATCGCCACGTAGGCCCCGCCTCGCCCGTTGCCCGTGCCGATGCCACTGTCGGAGGTGGCCACCACCAGCCCGCCGAGCACCATGCCGATCAGCCCCATCGCCAGGGCCAGGACGGCTCCGAGGCTTCCCGAGCCGGTACCGAGCCGGCCGGCGGGGCGGGCCAGGGCAAGTCCTCCGATGACGGTGCCGACCAGCCCCAACAGGACGGCCGCACTGGCGCCGAGACGCCCTGAACTCATGGAGAGAGCGGTGGCAGCGGTCGGCTGGGCCGAGACGTGCGCGGCTGCCGGTGCGGCTAGCTCGATCCCTGCGAGCGGGGCGGCTACGGCGGCGGCGAGCAGGTGACGGACAGACATTGTGGATCCCCTCGGTCGCGTGACGGGTACGCGTGGCAGCCTAGGAAGCAAACCGCTGGTGAGTCGTCATGCCGGAGTTGCCGATGGGCCTACCACCCGGGATGTACGCGCGCGGAACGTCGTACCGCCGCAGTTGTCTTCCGACCTGGCAGCGCCTCATGGCGTGGGGGAGCCGCCACCCGATCTGGGCTCCAGCACCACCACTGTGGTCTCCGACGATCGCCGCGCGGCGTGGGCGTCGAAGTTCTTGTCGGCCTCGCGCCAGCGGGGCCACAGCCGCGACCGCTCGTCGTCGGTGGCGGCCCGGCCGCGGACCAGCCGCCGCCCGTCGGCCAGATCGACCGACGCGTCCGGGTGCGCCTGGAGGTTGAGCCACCAGGCGGGGGCGCCCTCACCCCAGCCGTTCATCGCCACGCCAACCAGGTTTTGACCATCCCCGAAGTACGCGATGATGACGCTGCGCTGCTCACCGGTGCGGCGACCGGTCGTGGTCAGCAGCAGCGTGCCCCACCGGTGCTCGCGGGGTCGCCACAGCCCGACCCGGCTGCCGGTGACCCGGTACAAGCCCCGATGCACCGACCAGGCCAGCCGGATGAACCACCGCGGCGGAAGCCACGGTGCCTTCGTTCCCTGACCGTCCGACATGGCGAACCTCCCGTAGCGACGAGCGATGATGGGTTTGCATCACCTGTGACGTGCGGCGTACGCCGCGAAGTGATCGGCCCAGCGGCGGGTGACGACCTCGGCGGGCTCGAGCCACTGGGTTGGCTGGGCGGGCAGTGGTAAGCCAACCGATTCCAGGAAGCACTCGACCGGGATCATCGAACGGGTTCGCGACGGCAGCCGGCTGAGCTCGTCTCGTAGTCGCTCCAGGCGGTCGCGGTCGCCGACGATCAGTGAGGTGCAGGATTCGGCAAGTCCGTAGCGGTACCCGATATCGCCCATCGACGCCTCGTCCAGGGTTCGTAGCCGGTCGATGGCCAGCACGATGTCCGTCGGGGCCGAGCGCCCCAGCAGGACCGTGGTCAGCAGCGCCGAGCGGGTCGCTACCAGGTGGCCGGACAGGTCGGCCTGCTCGGCGAAGTCGCGCAACTCGTCGACGCTCACATCGCCGCGGAAGAACGCCCGTCGCATCAGCAGTGTGCCGACCTCTTCCAGATACTCCCGCTGGCGGCCGGCGCCGCGAAGCTTTGCCATCTTGTCGGGGACCTCGGCGAAGTAGCGCTCCGGCCGACCATGGGCGTACTCCGCCAGCCTCGTGATGAAGCTCTGCACCGGGAGCCCCTGCGCGGCCTGGTCGGCGTCTGTGAAACGCCGCGCCAGGCTCAGGACCTGTGGACGCTGCCCCAGGTGCAGTGGCGCGGGCTTACGTGCGACCAGCTCGTCGAAGACGGCGAGCGCCTCGTCCCAACGCTGGCGCAGCCGCAGGGTGTAGCCCAGATGCCGGCCCGCGGCGGTCCAGAGCGGGTGATCAGAGTCGAAGATCTCGCGGAGCAGACCGAGCCGCTCGTCCACGGGCGTCTCGATGGACTTGGCCGCGATGAAGTTCAGGACCAGGCGACCGTACTCGGTGCGGCTCGCCGCCGGCACCCGGGACCGCAGGCCCTGCACCGAAGGACTGAACACGATCGCACGTGACAACCAGTCCGCGTAGTTCTCGCTCGGAGCTGGCTCCAGCGTCGTGCTCTGCTCGCACACCAGCACGACGGCGACACCGATCAGGTCCAGGACCTCGCGATTGTCCTCACGATCCTTGGCATCGTCATGCAGACGTCGGACCGCCGCGGCGGCCCGGACGGCAGCCAGCTCCCAGTCGCGCTCGGCCCAGCCGCCGGAGATCTGGTGGTCGGACCGGCGAATCGCCTCCCGGACGGCGTCGTGTATCCGGTACGGGAAGCGGTCGCCGTGGTGGTGGTCGATCATCGGACGCCGAACGGCCCGCTCGGCGCACCCGTGGTCGACGTCCGCCGCGGCCGCCATCAGATGCGTGTCGAAGACCCGGAACAGGCACGCGGCCCGGATGGCCCGTTGCTCGTCGGCCGGAACGTCGTCGAGGATGCGCATCACCAGCGAACCGAGGGAACCCGTGACGTCCTGGGTCTTCACCTGGCGTCCGACCCCGGCATCCTTGATCGAGATGGCGACCTGCCGGGCCAGTTCCAGATACTGCGGCAGCCCCGCCGACGATCGGACCAGGTCCTCGACAACCTCGTCGCTCATCGGCAGGTCGAGTTGGGTCCGTCCGCGCAGGATCAGCGCCCGGGTGTCCGAGGGGGAGAGGTTGCCCACGAGATGCTGCCGGGGATTGTCCGAGGTGCCCGGCACGAGCCCTGGCCAGGTCCACCACCCGCGGTGCGGAAGGTCGACGCGGCTGTCGTCGTACCAGTCCAGCAGATCGCGCCCGGTCAGTACGAACAACACGTTCGGCATGCAGTGGATCAGCCGGTTGAGGTGTCCCTCCGAGACCCGTCGCGGGTCCAGGGCGAGCCGCTCGGTCGTGTCGACGAACACCGCCACCAGGGGCGACGGAACGATCTGGGCCAGCTCCCACGACAGAGCCGCGGCGAGCTCGCAGGCCAGGGCCGGTCGAGGCTCGGTGGGGCTCGGCTCGTCGGCGCAACGGAGCAGGAAATCCTCGAAGCCCGGGAACCCGTCGACGGCGAGCCGCAGATCACGTCGGCGCCGGAGTTCGCCGACCACCTTCCGGACACCACGCACCCCGAGCGAGGCGGCCGTGCCACCGGCAAGGTCCGCCAGCGAGCCGAGGTCCTTGAGTACCTCGCCCACCGTCTCCGCCACCGAGTTCTCCAGCTCGTCCCGCCCCCGGAAGCGCGGCAGCGGCTCACCGGGACGTAGGGCCGACCAGTAGGCCGTGAACGCCAGGTCGAAGACCGGCCAACGGCGACGGATGCCGGCCGCTCCGGCCCGCAAAGCGAGCAGTGCGGCCGGAAGGTCCATGCGACCGGCAGAGCCGTGCAGGTCGATGCGGGCCGTCGTGTCGACGTTGGTGGCCGGAGGCGGCCCCCAGCCGTTGACAAGCGGAAGGTCGTGACGGACCCAGGCCTCCAACCGTTCGGAGAGAGCGGTCTTGCCGATGCCACCCAGGCCGTAGAAGGTCAGCACGTTGTGGCGGGCGACCCCGACCTCGTCGTCACTGTCGAGCAGCTGGCGAAAACGGGTCACTGTCGACTTGAACGCCTGGGACTCGGTCTCCCGGTCGGTGAACAGCTCGCCGGCATGCGGTGGACCGTCGCGGTGCTCGCCGCTGCCCGGGGGAGAAACCTTCATCAGCCGCCACGTCCAGGTCGTCAACTTCACTGTGGACCGAGATCCTCTAGTCTCCGGGCGCGAGCGCGGCCCGGGTCCAGGTGTCCATGATCTGACGGAGAACAGGACCGGTCGGTGGAAGCCGTTGTAACGGCGACCTGGGGTTACCGCTGCCAGGCGTCGATGACGCGTACGCCGTGGCGGACGACCCGGTCCAGGATGGCGGGGTTGCCGCTGGTGCCCTCCCACCCCTGGTCGTCGAAGACCGTCACCGCGCTGTCGACACGGGCCACCGCGATCTGGCTGGACGCGGTGTCGCCGGTGCGTTCGCCGTTCAGGCTCGTCTCGGGCCAGGTCCGGGTCAGCAGCAACGCCTCGTCGCCGACCCCGGGCAGTGCCTGACTCTTGACGGTGACGCGGTTTCCGGACTGGTCGTACGAGGGGCACGCCTGCACGGCCGTGCGGAGACGGCTCAGGTAACCCGAGGCGCCGTCGCCGCCGAAGGTGAAGATGGTCTGGTGGATCATCCCCTGCGGCACGTTGCTGGAGGGCTCGCCGGCCTTCTGGTAGGTGACGGTCATCGCGGCGCTCGCGGTTACCTGCCGGCCGCCGGTACCGAACTCGTTGCCGCACAGCTTCGGCAGGGCCTCCTCGACGGGCGTCGTCCGTCGCGGAGACTTCCGCAGCTCGGCGGGCAACTCGACGAAGGCGGAGGTCGGGATGGTCACCGGGGTGCTCGCGCTCGGCGATGGTGGTTCTGTCGAGGGTGCTGACGCCGACGCGGTGGCCGGTGCGGTGGTCGCCGGGGCCGAGCCGGGCGGATCCTCGGTGGTGGTGCAGGCAGCAGCCAGTGCGACGGTGCCGAGCAGCGCGAGCGCGCGTCGCGTACGGGCCATCGGCAGTGGTATGTATCGGCTCATCATCACCCCTCGTCCGTCCCGAGGCAGTTCCCTGCCCGGTGTCCAACGAAACGACCACGCCCCGGGCACCGACCGGACCACCGGAATCGAGGTGTCGTCGCGTCGGCCGGGCCGCTAAGCTGCCCCGCATGACCAGCGTGATCGCTCAGTGCACCGGACTGTCGTGTGACGTCCGGGTCGGTGCGGGGCGACGCCGGCGATCCGTCGCCCGCCCGCGCTGACCTGTTTCCTGCGACCGGCGGATCGAGCCGCCGGTCGTTCGCTGGTCGTCCTCGGTCCGTCCGTGTCTCCCCGTCAACGGCTCGCGTGACAGCGCGGGTCCGAGCGAGATCGGCGTACTCATGGATCTTGAAAAGTTGTTGTCCGACCGGCTGGCGCCGGCGTTCGCGGCGGTGGCCGGCGGCCCGGTCGACCCGCTGGTGCGGCGGTCCCCGCGTGCGGACTTCCAGTCCGACGCGGCGCTGGCGCTGGCCCGGCGGCTCGGCCGCCCGCCGCGCGACATCGCGGCGGCGGTGCTGGCGCACGCGGTGCTCGACGACGTCGGGGTGTCGGCGGAGGTCTCCGGGCCGGGTTTCCTCAATCTGACGGTTGCCGACCGGGCCCTGGCCGACCTGGTCGGCGGGCTGGCCGGTGACGCCCGGCTCGGTGTGCCGCCGACGGTGACGCCGCAGACCGTGGTGGTCGACTACTCGGCACCCAACGTGGCGAAGGAGATGCACGTCGGGCACCTCCGCTCCACTGTCATCGGTGATGCTGTGGCGCGGCTGCTGGACTGGCTCGGGCACCGGGTGGTGCGGGTCAACCACCTGGGTGACTGGGGGACACCGTTCGGCATGCTGATCGAGCATCTGATCGACCTCGGCGAGGCCGAAGCCGCGCAGAACCTGTCGATGGGGGACCTGGACACGTTCTACCGGGCGGCCCGGGTGAAGTTCGACGCCGACGAGGCGTTCCAGGAACGGTCGCGGCTGCGGGTGGTCGCGTTGCAGGGCGGTGACGAGCGGACCCGCCGGTTGTGGCGGCTGCTGGTGACGCAGTCCGAGCGGTACTTCCTGACCGTGTACGACCTGCTCGACGTGACGTTGACCGCTGCCGACTTTCGGGGCGAGAGTGCCTACAACGACAGGCTCGCGGGCGTCGTCGACGACCTGGACCGGCTGGGGCTGCTGCTGCCCAGCGGTGGGGCCGAGTGCGTCTTTCCGCAGGGGTTCACCGGACGGGACGACGAGCCGTTGCCGCTGATCGTGCGCAAGAGCGACGGTGGGTACGGCTATCCGGCCACCGACCTGGCCGCGTTGCGGCAGCGCGTCGGCGAGCTGGGCGCCACCCGGCTGCTGTACGTCGTCGGCCTACCGCAGCGGCAGCACTTCGCCATGGTGTTCGCCGTCGCCGAGGCGGCCGGCTGGCTCTGCCCGCCGGCACGGGCCGAGCACCTGGGCTTCGGGTCCATCCTCGGCGCCGACGGGCGGATGCTGCGCAGCCGGGCCGGTGAGTCGGTGAAGCTGGTGGGGCTGTTGGAGGAGGCGGTCGCCCGTGCCACCGACCTGGCCCGGAGCAGGAACCCGGATCTGGACGCCGGGACCGCCGACGAGATCGGCCGCGCGGTGGGCATCGGTGCCATCAAGTACGCCGACCTGTCCGTCGACCGGACCACTGACTACGTTCTGGACTGGGAGCGGATGTTGGCGCTGGACGGCAACACCGCGCCCTACCTCCAGTACGCGTACGCCCGGATCCGGTCGGTGCTGCGACGGGCCGGGACCGTCGTGCGGCCGGACGCGCCCATCGTGGTGGCGCAGCCGGCGGAGCGGGCGCTCGCGGTCGAGCTGCTCGGCTTCGCCGCTGTGGTTGGCGAGCTGGAGCAGAGTCTCGAGTTTCATCAGCTCGCCGGCTACCTGCACCGACTCGCGACCGCGTTCAACGCGTTCTACGAGCGCTGCCCGGTGTTGCGTGCCACGGACGAGCTGCGGGAGAGCCGGCTGCTGCTGGCCGAGCTGACCGCCCGGACCCTGCGGCAGGGGCTGCACCTGCTGGGCATCCGCACTGTGGAGCGGATGTGACGATTCGGCCCTCCGGCCCGGTCAGCGGGCCCTCTTCGTCGCCCGCTTCCGGGGCGGCGTCAACAGGTCGGCGATCTGCGCGATCGCGGCGGGCACCAGGCGGTAGTACGCCCAGACCCCGCGCTTGTCGCGTTCGAGTAGGCCGGCCTCGGTGAGGATCCGAAGGTGATGACTCACCGTCGGCTGGGAGAGGTTGAGCGCCGCGGTGAGGTCACTCACTGACGCCTCACCTTCCGGCGCGGACTGGATCAGGCTGAGCAACCGAAGTCGTGCCGGATCGGCGAAGGCCTTCAGCACCCCCGCTAGCCGCTCGGCATCGGCCCGCTTGATGGGATCGCCGGTGAGCGGCGAGATCGCAGGCATGGCAGTTTTCGCAGTTCCCACGCCTGCCATAGTGACACCAACACCATCAATAAACCGGCAGATCCGGCACCAGACCTCCGATGGCGTCCGGATGGCGCAACGGAACCACCGAACGTGAGTCGAACGTCGACGTCCGTGGCGGCACCCGGGCCGTGTGGAGCTTCGGGAAGCTCCACACGGCCCGGGGCGTCAGCGGCGGGGTTTGGGTGCGATGCGGGGCAGGACGTACGGCGGCCCTGCGAAGATCAGATCGGACTTCAACTCCTGGTACGCCCGCTTGGGCTGGTAGTTCTCGTCGTAGATGGTGGCCAGGCCCTCCGGCGGGTCGTCGAACCAGCCGGGCACCCACGAATGGTTGTCACTGAAACCCCAGACGGTGTACGACAGGCAGCTCCGCACGGCGAGGCACGCCTTCATCAGCACGCTGAAGTTCGCGGCCGACGCCTGTAGCCGGGGGTTGATCTCCTCCGAGTTGCCGGCCTGGACGCCCTCCGTCAGCTGGCTGCGGACGTCGACCTCGGTGAACGCGGTAGCGACGCCGAGCCCGCTGAACTTCTTCAACGCGGCGGTCACCTGGAGGGTGTCGAAGTTGCCGTACTGGGTGCCCAGGTGCCCCTGGGAGCCGACACCGTCGATCGGGACGCCCTGGGCGCGCAGGCTCTTGGTCATGTCGTACACGAACTGGGTCTTGTCGTCCGCCGGGTTGCCCGAGCCGAACGCCTCGATGTTGTAGTCGTTGTAGAACAGCAGGGCCTTGGGGTCGGCGGCCCGTGCCCAACGGAACGCGTCGGCGATGTAGCCGGGCCCGAGGTTCTGCGCCCAGAAGCCCTTGTAGTGCAGGGTCGACGGGGTGTCCCACGGGTCGCTGACCGCCTCGTTGACCACGTCCCACTGCCAGATCTTGCCCTTGTAGCGGTTGACGACTGTGGTGATGTGGTTGCGCAGCAGCTCGCGCAACTCCTGCTTGCTGATGGAGCCGTCGGCGACGCCGCTGGTCAGCCAGGCAGGCAGCTGGTTGTGCCAGACCAGCACGTGGCCGCGCACGCTCTGCCGGTTGCGCTTGGCGAAGTCGACGAACTGATCGGCCGGCGCCCAGTTGTAGACGCCGCGGGTCGGCTCCAGGCTCTCCCACTTCATCACGTTCTCGGCCGTGACCGAGGCGAACTCGGAGGAGGCCAGCTTGCGGTACTGCGGGTCGCTGGCGTCGTTGAGGGCGTCCATGTCGACCGCGGTGCCGACGTGCAGGCCGTGGCGCAGGCCGAGGGTGCCGAGGCTCTGCGTCGTCGGGTCGTACGGTCGACTCGCGGTCGCCGGCACCGTGTTCAGCGTGGCGATGGTCGCGACGGCGACCAGGCCGACGGTCGACCACTGTCTCAACTTCATGTGCCTTCCCTTCCAGACGATCAATAGATAGACGTCGATCTAGGAGGTGAGGGTCCGGTATTGGTCGGGTGGAGATGCGAGCTGGCTTGGTGACGCCGGTAGTTCCGGCCGGAAACCGGAAACTTGCTCGAAACGTTAAGCCGATCTATGTCTGGGCGTCAACGCTGAAAACTTCCGGAAATTCGTCACATGACCTGCCCAGCGCTGAGTGGCTGGCGGTCGAAACTTTCGGCGACCGGCGACCGGTTCGCGTGGTGAGGTCATCGCGGCGCACGCCGCAGGCATCGTCGACCCGGTGGCCGACGATGCCTGGTGGCGCTAGGGAAGAGTGGTCAGCGCAGACCGGCGAAGAGGTCGTCCTCGGGGGTCGGCGCGCCCGTCCGGTCCCGGACCCGCACGAAGGTCTCCACGCCCATCAGCTCGGTGAACCGCTCCTGGCCCAGTTGCAGGAAGAAGATGTTCTCGGTCTGACTGGCGTGCGTGGCCAGCGCGTCGAACTTCTGCGCGCCGTACTTGCTCGTGTCGATCCAGGTGGTGATCTCGTCGTCGGGCAGGCCGAGCTGCGGCCCCGGCTCCGACGCCGCGTCCGGCTCGGCCCACTCGACGCCGAGCTCCTTCATGATCCGGCCGAACTCCGCGAACGCCGTACGCGGCACCGTGGTCCAGTAGACCTTCGCCGGGACGTCCGTCTGCTCGACGGCGGCCATGGTGATCCGATGGGCCTGGATGTGGTCCGGGTGGCCGTAGAAACCGTTCTCGTCGTACGTGACGATCACGTCCGGCTGGTACCGCCGAATCAGCTCGGCGAGCCGGGCCGCCGCCTCCGACACCGGCGTCGTCCAGAACGCGCCGGGCAGGTCGTTGGTGGGCCAGCCCATCATCCCGGAGTCGGCGTAGCCGAGCGTCTCCAGGTGGGTGACGTTCAGCGTGGCGCAGCTGGCCTCCAGCTCGGCCTGGCGCATCGCCACCACGGCTGCCGGGTCGTGCCCCTCCTCGCCCGGCTTGACCCCACCCGGGCCGTCCCCACATCGCCCGTCGGTGCAGGTCACCAGCACTGTGGTGACCCCCTCGGCGGCATAGCGGGCAAGGACGCCGCCGGTGCTCGTCGCCTCGTCGTCGGGGTGGGCGTGCACCGCCATCAGGGTCAGAGGTCGCTCAGCCATGCCATCACCCTACGGTCATCCGGCTACGGCCCCACGACCTGCACCGGGAACGAGGCGGTCCTCGTCACACCGACCAGCGAGTAGGACACGATGACTGTCTGCGCACCCGCGGTGCCGGGGTCGTACCCCGAGACCGTGTACCCGCCGCGGCCGTGCGCCAGCACCTCGTCCCGCACCCCGTCGGTGTAGTCGGCCGTGACCACGAGACCCGTGTGGTCGAGGGGCTCGCCGACGGCGTACGTGGTCCTGGTCGGCGGCGTCCGCACCGCGACGCTCGTCGGGTCGGCACCCCGCATCGCGGCATGCTCCGCCTGGGTGAGGGCGAAGACGCTCCCGTGGCGCAGCACGCCGTCCGCCAGGTCGTATGCGGGCTTCCGCCTCCAGTCGATGGGCGTCCAGTCGCCCGACGCGAGGTCCGCGCTCCAGTACGGGTGCAGCTGCTCCTCCAGGTGCTTACCGGAGGGCGACCCGGCCCAGATCTGGTCGGCCCAGAGGTAGTAGCCCGGTCCGCGTACGTCACCGGGGTTCGCCTTGACCACCATCGGCGCTTCGGCGTAGGTGGTGTTCATCGTCCGGTGGGTGATGCAGCTCGCCACCAGTTCCCAGTCGTCGGGCGCAGCGAGGATGGCGGTCGACCGCTCCTGGTAGATGTCCTGCGATCCGCACGACGGGACGTACGGTGTGACCCCGACGCCGGTGGCCGTGCGGTCGCAGACGAAGCGGTGGTAGGACCCGTCCGTGTCGTCCCGGATGATCACCGCGTCCAGCGCCCCGTGGTGGGGCCGGCCGCACATCACCTGCGCCGGGGTGAACGTCACGAAATCCCGCGTGGTGCTGTAGAGGATCTGGTTCCGGGTGAGCGGGAAGCGGCCACGCGGGTCGGTGCGATCCGGTGTGTAGTACGTGCCGGGGGCGTACATCGACGAGGTCCAGTAGACGACGTAGGCGTCGATCGACTCGTCCCAGATGGCCTCCGGGGCGAACGCCATGCCTGCCTCCTCCGGGGCGACAAGCACGTGTCGCTGCTCGGACCAGGTCCGCAGGTCGGTGGACTCCCACACCTCGATGTGCCGGCTCGCGCCGCTCTGCGCCCAGTCCCAGCCCCGCCACCCGTACGCCCGGCCATCGACGTTCAGATCGGTGGCGACGAGGTAGAACCTGTCCCCCTCCGGGGAGCGGACGATGGACGGGTCGCGGAGGGCGTGCATGCCCCTGCGGGACCGGAGCACCGCCTGCCCGTCGTTGACGGCGACCCAACTGGTCGGATCGTTTCCGACGCTTGCGGCGAGGTAGAGCTGTTGCCCCGCCGGGCTGTTGGATCGAGCGAAGTTGACCATGCCGTAGCGCGAGAACGGGGCCAGCGCGACCCGGGGGCGCTCCTCGGTCTGTGCCATCCGACCGCCTTCCGCCGCCACTCGGCTCACCGGAGCGGTCATCCTACCCAGTTCGGCATCCGTCGAGCGGTCCTTGTGTGAACGGCGCTCAGGCTCCGGGCAGGTCGTTAGATTCGGGCGTGATCAGCACATCCGAGCAGGTCCGGACGCGGGGAGAGGTCGATGGCAAGGGCCACTGGCGGGTTCACTGACCTGCGACAGGTCGAGGCCGGAGTCCTGAACGTCGGATACGTCGACGCTGGGCCGCCCGACGGGGACGTGGTGATCCTCCTGCACGGGTGGCCCTACGACATCCACAGCTTCGCCGACGTCGTACCGCTGCTCACCGCCGCCGGTCAGCGGGTCGTCGTTCCGTACCTGCGGGGCTACGGCACGACCCGCTTCCTCTCCGACGACACCATGCGAAACGGTGAACCGGCGGCCATGGGGCTCGACCTCATCGCCCTGATGGACGCGCTGAACATCGACTCCGCGAAGCTCGCCGGGTTCGACTGGGGCGCGCGGACCGCCGACGTCGTCGCCGCGCTGTGGCCCGAACGCTGCCGGGGTCTGGTCTCGGTGAGCGGCTACCTGATCGACGGGCAGAAGTCGGGCACGGTCCCGCTGCCGCCGAAGGCGGAGTTCGCGTGGTGGTACCAGTACTACTTCGCCACCGAGCGCGGCCGGGCAGGGTACGACAAGAACCGGCGCGACTTCGCCAAGCTGATCTGGCACACCGCGTCGCCCAGATGGACGTTCGACGACGCGACGTTCGATCGCAGCGCGGCGTCGTTCGACAACCCCGATCACGTCGACATCGTCATCCACAACTACCGCTGGCGGCTGGCCCTCGCCGACGGCGAGCCGCAGTACGCGGAGATCGAGGAGCGCCTGGCCGCGAAGCCGAAGATCACGGTGCCCAGCATCTCGCTGGAGGGCGATGCCAACGGTGCGCCGCACCTGGAGCCCACCGTCTACGGCAAGCAGTTCGCCGGGCCGTACGAGCACCGGACCGTCGGGGGCGGTGTCGGGCACAACCTGCCGCAGGAGGCGCCGCAGGCATTCGCGGAAGCGGTGCTGGAGGTCTGAGTCGCTAGGCTCGCGGTCGCCGGGGCGTCGGACGTTCCACCCGCACCGGATCGCCGCGGACCAGCTCGTCGTGGATGCGCCACCGGGCGGTGGTGACGGCACGCCGCGCCGCCTCGTCGCCCTGCTCGATGCGTTGGCGCAGCAGGTCCAGGGCGATCCGGCGGTTGAGGCTGAACTGCCGCTCCTCGTCCACCACGACCACCAGGCCCGAGGGGCGGTGTGTTGCGCGTACCGCCGTGCTGGCCTTGTTCCGGTGCTGACCACCCGGCCCGCCGGTGCGGCAGGCGACGATGTCGACGTCCGCCTCGCGAAACGTCGTCGGCGGAGCGTCGCGTTCGGGCGGCTGGGCGGTGACGTACCAGTTCTTCCGGCCGGCGCCCGACCGGTACGGGCTCGGGGCCTGCCAGCACAGCGTCCCGGTCCACGAGGCCGCGAACGCCTCGGCGTCGACGCCGGAGATCCGGATCAGGACCGACCGGTAGGTGCCGGCGCGGTCACCGGGAATCGCCTCGACCTGCTGGATCGTCAGACCTCGGCGGACGCCCTCGTCGCGCAGCCGGCGCAGCAGGTGACTCAGTGCCCAGGCGCACTCCTGTGGCCCACGCCCGGCCGACATCAGCAGGAACGTGGTCACGAGCGGCCTCGCCGGCCGCGGTGGCCCCGCCGCTCCGAGCGTGCGGCGGACCCGAGGTCGGGTGTCTTGTAGGTGACCACTGGCGTCGTGCTGACCACCGGTGTGGCCAGCCGGTGCTCGACCAGGTCGGCGATCACCTGCTCGATGCGCTTGTACGCCGTGGGCGCCTCCTCGAAGAGCAGCTGCCGGTCACCGCACACCACCAGCGAACCCACCGGGGTACGGCGTAGCTCCTCGACCGTGTGCTTGGCCCGGCCCCGCCGCAGGGCGTCGGCGCGCGACATCTTGCGCCCAGCGCCGTGGGCCACCGAATGGTTGGCCGCCGGCCCGGCGTGCGCGGCCACCAGGTAGGACGCCGTTCCCCGGGTGCCGGCGATCAGGACATCGCGCCCGTCACCCGGCGCCGCTCCCTTGCGGTGCAGGTAGATCCCGTCCCGGACCTCGACCAGGTTGTGGCACTGATCGACGATCGGCGCGGTGGGCTCGGTCCCCAACGCGTGCGCCACCCGGGCGGCCAACACCCGGCGGTTGAGCGAACCCCAGCGCACTGCGTCGTCGTGCATGCCCAGGTAGGCGGCGGGGTCGGGCGCCGGCCCGGCGCCGTGGACCTCGGTGTGCGTCCGCAGGATCCGCTCGCCCAGACCACGGGAACCGCTGTGCACGATCAGCACGAGATCGCCCGCGTCGAGCCCGAGCCGGCCCGCGTGCCGTACGTCGAAGACGGTGTCGACGCGGGCCAGCTCCACGAAGTGGTTGCCCCGGCCCACCGTCCCGAGGCCGTCCAGGTGACCGGCCGGAACGTCACCGTCGACGACGGCCCAGGCGGGGTCGTCGGCGTCGCGCACCGGGTCGAGCGCCTGGTCGAGGTCGGGGAACCGGGCGGCGAGCCGTTCCGGTACGGCCCGCTTGAGCTTGATCGGAAACACGGCGATGCCGCAGCCGATGTCGGAGCCCACCAGGAACGGGTACAGCACTGTCGACGCCATGGCCGCGCCGATGGGCGCGCCCTTGCCGGGATGCAGGTCCGGCATCGCGGCGACGTGCCGCATGCCGTCCAGGGCGGCGACCTGTTGGCACTGTGCGAGCGCGTCGGACTCGATCCAGCTCGCGGGAGAGGCGAACACCGTGACGGTGGCCGGGGCGGACGGGGGCAGGGGCTCCCGAGGGAGGTGGTGCTGGGACAAGGAGGCTCATCTCTGGCTGCGAACGTGAAAGCGGACGGCGTCACGGCCCCCGGGAGGCATCACCGGTGGCGCGGAGCAGGGGGTGGAGTCCGTCAGTACGTCATGGACGTCACTCTGGCCGAGGCGCGCCAGGCACGACAACTGATTTTCCTTCACGACGTACGCTGCCGCGATGAGCGCACCGCGTCGCATCCTGGTCTACGGGGTGTACGGCTCCGGCAAGTCCACTCTCGCGGCGCGGTTGGCCGAACACCTCGGACTGCCCTGGTATCCGGTGGACGATCTGCTCTGGCAACCGGGCTGGGTCGAGGTGCCGGTCACCCAGCAACGCAGCCGGATCCAGGAGATCTGCCGACGGGACCGCTGGATCATCGACGGGGCGTACCACGGCTGGCGCGACGTCCCGATGGCGCGCGCCGACCTGGTCGTCGGCCTGGACTATCCACGATGGCGTTCGTTCGGGCGGTTGCTCCGCCGCACCGTCCGCCGGGTGGTCACCGGCGAGGTGATCTGCAACGGCAACCGCGAGTCGCTGAGCAGTGTGCTGTCCCCGGACTCGATCCTGGTGTGGCACGTCACCGCGTTCGGCCGGGCCCGACGGCGGATGCGGGACTGGCAGGCCGACCCGTCCGCGCCGCCCGTGGTGTTACTGCGCTCCCCGGCGGAGCTGGACGTCTGGCTGGCCGGGCTGCCCCGCCGGTGAGGGCCCGCGGACCTACGTGGTGCGCCTCGGCGACTCCCGGCCACGGATCCTGCTTCTACCTCTCGCACGAGCGCGAGGACGACGCCATGCGCGAGTTGGGGGCTCGTCCGTGGCGAACGCGTCGTCGGCCCGCTCCCGATGGGGAGCGGGCCGACGACGTGACGTGGCCCGGCCGGGGATCACACCGGCCGGGCCGCCGATCAGGACTCCAGGCGTCGACGCCGGGCCAGGAAGAACGCGACCGCGCCCAGCACGACCAGCACACTTCCGACGCCGGTCATGGCCGGGACCGCACCGCCGCCGGTGACCGGCAGGATGGGTTGCTTGCCGCCCCCACCAGGTTGACCGGGTGCGCCAGGGCTGCCAGGTGCACCGGGGCTGCCAGGTGCTCCGGGTGCTCCGGGAGGTCCGGACGGACCAGGTGCGCCGGGGCTACCGGGTGCTCCGGGTGCTCCGGGGCTGCCGGGTGCGCCAGGCGCTCCCGGACTACCGGGCGCTCCGGGGCTGCCGGGCGCTCCGGGGCTGCCGGGTGCGCCGGGGCTGCCGGGTGCGCCGGGGCTCCCGGGCGGACCGGACGGGCCGGGCGGACCGGTAGGCCCGGGTGGGCCGGTCGGTCCGGGCGGGCCCGTCGGCCCGGCGCAGTTCGGCGCGGTGATGACGTTGGTGTCGAGGGTGACGGCGGCGGTACGCGCCAGCGCTCGGCCCTGGAGGGTCGCGCCCGTGGCCATCGTGATCGCGGCCTGAGCCATGATGGTGCCCACGAACGTGGTGCCGGTGCCGATCGTCGCCGAGCTGCCGATCTTCCAGAACACGTTGCAGGCCGAAGCCCCGTTGATCAGGACGACACTGCTGTTCGACGCCGTCGTCAGCGAGGAGTCGACCTGGAAAATGAACACGGCCGACGGGTCGCCCTGGCCGTTGAGCGTCAACGGTCCGGTCAGTTGGGCGGCTCCGATCCGATAGACCCCTTCGTTGAGCGTGTTGCCACCCAGCTCGGCCGGCAGGATGGTGAACGGGGTCCGGCCGGCGGCGTCGTTGAAGGCGATGGTCAAATCGCTCTGGGCCTGTAGTGCGACCGCGTCACCGAGGTGTACCTCGCCGCCGATGGTTGCCGTTTCGAATCCGGACTGGGTGTTTCCGGGGAACCGCCCGAGGCTCTGGGCCAGGAAGCTGGGGCCGGTGTTTGTGGGCTCCGCTCCGGCCAGGACGGAGAAGTCGGCCGCCGTCCCCAGGTTGACCGGTGCTTCCTGCGCGTTTGCGGCGGTCGAGCTGAAGAGCAGCAGGCTGGCTGCCACTGTGGCGGCTGCGCCAGCCGCGAGCGACGGCAGGACAACTCGCCGCCGTAGCCAATTTTTGGGTTTAGCTGTCACAGAACACCCTCCGTGGGTACTACTCGCAGGAGACGTCCGAGCGAGCGGCGTCCTGCGTGATACGGCCTGTATGGCGCCGATAAGCGCGTTGACCACCACATCACGGCAGGTGTTCTAATGAGGGCAAGTTGGGACAATAGCCGAAGTGAATCTATCTGAATTGGACTAACCTTCGCGTTCTTGTTTGCCGCTTCCGCCACAGGCGGGCGGGTGCGGCCAAGCGGTCGAGCCGAACCTCGGTCTACCGCCGGCCCGTTGGGAGCGGCCTGACCGCGCGGCCGAGGACGCAGGGAGAGGAGGGGCTGTTGCTGGTGGCCGGGAAACGGAACCTGCGCAGCTCCTGCACCTCGAAGCCGGCCGCCACGATGGCGGCGACGGTGTCGCGATTGGTGTGGCAACCGGCGAACAGCTTCGGCCACAGTGTGGCGTCGAGGAGTCGTTGGGCGCGATGCAGACCGGTGGCCTCCTCGGCGGCCACGTGCTCGAAGAACCGCACCTGGCCTCCGGGGCGCAGCACCCGGCTGATCTCGGCCAACGCGCTCGCCTGATCGGGCACGGTGCACAACACCAACGCCACCACCGCCGCGTCGAACTCGCCGTCCCCGGCGGGCACCGCCTCGGCCAGACCGTCGACGACAGTGACCGCAACCGGTGCGGTCGACGCGGCGCGCTCGGCAGCGGCACGCAGACGCCGTTCCGGTTCGACAGCGAGGACCTCTGTCACCCCCGGCGGGTAGTGGGCGAACATCCGCCCGTTGCCCGCGCCGATCTCGATCACCCGGCCGGAGAGGCCGGCGACCAGGTCCCGCCGGAACGCCGCAGTGCCGGCGCGGTCCATGGCGACGCTGAGCCGCTCGTAGACCCGGGCGAACACCGGGTGGGACACCGTGGCCACGTCGACCTCCTGATCTCCGTCGAACTGTTCTCTGGCGATTGTCCTGCATCCGCGCACGCTTTCCGTCTTACTGGTTGGCAGCACGATTCAACCCAGTGCAGACAGGACGTGGTGCGACCATGAAGATCGTCGTCATCGGGGGCAGCGGCCTCATCGGTTCCAAGCTCGTGGACCGCCTCGGCGCCCAGGGCCACGAGGCGGTGCCGGCATCGCCGAAGACCGGCGTGAACACCCTGACCGGCGAGGGAGTGGCCGATGCGCTCACCAACGCCGAGGTCGTCGTCGACGTGTCGAACTCGCCGTCCTTCGAGGACGCCGCCGTACTGGAGTTCTTCGAGACCTCGACCCGGACGCTCCTCGCCGCCGCGTCGGACGCCGGGGTGAACCACTATGTGGCGCTCTCCATCGTGGGGTGCGACCGGATCCCGGACAGCGGGTACATGCGCGCGAAGGTCGCCCAGGAGAAGCTCATCGTCGCGTCCGGACTCCCGTACTCGGTGGTGCACGCCACCCAGTTCTTCGAGTTCCTCCAGGGCATCATCGACACCGCCACGGACGGCGACACCGTGCACCTCGCGCCGGTGCTCATTCAGCCGATGGCCGCGGACGACGTCGCGGCCGCGGTCGCCGAGGTCGCGCTGGCCGCGCCGACGAACTCCGTGGTCGAGGTCGCCGGCCCGGAGCAGTTCCGCCTCGACGAACTGGGCCGGTCCCTCCTCGCCGACCAACAGGACCCTCGTTCGGTGGTGGCCGACCCCGACGCCCGCTACTTCGGTGCCAAGCTGGGCGAACGCTCGCTCGTCCCGGCCGACGGTGCCCGCCTCGCCGGCACCGCCCTGGACGACTGGCGTGCCCGGGCCGGCCGGGGACATTGAGCCCACCGGCCCGCTACCTCGGCGTCCCGAACGGACCGGCCCGCCCACCGAGGCGCTGCACCAACTCCCGTACCGCCTCGGTGAACGGCTCGTCGGACTCGCCCGGCCAGTGCCCGTGGATGGGTGGGGCGACACTGTCCCCGGCGGGTGTCACCACGTCACTGGGGTCACGTTGTCGACGATCCACCGCGGCGGCCGGGTCACCGGTGGTGGCCGGCGCGGGTGCGGGACGCGGCGAGAAGATCCAGCCACCGATGGGGTCGGTGTCGCGCCACAGGTTCACCCAGCGCCACCCCACCCGCCGGCCGATCTCGTGCAGTGCCGCGTCGTCGACGTACGCGGGGAAGAGCCGTGCGTAGAGGCGGCGCAGCGGGGATCCGTGGGTGAGCAGGGCGACCCGGTCGCCGACCTGCGGCGGCAGTTGGAGCACCGTGGCGGCGAGCAGAACCGAGCCGTGGCTGTGCCCGGTGAGCAGCACCGTGTCGCCGCGCTCGACCAGGTAGGTGATCCGGCGGGCCAACTCCGGCACCGCCCGCTCGGAGTAACAGGGCGGTGCGAACGGGTGGGCGGCCCGGGGCCAGAAGGTGCCGAGGTCCCAGAGGACACCGATGTGCCGGCGGTACGGCTCGGTCCGGTACGCGAAGATGCCGCCGATGATCAGACCGAGGATGATCGCCGCGATCACCCAGCTACCGAACGCGATGACGAACGTGATCACGCCCGCCGGGAATCCGATGTTCCGCTCGATGACGTCGCCCGGGACCTGCCCCAGCAGGCCGATGGTGGTGGTGGCCGTGCCGAGTCCGGCGAGGCAACCGTAGAGCACGGCCAACGGCACCAGCTTCTCGGTGAAGCGAGCCCGGGCTATCGCGTCTCGGACCTGCCGCAGTCGGGGCCCTGCCTCGGCCGGCGGGTTCGGGAAGTCGCGCGCGACGATCGCCGCGGCGGCCCGCCGTCGACTGCGACGGGAGACCAGGATGACGAGGCCGGCGACGATCGCGGTGAAAAGCACCGCGCGGAAGAAGCCGTAGATCGCCCAGGTGTAGGCGCGGGGTGGGCCGGAGGCGATGCCCGCTCCGGTGGACACGCCGCGGTCCAGGAAGTCCGCCACCCGGTAGACCAGTTCGGCGGAGTACGCCACCGCCATGCTGATCCCGGTGGCGGCGACAACGAGAGCGCCCAGCCCGAACAGCGGGGTGGCGCCGTGTTCCCGGCGCCGGTGCCAGAGCAGCACCACGCCCAGGGCGACCAACAGCGTCGTCTGCGCCACGAACAGACCGGCCAGGGTCGGGTCGTAGCCGGGGAGCCCGTGCTCCTGCGGCCACGGCTGCGAGCTGGTCGGCACGTGTGCCACGACGACCACGGTCAGGACGATGGCGGCGGTCCGGAGGGCGCGGGTGACCCGGTCGAGCCGCTGGTCGCCGGGGGCCCTGTCCATCAGCGGCGGTGTGCAGAGCAGCCCCACGCAGCCCGTCAGGATCACCCCCGTGATCGCCGTCAGCGCGATCGTGGCCGGCGAGGCGTTACTGGCGCCCCGCGCCAGAAGCAGGACGAGGTCCAGCGTCGCGAAGGCCGCCGCGACGTGGATGGCGCGCAACCGGCCCACCAGTGGCTCGGCGTCCCACTGGCCGACCGTGCCGAGCCGAGACGCGGAGGTGCCCTGATCGGGTGCCCGGAACGCCTCGAAGGTCCGCCCCGGACGGCAGCTGACGCGCCAGATCAGACCGACAGCGGCGGCCGGGACCAGCGCGAGCACCGCCAGCCGCAGTCCGACCGGGCGTCCACCCAACCAGGACAACCAACTGCGTCCCGCCAGGCAGTCCGGCGAGGCCAGGCACTTCCAACCGACGAGGTCCAGGGCGACCCCGGCGATGGCGAGCACGTACAACACGGTGAGCGTGAGTGCCAGCACCCGGCACAGGGACTTGACCGTCGCTTCGGAACGTGGGTTCGCCGGGCGCATCCAGATCGCGACGTTCACCAGCATGAACGGGAGCAGGAAGACCACCGCCAGGGTGCGGGCCACGGTCCCGGAGGGCAGGTCACCCCAGCGGTACGCCTCAAGCGTCACCCCGTGCACTCCGGCGCTGTCCGGGTACCGCGGGCGCGGCCGGTAGAACCCGCCACTGCGGTCACCGGCTACCTGCCCGGTCTGTTGCAGGTCCAGCACCTGTGCGGCGCTCGCGCCGGAGACTCCGTGCACCCGTAGCTCCACGACGTCACCGGAGCCGTCCAGCCCGCTCAACCGCGCTGATCCATCCTTCGTCCCCCCGAGGCGTCTCGCAGCCCTTGGCCCGCGACCCAGCCCGACGTCACGCGCCGGGCCGTCGACCGCGGTGACGGCAGAGCCGGGTCTACCCGATCCGGACGCCCTCAATCCCGGCCGGGGCGCTACCGCCCAGGCCGGGCCCGACCGGCGGTCACCGGCCGGGCCATGCCGGCGAGGATTGATCCGGTCGTGGCGGGGTAGGTGCCGCCATGGTCGCTGCCGGTCGGCGCGGAGCGGACGCGGGCCCGTCGACCGTCGCCCGGTGGCGGGACCGCCTGGTGGCCGCGTTGCGCGACCGGGTCCGTCGGGTACGAACGATCGGCGGCCTTGCCGTGCAGGCCGGCCTGGCCGCGGCGCTGGCCTGGCTGGTGGCGCATTCGCTGCTGCAGGTGTCGCAGCCGGTCTTCGCGCCGATCTCCGCCGTCTCGACGCTCGCCGCGTCGGTCGGCCAGCGGTTGCGTCGCACCGTCGAGCTGATCATCGGGGTCGCCGTCGGAGTGCTGATCGGCGACCTGCTCCTCCTGGTGATCGGCACCGGGTGGTGGCAGCTCGCCCTGATCGTCGTGCTGGCGATCGTCGTCGCGCTCTTCCTGGTGGGTAGCGCGGCGGTGGTGATCCAGGCGGGGGCGACGGCGGTGCTCATCGCCACGCTCAGCCCGGCCGTCCGGGATCTGGAGATCCCCCGGTTCGTGGACGCGCTCGTCGGGGGAGGGGTGGCGCTGCTGGTCACCGCCGTGTTGCTGCCGCTGAACCCGCTGCGGGTGCTCAACCGGGCCGCGCGGCCGGCGTTGGATCTTCTCGCGACCCAGCTTGACGCCACCGCCGAGGCGCTGGCCGAGCGGGATGCCGCTCTGGCCCGTACCGCCCGGGGTGAGCTGCGGCAGAGCGCGGGCCGGTTGAAGGCGTTCGTCGAGGCGACCCAGGGCGCCCGGGAGGCGAGCACCCTGTCACCGGTGTACTGGCATCAACGGCACGGGCCGGTGGGCCGCTACGCGCAGGCGGCAGAGCCGATCGACCGGGCGATGCGCAACAGCGGCACCCTGATCCGACGATCGGTGACGCTCATCGAGGACGGCGAGCCGGTGCCGGAGTCGCTGCCGACGGCGGTGGCCGATCTCGCCGAGGCGGTCCGCCTGCTCAAGCGGCAGTTCGCCGCCGGCGCCGAGCCGAACCGGGCCCGGGAGCAGGCGCTACGAGCGGTCCGGACGGCCGGCCACGCCTACCGGGACGGCGTCGGCTTCTCCGGTGCGGTGGTGGTGGCACAGGTCCGGACGACCGTCAGTGACCTCCTGGTCGCCTCCGGCCTGAGCCAGGAGGACGCGAACCACCTGGTCAGGAGGCTTTTCGGCTCTCTCTGAGAGCCAGGTGACCCTCGGCGGAGCCAGGCGTCGGCATCTTCCTGAGCCACGCCTGTTGCACTCTGAGCCAAAGTGGTGCCATGATGGTGCCATGGAGCTGAGGTCATACGTCGAGAACCTGCGTAACGAGTTCGCCGTGGCCGCGGAGGGCGTGGACCCGGAGGCCCGAGCGTTGGCCGAACGACTCTTCGCGCAGTTGGAGGCCGCCACCCGTCTCACGCTGCTCGAAGCGCTGTCGGACGCGGCCGACGAGATCACCCGCGACCTCGCACCGGGCTCGGTGCACGTTCGGTTGCGCGGGCGCGAGCCCGACTTCGTGGTGACGCCGGCCAGCCCGCCGGTCGCGGTGGCGAGCGAGCCCAGCGGCCCGCCACCGCTGGCGGTGCCGGTGTCCGCGCCTGACGGCGACGAGGGCGGCACCTCGCGGATCAACCTGCGGCTCCCCGACCACCTGAAGGCCAGCGTCGAGGACGCCGCCAGCCGCGCCGGGCTCTCGGTCAACGCCTGGCTGGTGCGCGCCGTCGCCGGTGCCATCGGGGCGGGCGATACGCAGCGTCGTCCACCCCGCCGGGTGGAGCCGACCTCCGGCCAGCACTTCACCGGCTGGGCCCGCTAACTCCCCGTACCCCTTCCACCACCACGCCGCTGACCAGCGGCGACCTCCGCCGACCACAGTTCGGGAGACCACCATGCCTGTTTTCGAGACGCCAGAACCGATTTCCGTCCAGATCGAGCTGCCGATCGGCGATGCCTGGATCGCCGCGAGCGACCGCACCGACACGGTGGTGACGGTGCGGCCGCGTGACCCGTCGAGCAAGGCCGACGTGAGCGCCGCCGACCAGAGCACCGTCGAGTTCACCGCCGGGCGACTGGTGATCCGCGTGCCGAAGAGCTGGCGCCGCTACGGGTTCGGCCCCGGGCCGTCGGTCGACGTCCAGATCGAGGTGCCGACCGGGTCACGGGTGTACGCCGAGGCGGCGTGGGCGGCATTCCGCTGCGAGGGTCGGCTCGGCGAGTGTCGGATCAAGACCGGCAGCGGCATCCGACTCGACGAGACCGGGCCGTTGGAGATCGACAGCAGCCACGGCGAGGTCGCTGTCGAGCATGTGCTGGGCTCCGCCCGGGTGAAGGCCTCGTCCGGCAAGGTGCGCATCGGCGCGGTCGACGGCACCGCCGAGATCAAGAACTCGTCCGGCGACTGCTGGATCGGCCACAGCGGTGGCGACGTCCGGATCAACACCGCCTACGGCGACATCACAGTGGACGCCTCGCAGGCCTCGGTGACGGCGCGCACCGCCTACGGCAACCTGCGGCTCGGTGCGGTCACCCGCGGCGCGATCGACGCACAGACCTCCTTCGGCGCGATCGAGGTCGGCATCCGTCGCGGGACCGCCGCCTGGCTCGACGTGAGTTCCAAGCACGGCCGCGTGCACAACGCGCTGGAGTCGACCGACAGCCCGGCGCAGACCGACGAGACGGTCGAGGTCCGGGCGAACACGTCCTACGGCGACATCATGATCCGCCGCGCCTGACCCCACCGCCCCGCCGACCACAAATGAGGAGACCATGACCAGCTCCATGAACCCCGCGATCGTCGCCACCGACCTGCGCAAGTCCTACGGCGACAAGGTCGTGCTGAACGGCATCGACCTGATGATCACCGAGGGCACCATCTTCGCGTTGCTCGGTCCGAACGGCGCCGGCAAGACCACCACCGTGCAGATCCTTTCCACCCTGATCGACGCCGACGGCGGTAACGCCCGCGTCTTCGGCCACGACCTGACCCGGGAACCCGACGCGGTACGCGCGCTGATCGGCGTCACCGGCCAGTTCTCCGCCGTAGACAACCTGCTCACCGGTCGGGAGAACCTGATCCTGATGGCCGACCTGTGCCACCTGGACAGGGCCGCCGGTCGGCGGCGGATCGCCGACCTGCTCGACCAGTTCGACCTGACCGAGGCGGCGGGCAAGCCGGTGTCGACGTACTCCGGTGGCATGCGCCGACGCCTCGACCTCGCGATGACCCTGGTCGGCGAGCCCCGGGTCATCTTCCTCGACGAGCCGACCACCGGCCTCGACCCACGCAGCCGCCGGGCCATGTGGCACATCATCCGCGCGCTCGCCGCCGAGGGCGTGACCATCCTGCTCACCACGCAGTACCTGGAGGAGGCCGACCAGCTCGCCGACCGGGTGGCGTTCCTCGACCACGGCCGACTGATCGCCGAGGGCACTCCGCGCGAGCTCAAGCGGCTCATCCCGGGCGGCCACGTCGTGTTGCAGTTCGCCGACCAGGAGGGGCTCGACTCGGCGGCCCGGACGTTCGACGCCGCCACCCGGGACGACGCGGCGCTCACCCTCCAGGTGCCGAGTGACGGTGGGGTCGGGTCGCTGCGATCCCTGCTCGACCAGCTCGACCGCGCCTCGATCAGCGTGGCGGGGCTCTCCGTCCACACCCCCGACCTCGACGACGTCTTCCTCACCCTCACCGGTCAGCCCGACACGCGGGCCAGCCGACCCGACCACGAAAGGGCTCCCGCGCGATGAGCACCCTCTCCCTCGCCGTCCGCGACTCGAGCACCATGCTGCGGCGAAACCTGCTGCACATGCGGCGGTACCCGTCGATGACGTTCCTGCTCATCGGCATCCCGATCATCATCCTGCTGCTCTTCGTCTACGTCTTCGGCGGCACGCTCGGCGCCGGTCTCGGCCCGTCCGGCGACCGCTCCCAGTACGCCAACTACGTCACCCCCGGCATCCTGCTCATCACTGTGGTCAGCGCCGCGCAGGGCACCGCCATCTCGGTCGCGATGGACATGACCGAGGGGATCATCGCCCGGTTCCGCACGATGTCGATCTTCCGACCGTCGGTCCTGACGGGTCACGTGCTAGGCAGCCTGGTGCAGACCATGCTCAGCCTCGCGGCCGTCACCGTCGTGGCGCTGCTGGTCGGGTTCCGGCCCAACGCCAACGCGGTCGAGTGGCTCGCGGCGATCGGCGTCCTTGCCATGATCACCTTTGCGCTCACCTGGCTGTCCGTCGCCCTCGGCCTGGTCAGTGACAGCGTCGAGACGGCCAGCAACCTGCCCATGCCGCTGATCCTCCTGCCGTTCCTCGGCAGCGGGTTCGTCCCCACCGACTCCATGCCGACCGCCGTGCGGTGGTTCGCGGACTACCAGCCCTTCACGCCCGTCATGGAGACCCTTCGCGGCCTGCTGCTGGGTACCGGGATCGGCGCCAACGGGCTCATCGCGGTCGTCTGGTGCGCCGTCATCACCGTGGGCTGCTTCCTCTGGGCCAAGGCCCTGTACAACCGCAACCGGACGGCCTGATCCGTCCGGCGCGCTCGGTCCCGGCAACGCAGCGGAGAGCCGGCGGCTCGGCCCACAGGGGTCGGGCCGCCGGCTCGTGGCGTAGTGCGACCGGCGGGTCGGCGGTGCGAGTGCGTGATCGGACGTCGGGCCGCCGACGCGAGTGCGTGATTGGGCGGCGGACCGCTGGCGTGAGTGCGTGATCGACTCGGCTTTCGTGAATTCGGCTGATCACGCCGCCGCGGAACCCGCGACTTCAAGAAGCGCGAGTGGATCTTGCTTTCCGGGGCCGCCCGACGCGCCGTTGGGCGCGGGCGCCGACCGGGGGACGCGGGCACACCAAGACGTTGAATGTTATCGATAACACAGGCATGCCGTCCGGCTTCGCGGTGGGTGGATCGCCCTCCGGAGCGCTCAGCCATGAGCCCGCATGGTCGTCGATGGCTGTCGGGGGGATCCAGAGCGCGCGACCGCAACGCACCGGGGATGTTATCGCTGCCATCATCGCCGGGGGACAAGTGGTCGCTATCGGACGGCGAAGCCGCGGTGTGCGGCGCGCTGTAACTGTCGCGCCGCCTGTCGACCGGTGTTCGGGTGGCTCTCGTACCGGACGTGGGCCCCATTCGTCGGATGGCTGCCGCAGTTGAGGGCGGATTCTTCGGGTTTGCACCGGTCCGCTATCTACCCTCCCGAGTCGGTCCGCCTTCCGCGTTCCGTTACGGAGCTGTTGCGGGTAGATGTCTTGACGAGCCTGGATGTGAGCGTTAACACTATCCCCGTTAACGGTGGAGGTGAACATGAACCGTGTGGACGGAGCTGACGACCGCTACGTCGTCGGTGTCGACTACGGCACCCTGTCCGGGCGAGCTCTGGTGGTCCGTGTCGGCGATGGTGCCGAGTTGGGGACCGCGGTGCACGAGTACGGCGATGGCGTGATCAGCACGGCGCTTCCGGGGGGTCGAACGCTGCCCCCGGACTGGGCCCTGCAGAACCCACAGGACTACCGCGACGTTCTGCGGTACGCCGTTCCGGCGGCGGTGTCCGCCGCGGGGGTGGACCCGGCGGCGGTGGTCGGCATCGGCATCGACTTCACCGCCTGCACCGTGCTGCCGACGCTCGCCGACGGCACCCCGCTGTGCGAGACGCCCGAGCTGCGCGACCGACCGCACGCCTGGGTCAAGCTGTGGAAGCACCACGCCGCGCAGCCGCACGCCGACCGGATCAACGCGCTGGCCCATGAGCGGGCCGAGCCGTGGATCGGCCGGTACGGCGGCAAGATCTCCGCTGAGTGGCAGTACGCCAAGGGTCTGCAGATCCTGGAGGAGGACCCGGAGGTCTACGACCGGGCCGAGCGCTTCATCGAGGCGGCCGACTGGATCGTCTGGCAGCTCTGCGGCACCGAGACCCGTAACGTCTGCACGGCCGGCTACAAGGGCATCCTGCAGGACGGTCACTACCCCTCCGAGGGCTTCCTGACCGCGCTCAACCCCAACTTCGGGGACTTCGTGGCCAAGCTGGACGGTCCGTTGCTGCCCCTCGGTGCCCGGGCCGGCGCGCTCACCGCCCAGGCCGCCGCCTGGACCGGCCTGCCGGAGGGGATCGCGGTGGCCGTCGGCAACGTCGACGCGCACGTCACCGCGGCGTCCGCGCAGGCGGTGCAGCCCGGCCGGCTGGTCGCCATCATGGGCACCTCGACCTGCCACGTCGTCAACGGCGCGGAGGTCGCCGAGGTGGCCGGCATGTGCGGTGTGGTGGACGGTGGCATCAGCCCCGGCGCGTGGGGTTACGAGGCCGGGCAGAGCGGTGTCGGCGACATCTTCGGCTGGTTCGTCGAGCACGCCGCCCCGGCGGGCGTCGACTCGCACGAGCGCCTCACCGAGCTGGCCGCGAGTCAGCCCGTCGGCGCGCACGGCCTGATCGCGTTGGACTGGTGGAACGGCAACCGTTCCCTGCTGGTCAACCACGACCTCAGCGGGATGATCGTCGGCATGACCCTGGCCACCCGGCCGGCGGACATCTACCGAGCCCTGCTGGAGTCCACCGCGTACGGCACCCGGATGATCATCGAGGCGTTCGTCGACGCCGGAGTCCCGGTGAACGACCTGGTGATCGCCGGTGGTCTGACAAACAACGCGCTGCTGATGCAGATCTACGCCGACGTGACCAGGCGACCGCTGAACATCATCGCCTCGGCGCAGGGGCCGGCGCTGGGCTCGGCGATCCACGCCGCCGTCGCCGCCGGTGATTTCCCCTCGATCCACGAGGCGTCGCAGGCGATGGGTCGGGTGCACGAGGCGGTCTACCGTCCGGACCCCGAGCGGGCCCGCGCCTACGACGCCCTCTACGCCGAGTACCGCGCGCTGCACGACCACTTCGGACGTGGCGGCAACGACGTCATGCTCCGCCTGCGGGCGATCCGCAACGCGGCGGTCGAGACCGCCGCGACCACCCACGAGGCCCCGTTGGAGGTGGTGGCGTGAACGCCGAGGTGACCCGACAGATCGCCGAGCTGCGCGAGACCGTAGCCCGCCTGCACGCCGAGCTGACCCGGTACAACCTGGTCGCCTGGACGTCCGGCAACGTCTCCGCGCGGGTTCCCGGCCAGGACCTGATGGTGATCAAGCCGAGTGGGGTGAGCTACGACGACCTCACCGCGGCCACGATGGTGGTGTGCGACCTCGACGGCGTTCTCGTCGAGGGCGACTTCGCCCCGTCCAGCGACACCGCCGCCCACGCCTACGTCTACCGGGCCATGCCCGAGGTCGGTGGGGTCGTGCACACGCACAGCTCGTACGCGACCGCCTGGGCCGCGTGCGGGGAGTCGATCCCCTGCCACCTCACCGCCCAGGCCGACGAGTTCGGCGGGGAGATCCCGATCGGCCCGTTCGCGCTGATCGGCGGTGACGACATCGGCAAGGGCATCGTCGCCACGCTCGCCGGGCACCGCTCGCCCGCGGTGCTGATGCGCAACCACGGCGTGTTCACGATCGGCCGCGACGCCCGCGCGGCGGTCAAGGCGGCGGTCATGTGCGAGGACGTGGCCCGTACCGCGCACCTCGCCCACACCCTTGGGCAACCGGTCCCGATGGCCCAGGCAGACATTGATGCTCTTTATGACCGTTACCAGAACGTCTACGGTCAACAACCAGTCGCACCGGCGGGTTCCTGACCCCTGCACCGATCATCCGGGACCCGTCGGTCTGCACCACGACGCACCAGCACGCACCACCCGCGTACGCCGCTTCTTCGCACCTCGGCGGTTGGCGCGGTTACCCACCACATCCAGCCAAGGAGATTCGATGGGAAAGATGCGAACGCAGTCCGCTCCGTGGCGCGCTGCCGCGGTCCTCGCCAGCGTGCTGCTGGTCGGCGGCGTGGCGGCCTGCGGCAATAGCGACACGGGCGGCGGCGGCACCAAGGACGACGGCAAGATCACGATGGGCTTCTCCCAGGTCGGTGCGGAGAGCGGGTGGCGTACCGCGAACACCATCTCGATCAAGGAGGCCGCCACGGCCGCCGGAATCGAGCTGAAGTTCGACGACGCTCAGCAGAAGCAGGAAAACCAGATCAAGGCGATCCGCAACTACATCCAGCAGAAGGTCGACGTGATCGCCTTCTCGCCGGTGGTGGAGTCCGGGTGGGACACCGTGCTCAAGGAGGCCAAGGACGCCGGCATCCCGGTCATCCTGACCGACCGCTCGGTGGACTCGGCCGACAAGTCGCTGTACAAGACCTTCCTCGGCTCGGACTTTGTCAAGGAGGGCAAGCTCGCCGGTGAGTGGCTGGTCGAGCAGAAGAAGACCGCCTCGGGTCCGGTGAACATCGTCGAGCTGCAGGGCAGCACGGGCGCGGCGCCGGCGAACGACCGCAAGAAGGGCTTCGCCGAGGCGATCGCCGCCAACCCGAACCTGAAGGTCATCGCCTCGCAGACGGGCGACTTCACCCGGGCCGGCGGTAAGCAGGTCATGGAGCAGTTCCTCAAGGCCAACCCGAAGATCGACGTGCTGTTCGCGCACAACGACGACATGGGTCTGGGCGCGCTCGAGGCGATCACCGCCGCGGGCAAGGTGCCGGGCAAGGACATCACCATCATCACGATCGACGCCGTCAAGGACGGCATGCAGGCTCTCGCCGACGGGAAGTTCAACTTCATCGCGGAGTGCAGCCCGCTACTCGGCCCACAGCTGATGGACCTCGCCAAGAAGGTCAAGGACGGCCAGGAGGTGCCTGCTCGGATCGAGACGCAGGAGACCACCTTCACGACCGAACAGGCCAAGGAAGCTCTGCCCAACCGTAAGTACTGATCGACGACGGGGTCGCCGCGCTCGCGTGGCGGCCCCGCCGCGTCGCTTTCCTACCCGAAACGGACCGGGCTCGGCCCGCGACGACCTCCGAAACCGCGCCCGCCCGAGCGGCCCCCCAGGGGACGACCGGGCGGGCGCGGCGGGAGCGTAGCGGCCCTTCCGTGTCGACAACCCAGAAGAGGTCTGATGGGATGACGGATAGCCGTCCGGTCCTGACGATGACCGGGATCAGCAAGTCCTTCCCCGGGGTGCGCGCACTCCACGACGTCAACTTCCGGCTCTTCCCCGGCGAGGTGCACGCCCTGATGGGCGAGAACGGCGCCGGCAAGTCCACCCTCATCAAGGTGCTCACCGGCGTCTACGACACCGACCAGGGCGCGATCACCCTCGACGGTGAGTCCGTGTCGTTCAACGGGCCGATGCAGGCGACCGCCGCCGGTGTGAGCACCGTTTTCCAGGAAGTCAACCTCTGCACCAACCTCTCGGTGGCGGAGAACATCTTCATCGGCCGTGAGCCTCGGGTCTTCGGCGCCGTCCGCTGGGGTGAGGTTCGGCGCCGCGCCCGGGCCCTGCTGGCCCGCCTCGACCTCGACCTCGACGTCAGCGCGCCTCTCGGCTCGTACTCGCTCGCGATCCAGCAGATGGTCGCCATCGCCCGCGCGATCGACATCAAGGCCCGGGTGCTGATCCTGGACGAACCGACGTCCAGCCTCGACGCAAGCGAGGTGGCACAGCTGTTCCGCATCATGCGGCAACTGCGCGACGAGGGCATTGCGATCCTGTTCGTGACCCACTTCCTCGACCAGGTCTACGAGATCGCCGACCGGATCACCGTGCTGCGCAACGGCGGGCTCGTCGGCGAGTACCTCACCGCCGAGCTGCCCCAGCTCTCCCTGGTCGAGAAGATGATCGGCAAGGAGCTCGACGTCCTGGAGGGCATCGAGGAGCACTCCCGGCGGGACCTGGCCGCGCTGGAGGAGGGCACCCCACTGGTGGCGGTGTCGGACTTCGGTCGGGCGGGTGCGGTCGAGCCGTTCAGTCTCACCATCCACGCCGGCGAGGTGGTGGGCCTGGCCGGCCTGCTGGGCTCGGGGCGTACCGAGGTCGCGCGGTTGCTGTTCGGGGCCGATCGGACCGACGGCGGTCAGGTGGCGATCGACGGCGCGGCGACCAGCCTGCGCACCCCCGCGCAGGCCATCGACCACGGCGTGGGCTTCTGTTCGGAGAACCGCCGGGCCGAGGGGATCGTCGCGGACCTGTCGGTCCGCGAGAACATGATCCTCGCCATGCAGGCGGCACGCGGCTGGCTGCGGCCCATTCCGCGTCGCCGCCAGGACGAGCTGGTCGACAAGTACGTCAAGGCCCTCAACATCCGGCCCGCCGACCCGGAGGTGCCGGTACGCAACCTCTCCGGCGGCAACCAGCAGAAGGTGCTGCTGGCCCGGTGGCTGATCACCGAGCCGCGACTGCTGATCCTCGACGAGCCGACCCGGGGCATCGACATCGGCGCGAAGACCGAGATCCAGAAGCTCGTGACGCAGCTGTCCGACGGGGGCATGGCGGTGCTGTTCATCTCCGCCGAGCTGGAGGAGGTGCTGCGCCTCAGCCACAAGGTGGCGGTCATGCGGGACCGGCAGATGGTCGCGCAGCTCGCCAACGACGAGAGCCTGGACGCCGACCGCATCATGCAGACCATCGCCAGCGGATCCCACCGGGAGGAGGCAGACCGATGAACGACACCATGAGCCGCTATCGGACGATGATCGGTCACCGGCTGTTCTGGCCCGCCGCCGTGCTGTTCGTCATGCTCGCCGCCAATACGATCTACCGGCCCGGGTTCCTGTCCATCGAGCTCAAGGACGGGCACCTGTACGGCACGCCGATCGACATCCTGCGGCTGAGCGCACCGCTGATCCTCGTCGCGTTGGGCATGACCCTGGTCATCTCCACCGGCGGCATCGACCTGTCGGTGGGCTCGCTCTGCGCGATCAGCGGCGCCATCGCCTGCATGTACATCAGCAAGCAGCCCGACCAGAACAGCCTTGGCGTGGTGGTGACCGCCCTCGCGATGGCGCTGGGTGTCTCGCTCGTGCTCGGCGCCTGGAACGGGGTGCTGGTGGCCGTGATCGGTATCCAACCGATCATCGCCACCCTGATCCTGATGGTGGCCGGTCGGGGTCTCGCCCAGCTGATCACCGAGGGCCAGATCATCACCATCAACTCCGAGCCGTACCGGGCGATCGGCCTGGGCCACGCGTTGACCCTGCCGCTGGCCATCTTCATCGCGCTCGCCGCAGCCCTGCTGGTCGCCGCGTTCACCCGTCGCACCGCACTCGGCATGATCATCGAGTCGGTGGGCGGCAACGCCATGGCCAGCCGGCTCGCCGGCATCCGGTCCGGCCGGGTCATCTTCCTGGTGTACGTGATCAGCGCCGCCTGTGCGGCGGTCGCCGGTTTCATGATGACCGCAAACGTCTCCAGCGCCGACGGCAACGCCGCCGGCCTCTGGGTCGAGCTGGACGCGATCCTCGCGGTCGTCATCGGCGGTACGTCGCTCGCGGGTGGCCGGTTCTTCCTCAGCGGCACGATCATCGGCGCGCTGATCATCCAGACCCTGACCACCACGGTGTACGCCATGGACATCTCACCGCAGACCTCGCTGCTGTTCAAGGCGGTCGTCGTCATCGCCGTCTGCCTCATCCAGGCGCCGGCCTTCCGGGCCCGGTTCAGCCGACGTAGGCGCAACGCCCCGCCGCCCGCCACCATCGCCGACAAGCCGAAGGAGCAGGTGCCGGCATGACCACTGGAACGCTTACCGCCGGTCGTACCCGGTTCCGGCTGCCGAGGAAGCAGATACCGGTCCTGGCGACGCTCGCCCTGCTGCTGGTGATGTACGGCATCGGCGTCTCGCAGTACACGGCGTTCTCCAACGTCCAGGTCATCTTCAACGTCTTCATCGACAACGGCTTCCTGCTCGTCGTCGCGGTGGGCATGACCTTCGTGATCCTCACCGGTGGCATCGACCTGTCGGTCGGTTCGGTGGTCGCCATGACGGCGATGGTGTCGGCCGCGCTGCTGCAGGACGGCATGCCGGCGGCGCTGGTGCTGGTCATCGCCCTGCTCATCGGTCCGACACTCGGCCTGTTGATGGGCTGCGTCATCCACTTCTTCGAGATCCAGCCGTTCATCGTCACGCTCGCCGGGATGTTCTTCGCCCGGGGCATGTGCACCTTCATCTCCGGCGCGTCGATCCCGATCACCGACGGGTTCTGGACCTCGATGTCGCAGGAGCGGATCGGTAACCCCCAGGGCAACTTCGTGTCGATCAGCGTGCTGATCGCCTTCGTGGTGGTCGTCATCGCCGCGTACACGCTGGCCTACACCCGGCTGGGGCGCAACGTGTACGCCATCGGCGGCAACCCGCAGTCGGCGCTGCTGATGGGCCTGCCGGTGGGCCGGACCCGGATCGCCGTTTACACGATCAGTGGTCTGTGCTCGGCCATCGGCGGGATCCTGCTGTCCTTCTACACCCTCTCCGGCGCGCCGCTGATCGGCGTGGGGATGGAGCTGGACGTCATCGCCGCCGTCGTCATCGGTGGCACGGTGCTCACCGGCGGCGCTGGTTACGTCTTCGGCACGGTGCTCGGCGTGCTGGTCCTCGGCGTGATCCAGACCCTCATCACCTTCGACGGGAGCCTCAACTCCTGGTGGACCAAGATCGTGATTGGCGGTCTGCTCTTCGCGTTCATCCTCCTCCAGCGCCTCATCGGAATCCGTTACAAGTGACCGCCCCTCTCGCGGAAGGCAACTCCATGGCACCACACACCGAACCCGAGATCTGGTTCCTCACCGGCAGCCAAGGCATGTACGGCGAGGAGACGCTCCGCCAGGTGGCCGAGCAGTCTCGCCAGATCGCGGCCGCACTCGACGACTCGCCGCAGATTCCCGCCCGCGTGGTCTGGAAGCCCGTCCTGACCAACAGCGGTGAGATCCTGCAGGTCTGCCGGGACGCCGCCGCTCAGGGTGCCGTCGGGGTCATCGCCTGGATGCACACGTTCTCACCGGCCAAGATGTGGATCTCCGGTCTGGACGCGTTGCAGACACCGCTGCTGCACCTGCACACCCAGGCCAACGTTCTGCTGCCGTGGAACGACATCGACATGGACTTCATGAACCTGAACCAGGCCGCCCACGGCGACCGTGAGTTCGGGTACATCCAGACGCGTCTCGGTGTGGCCCGTAAGACCGTGGCCGGGCACGTCAGCGACCCGCGGGTGACCACTCGGATCGGGGCCTGGGCCCGCGCCGCGCTGGGCTGGTCGGCGATGCGGTCGCTGCGCCTGGCCCGCTTCGGTGACAACATGCGCGACGTCGCGGTGACCGAGGGCGACAAGGTCGAGGCCGAGCTGCGGTTCGGGGTCTCGGTCAACACCTACGGCGTCAACGACCTGGTCGAGGTGGTCGGCGAGGTCACCGACGCGCAGGTGGACGACCTGGTCAAGGAGTACGAGGACACCTACCGCATCGTCGGCGAGCTGCTGCCGGGCGGTGAGCAGCACGACTCACTGCGGTACGCCGCGCGCGTGGAGTTGGGCATGCGCGCCTTCCTGGACGCGGGCGGGTTCCGGGCCTTCACGACGAACTTCGAGGACCTCGGTGGGCTGCGTCAGCTGCCGGGCATCGCCGTGCAGCGGCTGATGGCGGACGGCTACGGCTTCGGCGGTGAGGGCGACTGGAAGACCTCGGTCCTGGTCCGCACCCTCAAGGCGATGTCGGTGGGCGTGAGCGGCGGCACGTCGTTCATGGAGGACTACACCTACGACCTCACCCCGGGCAACGAGTTGGTGCTCGGCGCCCACATGCTGGAGGTCTGTCCGACGATCGCCTCCGACGTGCCCAACGTGGAGATCCATCCGCTGAGCATCGGTGGCCGGGAGGACCCGGTCCGGCTGGTGTTCGACGCCGCGCCCGGTCCGGCCGTGGTGCTCGGGCTGTCCGACATGGGGGAGCGTTTCCGGCTGGTGGCCAACGAGATCGACGTGGTGGCGCCGCCGCAGCCGCTGCGCAGGTTGCCGGTTGCCCGTGCCGTCTGGCGTCCGCGCCCCGACCTGCCGGTCTCGGCCGAAGCGTGGATCACCGCGGGCGCTCCGCACCACACAGTGCTGTCGCAGGCGGTGGGCGTGGAGGAGCTGCACGACCTGGCGGAGATGAGCCGCACCGAGCTCGTCGTCATCGACGCCGCCACGGAGCCTCGCCGCTTCGCCGACGAGCTGCGCTGGAACCAGGCGTACTACCGGCTGGCCCGCGGCTTCTGATTCGCGCGGTCTGATCGTACGAAAGACGGGTGGTCCACCCCTGCCTGCGGGCGGGGGTGGGCCACCCGTTCGCGTGTGCGCCAGCGGAGGCCACGAGGCGGTTGTGTTACGCCTTGACTAACAGCATGTTATCGCTCACAGTCTATAACCAAGATGGTCGATGTCGTTGGCTGGTCCGGCCGCGCGCGCGTCCTACCCCCGCGGTTTCGGCACCTCGTCACCGCAACGGTCGGACCGTCGGTGTTAGCGATCACATGGCCGGGCGTGGTCAGCTCGGTGCCCCGCCCGGTGCCGCGGACGCCGACCCAGACCGCACGGTTCGCGTCAGCAGAGGAGGATCATGCTTTCTATCGGTCGGGTTCCCCGGGGTGCGCCGCGACGGCGCGGGTGGCTGTCGAGACTCGCCGTCGCCGCGATGGTGCTGGTGGTCGGTGGCGCGGCTGCGGCCGTCGCCTCGTCGCCCGCGTCAGCGGCCACCGTCGACACCAGCGCCTGGTACGTGTTGGTGAACCGCAACAGTGGCAAGGCCGTGGACGTGTACAACCTGGCCACGACCGACGGTGCGCGGATCACCCAGTGGACGCGTAACAACGGCAACCAGCAGCAGTGGCAGTTCGTGGACTCCGGAGGCGGCTACTACCGACTCAAGTCGAGGTTGTCGGGCAAGGTGCTGGACGTCTCCGGCCGCTCGACCGCCAACGGCGCCAGCGTCGTGCAGTGGACCGACAACAACGGCACCAACCAGCAGTTCCGGCTAACCGACTCCGACAGCGGCTACGTTCGGTTGATCAACCGCAACAGCAACAAGGCGATGGAGGTGCAGGGCGCCTCGACCGCCGACGGTGGCAACATCGTGCAGTACGACGACTGGAACGGCACCAACCAGCAGTGGCAGCTCGTCCGCGTCGACGGCGGGACCGACCCCACGACGCCACCCCCGTCGAACGGCACATACTCGAACCCGGTGGTCTGGCAGGACTTCGCCGACGTCGACATCATCCGGGTGGACAACGCCTACTACATGTCGGCGTCCACCATGCACTACTCGCCTGGCGCGCCGGTCCTGCGCTCGTACGACCTGGTGAACTGGGAGTTCGCCGGTCACTCCGTGCCTCGACTCGACTTCGGGTCGAAGTACGACATGAGCGGTGGTAACGCCTACGTCGACGGCATCTGGGCGTCGACGCTGAACTACCGGCCGAGCAACCGGACGTACTACTGGGCCGGGTGCATCGACTTCGCGCAGACCCACATCTACACCGCGTCCGCCGTCGACGGGGCCTGGAGCAAGCACACCACCATCCCCAACTGCTACTACGACGCGGGGATGCTGGTCGACGACAACGACACCATGTACGTGGCGTACGGCAACGGCACGATCAGCGTGGCGCAGCTGTCCGCCGACGGGAAGTCCCAGGTCCGCGCCCAGCAGGTGTACCAGACGCCGTCGAGCATCGGGACGCTGGAGGGCGCGCGTTTCTACAAGCGCAACGGTGCCTACTACATCTGGCTCACCCGCCCGGCCAACGGCCAGTACGTGCTGAAGTCGACGAACGGCCCGTTCGGCCCGTACGAGCAGCGCCAGGTGCTGCTCAACCTGCCCGGCCCGATCTCCGGTGGCGGTGTGCCGCACCAGGGTGGCCTGGTGCAGACCCAGAACGGGGACTGGTACTACATGTCCTTCGTCGACGCGTACCCCGGTGGCCGGATGCCGGCCATGGCCCCGATCACCTGGACCGGCGATGGCTGGCCGGTGCTGCAGACGGTCAACGGCACCTGGGGCAGCTCGTACCCGAAGCCGAACCTGCCCGCGCCGCCCCGGGCGGTCAAGCCGCTCACCGGCACCGACACGTTCGCCGGCACCACGCTCGGCCCGCAGTGGGAGTGGAACCACAACCCGGACAACAGCAAGTGGTCGGTCAACAACGGGCTGAACCTGCAGACCGCCACCGTCACCGGCGACCTGTACAAGGCGCGCAACACGCTGACCCACCGCATCCAGGGCCCCACCTCGACCGCGACGATCGAGTTGGACTACTCCACCATGCGCGACGGTGATCGCACCGGCCTGGCGGTGCTGCGCAACTCGTCGGCCTGGATCGGAGTCCGACGCGACAACGGGAGCACCCGACTGGTCATGCAGAACGGCCTGACGATGGACGGCAGCTGGAACACCACAAGCACCGGCAGCGAGGTGGCGAGCACCGCTGTCTCCGGTGTCCGGATCTGGTTGCGCGCCAACGCCGACATCAGACCCGGCTCCGGCCGACAGGCCCGTTTCTCGTACAGCACGGACGGGGTCAACTTCACCTCGTTCGGCAACACACTGACGCTGGCGAACAACTGGCAGTTCTTCATGGGCTACCGATTCGCCATCTTCAACCACGCGACGCAGGCGCTCGGTGGCGCGGTCACCGTGCGGCGCTTCGACCTGACCACCCCGTGACACCGGTCACACGACGATCGCTCTGACCGGTTGCGCTGGCGACGCAGCCCTGGCGGCATGTGAAGTCCGCGCCACCGCGTCAGGTCCTCGCCGGCCTGTTCCACGCTCTGTCCAGGAGCGAGGGCAGGCCGGCGTACCACATCAGGACCGTGTCCCGTACCTGTTGGTCGGGGACTCCGGACGGGCACCGCGTTGTACGGCCTCGGCGCGTCGAGCGGTCCCCACACAGGCGTTCCGTGTTCGGGGCCGTTGCTGGCGTAGACTGTCGGCGATCCAGCGCTGGTCACCTGGGATTCAGCACCGGCGTGGTGACTGAGCGAGGGGGACCGGGCCGGGCCGCTCCAGTCGACGTCGACGGGCCGCGGGCCGGAGATGTAGCGGGGGGAGTGAAATGGCCGTCCACGGTCCCGCGATGACGGACGTTGCTCGTCTCGCCGGTGTCTCCCATCAGACGGTGTCGCGGGTGCTCAACGGGCACCCCAACGTCCGTGAGCAGACCCGGCTTCGGGTACGCGCGGCGATCGCCGAACTCGGCTACCGCCCCAACGGCGCGGCACGCGCCCTGGTGACCGGTCGATCACAGGTGATCGGTGTGGTAGCGCAGAACACGACGCTCTACGGTCCGGCGTCGCTGCTGGCCGCCCTGGAGCAGACCGCCGCCGAAGAGGGCTTCGCGGTCAGCGTCGGCAGCGTGCGTAACCTGGACCACCGCTCCATCTCGGCGGCCGTCGAGCGGCACCTGTCGCACCGGGTGGCCGGCATCGTGGTCATCGCCCCGGTCGAGTCGGCCGGTGAGGCGCTGGAGCGCCTGCCCAAGGATGTCCCGCTGGTCACGGTCGACGGTGATCCGAGCCGGCCGGTGCCGCTGGTGACTGTCGACCAGGTGGCGGGCGCCCGGGCGGCGACGCAACATCTGCTCGACGCCGGGCACCGTACTGTCTGGCACGTCTCCGGGCCGACCGACTGGTTCGACAGCGTGGGTCGGATCGACGGCTGGCGGCAGGCGCTGCTGGCCGCCGGGCTGGATCCGCCGCCGCCGATGCCGGGGGACTGGTCCGCCGCGTCGGGTTACCGGTGCGGGCAGATGTTGGCGCGGATGCCGGAGGTCACCGCCGTCTTCACCGCCAACGACCATCTCGCGCTGGGCGTGCTGCGGGCGCTGCACGAGTTCGGTCGACGGGTGCCGCACGAGATCAGCGTGGTCGGCTTCGACGACGTACCGGAGGCGGCGTACTTCATTCCGCCGCTGACCACCGTCCGACCGGACTTCGACGCGGTGGCGCGAGCGAGCCTGCAGATGCTGCTGTCCCAGATCGAGTCGGGCACCGGTGGGGCGCTGCGGCAGACCATCGCCCCCGCTCTGGTCGTCCGCGAGAGCGTCGCCCCACCTCGTCGCTGACGGTCGCACCAACCGGCGTTCGCCCCCGGTGTGGTGCGGAGAGTGGTCTCGCCGCCGTTCCCCGCCCAGCGGTGCACGCGCGTGTGGGCCCGCGCCAGCGCGCGCCAATTCTCGGCTTCCTCGCTCGATAAGACGCGACTCGATGGGTTGCAGAGTGTGACCAATCGATGCCAAGCGATACGGCATGGTGAAGGTATTGAACCTCGTGAAATGTCGCCGTAATATGATGGGCGCCTCTGTTAACGCTAACAAAAATTGGCACCCAACTATCGGCGTACCGACCAGAGATCGTAATCACGGGCGGGCGTCACCGACAAGGAGGCTCGATGAACCGCAATACCCGAGGTCGTCGCTGGGGGAGCGTACTGGCGGCCGGAATTCTGCTCGCCGGTGGCCTGGTCGGCCTTCGCGCCCCGACGGCGCAGGCACTGGACAACGGCGTGGCGCGCACTCCCCCCATGGGTTGGAATTCGTGGAACTCGTTCGGCTGCAACATCAACGAGGCGCTGATCCGCCAGACGGCAGATGCGATCGTCAGCAGCGGCATGCGGGACCTGGGCTACAACTACGTCGTGGTCGACGACTGCTGGTTCAACCCCAACCGGGACAGCTCCGGCAACATCCAGGGCGACCCCGGCCGGTTCCCCAGCGGGATGAAGGCGCTCGGCGACTACCTGCACGCCCGGAACCTGAAGTTCGGCCTCTACCAGGTGCCGGTCGACAAGACCTGTGCGCAGTACTTCGGCGCCTACCCCGGCGCGACCGGCAGCCGTGGCCACGAGGTGCAGGATGCACGCCAGTTCGCCGCCTGGGGTGTCGACTTCCTCAAGTACGACTGGTGCTCGCCGGAGGGCAGCATCAACGACCAGGTGACCACCTTCGCCAAGATGCGTGACGCGCTGGCCGCCACCGGCCGACCGATCGTCTACAGCATCAACTCCAACAGCATCCACGCCAAGACCGGCCCGCAGCGCAACTGGGGCGACGTGGCGAACATGTGGCGAACCACCGAGGACATCACCAACGCGTGGGACACCGGCCAGAGCAACGGCTACCCGATGGGCATCCAGAACATCATCAACGTCACCGTTCCGCTGGCGTCCTATGCGAGGCCGGGCGGGTTCAACGACCCCGACATGATGGAGGTCGGTCGCGGCGGCATGAACGACACGGAGATGCGCAGCCACTTCGCGATGTGGGCGATCATGGCGTCTCCGCTCATCGCCGGCAACGACGTGCGGAACATGAACGCTGCGACGCAGACGATCCTCAAGAACGCCAACCTGATCGCGATCAACCAGGACTCGCTCGGGTTGCAGGGAACGCAGGTGTCGTTCGACGGCACGCGTCGGGTGCTGGCCAAGCGGCTCGCCAACGGTGACGTGGCCGTCGCCCTCTTCAACCAGGGCGGCTCGACGACGACGATCTCGACCACGGCCGCGGCCATCGGCAAGTCCGGCTCGTCGTTCACGCTGGTGGACGCGTGGACCGGCGGCACCAGTTCCAGCAGCGGGACCATCAGCGCCAGCGTCCCCGCGCACGGCACTGTGGTGTACCGGGTCAGCGGTGGCGGGACGACTCCTCCGACGACGCCGCCGCCGACCACGTCGAGCGCGTACGCCAGCGCCGCCTCCGGCCGCTGCCTCGACGTGCCGAACAGCAACACGACCAACGGCACGCAGCCGGTCATCTGGGACTGCAACGGCGCCGCCAACCAGCGCTGGACCAGCAGCGGTCAGACCCTGCAGGCCCTCGGCAAGTGCCTGGACGCGCCGCCGAACGCCGCGGCCGGCGCCAAGGTGCAGATCTGGGACTGCAACGGCGGGACCAACCAGCAATGGACGGTCAACGCCAACGGCACGATCAGCAACACGCAGTCGGGGCTCTGCCTGGACGTCAACGCCAATGCCACTGCCAACGGCACCACGGTGATCCTCTGGACGTGCACCGGAGCGGCGAACCAGCGGTGGTCGCAGCGGTAGCCGATCGGGACCGCCGAAGGCCGAGGTCGCGGCGACCCACCTGATCCGGCCGATGCTGGTGCCCGCGGACGACAGACGTCGTCCGCGGGCATCGGTCTGTAGAGTGCTGCGGACGACCACGCTGAGTCGCCGCGTCCTGCCCTTCCGGCGGATCGGCCACATGGCTACGCTCGCCTGGATGCTCCGTTACGAGACCGTGACACCGGTATTTCGGATCTGGTGTTGACGCAATCTATGTGAGCGCTAACACTACCCGAAAGATGACAGTTGGCCCCGGCAGTCGGCGGGGGAGTCCAGAGAGGAGAAGCCCGTGGGCAGGAAATTCCTGGTTGCTCTCGGCGGCGCCGCACTGGCGCTGAGTTTGGCGGCGTGCAGCGGCGGGGGTGCGGGCAGCGGTGAGAAGTCCGGCGACGAGAAGCCCAGCGATCTGACCATCGGTGTGTCGATGCCGACGCAGACCTCGGAGCGGTGGATCGCCGACGGCAACGCGGTGAAGTCGAAGCTTGAGGCCAAGGGCTACAAGGTCGACCTCCAGTACGCCGGCGACGACATCCCTACGCAGTCGCAGCAGGTCGACCAGATGATCACCCAGGGTGCCGATGTTCTGGTCCTCGCGGCGATCGACGGCACCGCGCTCAGCAGCCAGCTGCAGGCCGCCGCGGCCGCGAAGATCCCGGTCATCTCCTACGACCGGCTGATCCGTGGCAGCAAGGACGTCGACTTCTACGTCAGCTTCGACAACTACAAGGTTGGCGTCGCCCAGGGCACCGCGCTGCTCGTCGGTCTCGGCCTGCTGAACAAGGACGGCTCGAAGGGCACGGCCAAGGGGCCGCTGAACGTCGAGCTCTTCGCCGGGTCGCTGGATGACAACAACACCCAGTACTTCTTCGGCGGCGCGATGGACACGCTGAAGCCGTTCATCGACAACGGCACGCTGGTCGTCAAGTCCAAGCAGACCACCCCCGAGCAGGTAGCCATCCTGCGGTGGCAGCAGGAGACCGCGCAGAAGCGGATGGAGAACCTGCTCACCTCCAGCTACAACGACGGCTCGAAGGTCGACGGCGTGCTTTCGCCGTACGACGGCATCTCCCGCGGCATCATCACCGCCCTGCAGAACGCCGGCTACGGCAAGGGCGCTAAGAAGCTCCCGGTGGTGACCGGCCAGGACGCGGAGATCGCCTCGATCAAGCTGATCAACGACGGCGTGCAGAGCTCCACGGTCTTCAAGGACACCCGGCTGCTGGCCGAGCAGGCCGTGAACGCGGCCGAGGCGTTCCTGCAGAAGAAGCAGCCGCAGGCCAACGACACCAAGACGTACAACAACGGCGTCAAGGTCGTCCCGGCGTACCTGCTGCCGATCGCGACCGTCTACAAGGACGACATCAAGGCGACGCTGATCGACTCCGGCTACTGGACGGCGGAAGAGGTCGCCGCCGGTCAGGCCAAGAAGTAAGCCACTCGTCGGGCCCGGCGGTCACCCGCCGGGCCCGACGCCTGGGCGCGTACCACGTCCAGACCTGACGGAGGACAGTGACCATGGACGACACCATCCTCGAGATGCGTCGCATCACCAAGACCTTCCCCGGCGTGACCGCGCTGGAGGACGTCACCCTCGCAGTGCGCCGCGGGGAGATCCACGCCATCTGTGGTGAGAACGGCGCCGGCAAGTCCACCCTGATGAAGGTGCTGTCCGGCGTCTACCCGTCCGGCTCGTACGACGGCGAGATCCTCTTCGACGGCAAGCCGATGCAGTTCCGTGGCATCCGCGACAGCGAGGCCAACGGCATCGTCATCATCCACCAGGAGCTCGCCCTGGTGCCGTACCTGTCGATCGCGGAGAACATCTTCCTCGGCAACGAGCGGCGCGGCCGCAGCGGGCTCATCGACTGGAACTTCGCCAACGCCGAAGCGGCGAAGCTGCTCGCGTCCGTCGGGCTGCACGAGAACCCGGTCACCCCGGTCATCCAGCTCGGCGTCGGCAAGCAACAGCTCGTGGAGATCGCCAAGGCGCTGTCGAAGAAGGTGCGCCTGCTCATCCTGGACGAGCCGACGGCCGCGCTCAACGACATCGACTCGGCGCACCTGCTCGACCTGTTGCGGGCCCTCAAGGAGCAGGGCATCACCTGCATCATGATCTCGCACAAGCTCAACGAGATCACCGCCATCGCCGACTCGACCACCGTCATCCGGGACGGGCGCGCCGTGGAGACCCTCGACATGCGGTCGGACGAGGTGACCCAGCAGCGGATCATCCGGGGCATGGTCGGGCGCGACCTGGACAGCTTCTACCCCGACCGCGAGTCGTCCCCCGGTGACGAGGTCCTGCGCATCGAGGACTGGACGGTGCGTCACCCGGTCCAGGACCGGATGGTTGTCGAGGGCGTCGGCCTGTCCGTACGCGCCGGCGAGGTCGTCGGCATCGCGGGCCTCATGGGGGCCGGGCGGACCGAGCTGGCCATGAGCGTGTTCGGTCGGTCCTACGGGCGCGACATCCGGGGCCGACTCTTCGTCCACGGGCGGGAGGTGCAGGCACGCACCGTCGCCGAGGCGATCGACAACGGCATCGCCTACGTCACCGAGGACCGCAAACGCTACGGCCTCAACCTCATCGACGACGTGCGGCGCAACGTGTCCGCCGCCGCGTTGGACCGGCTGTCCCGCCTGGGCTGGGTGAACGGCAACGAGGAGATCAAGGTTGCCGAGGCGAGCCGCAAGGAGATGAACATCCGGACGCCGAGCGTCATGGCGGTGGTCGGCAAGCTCTCCGGCGGCAACCAGCAGAAGGTCGTCCTGTCGAAGTGGCTGTTCACCGACCCGGACGTGCTGATCCTCGACGAGCCCACCCGCGGCATCGACGTCGGCGCCAAGTACGAGATCTACACGATCATCAACCGGCTGGTGGCCGCCGGTAAGGCGGTGATCGTCATCTCCTCCGAGCTGCCGGAGCTGCTCGGAATGTGCGACCGCATCTACACCCTCGCCGCCGGCCGGATCACCGGCGAGATGCCGGTGGCCGAGGCGACTCAGGAGAGCCTCATGGAGCTGATGACCAAGGACAAGGAGCTCGTCGGATGACCAGCATCAAGACCCCTTCGACGGAGCACCCCACGCCCCCGGACAGCCCGCCCGCCGCCGCCCTGCACAGCGGGACGAGCGACCTGCGGGCGCTGGTGTTGAACAACCTGCGGCAGAGCGGGATCTACGTCGCCCTGGTCGTCATCGTCGCGCTCTTCGCGGTCCTGACCGACGGGGTGCTGCTGAGCCCCGGCAACATCACCAACATCGTCCTCCAGTACTCGTACATCCTGGTCCTCGCGATCGGGATGGTCATCCTGATCATCGGCGGGCACATCGACCTGTCGGTCGGATCGGTCGTCGCGCTCACCGGAGCGGTCTCCGCCGTCCTGGTGATCCAGCAGGGCCACCCCTGGTGGATCGGCGTCGTGGCCGCGCTGGTCGTCGGTGTCGCGGTCGGGGCGTGGCACGGGTTCTGGGTGGCGTACGCCGGCATTCCGGCCTTCATCGTGACCCTGGCCGGCATGCTGCTGTTCCGGGGTCTGACCCTGCGGGTGCTCGACAACATCTCGCTGTCGCCGTTCCCGTCCGAGTACCAGCAGGTCGCGGCGGGCTTCCTCAACGGCCTGCTCGGTGGGCAGGGCTTCGACGCCTTCACGCTGCTGATCGGCGCCATCGCCGTGGCCGGCTACGCGGTCAGCGGCTTCCGCACCCGCGTGGCGCGGATCCGCTACCAGCAGCCCGTCGAGTCGTTCCCGCTCTTCGTCGCCCGGGTCGTGCTGGTCGGCGCGGTCCTCATGTACTTCGCCTGGCAGCTGGCGCACGCCCGAGGGCTGCCGATCGTGCTGATCATCCTGGCGGTCCTGGTGCTGGTCTACGGCCTGCTCACCCGGCGTACCGTCTTCGGTCGCCAGGTCTACGCGATCGGCGGCAACCTGTCGGCGGCGGCGCTGTCCGGGGTGAAGGTCCGCACCGTCAACTTCTGGATGTTCGTCAACATGGGCTTCCTGGCGGCGGTGGCCGGCGTCATCTACTCGTCGCGGTCGAACGGCGCCCAGCCCGCCGCCGGCAACATGTTCGAGCTGGACGCGATCGCCGCGGCCTTCATCGGCGGCGCGGCGGTCACCGGTGGCGTGGGCACCGTGGTGGGCGCGATGGTCGGTGGTCTGATCATGGCGGTGATGAGCAACGGCATGCAGCTGATGGGCATCGACCAGTCGACCCAGTCGGTGGTGAAGGGTCTCGTCCTGCTCGTCGCGGTCGCCTTCGACGTCTACAACAAGCGTCGCGCCGGCACGGCCCGCTGACGCTCGGCCGGTACGCACGTGCCCCCTGCCCGCCTCGCGGACAGGGGGCACGCGTTCGTCAGTGGCAGGTGCTGGTGCCGTTGTCGGTGTAGGTCTGGCCGGCCACCGGCACGAACTGCCAGTCGTAGCTGTTGGAGTGCAGGGTGAACTTCAGTACGCCCCACGCCGAACTGTTACGCGCCTCGCTGTTGGGCTGGATGGTGCCGAAGCCGTAGTGGCCGGCGCCGCCCATCCCGGCGACGAAGCTGCGCAGACCCCGGCTGGAGTCGGCGCCACCGGCCGGGTTCATCGGGGCGAACCGCTCGTAGACGTGGTTGTGTCCCCACACCACGACGTCGGCGTTGTAGTCGTAGAGGGCCTGGTACAGCGGACGCGTCGACGTCGACGGCGCGTGGTTGGAGCTGGACGTGAACAGCGGGTGGTGCCAGTACGCGATCGTGCACGGCTTGCTGCTGGCGGCCAGGTCCGCGCGCAGCCACTGCTCCTGCGTCGAGCCGGCCGACATGCTGATGTTCGAGTTCAGCGACACGACGTGCCAGTTGCCGAGGTCGAACGAGTAGTACCCGCGCCCGCTCGGGCCGGCGGACGTAGCGAAGTAGTTGTAGTAGCCGGTCGCACCCGACGTGTTGTAGTCGTGGTTGCCCGGCGACGGGCGGGTGCGGGACTTGTGCCGACCCCAGGTGGGCTCGTAATAGCTGTTGAACTGCGACGCCGTCCCGCTGTCGTAGACGTTGTCGCCGGTGGTGAAGACCGTCCCAGGGATGCTGTCCAGCAGCGTCGCGGTGGCGCTGTCGCCGGAGCCCGAGTCGGCGATGTCGCCGGCACCGACGAACACCGGGTCGCCCGACGGGGGTGGCGTGGTGCTCCCGGTGGTGACCACCAGTTGCGGAGCGTCCGCGCCACTCTCGCGGGTGTCGTAGTAGGCGCCGTCACCGCTGGTCGAGGTGGCGCCGAAGCTGTACGTGCCGTTGCCGGTGACCGCGGCAGTGACGTCGACCTCGTACCAGGTGTTGCCGCTGACCGCGCCGATCGTGCCGAGCGTGGCCCCGTCGATGGTCGGCTGGTTGTTCCAGGTGGTGCCGGTCTCCGACCAGGTCGTGTTGGACATCCGGCGGAACGTGCCACCGGCGTCGCTGCCGCTGTTGCCGCTGATCGTGCGCAGTCGCAACTTGGCGCCGGTCACCGTGCCGCTGACACCGCTCACTGTGAAGCGCAGGAACGAGCGCCGCACTGGCGAGTTGTCGACCACCACCTGCGTGGACGTGCCGTAGTTGGTGGCGGCCGCGTCGCTCTGGACGTAGGTGTCGGCGACCGGCGTGAAGGTCACGCTCGCCGCCGACGCCGCGCCAGCGCCGGTCACGACGACGGCGGCGGTCGCGGCGACGATCACCGTGACCACCCCCAGCGTCACCGACGGACGGGGGGATCGAATGTCCATCCAGGACTCCTTACCTCGTGGGAAGAGCGCAAGGAATGTAGGAAGGTCGATGAGCCGGCGGGCGACGGGCGGATGAACAGCGCGTCCCGGCAGGCGAACACCTCGCTGTTGGGAGCTCGTTCACCCGACCCTCGCCCGGATGCCACCCGCGGTCCGTTGTGCCGCCTCCACTGAGTACGGACGATGGCTGCCCGTCGACCGTGGATCAGAGGAGATGCTCGTGTACCTTTCGACCGTCTCCCGACCGGTCGCCGACCAACCCGGATCGGGGCCGCGACGCCGTCGGTTCGCGATGGTCAGCGGCAACGTCGTTGCGCTCGGCACTGTCAGTCTGATCACCGACGTGTCGGCCGAGATGGTGGCCGCGGTCCTGCCGCTCTATCTGGTGCTGGGCCTGCACCTCAGCCCGGTGGCCTTCGGCGTGCTGGACGGCGTCCACACCGGGGCCACCGCGCTGCTGCGGGTCGTCGGTGGTTTTGCCGCCGACCGGTTCCGGCGGCGCAAGCTGATCGCCGGCGTCGGGTACGCGCTCTCGGCGGTCGCGAAGCTCGGCCTGCTGCTCGCCGGTCGGTCGATCCCGGCGATCGGCGCCGTCATCGCCGTCGACCGGATCGGCAAGGGGGTGCGGAGCGCGCCGCGCGACGCGCTGATCACGCTCTCCACGCCACCCGAGGCGCTGGGTCGGGCGTTCGGCGTGCACCGGGCGATGGACAGCGTCGGCGCGTTCCTCGGGCCACTCGCCGCGTTCGCTGTCCTGTTGGTCGTCGGGCAGTCGTACGACGCGGTCTTCGTCACCAGCTTCTGCATCGCGGCCCTGGCCGTCGTGGTGCTGGTGCTCTTCGTTCGGGAGCAGCCGGACGGCGAGGCGACGGACGGCGAGGCGGCGGGCGAGACCAACGACCCGAAGGTCTCCGTCCGCGAGGCGTTCGGGCTGCTGCGCGGCGGACCCGCCCGGCGGCTGGTGCTGGCCGCCGCGATGCTCGGGCTGGCCACCATCGGCGACGGCTTCGTCTACCTGCTGCTGCAACGCCGGATGGACCTCGGCCTGCGCTGGTTCCCGCTGCTCGCGGTGGGAACCAGCCTGGCGTACCTGCTGCTCGCCGCTCCGCTCGGCGTACTCGCCGACCGGATCGGTCGCCTGCCCGTGGTGATCGGCGGTTACACCGCCCTCGGTGCGACGTACCTGCTGCTGGCCGGTCCGGTCGACGGTTGGCCGCTGATCGCCCTGGCGCTGACGATGTACGGCGCCTTCTACGCGGCCACCGACGGCGTGCTCATCGCGCTCGCCGGTCCGGTGCTGCCGGCGCGTCTGCGGACCACCGGAATCGCGTTGGTGCAGACCGGGCAGGCCCTCGCGTACCTCGTCTCCTCCGTGCTGTTCGGTCTGGCCTGGCAGGCGTGGGGGCCGGAGAACGCGATCCGCGCGGCGACCGTGGTCGTCGCCGGCGTCCTGGTCGGCACGCTGCTCCTGCTGGCCTCCCCGTCCCGACTCACCACCCGGAAGGTGCCCCGATGACCGCGATGTCGACCCGAGCCAAGCTCGGCGTGGTGGTCGCCTCGGCCGTGCTGTTGGGCACCGTGGCAGCCGGCTACGCCGCCACGGCCGCGCAGGCTCCCCGGACGCCGCCACCCGCTGGCGGCGCGCAGGCGGTCACCCTGACGTCCGGGCCGCGCCTGCTGGCTATCACCGACCGACACGTCTCCACCGTCGCCGCGACCGACCCCGCCGGGCCGCGCACCGTCGCCGGCCTGGAATGCCTCCGGGTGTACGCGGCGGCCGGCACCGGGGTCTGCCTGAAGCCGGAGACGGCGTGGTCGTACCAGGTTGTCGTGCTCGACGCGGCGCTGCGCCAGACCCGAGCGGTCAGTGTGCCGGGGCTGCCGAACCGGGCCCGGGTCTCGGCCTCCGGTCGGATGGTCTCCTGGACGACGTTCGTCGGTGGCGACTCGTACACCTCCAGTGGCTTCTCCACCCGCACCGGGATCCTCGACACCCGTACCGGCACCACTGTGGCCTCGCTCGAAGAGTTCGCGATCACCCGGGAGGGCCGGGGCTACCGCAACGCGGACGTCAACTACTGGGGCGTCACCTTCACCGCCGACGACAACCGCTTCTACGCGACCATGGCGACCGGGGGCGAGAGGTACCTCGTCCGGGGTGACCTCGCCGCACGTACGGTCGAGACGCTGAAGGAGAACGTCGAGTGCCCGTCGCTGTCACCGGACGGCACCCGGCTCGCGTTCAAGGAGGCGGTCGACGCCGACCCGGCGAAGGGCTGGCGGCTGTCGGTCCTGGACCTGGCTACCACGCGGGTCACCGCGACCGCCGAGACCCGCAGCGTCGATGACCAGGCCGCGTGGCTGGACAACGGAAAGCTGGCCTACACGCTGCGCCGGGACGACGGCCAGCCCGACGTCTGGAGCGTCCCGGCGGACGGGTTCGGCACGCCGACGCTGGTGATCCCCGGCGCCGAGTCGCCGTCGCCGCTCACCTGACGGTCCGGCCCCCGGCCCCGGCGGTCCGGACACCTGAACGCCTTGGCGCGGACAGCATTCCGTCATGTCCGATTCCGCCCCGCAGCCATCGCCGTTCATCGACGTTCCTGCCCTCCATCGCCATGAACCGCAACGGCCACGTCGCAGTGGTCTGGGAGGACGACCGGGACGGCACCGCCCCGCAGGACGACACCCGCAGCGAGGTCTACCTGCGGCTGTTCCGCGACGGCACCCCCGCCTACGAGCTGAAGCTCTCCACCGGGGGGACCAGCGGGGCCGCCTGGCGGCACCTCAGCCCCGACGTCGGGCTCGACGACCGGGGCAACGCCGTGGTGGTCTGGGCCGCCGACGGTGACGGCAACGGCGTCTACAACATCCAGTACCGGGTGGTGTCGCCCGCCGGCGCGGTGCTCGGCTCGGGGCAGGCCAATGCCAGCGACGCCGGGCAGCAGATCTGGCCAAAGGTGGCGGTCGACCCGGACGGCGCGCCCACCAACGCCGCCGCCGTCGGCTTCACAGTGGTCTGGGAGGACGTGCAGGGCACCGCTCCCGCCACCGTCAAGGCCGCCGGCTTCACCGCCGCCACCACCAAGGCGTACGAGGTGACGGCCTCGCAGGCGACGGGCGCGCACCACCGTCCCGACGTCGCGGTGTCCGCGTCCGGCGAGGCGCTGGTGGTCTGGGACGAGGACGCCGACGCCAACGGCTCGTACAACATCGGGCTGACCCGGCTGGCCCGGTCCAACGGCGCCGTGGCGCTGTCGCGGCGGACGGCCAACGCCCAGAGTGGGGGGCAGCAGCAGCGTGCCTCGGTGGCGGCGAACTTCGCCGGTGACTTCACAGTCGGGTGGGAATCTGACCACACCGGCACCCGGGGTGTCTCGGCCCGATCGTTCACCGCTGCGGGCACGGCCCGGCACGACGAGGTTCCGGTCTCCACCGGCACCGGCGCCATCGCCCCCGGGGTCGGCATCGACGACCAGGACAACGTGGTGGTGGGCTGGACGGTGTCCGGCGCCAACCCGGACGTCTGGGCGCGCGGCCTCAACCCGGACGGCACGTCCACCGGCCGACTGGCGGCCCAGGCGCTGAGCCAGACCACGACGGGTCGGCAGGAGCACTTCGCGGTCGCCGCGTCGCCCTGGGGTGAGGTGAGCGTCTGCTACACCGACGACAACGACGGCAACTCCTTCGACCAGGTGCTCCTCGGCCTGGGGACGACGAACTCCACCTGGCTGATGTCCGCCGACGAGCTGCGCCGACTGAAGGCGCGGGCCACCACGGCACGGACGGATCCGAGTGTCGGCGAACGAAATCAGACGATGTAGGAAACCTTCGCTGAGCGCGTTGACTTCGACGGTTTACTACACAACAATCAGCTTCAATATTTATGCCGATCTCTTGAACCTGGCAGTCGCCGCTGCTCAGGCCCGCCGGCACTGCACCCCTCAGCGGCCACGGGCTCTGCATCAAGCCGGTCCGAGACCCCAATCGAAAGTGAGGGCACGATGAGAAACGGTCGACGATTGGCCGGCGGCGTCGCCGCGGCCCTGTTGATGGTCACGAGCCTGATCGGGGCCACCCCCAGCGCCGCCTCCGCGGCCGTGACCCCCACGCTCACCGCTGCGGTGACCGCCAAACTGCTCGGCACCGCCGAGCTGTCCGCCGCCGATGCGCAACCGGAGACCCGGATCACCGTCAGCCGCACCAGCGGCCGGTGGGCGTTCGGCACCGCCGTCGCGCTCGCGCCCCGACAGGAGGACGCCCACCCGACCGGGTCGATCTTCATCGCCCGGTCCGAGCCCGCCGGGTGGCGGATCGCCTTCGACGGCGAGGCCGCCTTCGGTGCGCTGGCCGCCGAGTCGCCCCTGATGACAAGCCAGGAGAAAGGCGTGCTCACCACCACCCCCACCCCGATGTACGCGGGCGGGGACTACCGGACCGGTATGGCCCTGCCGTTCGGTGTGGGCCAGACGTGGACGCTCACCAGCGGCCCGCACGGCTGGGGTGGGACCGAGTCGCCGTACAGCTCGGTCGACCTGGCCGGTGGTGACCAGGTGGTCCGGGCCACCCGCGCCGGAGCGGCGTACACGATGTGTCAGGGGTGGATCCGGGTCATTCACGACCGGGGCTACTCGACCGACTACTACCACCTGTGGAACAGCATCTCCGTCAACGGCGCCAGCGTCGGCCAGGGCGCCGTCCTGGGCAACACCGGCACCGACGTCACCTGCGGCGGAGCCGCCTACGGCCGGCACGTCCACTTCGGGCTCCGGCAGAACAGCGCGTACGTGCCGATCGCCGGCCACGACATCGGCAAGTGGGTACTGGCCAACGGCGCCGCCGCGTACCAGGGCGGGGCGCGGCACGGGTCGGCCTGGGCCGGTGCCGGCGGCGGCCTGTACAACTACGGCGCGCTCGGCTTCAACCAGGGGGTGGTCGACGCGAACGGCGGCGGGGCGCTCACCCGACGTGCCGGGCCGGGGACCGGCTACGGCTCGCTGGGCTCGGTGGCCGACGGCGCCACAGTCACCATCTCCTGCTCCGCCAACGGCACCTCCCACACCGGCCGGTACGGCACCACGGCGCTCTGGAACCGGTTGAGCGACGGCAGTTGGGTGTCCGACGCCTACCTGTCGACCGGTGTGAACGGTCCGATCAACGGCTGGTGCTGACGAGGTTCATCCCTGTGGGTTGGCGGCCCACCGGCCGCCAACCCACAGTCACCGCAAGGAGGGCTCATGTCCGTTCGCACCTTCCACGGAGGCCGGTTCCTGCTCGCCCTGACCACCGCCCTGACCGCCGCCCTGACCGGAGTCGTCGCGGTCGTGTCACCGGCTGTCGCCGACCCCGGTGGGACGCCGGCGCCGGCCGCCCCGCTGGCCGTCGCGTTCGACACCGCCGCCGCGCGGTACGACGTGCCACGCGACCTGCTGGTGGCGCTGGGGTACGCCGAGTCGCGGCTGGACATGCACGCCCGCACACCAAGCGCGGCGGGCGGTCACGGGCTGATGCACCTGGCGAGCGCCCCCGGCGTGCGCACCCTGGACGAGGCTGCCGCGCTCACCCGGCTCAGTCCGGCCGCGCTGCGGACCGAACCCGCGGCGAACGTGCTCGGGGCGGCGGCCGTGCTGCGCTCGTACGCCGATCAGGCCGGCCTCACCGCCGCGACGCGCGACGACGTGAACGGTTGGTACGGAGCGGTCGCCCGGTACGGCGGCGCCAGCGAGGCGTCGGTCGCGCGGCTCTACGCCGACACCGTCTACGACCTGCTGCGGGCTGGGTTCACCGGGCGCGGCGAGGCGGTGGCAGGGCGACCGGTCGCGCCCCGGCGGGGTGGCCTGGAGCGGGCCGTTGTGCTCGGCGGGATCGGCACCCTGAGCACCGACTACGGGCCGGCCGCGTGGGCGCCGGCCAGCACGAGCAACTACACGGTGGCCAGTCGACCGGGCAGTCACCCGGTCAACCGCATCGTCATCCACCTGACGCAGGGCTCGTACGCCGGCGCTGTCAGCTGGTTCCAGAACCCGGCCGCGCAGGCCAGCGCGCACTACACCTTCCGCTCCTCCGACGGGGCCGTCACCCAGTCGGTGCGGGAGAAGGACATCGCCTGGCACGCCGGCAACTGGACCTACAACACCGAGTCGATCGGCATCGAGCACGAGGGGTTCGTCGACAATCCCGTCTGGTTCACCGACGCGATGTACCGCGCCTCGGCCGCGCTCACCCGCAGCCTCGCCACGAAGTACGGCATTCCCAGGGACCGGGCGCACATCATCGCCCACCGTGAGGTGCCCGGTGCCACCCACACCGACCCGGGCCCGAACTGGAACTGGACCTACTACATGCAGTTGGTGAACGGGATCACCGGCATCGGCTCCGGCGCGGTGACCACCGAGGCGTCCAGCCTCAACGTGCGCTCCGGCCCCGGCGCCAGCTATCCGGTCGTCGGCTCGGTCGCCGACGGCGCCACCGTCGCCGTCTACTGCCAGGCCGTCGGCAGCACGGTCACCGGCCCGTACGGCACGACCGCCGTGTGGAACCGGATCGGCACCAACCGCTACGTCTCGGACGCCTTCGTGCTGACCGGCTACGACGGGTACATCCCGAACGTGCCGCGCTGCTGAGGGCGCGGTACGACCGCGACCGCTCAGGCGGCCGCCGACGAGCCGAAGAGCAGGTCCAGCTGGGCGTCCAGCGCGCCCAGCGCCTGCTCGGCGGTGTACTGCCCGCCCAGCAGGTAGACGCCCAACCCCTCCATCAACGCGAGCAGGCCGGCCCCCTCGGCGGTGTCTCCGCTGGGCAGGACGCTGGCGATGAAGCTGGTCAGCTGCATGGTGTCGGCCCGCAGGCCGGTCGCGGACGCCGGTCGTACCGCGGTGTAGGCGAGGAATGCCAGTGCCACCCGCCCGTCGTCACGGGTGCGGTCGTCGAGCGGCAACAGCGCCGCGATCAATGTGCGCAGCAGCAGCCGGGGGGCGGGGTTCTCGCCCAGCCGCGCCAGGGCCTCGGTGACCCGGGCCTGGCCACGCTCGCGGACCACCGCCATCGCGAACGCCATCATCTCGTCCTTGGTCCGGAAGTAGTGCTGGACCATCCCGGCGGACACGCCGGCCGCGGCAGCCACGTGTCGGAGGCTGACGGCCTCCAGGCCCTGATCCGCGGCGACCCGCATCAGCGCATCCGCGATGAGGGTGCGTCGCTCCTGGTGATCGACCTTCTTGGGCATGGCCTCGATCGTTTCACAGTGGGTGGCCCGGAGATTCCGCCAGCGCGGCGTCACCGGCTGACGGTCTGGCTCACCGGAGTGCCCCGCGCACTGCGCAGCAGGCCGTCCGGGTCGTCGGCGTACAGTCGCAGCTCGTTGACCGGCGTGGACCCGGCCTTCGGCAGGTCGAAGGTCAGCGGCCGACGCAACAGGACGTCGATGCTGGTCTGGCTGCCGACCGAGATGGACACCACCCGGCGGTCGCCCTCCTGCTCGACCTGCACCGATCTGCTCGACGGCAACGATCGGTAGCGCTTGCGCAGCGCCTCGACGTCCGTCCACGGGATCCAGATGTCGACGCCCCAGCTGAGCCGCACCCGCAGGCCCCGGTCGCCCACGACGTGGGGGTGGATCGTCATGCTGGCGAACAGGCCGATCATCCAGAGCAGACCCCAGATGCCGAGGCCCAGCACGATCCAGCGGGCGGGCCGCCACGGCACCACGTGGGTGACCACCACGTCGAAGATCGGGATCTCCACGACCGACAGGCCGATGAAGATGCCCAGGATCGGCTTGACCACGCCGAGGTAGCCGAACGGCTCGTCGCCGGGCCCCAGCGGCAGTGGACGACGCCGCGCCCACACGTACAGGCTGCGCCACGTCGCGGCCTCGGCCTCGGCCGCCCGACGCAGCAGCGGGCCCACTCGCGCCCTGGTCGGTGTCTTCGTGTCGGTCATGGTCGTCCTTCCTGCTCGGGGGCCGACGGTTCGTGCAGCGTGACGGTTCCGGCGCTGCCGTCCACTGTGACGAGCTGCCCGGTGGTGATGGTCCGGGTGGCGTCCGGCACGCAGATGACGGCGGGAATGCCGTACTCACGGGCCACCGTCGGGCCGTGCGCCATGATCGCGCCGGTCTCGGTGACCAGCGCCGCCGCGGTGAGGAACAGCGGGGTCCAGCCAGGGTCCGTGGTCGCGGCCACCAGGACTTCGCCGGGCTCGACGTGAGCGGTGCCCGGGTCGTGCACCACCCGGGCGGGGCCGGTCACCCGGCCCGCCGACGCACCCACTCCGGCGAGCGTCCCGTCGCCCGTCGATGCCGCCGGCAGGACGGTCTCCACATCCGTACCGTCGGAGAGCAGTGCCACCGGGACCGTCCGACGCCGCAGCTCCCGGCGGTGCACGGCCCGTCGGGCGGTGACGGTGCCGCGCAGATCAACACCCTGGTGTACGACTGTGTGCACCTCGTCGAGGGTCAGGAACATGATGTCGTCGGGCTGGTCCAGCGACCCGCGGGCGTGCAGATCGGCGCCGATGAGCAGCAGTTGGCGACGGGTCTCGCGCAGCGGGTACAGCCCGGCGAACTTGCCGGCCTCACGCAGGCCGGCCAACGACCGCGCCCGGCGCAACAGGAAACCGGCGATCCAGCCCCGGACCGGCCGTCGGCGGCGAGCTCGGGTGACCAGTTCCTCCAGCGCTGTCTCGGCCGCCGAGGCGGCCCGCTGAAAGCGCTGGTCGGGACCCTGTTGCGGATCGGTGACCCGCAGGTAGTTGGCGACCGCGGCGAAGACCGGCGTGGGGTCCTCCGCCCAGCGCGGCACCCCGAGGTCGACTTCGGCGACGCCCCGGTGCCCGTAGACGTCCAGGAAGGCCGCCATGCCGATGTCGGGCAGCGTCCCGCGCAGGTGGCGTACGGCCAACTCGGCCGGCGGGGTGTCGAGGAGGAGTTGGCGGTGCTCGCCCACGCCCTGGGCGAGCCGCCACAGGGCCAGGTCCATCTCGATGGTGACGTTGTGCGGCATGCCGCCGAGCACGGTGTGGATCTCGTCCGGGCCGGCGACGCCCTTGAGCAGCGCGGTCGGCAGGGCGGCGGCGAGCATCCCGGCGACGATCGGCCACATGATCGCGTCGGCGCTGTCATCGGCGTCGTCGTCGTCCTGCGCCTGCACGAAGCGCAGCCGGTCCGCGGTGGTACGCAGGTCGGCGGGGGCGGCGGAGCTTACCCTCAGCTGCTCGATCGCCTCGAACATCCGGGTCCGCGTCGCCTCGGGACGGGCCAGCGCCCGCAGGATCCCCACCACCGCGCGGCGGGCCGTCCGCAGCGACGCGGCCCCCGGTGCCCCACCGCGCCGGGCGCCGCCGCTGGTCGGGGCGAACCGGGGATCGGCCAGCACGTGCTGCATCACCGCCTGGGCGCGCGGCCCGAAGTCGACCGCCAAAAGCTTCACCAGTCGCTTGCGGGACGACCGGTCGCGCGCGAGGTCGGTCAGGTCGCCGTAGAGGCGGCCGCCGATGTCGACGATCTCGACCCGCACCCCGAGCGCGGCGAGCATCGCGGCGATCTGCGTCCGCAGGGTCGACATGCCCATCGGGGTCACCGGTTGCAGCATGCCCTGGACGTGCCCGAACTCCAGGTAGACGCGGGGGAGGGGCTTCTCGCTGAGCGGCGGGGCGGGGAACAGGCTGGTGATCGGCCGGGACTGGAGGAGCCACAGGACGTCGTCAGCGTCGATGGCCCACTCGACATCCTGCGGGCAGCCGAAGTGGGCCTGCAACCGCTCGCCGGTGGCGCGGAGGCGGGCCAGCTGCGTGGACGTCAGGCATCCGGCCTCGGTGCGCGTGACGTCGTCGAGGATGTAGTGGTCGACGGCTGCGGCGCCGTCCACCACTGTCGTGCCGAGGCCGGCAGCGGCGTCGACGGCCATCTCGTCGCGGCGCCCGGTCAGCGGGTTCGCGGTGAACAGCACTCCGGCCACCGTGGGTGCAACCATGCGCTGCACGACGACGGCCATCCGCACCGTTTGGTGATCGATGCCCCGGGCGTCGCGGTAGGCGGTCGCGCGGTCGCCGTGCAGCGAGGCCCAGCATTTCTCGATGGCGGCGATCAGCTCGGCGGTGCCGGTGACGTCGAGGACGGTGTCCTGCTGCCCGGCGAAGCTCGCGTCCGGCAGGTCCTCGGCTGTGGCGCTGGAGCGCACCGCCACCGGGCCCGCGCCGAGCCGCTGGTACGCGGCGACGACCTCGGCCGTGGGGACGACGCCGAGCCGGTGTGCCTCAGTGGTCACGCAGAAACCGTCGGGGACCCGCTCGCCGTGCCGGATCAGCTCGCCCAGCCCGGCCGCCTTGCCGCCGACCAGGGCGGCCGTCTCGGCGGTCACCTCGGACAACGCGATCACGTGCATGGCAGCCCACTCTCGTTGCAATACAACTGCATTGCATCTGACGATATCCCCTTTGCGATGCGACTGCAATGTCACCGCTGCGGGTGCGCCACCTCGGGATCGGAACGTTGCCGGGATCTGCCATGCTCGGGCCGGTGACGACCGGCCGCCCGACCAGAGCCCGTTCCCACCGCCGCCCTCGAAGCCGCGCCATCCGCGTCCTCCTCGCGCTCGTCGCGGCGGCGGCCGTTCTGGGCGTCGCGGTGGTCGCGGTGCCGATGCTGCGACCGGCCGGGCCGCGCCCGCTCTTCCAGATGCCGGTGACCTGCGGCGAGACGTGGCAGCTCAGCACCTACCCCGGTCACGACGACTACGACGTCGATTTCTTCCCGACCGAGGGCGAGACGTGGGGGCGGCCGGTGCTCGCGTCGTACGCCGGCACGGTCACCGTGGCGGGCATCAACGGCTCGCTGGGTGGTCGGAACCCGGAGAACCCGGATGGCCCACGGGGGCGTGGCGGCGGCTACTGGGTGAAGATCGACCACGGCGGCAAGTGGGAGACGCAGTACCTGCACATGCTCGAACCGCCGCTGGTCACCGTCGGTCAGAAGGTCGCCCAGGGTGACCAGATCGGGCGGCTCGGCAGCACCGGCAACTCCGGAGCCCCCCACCTGCACTACGAGCAGCGCCGCGGCTGGGACAAGGTCGAGACCCACTTCGACGGCACGCCGTCGGGCATCACCACCGACGAACGCGAGCAGATTCTGCGGCGGGTGAGCAACAACTGCCCGGCTGTCTCCTGAGGACCCCAGTTTGCCCGGCGCGGCTCGGGGGCACTGATTCGGGGGACAGCGCAGACGCAGGGAGGAGCCGGTCATGGCCAAGGGCGACGTCGACACGTACCACGAGGACGGGCAGTGGAAGAACAAGCCGGAGGGCCAGGAGCGGGCCAGCAGTACGCATGACGTGAAGGCCGACGCGCAGGCCCAGGGCCGCGAGATGGCGGCCGACCGCGGCGTCGAACACGTGATCAAGAAGCAGGACGGCACGATCGGGGAGAAGAACACCTACCCCCGCAGCCGTGACCCTCGGGACATCGAGGGCTGACAGCTTCCAGTCTCAGCGGACCGACCTCCCCGGCGTGACCGTGGGGGTCGGTCCGCTTTTACGCCGTCGGGGACCGTGCCGGCCGCCGAGCCCCGCGAGCGGATTCAGGCCGCGACCACGTACGGGAACGTGGCGGAACGGGCGGCCTTGGTGACCTCCGAGGTGAGGCCCGACGTGGTGCCGGTGTTGAGGACCAGGGAGAACATCACCTCGGGCACGTTGTCGGCCAGGGTGCGCCCGTTGCGGACCGCGAAGCCGAAGTTCGCGGCCGTGCCGACCTTGTACGAGAGCAGGTCGGGGTAGAGCTGCCGGGCGACGCTCCAGCCGTACGCCTGCGGGTCCGGTGCGGTGCCGTTCGCCTTGACCACCCCGGCGACCGCGTTCGCGATCTCCTCCCCGCCCTCGGTGAGGTCGTTGCTGGGGTGCCGGAAGTTGGCGGGGTCGGAGAAGTCGGTGTCGTGGGGCCAGAAGATCGGCCACATCATGGGGTGGCCGGCGCGGTTGATCTGGCGCCATCCGCCGGCGTCGGTGGCCAGCATGGTGCGACACCACACGCCGATCTCGGTGCCGTCGCGCAGCAGTGGCTCGTCGTGGGAGACCTCGAGGACGATCGACTCGACTGTGGTGCCGGCGAAGCTGTTCTTGGCCTGGTCGGCTCGCCACGCCGAGCGGTCCACAGGCGAACCGTTCTTGACCGCGCCGTTGATGGTGGCGAGTTCGTCGAGGTCGATGAAGAAGGGGTCGGTGATCCGGCCGGCCCAGATCCGGACGTTGCCGCCGGTCGTCACCTCGCCGGTTCGCCCCTCGGCGATGGGGGTGCCCATCGCGGCGTCGTCGCGGGCGTCCGCTCCGGTGAGCTCGTACAACTGGAGGGCCTGCCGGGCGTCACCGTCCAGCTCGCCGAAGGCGAACCGGTAGGTCAGGTCCTCCACCTCGGCGCCGTTGATGTGAATCTTGATCTCGTAACGCGCCTCGGCGTGGAAGCCGCGCTTGATGTCGGCCTTGGTCACCGAGCTGTTGACGTCCATGACGAACACCGTGGCGCGGTCACCGTTGAAGACGAACAGGTCGTCGATGTACAACTGGCCGCCCTGGGCGGCCAGGGGCGTATCGAGGTGGTGCGACATGAGCTCACTCCCGGAACTGCCGGATTCTGGACTAATCCGAACATAGTGGGCATGAGCCTGGCCTCCTCGCCCATCGAGTTAATCCGGTTCGAGGAGGTGGGCGGGGGCTCCAACGGCCGTGGGCCGCCCGAGTTCCTCCTCGGACGGCCCACGCCTTTGTGCTCGGGTGATCAGATGCGAGACCACTTCTGGTTGGCGGCGCCGAGGCAGTCCCACAGGTGCAGCTTGCCGCCGTTGTTGGGGTTGGCCTCCCGTACGTCCACGCACTTGTTGGCGTTGAGGTTGACCAGGTCGCCGGAGGCGTTGAGGGTGAAGCGTTGCGCGGTGTTGCCGTTGCAACTGACCAGGTTGACCTCGGTGCCGTTGGCGGTGCCGGCCCAGGCCGGGTCCATGCACTTGCCCATCGCGCGGACGGTCCCGTCGGAGGCGAAGGTCCAGCTCTGGGCCGCCGTGGTGTTGCAGTCCCAGATCTGGAGTTTGGCACCCTCTACCGGGTTGGCGCCGGGGATGTCGATGCAGCGACCGCTCTGCGCGCCCCGGATCCGGTTGGTGCCGGGGGTCGGGTCGCCCCCGCCACCCGAGGTGTAGCTGGACACCCGGACGTAGTCGACGAGCATCTGCTGCGGGAACTGGGTCGAGCCGTCCGGGTAGCCGGGCCAGTTACCACCGACCGCCACGTTGAGGATCATGAAGAAGGGGTGGTCGAACACCCAGCGGTTGCCGCCGAGCCGAGCGGGATCGACCCGGTGGTACTGCACCCCGTCGACGTACCAGGTGATGACGTTCGGCTCCCAGTCCACCCGGTAGGTGTGGAAGGTGTCGGCGAGCGGCGCGCCAAGGGTGCGGCTGCCCGTGATGCCGCCGCCGCCGGAGTAGCCGGGCCCGTGCACCGTGCCGTAGACGGTGTTGGGCTCCCGCCCGATGTTCTCCATGACGTCGATCTCGCCAGCGTCGGGCCACCCGCCGCCGGTGCCGAGCATCCAGAAGGCCGGCCAGATGCCCTGACCACGCGGGATCTTGATCCGGGCCTCGAACCGCCCGTACGTCTGGGTGAAGGTGGCCGCCGTCAGCAACCGCGCCGACGTGTACTCGCAGCGCCCGTAGTGGCACTGGTAGTTGGCGGGATTGTCCCGGCGGGCGGTGATGACCAGGTTGCCCTGGCCGTCGTGGACGGCGTTGCTGGTGCTGTTCGTGTAGTACTGCCGCTCGTTGTTGCCCCAGCCGCCACCGCCGATGTCGAACCGCCACTTGTTCTGGTCGACGGGCGTGCCGGCGGGGGAGTTGAACTCGTCCTGCCAGCTGATGGGGCCGATGGCGGCCTCGGCCCGGTCGGGGTGCGCCGGGACGACGAGCGCCGTCGCGATCGCGACGAGGGCGGCCGCCAGCAGTACGAGGGGGCGGAAGCGGAGGCTGGGCCGGGCTGTGAACACGGGAGGCTCCTCAGCTTGGGGTGGTGGAGGCGTTTTACCAGGATAGAGAGCGCTCTCTAAAGCGAAGCATGTCGATATCATGTCTTTCTGTCAAGAGTGTTTCCAATATCACGACCGTCCGTTACCGCCCGATGCTGAGCAGTGAGCGCGGAGCGCCGACGCCGGTCGTCGCCGTCGCATTGCTCGATGCCTCCGAGATGGACGACGCCGACCCATCGAAAGAGTTCGGCGCGGTCGAGCGTTACTCGATAGCGGTCGAATCGACCCTTCCTATTGCCGTGGGGCGTCCACGCGGGACAGGATGACGAGGCGTGCCGGAAACTTTCCCGTAACCTGCGCGCTGCTGGTCTCTGTCACAAGGAAGTGGGAGTCAGTCATGAGCGAGGCGTCGACGGCGCTGGGTGTGCGCCTCTACCCGGATCTGGTCGAGCGGGGTGGCCTGGCCCCCGCGCTGATCGAAACTGCTGCCCGCCACGGGCTCGACGTCGGCCGGGTGACCGCGCCGGAGCAGGGGCGGGCCCGGTTCACCTGCGCCGAGCTGCACTCCGACGAGGGCGTGGTCTGCGTGGGGCTGGGGTCGCAGGCCCGGTACTTCATGATTGACCTGCGCGTCGCGGGAGAGGTTCTTGCCCGCGGTGACGTCATGGACCTGGTGCAGGTCGCCCAGGTGGCCGCAGCCTGGCGGGCCGGCCTGACGTTCGCCGAGCTGACCGCCCGGTTCCCGTTCATGGAGGAGATCAAGCACCGCCCGGCGCCGGTGGCCCAGGTCAGCTAGTCGGCCTGGTCGGGCAGGTCAGCAGCGCAGCCGAGGTGGCAGAGGTGACTCCGCACCGGCACTCCGGTTGAGGTAGGTCGACTGGACGAAGTCGACGAGGCGCTCCGCGTCGGTCGCATTCGAGGCCAGGCCGAACGAGACGCGGACCGCGCCGCCCGTCGGTAGCCCCAGCGCGGCAAGGTACTGGTCGATCGTGTCGACGCCCGCCAACAGCCGCTGCCGCATCGACGTCCGGCTCATCCCGAACGCGCCCTCGGCCGCGCCCGGGTTGCAGAAACAGCCGGTACGCAGGGAGAGCCCGGCCGTTGCCGCCTCACGCGCCACGAGCCGTTCGTCGACCAGCGTGCCGTCCGGGTGGCGGAGGTTGAAGGTCACCGTGCCACCGCGCCCCGCACCCGTCGTCGGCCCGTACACCTGGACCAGCGGCCCGCCGGTGTCGTGCCGCAGGGTGGCCAGCCGCTCCAGCAGCCACTCGGTGAGCAGGCCGACCCGGGAGTGGACGAGGTCCACGCCGATCGAGTCGAGCCAGCGCAACCCGAACTCCACGTCCGGAATGCTCAGGAAGTTGAGCGTGCCGTCCTCGAACGCCGACTCGTCGTCCATCGGCCGGTGCCAGTCGCCCTGCACGCTCACCGCGCGGATCGTGCCGCCGGCGAACCACGGCCGACGCAACCGGGCCAGCGCCGAACGGCGAGCCAGCAGCGCGCCGACCCCGGTGGGGTAGCCGAAGAGCTTGTACCAGCTCAGGCAGACGAAATCCGGCCGGACGACGCTGAGGTCCAGCCGGTTCGTCGGCGCGAAGGCGGCCGCGTCGAGCAGCACGTCGTAGCCGCGCTGGTGGGCCAGCTTCACCCAGCCCAGCGGGTGCTGCACCCCGGAGAAGTTGCTCTGCGCCGGAAAGGCGAACAGCCCGCGCCGACCGGGCCGACCCCACCGACGGGCCAGGCTGCCTCGGCCAGCGTCCAGCGCCGCGACCAGGTCCGACTCGGCGACCCGCAGCTCCGGCCCGTTCAGCGGCAGATAGCGTACGGACGCGCGAGCCGACCGCGCGTACTCGCGGATGCCGTTGACCGAGTTGTGGTTGTCCCAGGTGAGCACGAGCGGCGCGGACCGGCCGAAGTCGTACGCCTCACCGACCAGCCGGCAGGCGCCGCTGGAGTTCGGGGTGAAGATGACCGCGTACTCGTCCGGGTCGGCGCGGAAGAAGTCGAGCACCGCGCGTCGCGCCGACTCCACCAGTGAGCCCGCCGCCACGCTCGTGGGGTTCTCCGAGTGGGGGTTGCTGTACAGGCCGGCGAGCAACCGGTCGTGGTGGGCGCGAACCTGCGCCTGGGCGGCCACCCCGGCTCCGGCGTAGTCGAGGTACACCTGCCCGTCGGTGTCCAGGTGTCGGTACTCGGTGGCGCGCAGCTCGTCGATCCGGCCGGTGGCGGCGTATCCCGGCAGCGCCGCGGGGGAGGCGTGCGGCGTCGGGTCAGGACGCACGACGGGGATCCCGTCGGAGCAGGACCGCCCAGGCCACGCCCAGGAAGAGCAGCACGAAACCGCCGAGCACCAGCCAGTCGACCCACACCGGCCGGGAGAAGCTGTCGCCGTACGTGGCCAGCAGCGGCGGGCCGAGCGGAGAGCCGCCGTCGCGCCAGAGCCGCTCCACCCCGGCGGTGTGTCCCAGGCCCTCGAACGCCCACCGGTTCGACATCGCGTAGCTGAGCCACTGACCGCCGACCGCCATGGCCGGCACCGGCAGAATCGCGCCGACGAACAGCACCTGTGGGAAGCAGAGCATCGGCAGCATGAGCGTCGCCTGGGCCGCGTCGGACACGGCCGCCGAGCAGAGCAGACCGAGGGCGAGCGCCGCCGCCGAGGAGAGCAGCAGGGTCGCGTACAGGGCGGCGAAGTCATCGCCGCCGACCGGCGGCAGCCGGTCCATGCCGCGCAGCACCCCGAGCAGGGCCAGGTCCACCAGGGCCAGCAGCGGCAGCAGCACCGCGACCTTCGCCAACAGGTACGGCACCAGCCGGACACCGGCGAGCCGCTCCCGGCGCAGGATCGGCAGCTCGGTGCAGATCTGGAGGAGCCCGTAGGTCAGCCCGAAGAAGAAGCCGCCGAACGCGATCCAGAACAGGATCATCACGGTCACCGTCGGGCTGGGTCTGGTCGGCTCGAACGCCCCCGGCCGGAACAGCAGCGCGAACATGCCGAGCACCATCAGCGGCGAGCCGAGCAGGATCGCCAGGGTCAGCCGGTTACGGGCGACGATCTCCGTGTTGCGCGCGGTGAGGACCGCCCACTGGCGCAGCCGGCCGACGCGCCGGGGCGGCGTCGCGGCGATGTCAGCGTCGTCGGTGGTACGGGGCGGCTGTTCGGCCGCGCGCTGCTCGGCGAAGCGATCGGGCCACTCGGCGGGTTGCGTCGCTTCGTCGAGCCGGAGGTGCACCTCGACCAGGGACCGCAGGCCGAAGAACTCCCGGGCGGCGGCCGGGGTGCCGGTGAACGCCAGCCGGCCCTGACGGGTCAGCACGACGACCCGGTCGCAATGGTCCACGTCGGTGATCTGGTGAGTGGTCAGCACGACGGTGGCACCTGTGTCGGCGAGCGCGCGGAGCACCCGGAGCAGCTCCACGGCGATCGCCGGGTCCAGTCCGGAGGTGGGCTCGTCCAGGAAGAACACGCCGGGTCGGGTGAGCAGCTCGACGGCGATGCTGGCGCGCTTGCGTTCACCGCCGCTGAGCAGGCCGACCGGCGTGGCGGCCCGGTCGGTGAGTCGCAGCTCGGCGAGCACCTCCGCGACCCGGTCACTGATCTCGGCCGGCGCGGTGGTGGAGGGCAGGCGTAGTCGGGCGGCGTACCGCAGGGTACGGGCCAGGGGCAGCTCGCGGTGGATGATGTCGTCCTGCGGGACGACACCGATGGTGCCGGCCGCGGCGGTGCCGTCGTACGTCACGGTGCCCGCCGCCGGTCGCTGTACCCCGGCGAGGATCTCCAGCAGGGTGGTCTTCCCGGCGCCGCTGGCGCCGATGATCGCGACCAGCTCACCCGGCGCGATGCTCAGGGAGATGTCGGTCAGGATCTGGCGACCGCTCCGGACGCTCTGGCCCAGCCCCTGAGCGGCGATGCCGACACCGGCACGCGGGGGAGACGTGGTCTGCTCGGTCGTCATGTCGAGTGCTCGATCCGGTCGGGTAGTGGTCCGCCTGAATATCGTGCCTCGCCGATGCTACTGAGCGGCCGAGCAGGGCGCCCAGAGTGGACGGTCAGCGACCGTCGTCCGTTCAGCCGGTGGTGGTCCGCGCCTGCGCCGGCACCTGGAGGAGATCAAGGCAGTTGCGCCACAGCGTCTCCAACTGGGTCGGGTCGTTGAGCAACTTCGCGAGCAGGACCCGACCCTCGATCTGGGCGACGATCGATCGGGCGGCCTCCCGGCTGTCGACCGCCGGGCCCGCCAGGCCGCGCTCCTTCGCCTCGACGACGACCTGCTCGATGAGGCTGATCTGCTCCTCGAAGATCTCCTGGAGCCGACCGCGGATCTCCTCGGCCTGGTTGCTGAGTTCGAGGGCGAGGTTGCCGAAGAGGCAGCCCGCGACCACGCCGGCCTTCTGCTGGCCGACGCGCTGGACCTCCTCGGTGGCCTCGAACAGGTCCCGGAGCCGCTGCAGCGGGTCGCGCTCGCTGCCGAGCAACTGCTCCCACTGGCGGCGCTGGGTGACCCAGTGCTCGTCGATGACGGCGCGGGCGAGCGCCTGCTTGGACTCGAAGAAGTAGTAGAAGCTGCCCTTCGGTACACCCGCCGCCGCGCAAATCTCGGCCACACCGAGCGCCGTGTAGCCGCGCTGCTCGATCAGCGTTGCTGCCGCGTCGAGGATCTTGTTCTTCGCGTCACTGGTTCGACCCATGCCTCGACGATACACGACCGGTCGGCTAGTTTTTAGTAGACCAGTCGTCTAGTGAAGGTGGTTCCCTCATGAACAGCAGTCAGAGCCAGAAGGTCGTTGTGATCACCGGCGCCTCCCAGGGCATCGGAGCCGACCTCGTGGCCGCCTACCGCAAGCTCGGGTACGGCGTCGTGGCGACCTCGCGCTCGATCGGCGCGTCCGGTGACCCGGAGATCGTCACGGTCCAGGGCGACATCGCCGAGGCCGACACCGCCGAGCGGGTGGTGCGTGCCGCACTGGACCGCTTCGGGCGGATCGACAGCCTGGTGAACAACGCCGGCGTCTTCGTCGCCAAGCCGTTCACCGACTACACCGACGAGGAGTTCGACCTGGTCACCGGGGTCAACCTCGCCGGGTTCTTCCACCTCACCCGGCGTGTCCTGCCGCACCTGCTGGCCGGGGGCTCGGGGCACATCGTCAGCATCACGACCAGCTTCGTCGACCAGCCCAGTTCGCACGTTCCGTCGGCGCTCGCGTCGTTGACCAAGGGCGGCCTCAGCTCCGCCACCAAGTCCCTGGCCATCGAGTACGCGGCCCGGGGCGTACGGGTCAACGCCGTCGCGCCCGGCATCATCAAGACCCCGATGCACCCGGTCGAGACGCACCAGACGCTGGCGGGCCTGCACCCGGTCGGCCGGATGGGTGAGACCAGCGACGTCGTCGACGCCGTCCTCTACCTCGAGTCCGCCCCGTTCGTCACCGGCGAGATCCTGCACGTCGACGGCGGCCAGAACGCCGGCCACTGATCCCGCCACACCGAGCGGGCCGGCACATCCCATCGATGTGGGGGGCAGGATCCGCACCGCTGGTGCGGATCCTGCCCGACGGCGACCGGTGAGACACCCCGCGCGGGGGGTACGCCCTCGTGCGCCGGTGGGTCACCGGTCGCCGCCATCGAGCCCGACCGGGTGCGTTCGATGGGCTGACGGCGGTCAGCTGTCTCGGCTGGGCCGCCGGTGCCTCGGCCGGCTCGGCCAGGCCGCCGGTTGTGCGGTGAAGAACTGCCGCAACGCGTCGGCGACCAGGGTTGGTGCCGTCATGGTCACGAAGTGCGACTGACCCGGCCAGACGACGTAGCGGACCGCTGGAATCGTCCTCGCCAGCGCGTTCATCGTGCTGGGCATCGGCTCCCAGGTGTCCGCGCCGGCCAGCAGGAGAGTCGGCACGGCGATCGAGGACCACCGGGTGATGTCCGTGCTGTCCTGTGCGAGCGCCTCCAGATCGTGCAGCCAGCCAACCGCCGAGCGGCGCGCCTCGACCGGGTCGGGCACCCGATCGCCCGCGCCGGCGGCCATCGCGGCGACGATCTCGGCCGGAACCCGCGTCACGTCGTTCAGGGCCGCTGCCATCGCGGCGGCATCGTCGCGCTGGAAGGCGGCACGGTACCGGTCGAGCAGCGGCGCGACCTGCGCCCCGGCCGCGTAGAGCGGCGGCTCGAAGATCGCCAGGGAGCGTACGTCGCGCGGATCAGCCAAGGTGGTGTGCAGCGCCACTGTCGCTCCGTAGGACGCGCCGACGAGATGGACCGGTCGGCCCGAGGATCGCCGGGCCGCCTCGATGACGGCGCGCAGATCGGCGGTCTCGTCCCGGAAGGACTTGGTGCCGGCCGGGACGTCACTGGGACCGTATCCGCGCCGGGCCGGCAGCCATACCTCGTGGTCCCGGGTCAGGTGCTCCGCGACGGTGGCCCAGGAGTGCAGCCCGCCACCCGAGCCGTGCACCAGGACGACGGGGTCTCCGACGCCCAGTCGTCGTACCACCAGGTGGGTTCCGTCGGCCGACTCGACCGACTGATCGTGGCTGCTCACTGCTGCTCCTGTTTCTGGGTCGGCCAGTTGCTCAACGTGGTGTGCACCGCGTCGAGGATCGATTGCCACGACGCGTCGACAGCACGGGGATGCCCGAAACCGTCGACCGTTTCGAGGCTCACGAAGCCGTGGAAGGTGCTGCGGACGAATCGGATGGCGTCGGTCAGGGCCGGCTCGTCGAGCCCGTACCCGCGCAGCATCGCGTAGCTCAGCTCGATCATGCGTAGGTGCCCGGCCGACCCGGTGCCGACCTCGGGCGGCAGTTGAAGCTGGGTCGCCGCGTACTGCCCGGGATGGGTGACGGCGAACGCGCGCCAGGCGTCGGCGAACCCGACCAGGGCCTGGCGACCGGCCCGCCCCGCCACCGCGATCGCGAGTGCGTCGGCGAACGTGGCCGCCGCCCGGACCGCGACGTGCTCGATCAACGCGTCCCGGCTGCGGACGTGCACGTACAGGGCCGCGTCCGAGACCCCGAAGTGCCGGGCGACGGCTGCGACGGTCAACCGGGACAGGCCGACCGAATCCGCCAGCTCGGCCGCGGCGGCCGAGACGCGCGCGCTGGTCAGACCCTGCCGTGGCATACCGAACCTTTGCTTCACTAGGAAATAACTTAGGGACCCTAAGATAGCATCGTCGTCGGCTGCCGGGTCGGGCAGGCATGAACTGCCCAGTCGGGGGAAGACCGGCCGTTCCACAGCCGAACAGGAGCGCCGGGATGAGAGCCGTCGTCTACACCGACGTCCGGACGGTCGCGGTGCGGGAGGTGCCCGACGCGACGCTGGAGGCGGAGACCGACGCGCTCGTGCGGATAACCTCCACCGCCCTGTGCGGCACCGACCTGCACATGTACGACGGACGCACCAGCGCCGAGCCCGGCCTGGTGCTCGGTCACGAACCGCTGGGCGTGGTGCAGGAGGTGGGCGCCGCGGTGCAGACCGTCCAATCGGGCACCCGGGTGGTGATCCCCACGCACCTGTTCTGCGGGACCTGTGTGATGTGTGCCCGCGGGCTCTCGGCGGCCTGCCTGCGGGCCCGGGCCGAGGGGCCGGGCGCGGCGTACGGGTACGCCGGGATGGGTCCGTACCGGGGAGCGCAGGCCGACCTGCTGCGGGTGCCGTGGGCCGACGCCAACTGCGTACCCCTGCCCGGCGAACCGGGGGACGCGTACGAGGACGACTTCGTGCTGCTGGCCGACGCGTTCGTCACCGGGTGGCACGCCGCCGCCACCCTCGCCGAGGTCGGGCCCGGTGACACCGTGGCGGTGTTCGGCGCCGGCACCATCGGCCTGCTGGGCGCCTATGCGGCGCTGCTCCGAGGCGCTCGGGTCGTGTACTCCGTCGACGGGGTCGACGCTCGACTCGACAAGGCCGGCGAGATCGGCGCCGTGCCGATCGACTTCCGCCGGGGCGATCCGGTCGAGCAGATCCGGGCCGACCGGGCCCGGGGAGGGTTGCCGCTCGGCGAGGAGAAACTGGGCGGTGTCGACAAGGTCATCGACGCGGTCGGGTTCCAGGCCCGCGACCGGGAGCACCCCGACCGGGAGCGTCCGAACCAGGTCATTGCCGACGCGGCCCGGCTGGTCAACGCCGCCGGCGCGATCGCGGTCGCCGGGGTGTACCCGGACCGGGATCCCCACCCCGGTCCGGGCGCGGACGGCCACGAGAACCTGGTCGCACCGTGGGGAACGCTGTTCAGCAAGGGCGTGGCGGTCCGGTTCGGTCGCACCCACGACCGCCGCTACACCGTCCTGCTGCGGGACCTGGTCGTCGCGGGCCGGGCGCGGCCCAGCGTGATCGTCACCCACCACGGCACCCTGGCCGACGCCCCCGAGCTGTATCGCCACTTCGACCGGCGGGAGCACGGGGTGATCAAGGCGGTGCTGCACCCGAGCTGACCGGCCGACGCCTCCGGCCTGCGGGTCGCGGTGTGCCGTCACGAACTGCGCATAAGGGACGTCAGGGCTCTGGTCCGTCGTACGGCGCAGGATGGTGACCATCGATGCGTGCGGTCGGTAGAGGCGTGGGTCACATCAAGCCGCCAGAGGCCTGCGGTGCGCCTCGCGTGCGGCGCTGAGCTGGTGCCCGATTCCCATCATTCGATGGCGTGACGTGTGCGCTGCGTTACCGGATGCACCGTCCCTGAGGCATCTTTCCTGGTGGGAAAGCTGCGGGAACGGCCGGGGTCGATTGGCGCGTTGTCGCAGGTAGGCGTGGGTGCTGCGGTCAGGCCTGGGGTACCGGGAGGGGCTGTCGTTGCCGCTGTGGCGGGCGAACACTGTGCGACATCTATATTACCGGATTGTTACTTTTTCAACAGTCCCTCGCCTTGCGGATGGCCCTCCGGCCGCAATACGTTGCCGTCAACAACAAAACCAAGTGAAGGTTCAACCTTCCGGAGGCAACCGATGACGTTGGCGAGGTGGTACGAGCGATGAGCGACGTGCCCATCCTCCTTGAGATGCGCTCCATCACCAAGGAGTTTCCCGGAGTCAAGGCCCTCTCCGACGTCAACCTGGTGGTTCGCGCCGGCGAGATCCATGCCATCTGCGGCGAGAACGGCGCGGGCAAGTCCACCCTGATGAAGGTGCTCAGCGGGGTGTACCCCCACGGCACCTACGACGGCAAGATCATCTACCAGGGGTCGGAGAGCAAGTTCTCCGACATCCGGGCCAGTGAGAACGCCGGAATCGTGATCATCCACCAGGAGCTCGCGCTCATTCCAGGGATGTCGATCGCCGAGAACATCTTCCTCGGCAACGAACCGCGCAAGCGGGGCGCGATCGACTGGAAGGCCGCGAACCGGATGGCGCTGGACCTGATGGCCCGGGTCGGTCTGGAAGAGGACCCGGACACCCTGATCAAGGACATCGGGGTCGGCAAGCAGCAGCTCGTGGAGATCGCCAAGGCGTTCGCCAAGGACGTGAAGCTGCTGATCCTCGACGAGCCCACCGCGGCGCTGAACGAGGCCGACTCCAAGCACCTGCTGGACCTGCTGCGCGGGTTCCGCTCCCGCGGCATCACCTCGATCATGATCTCGCACAAGCTGAACGAGATCGAGGCGATCGCCGACCAGATCACCATCCTGCGTGACGGCCGGACCGTGGAGACCCTCGACGTCAAGGCGGACGGGGTCGACGAGGACCGGATCGTGCGGGGCATGGTCGGCCGCGAGCTGAGCAGCCGGTTCCCGGACCACACGCCGAAGATCGGTGAGGTCTTCTTCGAGGTCCGCGACTGGAACGTCCGGCACCCGATCTCCGCCGAGCGGCAGGTCTGCAAGAACGAGAGTTTCGTGGTGCGCCGCGGCGAGATCGTCGGCTTCGCCGGTCTCATGGGCGCGGGCCGCACGGAACTCGCGATGAGTGTCTTCGGCCGCTCCTACGGGGTGTACGAGTCGGGCACGATCATCAAGGACGGCAAGGAGATCGTCCTGAAGTCGGTGGCGGATGCCATCGACAACGGGCTCGCGTACGTCAGCGAGGACCGCAAGGCGATCGGCCTCAACCTGCTCGACGACATCAAGACGTCGACGGTGGCCGCCAAGCTGTCCAAGATCTCGCACCACGGCGTCCTGAACGAGGTCGAGGAGTACCAGGCGGCTGAGGCGTACCGCAAGGAGCTGCGGACCAAGGCCCCGACGGTCGACGAGAGCGTCTCCAAGCTCTCCGGCGGCAATCAGCAGAAGGTCGTCCTGGCCAAGTGGATGTTCACCGACCCGGACCTGCTGATCCTCGACGAGCCGACCCGCGGCATCGACGTGGGTGCCAAGTACGAGATCTACGGCATCATCCAGCGGCTCGCCGACCAGGGGAAGGGCGTCATCGTCATCTCCTCGGAGCTGCCTGAGCTGATCGGGCTCTGCGACCGCATCTACACCGTGTTCGAAGGCGCCATCACGGGCGAGATCGCCCGGGCGGACGCCACCCCGGAAACCCTCATGAAGCAGATGACCTCGACGAAGAAGATGGCCACACGATGAGCCGATTGAAGGACCTTCAGAAGAACCTGTTCGGAGGCACCACCTCCAACGCTCGCCAGTTCGGAATGATCTTCACTCTGGTGGCGATCGTCGTCCTGTTCCAGATCCTGACCGACGGCCTCACCCTGCGGTCGGACAACCTGATCGCGCTGTTCCAGCAGAACTCGTACATTCTGATTCTGGCCATCGGCATGCTCATGGTGATCGTGGCCGGGCACATCGACCTCTCGGTCGGCTCGGTCGCCGCCTTCGCCGGCATCCTGGTCGCGAAGTCGATGACCGAGTGGGACCTGCCCTGGCCCGCTGCCATCGTGTTCGGCCTCGCCATCGGCGCGGTGATCGGCGCCTGGCAGGGCTTCTGGGTGGCCTACATCGGGGTGCCGGCGTTCATCGTCACCCTGGCGGGCATGCTGCTCTTCCGGGGCGGCAACCAGTTCATCGGTAACGCGAGCACCGTCCCGGTGCCGGAGGGCTTCCGGGAGATCGGCTCCGGCTTCCTGCCCGAGTTCGGTCCGAACACCGGCTACAACAACGCCACGCTGCTGCTCGGCCTGGCCGCGGCGTTGGCTGTGGTGTGGCGCGAGATCCAGGCCCGCAAGACCCGACGGGCGATGGACGCCGACCCGGCGCCCATGTGGATCTCCATCCTGCGGATGGCCATCATGGTCGGCGTGATCGCCTTCGCGGCGCTGCGCTTCGCCAGCGGTCGCGTCGGCACCAGCTTCCCGATCTCCGGCATCATCCTGCTGGTCCTGGTCATCGCGTACTCCTTCTACACCCGCAACACGGCCGGTGGCCGGCACATCTACGCGGTGGGCGGCAACTCCCGGGCGGCCGAGCTGTCCGGTGTGAAGCTCAAGCGGGTCAACTTCTTCGTCATGATGAACATGTCCGTCCTGGCCGCGCTGGCCGGCATGATCTTCGTGGCCCGTTCCGCGGCCTCCGGACCGCAGGACGGCAACGGCTGGGAGCTGGACGCCATCGCCGCGGTCTTCATCGGTGGCGCGGCCGTCGCCGGCGGTATCGGCACCATCAGCGGATCCATCGTCGGTGGTCTCGTCATGGCCGTGCTCAACAACGGCCTCCAGCTCATGGGTGTCGGCACCGACCGCGTCCAGATCATCAAGGGTCTGGTCCTGTTGCTGGCCGTCGCGATCGACGTCTACAACAAGAGCCAGGGGCGCTTCTCCATCATCGGGAGCCTGATGCGGCCCTTCCGCCGCGAGGACTCCGCCCCACCCGCCTCACCGCCGGACGCGGAGCGCGAGCCCGCCAAGGCAGCGGTGTCCGGCTGACGGCCACCGACCTCTCTACCCGCCTCACCATCTAGAAAGGCAAGTCCTCACCATGCGTAAATTCTTCGGCACGTCGGTGGTAGCCATCAGCGCCGCCGCCATGCTGGCCCTCGCCGGCTGCGGTTCCGGCCGCGACGGCGACAGCGGCTCCGGCGGCGAGGCCGCCAAGGGCTTCCCGGCGAACTCGCTGATCGGCGTGGCCCTGCCGGCCAAGACCTCGGAGAACTGGGTCCTCGCCGGTGACCTGTTCAGCAACGGCCTCAAGGAGGCCGGCTTCCAGGGTGACGTGCAGTACGCCGGCGCGTCGACCACTGTCGCCGACCAGCAGGCTCAGATCACCGCGATGGTCACCAAGGGCGCCAAGGTCATCGTCATCGGCGCGACCGACGCCGCGCAGCTGTCGACCCAGGTCGCGGCGGCCCACACGGCCGGCGTGAAGGTCATCGCCTACGACCGGCTCATCACGAACACCCCGGACCTCGACTACTACGTCGCCTTCGACAACTTCAAGGTCGGCCAGCTCCAGGGCCAGGCCTTGCTGGACGGCATGAAGGCCAAGAAGCCGAACGGCCCGTACAACATCGAGCTGTTCTCCGGCTCGCCGGACGACAACAACGCCGGTGTCTTCTTCAACGGCGCGATGGACGTGCTCAAGCCGGAGATCGACAAGGGCAACGTGGTCGTCGCCTCGGGTCAGAAGGACGTCAAGCAGACCGCCATCCAGGGCTGGAAGGCCGAGGGTGCGCAGGCCCGCATGGACCAGCTGCTGACCTCGACCTACGGCAACAAGGAGCTGGACGGCGTCCTCTCCCCGAACGACACGCTGGCCCGCGCCATCCTGACCTCGGTCAAGGGTGCTGGCAAGCCGACCCCGGTCGTCACCGGTCAGGACTCCGAGGTTGAGTCGGTCAAGTCGATCGTCAAGGGCGAGCAGTACATGACGATCAACAAGGACACCCGCAACCTGGTGAAGGAGACCATCAACATGGTCAAGGCTCTCCAGGCCGGCGACAAGCCGCAGGTGAACGACACCAAGTCCTACAACAACGGCAGCAAGGTCGTCGACACGTACCTGCTCCCGCCGGTCGCCGTCACCAAGGCGAACGCGGCTGAGGCGTACGCCAACGACCCGAAGCTCGCGCCGCTCACCAAGTAATCACCGCACGGTAGGTAGTAACGCCGATGGGTCCCGGGTCTCCTCTACCGGGACCCATCGTCGTCCCTGCACCCCCGCACCAACCGGCCTCGACCCGGAAGGAGGTCTGACCGTGGCGATACCAGTACGGGCCAGGCCAGCCGGCGTCGGCCGCAACGCCGAATCCCCGCTGCCGTCGGTTCCCGGCGCCAGCCAGGAGGAGATCCGGCGGCAGAACCTCGGCGCTGTGCTGCGCTACGTCCACCTGCACGGACCGACGTCCCGCGCCGAGCTGACCAGCCGGCTCGGCCTCAACCGAAGCACCATCGGCGCCCTCGCGGCCGACCTGGTCGCCAGCGGCCTGGTCACCGAGGAGGCTCCGACCACCGCCCGCCGCGCCGGCCGCCCCTCGCTGGTCGTCAGCCCTCGCTCCGACCGGGTCTACGCCCACGCGTTGAGCATCGACGCGGACCGGCTGCGGGCCGCCCGGGTCGGCCTCGGCGGGCAGATCCTCGATCTACGGGAGATCCCCCGACCCAGTGGCATGTCGGCGATCGAAGCCGTCGGGCCCCTCGCCGACCTGGTCCGCGACATGGAACGGTCGGTGGCCGGCGACGCGCTGCTGGTCGGCGGCGCCGCCGCGGTAACCGACACCACCCGCGATCCGGACGGCAGGCTCCGGATCGCCAGCATCGACGAGACGCTCGGCGCCGCGCTGGAGGCGGAGTTCAGCTCCGGCCCCGGTTTCGTGGCCGGTGACCTGGCTGACATCGCCGGCCTGGCCGAGCATGTCCGGGGCGTCGCGGTCGGCATCGACGACGTCATCTACCTGCACGGCGACCTGGGCATCAGCGCCGGCATCATCGTCGGTGGCCGACTGGTGATCGGCCACCGGGGTCACAGCGGCAAGGTCGGCCACATGGTCGTCAACCCCAACGGCCTGCCCTGCGGCTGCGGGTCACGCGGTTGCTGGGAGACCGAGATCTCCGAAGCCGCGCTGTTGCGGCACGCCGGCCGTGACCCGAGCGACCGCGCGGTGGTGGCCGAGGTGCTGCGCGCGGCGGCGGACGGCGACCCGACCGCCCGCGCGGCGGTCGAGCAGGTGGCGGACTGGCTCGGCTTCGGCGTGGCGAACCTGGTCAACGTGGTCAACCCGGACGCCGTGGTGTTCGGTGGCTCGCTGCGCGACATCTTCACCGCCGGCGCGGACGTGGTCCGGGACCGGCTCGACACCATGCCACTGCCCGCCTCCCGCGAGCACCTGCGGTTGCGCGCGGCGGCGCTCGGGCGCGACGCCGTCCTGATCGGCGCCGCCGAGTTGGCGTTCGACAAGCTCCTGGCTGACCCGTTGAACGTCGGCGTCGCGGGCCAGGTCGGGACCGCCGAGCCCGCGTAGCCGCAACTCCCCGCCGGTGTCGCGTGGCTCCGGAAGTGACCCGACGTCGGCCGCGACTGTTGCCGCTGGCCTCACCCTGCCCCCACTCGATCTGACCTTCATGCGGCTTCTCGTACACGCTATCGTACGCTGTACGGTAGTGCGGGCAGACAGTTTCGGGAGGGGAGCGCTCTGATGACAAGAGCCGACGCGATAGTGGCGCAAGGGCTGCGCAAGCGGTATCGGGACCGGTACGCGCTGGACGGGTTCGACCTGCGGGTGCCGCGGGGAACCGTGTGCGGCCTGCTCGGCCCGAACGGGGCCGGTAAGACCACCTCGGTACGGATCCTCTCCACCCTGCTCCGACTCGACGAGGGTCGTGCCGAGGTGGCCGGCTTCGACGTGACCAGCCAACCCGACCAGGTGCGCTACCGCATCGGACTGGTGGGGCAGCATCCCGCGCTCGACGAGGCGCTGAGCGGCCGGCAGAATCTGGTGCTCTTCGGCCGGCTGTTCCACCTGGGTCGCCGCCGGGCCCGCCAACGGGCGGTCGAGCTGCTGCAACGTTTCGGTCTCGCCGACGCCGCCGAGCAGCCGGTCAGCACGTACTCCGGCGGCATGCGCCGACGGCTCGACCTGGCGGCCGGCATGATCCTGGCCCCAGCGGTCCTCTTCCTCGACGAGCCCACCACCGGGCTGGACCCGCGCGGTCGCAACGAGGTGTGGGAGTCGGTCCGCGAGTTGGTACGCACCGGCACCACGGTGCTGCTCACCACCCAGCAACTGGACGAGGCCGACCAACTCGCCGACCGGATCTCGGTGGTCGAGGCCGGCCGGGTGATCGCCGAGGGAACTCCGGACGACCTCAAGACCCGGCTCGGCGGCGATCGGATCGAGGTGGTCGTCGCAGCGCCGACCGACCTTGCCGCCGCGGTCACCCAGATACGCCGGGCGGCCGACGACGAACCGACGGTCGACGTGGACCGGCGGATGGTGAGCGTCCGGGTCGGTCACCAGGCCGGTGCGCTCGTCGACGTGTTGCGGGCGCTCGACGCCGTGAACGTCCCGGTGGCGGACGTCGCGCTGCGCCGCCCAACCCTGGACGACGTGTTCCTGCACCTCACCGGGCACCGGGCGGCGACCGCCGAGGTGGCGGCATGAGCGCGGTGAGCATGCCGGCCCCGGCGGTGGATCTGACGCCCGGCCGGCCCGCCCTCCTGGCCGACAGCGGCACGCTGATCTGGCGCGGCCTGGCCCGGTGGCGACGCGATCCTGGCGCGCTGATCGCCTCGCTCGGCTTCAACATCCTGATCGTGCTGATGTTCGCCTACCTGTTCGGTGGCGCCTTGCAGGTGCCCGGCGGTGGCAGCTACCGAGAGTTCCTGATGCCCGGCATGTTCGTGATGACCATGGTCTTCGGCATCAGCCTCACCACTATCGCCATTGCCGAGGACCTGGAGCGCGGGGTGACCGACCGGCTCCGGTCGATGCCCGTCTCACCGCTGGCGCCGCTGGCGGCCCGGGCGGTGGCCGACATGCTGTTCGCGGCGGTCACCCTCGGGGTCCTGCTGCTGACCGGTCTCGCAATCGGGTGGCGGGCACATGGTGGGGGCGGTGCCACGCTGGCGGCGGTGGGTTTGATCCTGCTGTTGCGCTTCGCCCTGATCTGGGTCGGCATCTTCCTCGGGTTGGTCGCCCGTGGACAGACCGCCGTGGTGGCCGTGCAGACCCTGGAGTTTCCGCTCGGCTTCCTCTCCAACGCGTTCGTCGCACCGTCCACCATGCCTGCCTGGCTCGGGGCGGTGGCCGCGTGGAACCCGCTGTCGGCGACCGTCGGCGCCACCCGTGAGCTGTTCGGCAACCCCGGTTGGGGCGGCGACTCCTGGGCGGCGCAGCACTACCCGTTGCTGGCCGTGCTCTGGCCGCTCGTCCTGGTCGCGATCTTCCTGCCCCTCTCGGTCGCCCGGTACCGACGGCTGTCCGGCTGAGCTCGCGCGGACGCGGGGTTCGACTCTCTGGGCCCGATCGGTGTCGGTGGTCGTCGTTAGGCTCACCGACGTGGGTGTGCACCGACTCGATCGGGCCCAGGCGCGGCGGATCGCCATCCGGGCCCAGCTGCTGGCCGCGCCGCGTCCGACCGACCTGCTGACAGTGGTCCGCCAGTTGACCCTGGTGCAGATCGACCCGACCGCCGCCGTCGCGCCCAGCGCCGACCTCGTCTGCTGGAGCCGGCTCGGCTCGTCGTACCAGCCCGCGCAGATGCGCGAGGCCCTCGAACGGGACCGGACGCTCTTCGAGCACCAGGCGATGGTGCGACCGATGGACGACCTGGGGCTCTTCCTCGCGGCGATGGCGGCGTCACCGGGTCATGAGCGCCACCGCGAGTGGCTGCGCGCCAACGACTCGTTCCGGCGAGACGTCCTCGACCTGCTCGGCCGTTCTGGTCCGCTGCTCTCCCGCGACATCCCGGACACGAGCGCCGTGCCCTGGCCGTCGTCGGGCTGGACCAACAACCGCAACGTCACCCAGATGCTGGAGTTCCTGGTCCTGCGCGGCGAGGTCGCGATCGCCGGCCGCCAGGGCCGACAGCGGCTCTGGGACGTGGCCGAGCGGGTCTACCCGGCCGACGTCCCCGCCATCGAGCTGGAGCAGGCGCGCCGACTTCGCAACGAGCGACGGCTGCGGGCGCTGGGCATCGCTCGGGAGAAGGCGGTGGTCGTGCCTGGCGAGCCGGCCGAGGTCGGTGACGCCGGCGAGCCAGCGGTCATCGAGGGCGTCGCGGGGGAGTGGCGAGTGGACCCGGCCGCGCTCGGTCAGCCCTTCACCGGGCGTACGGCGCTGTTGTCGCCGTTCGACCGGCTGGTGCACGATCGGGTCCGCCTCGCCGACCTCTTCGAGTACGAGTACGTGCTGGAGATGTACAAGCCCAAGGCGAGTCGGCGGTGGGGCTACTTCGCGCTGCCGATCCTGCACGGCGATCAGCTGGTCGGAAAGGTGGACGCCACGGCCGAGCGCCGGCGCGGCACGCTCACCGTGCACGCCGTCCACGAGGACGTGCCCTTCACCCCCGAGGTGACCCGGGCGGTGCACGAGGAGCTGCACGACCTGGCGTCCTGGCTCACGCTGACCGTCGAGCGCCCGCGTTGACGGGTGCTCGCCGAGGCCCCCGCGCCCCGACGAGCACCCGTCGCCCAGCTAGGCGATCCGACGCAGCTGCCGGATGGCGAAGTAGAGCAGGATCGCGGCGAGGGCGACGAAGATGCCCGTCTCGATGCCCTGGAACAGCCAGAACCGGTCTGCCGGCTGGTACAGCTGCCAGTTGTACGCGCCCGGCTCGAGGCCCAACTCGGCGCCGCAGACCCGACCGTCCGGCCCCTTCCCGCCCGGTGGGCACTGGATCCGGCCGCCCTCCGCGATCATCGTGCCGTCGGGGTTCCGGACGCCCTGGGCGAGGACCCAATCTCCCCGGCTGACCTCCGGTGGCCCTTCCCCCTCGATCGGGAAGGTCTGGGTCCGGGCCGGCTGATAGTGCCGTCGGGCCAGCAGCTCCACCGCCGCCCGTACGCCGATGAAGCCGGCGAGGGTGATGCCCATGGCGGGCAGCATCCGCTTCCAGACGGTGCCGGCGAAGACGCCCAGCGCCACGGCGAACAGGGTGTAGCCGATCGGAACGATGCCCTGCAGATCGAAGACGATCATGCCGAACCGGCCCTCGTGCGCGGCCTTGGTGAGCGGGTCGACCCACCAGGACATGCCCAGCCCGTAGACCGTCGCGAGGATCAGAACGGACCCGCTCACCAGACCGAACTTCACCAGGGCCCAGCGGGTCCGGCCGACGCCCTGGGTCCAGACGAACCGGTGCGTGCCCTGCTCCACCTCGCGGGCGACCAGCGGTGCACCCCAGAACAGGCCGACCAGCACCGGCAGGGTGATCAGCAGTACGGCCACCAGACTGAGGTTGCCGTACTGGTTGCCGAAGCGCCGATAGCCCGCATCGCACGTCTCCCGGGTCGCCTGCGCCACGTCGGCGCGGGCGAGTTGGCTGGCGCAGTCCGTCAGCCCGAGGTCGGAGAAGGTGTGGCGCATCGCCAGGCCGATGGGCACCAGCAGGGCGGCAAGCGCCGCGAGCCCCAGCAGGGTGTAGAACGCCTGCTTGCGATGTTGCCGCCAGGTCAACCAGATCATGCTGCTACCCCCCACTCGCTGTGACTGGTCTGCGTGGTGCCGTCGGCCAGGTAGGCCAGCACGACGTCCTCCAGGCTCACCTCGCGGACCGTCCAGGCCGGATCGATGACCGGCCCGTCGGTGCGGACGAGCAACGTGGACTGCCGGTCGGTGTGGCTGGCCCGGATCACTGCGGCGACGCCCCCGATAGCGCCGCCGTCGTGCCGCGGCCCGACGAGCTGCCGGTGCCCGGCGACCAGGTCGTCGACCGCGCCGGTGAGCTGCACCTGGGAGGCGTTGAGCACGATCAGGTAGTCGCAGACGCGCTCCAGGTCGGCCAGCAGGTGCGAGGAGAGCAGAACTGTGGTGCCCGACTCCGCGACGCTGCCCATCAACGACTGGAGGAACTCCCGTCGAGCCAGGGGGTCGAGGCTGGCGACCGGTTCGTCGAGCAGCAGCAACCGCGGCTGCTTGGCCAGAGCCAGAGCAAGCGCGACCTGGGCCCGTTGACCGCCGGAGAGCTTGCCGACCGGCTTGTCCGGTGGAATGCCGAGCTGCGCCAGCCGAGTACGGGCCAGCGTCGCGTCCCACCGCTTGTTCAGCTTGCCGCCGGCGATGACCAACTCGGACGCCGTGAAATCCCGGTACAGCGGGGTGTCCTGGGCGACGAACCCGATGTCGGCCAGGCCCTCCGTGTCACCGTACGGGGACCGACCGAACACCCGGACCGTGCCCGCATCGGGTTTGAGCAGCCCGACGGCCAGGTGCAACAGCGTGCTCTTGCCCGCGCCGTTCGGCCCGACCAGCGCGGCGATCCGGCCGGCCGGCAGATGCAGCGAGCAGTCCCGCAACGCCCAGGTGCTGCCGTACCGCTTGCCGAGCCGGTCTGCTTCCAAGACCATGTCCATCCCTTGTCCTCTCGTTCCGCTCACGCGGGCTCCTTCTGTGGGGCGTCGTCGGCGAGGGTGGCGCGCAGCGTCGTCTCCACCAGGGCGATGACGTCCTCGGCCGTGAGACCGGCCGCTTGCGCCCGGTGCAGCCAGGCGACCAGGTCGTCGCGCAACTCGGCCTGATTGGGCAGGGACGCGCCGGCCAGGGTGCGCTGGACGAACGTGCCCACCCCGGGTCGGCCACCGACCAGACCCTCGATCTCCAACTCCCGGTACGCCTTCAGCACCGTGTTCGGGTTGATCGCCAGGGATTGCGCGACGTCCCGGACCTTCGGCAACTGGTCGCCCGGTGTCAGCAGGCCAACCCGTAGCGCCTGTTTCACCTGCTGCACGAGCTGCATGTAGGTGTTCACCTTCGACCGGCTGTCCAGTACGAACTCGATCACTCCCGATGATCCTTCCTGTTGTCCTACGACAGTAGGACTAATAGACAGCTTCATTGGTGACCCACCGGCTGTCAAGCTCGGCGCGGCACGTTCTGTTCGGGCGCGGCGCGTCTCGTCCGGCGCGCCGCTTCCTGGCCGGCGGGCGCATCGGGACGGGCCCGGCGGCGGCGACCCTGGTGGCACCGGCAGGCCACCGCTTGGCACCCAAGGGTCAGCCCGCGGGGAAGGGACCGGCAGCGATCCGCGTGGACGGGGAGGTGTTCGGTGGTCACCAACGAACTGACGACGTCGAGGGCGACTCCACTACAGGCCGCTCGCGCACGGGGTCGCGTACGCGGGCGGTTGATCCTGCTCGGCCCGGCGTTCGTCGCCGCCGTCGCGTACGTCGACCCCGGCAACTTCGCCACCAACTCCGCCGCCGGCGCCCGCTACGGCTACCTGCTGGTCTGGGTCGTGGTGGTGGCCAACCTGATGGCGATGCTGGTGCAGACGCTCACTGCGAAGCTGGGTCTGGCCACCGGGCGCAGCCTGCCCGAGTTGTGCCGGGAACGCCTACCCCGGCCAGTGAACCGGGTGATGTGGGTGCAGGCCGAGTTGGTCGCCATGGCCACCGACCTGGCCGAGGTGATCGGTGGTGCGGTCGCCCTGTACCTGCTCTTCGGCATCCCCCTGCTGCCCGGCGGGATCATCATCGGCACGGCCGCGTTCGCCGTGCTCGCCCTGCGCTCGCGCGGGTACCGCGCCTTCGAGGTTGTCATCGCCGTCCTGCTCGGGGTGATCGTGCTGGCCTTCGCCGCCAACCTGCTCGCCTCCGGCTCCGATCCCGGCTCTGCCATGGCCGGCATGGTGCCGCGCCTACAGGGCACGGACAGCGTGCTGTTGGCCGCCGGCATCCTCGGCGCGACCGTCATGCCGCACGTCATCTACGTGCACTCCGCGCTCACCCGCGACCGCATTCCCGCCGCCGACGACACCGAGCGTCGGATCCTGTTCCGCGGCCAGCGCACCGACGTGCTGCTCGCCCTGAGCGCGGCCGGCGCGGTCAACCTCGCCATGCTGCTGATCGCCGCGGCCAGCTTCCGGGGCGGCGGCCCGGGCGGTGCGGACAGCCTGGAGGGGGTGCACGCCGGGCTCGGCCAGACCATCGGGACCGCCGCCGCGTTCGGGTTCGCCGTGGCCCTGCTGGTCTCCGGGCTCGCCTCCACGAGCGTCGGCACCTACGCCGGAGAAGTGATCATGCAGGGCTTCCTGCGTCGGCGGGTACCGCTGCTGCTGCGTCGGCTGGTCACCCTGCTGCCCGCGCTGGCCGTGCTCGCCATCGGCCTCGACCCGACCCGGGCGCTCGTGCTGTCCCAGGTCATCCTCAGCTTCGGCATCCCGTTCGCGCTGATCCCGGTGGTCGCCTTCACCCGCCGACGCGACCTGATGGGCAACCTGGTCAACCACCCGCTCACCACCGCCGCCGCGTCAGTGGTGGCCGTGCTGGTGGTCGCGCTCAACGCGTTCCTCCTCTGGCAGGTCGTCGCCGGCTGAGCCGGCTGGTCGGTGTCGCCGGCTGAGCCGGCTGGTCGGTGTCGCCGGCTGAGCCGGCTGGTCGGTGTCGCCGGCTGAGCCGGCTGGCCGGTGTCGCCGGCTGAGCCGGCTGGCCGGTGTCGCCGGCTGAGCCGGGCAGGCTGCCCGGGCCCGGACACTCTCACGAGCGTTACACCTGTGAGTCATTGCGCCGGGCCCTGTGGGTGGCCGGGCCCGTTCCGAGGGCAGCCCAGCCTTGACGGGCCCGAGCCGGCTTGGCGGCCGAAGCCGGCTTCGGCCGCCAGCTTGGGGCGGGTGTGGTCAGGTGCGACGCCCCTCGTCTCGGGTCGGGATCTCCTGACGCTGTTCGAGGGCGTCCGCCGGGTTGGCGTCGGCCGGAAGCGACGTCACCTCCTCGAGCGTGCCCGCCGGGAAGGCGCCCTGCTCGGCCAGGTCGGCCTCGGCGGCCTCCGGGTCCACGTCACCCGAGACCCGGTCCGGCGGCCCGACGTCGAACGCGTCCTGCCGTTGTTCCAGGGCATCCGCCTCCGGCGGAGGGAACGTGCCGCCCTGTTCGTCCCGGTACGTGCTCATCGGAGCCTCCCACCCGGCGGGTGTCGACATGCCGCCGGGCCGCTGCCTACCCGCCGGTGCCGCACTCACGCCGCCACGCTGGTCAAGATCTGGGCAGTTCCCGGGATGGTGCTGCCTCCGCGGCGGCGGAAGCAGCACGTTCCCGGTAGTTGCGCGGATCTTGAGGGCTGATCGTCATGCCGCCGGCGGCATGACGCGGCGGCAGTGGCCCCCGGTCGGCTTCCGCACCGTGGTGGGTGCCCCCAGGTCGACCGGGGTCGGGCCGCCCGAGCAGGCCAACGCGCCCACCTCGCCGCCTGCGAGGATGGGCGCCGATGCGGTACCGGCCAGTGCCAACGGCCCGGCCACCCGGGCCCCCACCATCGTGACGTGGTCGGTGGTGCCGGCCAGCGACACTGCGCCGCGTACCTCGGTGTTCAGCACCTCGACGACCGCGGCGCGGAATGCCGTCAGGTTCCCGGCGATCGAGGAGCCCTGGGCGACCAGGGCGGCGCCGGGCGCGACGGTGACCGGGCCGGTCACGGTGGCCGCGCGCAGGCAGGTGACGCCGGCGGCGACGGTCAGCGGGCCGGCATGTCGGCCGGTGACCACTGTGGTGCAGGCCGGTGGCGGCGGGATCAGCGTGGCCACGAACGCGCGGGCCGGTCCGATGTTGCCGACCGCGTCGATGCCCCGGTACTCGATGCGGTGCCGGCCGTACCCGGGAGACCGCTCAGCGAACGGGGACACGGACAGGCCGCCCGAGCCGAGGTTGCCGTAGACCAGGCCGTCCACGTCGGTGCCAGTGGCGGTGAACAGGAACGGCGACCGGGCATCGGTGGGCCAGCCGTAGTAGTTGTGCCACCCGTCGCCGTCGAGCCGGAACTCCGAGGTGACCTGGCCGATGCCGTCGTCGGTGCCGGTCAACCCCATGGTGAACGGGCCGTTGTACACGTACTCGGTGGGTCGGCCGGGCCGGGTGACGGTGAGCAGCGGCTCGGAGAGGGCGTACGCCACGTCGGGTCGCGTCGCGTCGACCGTCCAGGTGCGGGTCACCGCCCTCCCGGTGCCCGGCTCGTCTACCCGGGCGGTCAGCCGGTGGGTACCCCGCGACAGGCGCAGCGCGCCCAGGTCGACGTCCCGGTCGGTGCCGGTGTCGGCCACCGGCCTGCCGTCGAGGGTCCAGCGCACGCGTGGCGCCCGATCGGTGGACTGGCTGGTCCGCACGTACACCACGTCGTGCGCGCCGACCGGCCGGTCGGTCGCGGTGGACGCGGTGATCGCCAGCGGCGACTCCACAACCGGGGTACGCACCGCGGTGTCCACGGTCCAGGCGCGGGTCTGGGTCAGCGCCGGTGAGCTGCGGACCGCCGGGTCGCGGACGAACTCCGTCGGGTCGGTCACCGTGACGGTCACCGTGTGCCGGCCGGGAGAGAGCCGTAGTCTCCGCAGGTCCAGATGGCGGGCATTGCCGGTACGCGGCACCGCCCTGCCGTCCACCGACCACGTCACGGTCAGCGCGTGGCTCACCGGGTGCAGGGTGTCCACCCAGAGCAGCCGGTCCGCGCCGACCGCCTGATCGGTGGCCGTGCCGCCCTGCACGATGCCGACCCGGGCGGCGATCCGTTCGGTCATCCGCTCCCGGCCGACCTGGTCGAAGTAGAAGCCCAGCGACTTCATCATCGAGTGCCGGCTCGGCCGCCACACCCCACGCTGGAGGTACAGGCCGCCCTCGTAGCGTCCGATCGTTCCGCCCGCCTCGCTCGGCTCACCCAGCCAGCGCCACCACTTGGCCCGGGTGTCGCGCATCTGCCGCTCGGTCAGCACGGTGTGGTGCACCGAGTCCGGTTCCGGCCCGCTGTAGGTGTCGCCCGGCACCCCACGGCCGTAGTAGTCGTACTCGTCCTGCAAGCCACCGAGCGAGTGCCCCAGCTCGTGGGGGCTGATCAGCGCGGAAAGCGCGTTGCCGCCGGAGGCGGTGGCGTTGCTGCCGCCGGCCCCACCGTAGGTGCCGCTGTTGGCCAGCGCGACCAGCTGCCGGTTGCCGGGGTTGGTGCCGACGGCCAGGTCGGCGTACGCGTTCGCGGCGGTGCCGTCGACAGTGAGCAGACGTTGCACGCTCGCCGGGTTGCAACCACCCCAGAAGCCCATGCCCAACGCGGTGTCACGTCGCGGCGCGGACAGGCCGGGGTCGCAGTCCACCCCGGACTCCGCCGAGATGATCTCCACGGCGTAGACGTTGAAGTAGCTGCGGTAGGACTTGAACGGCTCGATCGTCCACAGGGTGTTGAGGTGCCGGTCCACGTGCGCTCGGAAGGTGGGTAGGTCGGCCTCGGTGTAACCGTCGCCCAGCAGCACCAGGTTGAACCGCGTCGCCGGGTCACCGGTGACCTGGACCGGCACCACGCTGGTGCCGGCCACCGGGCCGGCGGACGGTGTGGCGGCGGCCGGTGTGCCGACCGTCAGTCCCGCCGCGACGAGCGCCGCGACGCACAACCCCACGTTGATCCGCACGCTGCGCCCCTTCCATGGCCGGTCGGCCTGGCGGTCCCGGGCGTCGGGCCCGGCGGGGGCGCCGTCGTCCGGGCCTGCCGCGACCGTGGACATCTCGGACCGTACCGGTCCGCGCACCGACAGGTAACCCTCCCGTCCTCGGTGGACGTCGGAGGTGCCCGAACCCGGACCGCTCGGCGCAGCCAAACCGGCGCTCGGCTCGCGCCCATGCCGGAATCGGTAGTGCCAGGCCAAGTCATCGCTCAGCATCAATGGATGCGTTCGGGTGTGGTAGTCGTTTTCGGCGGACGGCGTACCACGGACGGTCCCGGACGACCTTCGAGGAGAGGGATCAACCATGCGATGGAACGCACGACGGGCCGCCGCCGGGGCCTTCGGGCTCGTCCTCGGCGCCGTGCTGGCGCTGGCCCAGGTCGCACCCGCTCAGGCCGAGTCGAACGGTGGCGTACGCGTGATGCCACTCGGTGACTCGATCACCGACGGGTTCAACGTGCCCGGCGGGTACCGGATCAACCTGTGGCAGCGGCTGGCTGGCGGCGGCTACACAGTCGACTTCGTCGGCTCCGGGTTCAACGGGCCGGCCAGCCTCGGTGACCACGACCACGAGGGCCACTCCGGTTGGCGCATCGACCAGCTCGACGCCAACATCGTCACCTGGTTGCGGGCCACCGACGCGCGTACGGTGCTGCTGCACATCGGCACCAACGACGTGAACCAGAACTACAACCTCGCGAGCGCTCCGGCCCGGCTCTCCGGTCTCATCGACAAGATCAGGTCGACGGCTCCGGAGGCGGATGTCTTCGTCGCCACCATCACCCCGGAGTCCGACCCGAACCTGGAGGCGCGGGTGCAGGCGTACAACGCGGCGATCCCCGGCATCGTGGCGCAGAAGGGCAGCCGGGTGCACCTGGTCGACATGCACGCCGCGCTCACCACCGCCGACCTCGCCGACGGCGTCCACCCCAACGCCGGCGGGTACGACAAGATGGCGGCCCGCTGGTACGCGGCGCTGCAGTCGGTGCCCGGCAGCCTGGTTCCGGCGGGCGGGCCGCCGGTGGGCACCGCCGTCGGCCTGGTCAACCCCGCCTCCGGGCGTTGCCTGGACGTCTCCGGCGCCAGCACCACCACCGGCACCGCCACGATCATCTGGGACTGCCACGGTGGCACCAACCAGCGCTGGACCCGCACCGCCGCAGGGGAGCTGCGGGTCTACGGCGATCGGTGCCTGGACGTGAACGGTGGGGCGAGCGCCGACGGCACGAAGGTGCAGATCTGGACCTGCAACGGCACCGCCGCGCAGCGTTTCGCGTTCCGTACGGACGGCTCGATCGTGCTCACCTCCGCTGGCAAGTGCGTCAGCGTGACCTCCGCCGGCACTGCCAACGGCACGACCACGCAGCTCTGGACGTGCAACGGCACCGCCGCGCAGCGCTGGTCCGTCCGCTGACAGATGCCCAGGGCCGGTCCCCGTGCACCCGACGGGGCCGGCCCTGGGCGGGCCGCGACCGGTCCGCCGGGGGTCAGTCGGCCGTCGCCTCGGGCATGGTGTTCCGGCGGGTTCCGGCGGCCAGCCCCAGCGCCAGCAGCACGCACACCGCGCCGACCAGGAAGAGCAGCGAGGCGGCCGGCTGGCCCAGCCACTCCCAGTACGGGTGCCAGGCCGGGTGTGGCTCGCCGAGGTGGTGGTGCAGCAGCTGCGGTGCGGCCAGCAGCACCGGCAGCCACCACAGCACCGTGGCCACACCGATCAGGCCGTTCACAGTGCCGCAGCTACGGCGTCCCTCGGTGCGTCGGCTGACCCAGCCGAAGACCAGCCAACCGGCCACCGCGCCCAGCACCGTGCCGAGCACTCCGGCGGGGACCACCAGGGGCGGTGGCGCGCGGTGCAGCTCGACCGAGAGGTAGCTGGCGTCGACGGCTGTCTGCGAGGAGATCGAGGCGTTCAGGATGGTGTCGCCACGTCGGGCGGTCAGCGCGGTGTCGGTGATCGCCCGCGGGGTGGCGCACATCTTGTCCGCGCAGCTGACGCGATCGGACACCTGTGGGTCGTACACCCGCCAGCCGCCACCGGTCAGGCGCTCCCGGGCCACCGTGACGATCTGTGCGACGGGCGCCGGTGGCGCGCCGAGGGCGAAGGCGCCGGTGGCGCTCTCCTGATACTCGCCGCCGTCACCGAACACCAGGGTCTTGACGGTCCCCAGGCGCAGCGCGTGCCCGTAGACGACGAAGAGCGCCGGCGGGGTGTCGATCTCGGCGAGGTCGTGGCCGGGAAAGACCTCGGTGAGGACGGCGGCGGCCTCGGCCCGGTCGGGTTGCGGTCGGGACGTCTCCCAGGCGGCCCGGCTGGCCAGCGCGCCGGTGAAGAGGCCGCAGACGACCGCGGCGAGCGGCACCCACGCGACGGCGGGGCCACCGGCCGGGCGGCCGAGGCGGCGCAGCAGCCGCCGACCGAACCCTGTGGCCGGGGCGGTGTCGCTCACGGACATGTCCACCCTCCGGCTTGAAGATCAGGCGGAGCGACAGTACATCGGCCAGGGGTCCCGGCGCGTCCCCCCGATGACCGCCGACCGTGGCCGGGATCGGCCAGGATGGGCGGGTGGCCGGTCACGGCCGCGACGAGGAGGATGGGCGATGCGGGTACGTGGACGGTTGACCTGGGGGCGGCGCGCTCGTGCGGGCGCGGTCCTGACCGCGTTGCTCGCGGGTGTGCTGCCGCCGGCCGTGGTGCTGGTGCCGGGCGCTGCCACGGCGGCTGCGGCGGCGGGGACGCCGGTCTGCCAGGTGCGCGACGACCGGCTGCGCGAGATCTCCGGGATGGTCGCCACCGACGACGGGTACGTGGTGATCAACGACGGGGCCGACGACGAGGCCCGCCGCCGGATCTTCTTCCTCGACCAGCGCTGCGCGGTGGTGCGCACCGTCTCCTTCCCGTCCCGGCCCCGCGACACGGAGGATCTTGCCATCGGCCGGGACGGGACGGTCTGGGTCGCCGACATCGGTGACAACGACCGCTCCCGGCCGACGGTCGGCGTGTGGCGGCTGGCGCCGGGGGCGAAGCAGCCGGTGCTGCACCGGATGACCTACCCGGACCGTCCGCACGACGCCGAGGCGCTGCTGCTCGACGCGTCCGGTCGGCCGCTGATCGTCACCAAGGGCGGCAGTGGCACGGTCTTCCTGTACGCGCCGGCCACCGCGCTGCGGTCGGACGCGACGACGCCGCTGACCGCACTCGGCCAGGTGACGGTGCCCTCGACCACTACCAGCAACCCGTTCTCGTTTCTGGGGCGTGGGGTGATCACCGGCGCGGCGAGCGCGCCGGACGGACGGCGGGTGGTGCTGCGCAGCTACGCCGACGCCTTCGAGTACGACGTGCCCGACGGCGACGTGGTCCGCGCGTTGACCAGCGGCACCCCGCGGATCACCCCGCTGCCGGACGAGCCCCAGGGCGAGTCGATCACCTACAGTCGCGACGGTCGGTCGTTGCTCACCGTCTCCGAGTCCGCCGGTCAACCAGCCGGCACCCGCTCGACGATCCTGCGTTACCCGGCCACCGCCAGCACGGCCACCGCTGCGCCCTCCACGGAGTCCGTCGACCCGGTGTCGCCCACGGCGGTCCGTCCGGCCGCCGGAGAGGTCGGCGGAGAGGATGGGCAAACCTGGCCGCTGGCCCTCGGCGCGGGAACACTGCTGGTCCTGCTCGGGTTGGGCGGCGCGCTCTGGTGGAGGCACACCTCGCGCCGGTGAGCGGGGCGGGCCTGCGGCAGGATGGGGGGATGTCCGTCCTGTCCACGTTGCGCCAGCCGATCATCGCCGCTCCGATGGCTGGTGGCCCGTCCACGCCCGCGCTGGTGGCCGCCGTGTCCGCCGCGGGTGGGCTGGGCTTCCTCGCCGCCGGGATGATCGACACCGGCCGGCTGGTCGCCGACGTCGCCGAGGTCCGCGCGCGTACCGATCGGCCGTTCGGTGTGAACCTCTTCCTGCCCGACCCCGGCGCCGTCGACGACGCCGCCATCCGGGCGTACGCCGAACGGCTCGCCCCGCAGGCCGCGCAGCGCGGCGTGAGCCTGGGCGAGCCGGTGGGCGGCGACGACGCGTACCCGGAGAAACTGGCCGCGCTGCTCGCGGACCCGGTCCCGGTCGTGTCCTTCGTGTTCGGGCTGCCCGACCGGGCGGCGGTGACCGCCCTGCGCGAGCGGGGCACCGAGGTGTGGGCCACCGTCACCCGCCCGGACGCCGCGACCGCCGCCGCCGACCTGGGTGTGGACGCGGTGGTGGTGCAGGGCACCGAGGCCGGTGGGCATCGCGGCGGCCTGCCGGACGACGACGACTACGGGTTGCTGCCGCTGCTCCGGCTGACCGCCGCCCGCTGTGACCGGCCGTTGGTGGCCGCGGGTGGCCTCGTCGACGGCCCCTCGGTGGCCGCCGTGCTCGCTGCCGGCGCTGCCGCCGCGCAACTCGGCACGGCCTTCCTGCGCTGCCCGGAGGCGGGCAGTTCGCCGATGCACCGGGCGGCGGTGGCCAGTGCCGCGCCGACCGCGTTGACCCGGGCGTACACCGGTAAGCGGGCCCGTGGCGTGGCCAACGACTTCCTGCGCCAGCACGACGCGGTGGCACCGAGTGGTTACCCGCAGGTGCTGCACCTGACGCGTCCCCTGCTCGCCGATGCCCGGCACGACGCGGACGCATCGGTGGCCAACCTGTGGGCCGGGCAGGCGCACCCGCTGGCCCGGGACGTGCCGGCGGCGCGGGTGGTCGCCGAGGTGAGCGCCGAGGCCCGGGCCGCGCTGGCCACAGTGGTCGAGCGCTCCAGCCGCTGGGGCTGACCAGGACGCCGGCAACCAGCTCGGGCGGGCCGGAAGAGGCCGGTCGGGCAACCCGTTAGAGTCTCGCCGTGATCGAGATCGGTGCGCAGGTCGACCTGTCCCACCCGGCTGAGCGGGTCTGGCGCGCTCTGACCGATCGGGAGTTGCTCGGCCGGTGGTTCGCCGAGGCCGAGACTGTCGAGGGCGTAGCGGACCGGATGCTGCTGCACACCTCCGGTCTGCCCGGCTTCGAGGCCAACGTCGAGGTCGAGGTGACCGAGCGGCAGGAGCCGGACCTCCTCGTGCTGGCCTGCGACGAGGCCGGCCGGCTCAGCGAGCTGACCTGCACGGTCACGACCACGAAGCAGGGCTGCCGACTGGAGCTACGGGAGGTCAGCACGCACGGCGCGTGGTCCGCCGAGCAGCACGAGCCGCGCGAGCAACAGCTCCGGCAGGCGCTGACGGTACGGCTGCCGGCCATCCTCGACTGGCTCGCCTTCCAGCAGGTCGACCTGAGCCGGGCCGACGGTGGGATGACCGCGGAACTGCCGCTGATCGGCGTACGCGGCAGGGCCGGCCGCAACCCCCGTCGGCGTCGCACGCTGGTCGCCGTGGTCGCCGGGGCCGTGCTGGTGGCGGGAACGGCGGCATGGGTTGCGTTACCGCCCGACCCGAAGCCGGCCGCCGCGCCCGCACCGACCGCGACCGCGTCGCCGACCGTCACGGCCGGCAGGACCACCGTCGCTCCCACGGCGACCCCCTCGGCGCGCCCCTCCCGGACCACCGCGTCGGCGACCACCTCGCCGAGTCGGACCCCGTCGGCGAAGCCCTCGCGGACACCCGCGTCGGCTGCGCCACCTCCACCTCCACCACCGGCGCCCGTCACGGCCCGATACGAGACCGACTCCGACCGGCTGTTCGGCTACACCGGCGAGATCGTGGTCCGCAACCCCGGCAGCGCACCGGTGGCGGACTGGGCCGTGGTGGTCACTCTCGCCGAAGGCACCACAGTCGACGACGTCGACGGCGCGAACTGGCGACAGGACAGACAGGTGATCACGTTCACCGGAGCCGCCTTGGCGGCCGGGGGATCCCAGACGATCAGCTTCGACGTCCGCGACAGCCGGCCGAACGCCCGGGAACCGGAGAGCTGCACGATCGGCGGGCAACAGTGCGCGGGCCTCTGACTAGGCTGCCGTCATGGCACTGCTGCACAGGGCGACCCTGCACCCCACGAAGCTGGACCTGCTGACGGCCTGGCTGCCCGACCGACAGTGGTTCGCCGGACCGACCGGCGTCGAGATGGTGATCCGGGGCGCCTACCGCTTCGACGACCCGGCCGGCGAGGTCGGCATCGAGACGATGCTGGTCGGTGCCGCGGACGGGCCGGTCCACCATGTCCCGCTCACCTACCGCGCCGCGCCCCTCGACGGTGCGGACGCCTGGCTGGTCGGCACCACCGAGCACTCGGTGCTCGGCCGGCGCTGGGTGTACGACGGCTGCGTCGACCCGGTGTACGCCGCCGCGCTCGCCGACGCCATCCTCACCGGCAGCGGCCAGGCGGAGCAGTACTTCGAGGTCGACGGTCGGCGCGAGCTGCGTGAGCCGACCATGACGGTCGTCGTCGACGGAGCCGGGGACGCCAACGTGACACCGGTCGGCGTCGTGCGTCGGGTGGTCGATGGGGACAGCACGCTCATCGACACCGACACTGTCGAGCTGGTCGTCGTCCGCCGTCCCGGCGCTGTCGACAGCGCCGGGGCCACCCTGCTCGGCAGATGGAACGGGCAACCGACGAGAGTGCCGCTGGCGTACGTGCGGGCGCGCTGACGTCCCGGTCGCCCGACCCGCTCGTCGCGGTCGACGGGAGGACCGGACGGCCGTACGGTCGGGACGTGGTCACCGTCGCCGATGTGCGGGCTCTCGCCCGAACGCTGCCGCGCAGTAGCGAGCACCTGATCCGGGACCGGGTGAAGTTCCGGGTTGGGTCGATGGTCTACGTCGCCTTCTCGCGGGACGAGGCGACGATGGGCTTCGCGTTCCCGAAGCAGGAGCGGGCCGGTCTGGTCGCCACCGACCCGGAGCTGTTCTTCCTGCCGGGAGAGGCCGACCTGCGCTTCCACTGGATGTGCTGCCACGCCGCGCGACTGGACCACGATCACATGACCGAGTTGGTCGCCGAGGCGTGGCGGATGGTGGTGCCGAAGTTCCTGGCGCGGCAGCGGCTGGGCAGCTGACAGACGGTGGGCGGCCCGACTTCCCGGGCCGCCCACCGCTGTCACCACTGTGCCGGAGGCGGCGGCGGCGACACGGGCGGCCGGTCGTCGCAGGTGATGGTGTTGGGCAGCAGCCACGGCGCGAGCCATCCGCCGTCGTTACCGCCGAGGTCGGTCAGTGTGAACTCCGAACCGGCCGGGGTGAAGTGGAACGATCCACAGTTGTTGACGCCGACCGCGCCGACGTTGCGGGCGTCCACGTTGGCGAACGAGGCGGACCCGGCCGCGCGGGCGCTGACCACCGAGGTGCCGGTGCCGTCGACCCGGACGTTCCGGAACCGCGCATCGGAGATCGAGTAGAGATCCTTAACCGGCCAGTCGCTGACCAGCATGATCGCGTTGTACGTGTTGTCCAGGTACGCGTCGCCGGTCACCTCGATGGGCGCCTCGATGCTGCGATCCAGGGCGAAGACCCAGATCGCGCCCAGCCCGATGTTCCAGTTCAGCTCGTACGTGCCGGCGCGGGCGGTGGTGTTGTTGGTGAACCGCAGGTGCCCGGTGAACGGCTCCGCGCCGAAGCGGGCCCCGGCGTGCAGGCCGCTGCCCTCGCGTACCGGGTCGGCGACCAGGTTGTGCGAGACCGTGGTGTCGGTGCCGCCGTAGATGGCGATGCCGTTGGCCAGGGTCGGTGACTGCACGGTGTTGTGGTCGAACGTGTTCCGTGCGTTGGCCGTCTTCTCCGACCACATCGCCAGGCCGTCGTCGCCGGTGTTGCGGACGAAGTTGTGCGACATGAGGGAGTCGGTCACACCGGTGTGGAAGTTGAGCGCGTCGGCGATCTGGTCGACGATGATGTTGTTGGTGACCCGGACGTTGCGCATCGGGCCGTCGAACCACAGGCCGGCCTTGGTGTGGTGCAGGTAGAGCCCGTCGATGGTGGAGTCGCTCATCGCCCCACCGATCGCGTTGACCTGGTCGGTGTCGATGCGCTCCCGCACGTCGCCCTCGATGGCGAAGCCGGAGAGGTGCACGTTACGGCTGCCGCCGTCGGCGGCGTCGCGCCCGTAGAACCCGACTCCGGTGTGCACCGAGCCGTCCGGCGCGGGCGTTGGCAGGGCGACCTCGCGGCCCTTGATGGTGGTGTACCAGTTGCCGGCGCCCTCGATGGTCACGTCGTCGACGATGATGTGCCGGTTGACCTGGTAGGTGCCCGGCGGGATGTACACCTTGAGGTGGGCGCGCCGAGCGAAGGCGATGGCCCGGTCCAGCGCGTCGGCGGAATCCCGCCGGCCGGTGGGGTCGGCGCCGAAGGCGAGCACGTTCGCGGCGAGCAGTCGGACGTGCGGCGGCGCTACCAACTCGGAGTCGAGCAGGTCGATGACGGTCCAGGCGGCGGCGCTACCGGGCGGCGCGGTGAGCCGGACCTTGTCGCCGGCCCGGTAGGTACGTCCGAGCAGCAGCCGCTGCTCGTCGTAGAAGTGGGTGGGCCGGAACGGCTTGTCGATGCTCGGGTACGGCGTGGTGGCCGACGGCACGCACTGGCACTCGGTGATCCACCAGTCCGGGTGCAGCAGCCCGGCCTGCGGGTCGTTGGTGAACGGGTACTGGTTGTAGAGCCACGAGTACTGCGACGTGAGCGTCATGGTGCGCAGGTGCTTGCCGTTGACGGCGACCCGCAGCGGCGCGGTGATCCCACCACCCTGCGGCGCGTCCGGGATGCTGTACCGCACGGTGATCCCGTTCGCCGCGCTGGGCAGGACGAACTCCACGTACTCCCCGGGGGTGAGCCGGACGGCGCGGCGGCCGGATGCCTCTGCGGGCAACGTGTAGGCGGTCCGGTCGGGCCCGATGATCTCGCCGTTGGTGCGGGCGTTCTCCGCTTCCTGCTCGAGAAAGTCGACGTCCGCGCCGCGTCCGGCGACCAGCGCCGGGTCGAGGGCGGCCCGGGTGACCACCGGCTGCGCGCCGGCGGACGCGGGTGGACTGGCGGCGGCCGCGGTGGGCCCGGCGACCAGCACGGCGAGACCGGCCGCGAGCGCGACGGCGGTGCCGCTGGGCCGGCCGGGGCGTCCCCGCGCCGGCGTGAGGCTGCGAAACATCGGTGACCCTCCTGGGTGGGTGGTGGTGGAGGTCCGCCCGGCGTTCCCCCGACGCCCGACATTGATCGTCATGATGCAGCACCAGACAGGGCACTGCAAGACATCTATCGAACAACGAAAATAAAGGACTTTCAGGCCGCAAGAAATGGACGGCCGTCGAGTTGAGGTGTCGCGCGTCGCCCGCCCCGACCAGCTCACGCCCGGCGTAGGCTGATCCGCGTGGATCAAGAAGACCGGATTGCCCTCTTCCTCGACTACGAGAACCTCGCGTTGGGCGCGCGCGACCATCGCGGCGGCGCGGCCTTCGACTTCCGGCCCATCGCCGACGCGCTGGCCGAACGAGGTCGGGTGGTGGTCCGCCGGGCGTACGCCGACTGGTCCTACTTCGACGAGGACCGCCGCATGCTCACCCGCTCCCACGTCGAGCTGATCGAGATTCCACAGCGGATGGGCGCGTCCCGTAAGAATGCCGCGGACATCAAGATGGCAGTCGACGCGATCGAGCTGGCGTTCGAACGCGACTACATCTCCACCTTCGTGATCTGTAGTGGCGACAGCGACTTCACCCCGCTGGTGCACAAGCTGCGCGAGCTGAACAAGCGGGTCATCGGCGTCGGGGTCGAGGGGTCCACCTCGGGGCTGCTTCCCCCGGCGTGCGACGAGTTCCTGTACTACGACCGCTTGGAGGGCGTGGACATCCCGCCGGCCCGTGGCCGGCGCGCTCGTCCCGCCACCCGGCAGGCCGGCGCGGAGCAACGCCCACCCGAGCCGGAGCGGGAGCACGAGCCGGAGGTGGACCGTCGGCCGGCGGGGGAGGAGCCCGGCCGCGACGTGGACGCCCTCGCCGTGCTCGTCGCCCAGTCGGTCGCCGGGTTGCAGGGCAGCGCCAACGGTGAGGTCACCGCCTCCCGGCTCAAGCGCACCCTGCTGCGCAAGGACCCCACCTTCAGCGAGTCCGACTACGGCTTCCGTACCTTCGGCGAACTGCTGCGCCACCTCGCCGAGCGCAACGTGATCGAGCTGGGCGAGGGGCCGGCGAAGGGTGACCCCGAGGTCTCGCTGCCCGAGCATGGCGACCGCGAGGTGGCGTTCGGCCTACTCCGGGGCGTCGTGGCGGACCTTGGTAGTGGCGGGAACCCGGTGGCGTTGTCCGGGTTGAAGAACCAGGTACGCCGGGCCCGCCCCGACTTCAGCGAGAAGAAGCTCGGCTACCGCAGCTTCCTGCAGTTCTGCAAGGCCGCCGCCACCGCAGGCGTACTGGACCTGCGCTGGAGCCCCGAAGCCGACGACTACCTCCTGACAACCCAAACCTGAGGCCCCGCTCCTTCTCGTGTTGATCAAGAGGTTTGCGTCACCGGGAACGCGATTCGTGACGGGAACCTCTTGATCAACATCGGCTGGGGGTGGGAGTTGCGGGGAGGGTGCAGAGTGGGGCGGGGTTCCTGATTCGCAAGTCAGGAGCGGGAGAACCGCCCGTTATGGTTTCGAACCGTCAACGGTTGGCCCGAAATGCGCCTGGATTGTCGCCCTTGCCCCGGTCCGGGCATACCTGCGCCGTACCCTCGGCGCGGGAATTGCTATACGGTCGGCGAATGAAGGTGGAGGAGCACTGGTGGAACGGAGACACGACCCCGCGCGGGCGCCGGGACGTGTACATCCGTACTGACGGGCAGGGTTGGGAGGTCCGCGCCCAGATCGGTGGGGCGTCGGGTCGTGAGCGGGTGCAGCAGTGCCCAAGCCGGGCCTCGGCGGCCATCCTCGCCGACGCCTGGCGCGGCACCCACCCATCCTGGCGCGAGCTAAAGCAGCGCTGATCCGGCACCGGGCCGGGTCGGCAACGCTCCCGGGCTCCAGCCCGGCGCGCCCGCCGACCGGCCCGGCGCTCGGTACGTTGGTCCGCCGAAAGCGCTCAGCGGTACAGCTGCCGACTACCTCCAACGCACAGGTCACCGCCCTCTGAAGCATGACGGAAGCAACGTCTGCCAGAGGCGCCAATGCCGAATCCAGTCGCGGGCAGTCGTCGCGCGCTTGGCACTCGAGGCAGCCGCCAGCTCGCCACGGCCTCTCAAGAGCCCGACTCAAGTGCGTACTCAGCACCCGTTCGGCCGTATCTGACCAAGGGATCCTGACTACCTCCGTGTCTCCGCCCTCAGGTCGGGTACACGTGGGTCTGCCTGTCGCGCCCGATGGAGGTCCCCATGTCGCACGGTCCCGACGAGGAGAACCCCAGGATCGACGATGAGGCCCGGGAGGCCGAGCGTCGGCTCGCCAACCTGCCCAAGACGTCGGACGACGCGCTCACCGACGACGACGCCCGCGCGCCGGACGACGCTCGCTCCGAGAAGAACGCCGACTGAGGGCTACCGAAACCATGATCCACGCGGTTTCCCTGAAAATGCGGTGTTGGAGGCGGTCCAACTCCCCGCTTTCACGGAAACCGAGTCGATCAAAGTGCTGGCCGCCCATGCCGCTGCCAACGGGGCCTGCCCGGCGTCCCGGCCGGACAGGCCCCGATGGCGCGTCAGCGCTTCAGCGTGAAGGTGAAGTCCCCGGAGAGCTTGCCGCTCAACCGGAACGCCGAAACGATCTTCCCCTCCGCGATCAGTCGGTCGACCTCGCCCCGCGACAAACCGCAACCCTCTGCGATCAGTCGGGTCGGCCGGACCGGGACCCGTGCCGCGTTGCGGACCGCGACGTCGATCACGTCGAGGTCCAGGTGATCCGATCCACCTGTGTCGAGACGCCAGGCGTCGGTCCAGTCCAGGGCGAATCGGTTTTGGTGCTGGACGGCCGGATCCTGAAGCAGTTCAGCGGTCAGGCCGGGGTCGTTGGCATGGAGCCGACCCAGCAGTTCGGGTGGGATGGAGCGCACCGTCATCCGTTCCAGGACGGTGAGCTTGGCCGTCTCCCCGCAGGCGGTGCAGAGCGCGAGCAGCCAGACGTCGAGGAGCTTGTGGTTGGCGTTGACACGGAACTTGCCGCTCGCCCGAAGGCGTTGGGACGCGCACGCGTGGCAACGGCGGCGAATGATGGGCAGGCAGGTGGGCGCGACGGCCCAATTTTTGAGCACAGAAGTACACCGGTCTCAGTGAGAAGTCCGCAGCAAAAAGGAGCGCGGCGCAACTGCGCAACGCGCGACAGATCAGCTCTCGGGAGGTCTCACAGGGTGTACAACGGCACGTCCTTGCCTAGACGACCTGGTTGCGCAGCACGGTAACGGCGCACGGCGGCGCCGCTCCACTGGTTTTCGCGTACGCGTCAGGAGCCCGGGTGGCGGGAGGTGTCGAGCGGTCGGGGGTCCGCCCCGGTCAGGTGGTCGGGACCGGCAGAACCACGCCCTCGGCCGCCGACCGGTGGGCCAGCTCGATCAGCTCGACAGTGTGGACGGAGTCCCGGGGGTCCACCGGCATCGGCGTGCCGTCGCGCAGCGCAGCCGCCACCTGGGCGTAGAAGCTCTGGTACGCGCCGGGTTCGGTCGGCACCGGCCGCAGGTCACCGTCGACGCCGAGCAGGCCGTAGCGGTCCGACGGGACCTCGCCCCAGCCCGGCTGGTCCGGTCGGCCACCGTCGTGCAGCGCCGCCTCCTGCACGTCCAGCCCGTAGCTGGTGTAGCCGGCCCGATCGCCCAACACCCGCAGGCGTGGCCCGAGTTGAGCGGTCACCGCACCCATCCACAGGTGCGAGTGGACCCCGTTGGCGTGGGTCAACGCCACGAAGGCGTCGTCGTCGACGGCCGCACCCGCGCGGCGACGGTCCACCTCCGCGTAGACCCGGTCGACAGGGCCGAACAGCTGCACCGCCTGGTCGACGAGGTGGGCGCCGAGGTCGAAGAGGGCGCCGCCGGCCTCCTCCGGACCGGCGAGCTCCCGCCAGCCCGGCTTGATCGTCGGACGGAACCGCTCGAACCGGGACTCGAAGCGCAGCACCTGCCCCAACTCGCCCTGCTCGACGAGGCGGCGGACGGTCAGGAAGTCGCCGTCCCAGCGCCGGTTCTGAAAGACCGTCAGCGGCACCCCACGCTCGGTCGCCTCGTCGATCAGCACGCGGCCCTCCGCGGCGGTCGGGGAGAGGGGCTTGTCGACGACGACCGGCAGGCCGGCGGCGAGCGCCGCGCGCGCCATCGGCACGTGCTGCCGGTTCGGCGTCGCCACCACGACCAGGTCCAGGGCGTCCGGGGTACGCCACAGCTCGTCGGCGTCGTCGACCAGGCGGGCGTCCGGGAAGTGCTGTCGGGCCTGCTCGCGTCGCTGCGGATCACGGGTCACGATGGCGTCGAGCCGCAGCCCGGGAGTCGCGGCGATCAGCGGGGCGTGGAACACCCGGCCCGCCAGCCCGTACCCCAGCAGACCAACCCGCAGCGCCTTCGCCATGCCGTGCCCCCGTCTCCCTGGTCCGCGCCCTGACCTGGCGCCGGTACCGCTGAGAAGAATCTACGCCGGGGGCGGTCGGGCCCGATCTCGGCCCGGCGCCGGTCAGGTCACCGGGTCGGCGCGCAGGTAGGTGAGGACCGCGAGCACCCGACGGTTGGTGTCGTCGCTGGGTGGCAGGTCGAGCTTGAGCAGGATGTTGCCGACGTGCTTGCCGACCGCCGCCTCGCTGACGTGCAGGCGGCCGGCGATCGACGCGTTGGACCGCCCCTCGGCGAGCAGCGCCAACACCTCGCGTTCCCGGGCGGACAGTGCGGCGAGCGGGTCGCGGGGGCGGTGCAGAAGTTGCCGGACCACGTCCGGGTCGATGGCGGTGCCGCCCCCGGCGACCCGGCGCAGCGTGTCGACGAACTCGGTGACCTCGGCGACCCGGTCCTTGAGCAGGTAGCCGACGCGTTGGCCGTCGCCGCTGTCCAGCAGCGCCGCCGCGTACCCGGTCTGCACGTACTGGCTGAGCACCACGACCGGGAGGTCAGGTCGCTCGGTGCGCAGCGTGACGGCCGCTCGCAGCCCGTCGTCGCGGCGGCCCGGCGGCATCCGGATGTCGGTCAGCACCAGGTCCGGTTGGTGGTCGCGGGCCGCCGCCAGCAGGTCCGGTGCGGAGCCGACGGCCGCGCAGACCGTGAAGTCGAAGCGGGTCAGCAGCGCGACCAGACCCTCCCGCAGCAGCACCTCGTCCTCGGCGAGCACCACCCGGGTCACCGACGACATGGCAGCTCCACCCGGACCACTGTAGGCCCGCCGGGCGGGCTGGACAGCAGCAGCCGGCCGTCCACGGCGGCGACCCGGTCGGCGAGCCCGGTCAGGCCGGTGCCCCGGGCCGGGTCGGCGCCACCCTGACCGTCGTCGGTCACCTCGACGACGAGGTCACCGCCGGCCCGGGTGAGGCGTACGTCGGCGCGGGTCGCCTGGGCGTGTCGGGCCACGTTGCCCAGCGCCTCGGAGACCACGAAGTAGGCGGTGGTCTCCACGATCTCCGGCAGTTCGTCGTGCAGGTCGGCGTGCACGGCGACCGGGATGGTGGCGGCGTCGGCCAGCTCGCGTACGGCGCCGGCCAGGCCGAGGTCGGTGAGGCTCTGCGGGCGGATGCCGTGCACCAACTGTCGCAGCATCACCATCAGGCCCCGGGCCTGGTCGTGCGCCACGGCGAGTGGTCGGGAGGCGGGGGAGTCCTCGGGTACGTCCAGCCGGGCCAGCCCCAGCTGGAGGGTGAGGCTGGTGAGCCGGGGCTGTGCGCCGTCGTGCAGGTCGCGCTCGATGCGGCGGCGTTCGGCCTCGTACGCGCCGACCAGTCGGGTGCGGGAACGGGTGACCTCACGCAGCGCCGCCCCGTCCACCGGGTGGGCCAGCAACCACCGGGCCACGGCTGCCTGGACGGCGGCGAGCAGACCGATGGCGTACCAGAGCACCGGGATCAACAGCACCCCGACGATCGCGTACGGAATGGCTTCGCCGGTGCTGTCGATAGGCTGCCAGATCACCACCGGCTGGTTGGCGTCGCCGGCCAGCCAGGGGCTGGAGATCATTCCAAGGTCGAGCAGTACCAGCACCAGGAACACCCAGTACGCGACCGGCGTGAACCCGCCCAGCCAGAACAGGTACGCCACCTCCCGCCAGGTCGCGGCGCTGCGGTAGCGGGCGACCAGGCCCGGCCACGGCGACGAGGCCAGCGGACGACCGTCGACGAGCCCGACCCGCCACCGCTCGACGACGGCCACCGGGAAGCTAACGAGCGGGGCCAACGCCAACAGGGTGAGGCTGCCGGTCGCCAGGAACAGCATCAGCGCGATGCTTGGCGGTCGGCCGTGCTGTCGGAGCCCGTTGGCGGCGGCCAGCAGGGGGGCGCCGATGACGAGCAGCCCGACGCCGAGCACGCCGGCGATCGGCACGGTGGTCACCAGGTAGGCCAGCGCGCGCCAGGGCCACGCGGAGATCAGCCAGCGGCGGCGGCGTAGCGCCTCGGCCAGGTGCGAACTGTGTTCCGTGGTCATGCAGCAGACGCTAATCGGGAGCGACCGGGTGCCCCAGCCGTCCAGATCCACTCTTCGGGGTATGCCCAGCACTACCGGCGCACGGGTGTGCGGGGTCCGGAAACGGGAAGAACGCGCCGTCGCGCGGCCCGCGTGACCTGTGCCGGCGACGGCTGGAGAGACATGGGTGCCAGAACCTTCGTGGTGGTCGGCGGGACCAGCGGTCTCGGCCTCGCGGTGGCCCGACTGCTCGTCGACGAGCATCAGGTAGTGGTGTTCGGCAACGTGCCGGCCGAGGTCGCCGCCGCGACCGACGAGCTGGGTTGCGACGGCGTCGTCTGCGACGTCTCCTCCTACGAGCAGGTCCGCGACGGGCTCGCCGAGGTGGTCGAGCGCTACGGCACTATCGACGGGGTGGCGGCCTGCGCCTCCATGTGGGCGGGCGGCGACCTGGGGGACCTGTCGGTGGAACACATCCGCCGGGCCGTGGAGGTCAACGTTCTGGGCATCACGTACCTGCTGCGGGAGGCGGTGCGGCACCTGCACCGACAGGGCCACGGCAACGTCGTCTACATCGGCGCGCTGGCGCTGGCGGCGCCCCGGCCCGGCATCCCCGTCTACCGGGCCACCAAGAGCTACGGCAACAGCCTGGTCGATTCGCTGGCCGAGGCCCAGCACAGCAACCGGGTCAAGGTGATGCAGCTGCATCCCGGGCCGATGCCGACGCGGCTACAGGAACGGGTGGGTGCCGAGTTCCTGGACAAGGTGTACGCCATGCCCGAACAGGTCGCCACCGAGGTCGTCCGGTTGCTGCTGCTCGAACCCGACGACCTCTACGTCTCGGGTGAGCGCGTGTTGCGCGCGGACGGGCGGTGGTGACGGCCGCAGCCGGACCCGCCGACCGTCCGGCCTCGGCCTGGGCGCCGCTGCGTACGGCGGTCTACCGCAACCTGTGGCTGGCCCTGCTCGCCGCCAACATCGGCACCTGGATGCAGACCGTCGGCGCGCAGTGGCTGCTGATCAACCACTCCAACGCCTCCACCCTTGTCGCGTTGGTGCAGACCGCCAGTCTGCTGCCGGTCCTGCTGCTGGCGTTGCCCGCCGGGGTGCTGGCCGACAGCTTCGACCGCCGGCACCTGTTGATCGCCGTGCAGCTGTTCCTGGTGGCGGTGGCGGTGGCGTTGACCCTGCTCACCCTGGCCGGCCGGATGCCGCCGGCGCTGCTGCTGACCCTCACCTTCGCGTTCGGGGTCGGACAGGCGCTGACCCTGCCGGCCTGGGCGGCGGTGATTCCGGAGCTGGTGCCGCAGGACCAACTGCGGTCGGCGTCCGCGCTCGGTTCGATAAGCGTGAACGTGGCGAGGGCGCTCGGGCCCGCGGTGGCCGGCGTGCTGATCGCCCGTACCGGCGTTGCCCCGGTCTTCGGCATCAACGCTGTCGCATTCGGGATCTTCGCGTACGCGCTGTGGCGCTGGCGGCCCGGTAACGCCCGCGCGGTCGAGGTGCCCGAGCGGTTCACCGCCGCGTTGCGCGCCGGCAGCCGCTACGTACGCCACTCGCCGGCCGTCCGCCGGCTGTTGCGTCGTGCGTTGGTCTTCGTGGTCCCGGCCAGCGCGCTGTGGGCGTTGCTGCCGTTGGTGGCGAGTCGGCGGCTGGGGCTGGGCTCCGGCGGGTACGGGGTGCTGTTGGCCGCCCTCGGCGTGGGCGCCATCGCGGGTGGGGTGCTGCTGGCCGTGATCCGCACCCGGCTGTCGGCCAACCAGCTTCTGCTGATCGCCGGGGCGCTGTTCACAGTGGCGCTGACAGTGGTCGGCACCGTGCGGGCGGTGCCGCTGGTGCTGCTGGCCCTGCTGCCCGCCGGGATGGCCTGGGTGACGGTGCTGGCCAACGTCAACGCCGAGATGCAGCTCTTCCTGCCCAGTTGGGTGCGGGCCCGGGGCCTGGCCGTCTACCAGGTGTGCTTCGCCGGTGGGCAGGCGGTCGGCGCGCTGCTCTGGGGGTTGGTGGCCGACATGGCCGGGCTGCTCCTCGCGTACCTGGCGGCGGCGGCGCTGATGCTTCTCGGCACCCTGACGAGTCGGATCTGGCCGTTGCCGGACCTGCGGTCGGTGAACCGGGAACCGGCGGCCTACTGGCCGCAACTGCACCTGGCGCACGAGCCGGACCCGGGGGTGGGGCCGGTGCTGGTGACGGTGCAGTACACCGTCCGGCCGGAGCGGACCCAACGGTTCCTGGCGGCGATGGACCTGGTGCGTGGCGCGCGGCAGCGGACCGGCGCGATGCGCTGGGGGCTGTTCCGCCCGGCCGAGACGGTGGACCGCTTCGTCGAGGTGTATCTGGTGCCGTCCTGGGACGAGCACCTGCGCCAGCACGGTGGCCGGTTGACCGGTGAGGACCGCGCGGCCGAGCAACGGGCCCGGGAGCTGACCGACGGGGAGCCGGAGGTCCGACACCTGGTGCCCGCCGCCGCCGGTCCGACGCTGTCCGACGACCGCGAGGCGCTCTGACAGCGTTGCGGGGCGCGCGAGAGCAGGCCGGCGCGGTCGTACGGCGTACGGCCTCGTTGTTAGGATGGCCGCACCATGGCGAGTGAGCGCAAGGCGACCGCGGACCCGGCCCGCAGCCTGGCCCTTCTCTGGCGCACCCGCGAGCCGACCAGCCGCAGCGCCGGTCCAGCGCTCAGCGTCGACCGGATCGTCCGGGTGGCGATGGACATCGCCGACGCCGAGGGGCTCGACGCGCTGACCATGCGCCGGGTCGGTGAGGCGCTGGGGGTCGGCACGATGTCGGTCTACACCTACGTGCCGGGCAAGGCCGAACTCGTCGCCGTCATGATCGACACTGCGTACGGCGAGATGCCGCGCCCTGTCGTCGAGGGCGACTGGCGGACCAGGCTGGAACGGATCGCCCGCGACAATCTGGCGCTCTACCAACGGCATCCGTGGATGCTCCGGGCCGAGACGACCCGCCCGGTGCTCGGTCCGCACCTGATGGCCAAGTACGACTACGAGCTCGGCGCGATCGTCGACATCGGGCTCACCGACGTCGAGGTCGACGCGGTGCTCACCCTCGTGCTGGGTCACGTGAAGAGCGCCGCCCGGGCCGCCTCCGAGGTGGTCGACCTGGAGCGCGAGACCGGCATGACCGACGGTCAGTGGTGGCAGTCGCACGCGCCCTGGCTGGAGACCTTCCTGAAGCCCGGCGCCTACCCGACCGCGTCCCGGGTCGGCACGGCCGCCGGCCAGCAGCACGGTGCCGCGTACGGCCCGGAGTACGCGTTCGAGTTCGGTCTGCAACGCGTCCTCGATGGGATTTCGGTGGTGGTCGCCGAGCGGGCGGCCAACCGATAGCCGGTCCTCTTCGGGGACGGCGACGCTAGCGCGGTGCCGCCCGTCGAGCCAGCCGGGCCAGCGAGCGCGCCGACGGGCTGCCCGGCTCGGCGTGATAGACGACCAGCGACTGGGTGGTGCCGCTGATCGCGAGCTTCTCGTAGCGCAGCGCCAACTCGCCCAGCTCCGGGTGCTGGAACACCCGCACCCCGCCGCCCGCACGGGCCGTGACGTCGTGGCGGGCCCACAAACGCCGAAACCGCTCGCTGCCAGCCGTCAGCTCCTCCACCAGCTCGATGAGGCGGGGGTCGTCCACCTCGGGGCCGACCTGTGCGCGCAGGCCGGCCACCGCGTTGGCCGCGACCGCCGTCAGAGCCGGGTAGAGCGCCGGCACGCTCGGGTCCAGGAAGACCGCGCGCAGCAGGTTCACCCCAGTGGTGAAGATCGGCGCCAGCACCGTCGCGGCGGGGTTGGCGAAGAGCACGTCCAGGTGTCGACCGTGCACGAAGGCGGGCGTCCCGGCCCACGAACCGACCAACTGCCGGATGCCCACCGGCACCCGCTCCGAGGGTCGCGCCGTCCGGCGGGCCGGCACCGGCCGGGCCAGGCCGTGCAGGTGTGCCGCGGCGTCCGCGTCCAGCCTCAGAGCGCGGGCCAGCGCCTCGACCACCTGCGTCGACGGGTGCCGGTCACGCCCCTGCTCCAACCGCAGGTAGTAGTCGGCGCTGATGCCGGCGAGCAGGGCCGCCTCCTCGCGCCGCAGGCCGGGCACCCGCCGACGGCCGTGCGCGGGCAGGCCGACGTCACCCGGCCCGATCAGCTCGCGCCGGGCACGCAGGTATTCGCCCAGCGGGCCGGCCGTGCTCACCCGCCCATCGTAGGAGCCGCCACCGACCGCCCAGCCTGGTCCTGCCACTACCAGGAAAAGCAGGGAACCGGCTAACGCCTGCCACCGGGGTGACAGTGTCGGAGTAAGGGTGATCGAGAGACGGGACAGCAATGACAGAGCGCATCACGACCCCCTTCGGTTTCGCCTCGACCGCCGACGAGGTCATCGCCGGGGTGGACCTGAGCGGCAAGCGGGCCATCATCACCGGCGGCGCCGCCGGTATCGGCATCGAGACGGCCCGTTCGCTCGCCGCCGCCGGCGCCGAGGTCGTGCTCGGGGTCCGCCGGGTCCCTGCGGGTGAGCAGGCCGCCGCCGACATCGCGGCCAGCATCGGCGCGGAGCGGGTCACCGTCCGCGCGCTGGACCTGGCGGACCAGACCTCGGTACGCCAGTTCGTCGCCGGCTGGGACCAGCCGCTGCACATCCTCGTCAACAACGCGGGCATCATGGCGCTGCCCGAGCTGGAGCTCACCGCCGAGGGCTGGGAGATGCAGTTCGCCACCAACTTCATGGGGCACTTCGCGTTGACCGTCGGCCTGCACGACGCCCTCGCCGCAGCCGACGGTGCCCGGGTGGTGTCGGTCAGCTCCAGCGGCAACCTCTTCTCCCCGGTGATCTTCGATGACCTGCACTTCGCGTTCCGGCCCTACGACCCGCTGCTGGCCTACGGGCAGTCCAAGAGCGCCGAGGCCCTGCTCGCCGTGGAAGCCACCCGCCGCTGGGCCGACGAGGGGATCTACTCCAACGCGCTGAACCCGGGCGCGATCGCCACCGGGTTGCAGAAGCACACCGGTGGGCTCAAGTCGCCAAAGGAGATGCACAAGACCCCGCAACAGGGTGCGGCGACCTCGGTGCTGCTCGCGGCCTCCCCGTTACTGGACGGCATCGGCGGCCGCTACTTCGAGGACTGCACCGAGGCCCCGGTCGTCACCGAGCGGCCCGCCGACTACAGCGGCGTGGCCGCGTACGCGGTCGACCCGGGCAACGCCGAGCGGCTCTGGACTGTGGCGTCCGACCTGACCTCCTAGCGCGGCGTCACCGGCTGCCGCCGAACCACGACGGCCCGGCTCGGCGGAACCGACCCGGGCCCCGCGGTCCGGGTGGTACGACTGGGGCGGCGGTGGCAGCTGCGGGCCGGGGAAGGATGGCGATGGCGGGCAGGCTTCCGGGACGGCTGCTGCTCCGGCGGGAGAACCCGGGCAAAACGTCGTTCCTGGAACTCTTCTTCGACCTGGCGTTCATCTTCGCGCTGACCCGGTTGTCCCGGGCGCTGCTCGACGACCCCAGCTTCAACGGTGGTTTCCAGACGCTGCTGATGCTGGCGGCGCTCTGGTGGGTGTGGTTCGTGACCGCCTGGTCGGCGGACTGGTTCGACCCCCGGGCTCCGCTGATCGTCACCCTGCTGCTCTGGACGATGTTCGGCGGCCTGCTGATGGCCGCGGGTGTGCCGGCGATCATCGTGGGCGGGCTGGCGACAGTGCGGTCTCCGCAACTGGTCAACAGCGCCGTCGTCGCCGGGGTGCTGCTGCTGATCGTCCTGTTCGACGCGATGCCGGCACTGCGGCGGTCCATGCGCCAGCCCGGGGAGAGCGACGCACCCAACAAGCGGCGACACGGATAGCGCCCCCGATGCCTGAGGGAAGACAGCGGCACGGCGACCAACCGCGACGACACGACGTGGTGGAGTTGCGGGTGCACGGCGTGTCCGGGGCGGACCCAACGGTCATCCTCGACCAGCCGCAGGTCCGGCAGGTCGCCGGCGACGGCAGCGGGGGCTTTCACCGCGGCACCCGGTCCGACGGCGACGGCCCGGACGGGATAACGCTGGAGGCTTACCGCTGGGGTGACCTGCCCTCGGGCACCGTCGGCCGGACCCTCGCCATGGTCTTCCTACTGCCGTTCATGCTCAGCAACGTGGCCGTGTGGATGCGCCCCACCGGCCGCCGCCGCGCCGTCGCGGTCAGCGTGCTGTGTCGGCTCCTCGCGCTCAACCTCACAGTGCTGTACGTGGTGTCCATCGCCGGAGTGGCCCTCGACCTGCTCGCCTGGCGGTGTCTCGGCGCGGCCCGCTGCCGCCCGCCCTTCGACACCATGGCCGGGCTCGACGGTCGGAACGTCGGGCAGCGGCTGGTCGTGCTGGCGCTCCTGCCGATCGCCGCCATAGCGGTCCTGCGCCTCCTCGGCACCCGTCGGTCCGGCCCGGCCGACAACCCACTGCGGGCCGTGGAGCCGCTGGTGCACCGGTTGCGCGCGATCCACGTGGCCGCCGCGCTCGCCGTACTCAATGTCGTGCTGCTCACGGCCCGTCGCGCCAGCGGCGCGACGTTCTCCACGACGCTGCTGCTGGCGCTCAGCGCGGCGGTGTTGCTGGCCTGCGTCGGTCTGCTCGCCGCTCCGGGGATGCTCGACCGGGCGGCGACCGCCCGAACGGCGACCTGGACCGCCCGCACGGCGGGCGCGCTGTCGGCCGTCCTGACCGTGGCGACCCTCGTCACCGTGGCGAGCGACCGGCGCGACTGGTCGTCGGCGGCCGAACTTCCCGGCTACGGCGGGATCGCCGGCGCAGCTCTGTTGGGCCAGATGACGTCGCTGGTGCTGCTCAGCGTGGTGGTGCTGTGGCAGCGCGGTCGGGTGGGCGGCCGGTCCGCGCTGCCGGGTGGCCTGGGCGCGGCGGTCCTCGCCGCCCTCGCGGTCGGCCTGTCCGGCGCGCTCTCCGCCGGCCTCGTCTACCAGACGGGGGAGTTGCTCGGCGGCTACCGCGGTGATGGTGGGCCACCGTTGCCGTACCGCTGGACGCTGCTGGCCTTCTTCCTGCACGTGGTCGCGGCGGTGCTGCTGTGCGGCGCGTTGACCGTCGTGTCGCGGCGGCGCCGGCTGCGTGCGGCTGCGGCGATCACCGCCCGTGACTTCCCGGTCGTGCCAGCGGAGGCGGTCGGCAGGTTACGGCTGACGACGAAGACCATCGCCCGGGCGCGGTTCACCGAGTGGTTGGGTCCGCTGGCCGCCACGTATGCGGCGCTCGCGGTGGTCGGACTGGCCACGAGTCTGGTGGGGCGTAGCGGGCGCGAACCGGAGGACTTGACCCGGCAACTGCTCGGGCTGCCGGCCGGAGCCGTCCAGATGGGGCTCAGCGGGGGTAGCTACCTTGTCGCCGCGTTGCTGCTCACGCTGGTGACCGGTGGCGTGTTCGCCTATCGGACCGCGTGGTTTCGCCGACACGTCGGCATCCTGTGGGACCTGGGCACCTTCTGGCCCCGGGCCGCGCACCCGTTCGCCCCGCCGAGCTACGCCGACCGCGCGGTGCCGGAACTGGCTGACCGGATCAGCCAACTGGCCGAGCGGCACGTCGGGGTTCTGCTCTGTGGGCACAGCCACGGGTCCGCGCTGCTCGCGCTCGCGGTGCTGCGGCTGCCCCCGCGCGTACGTCGACGGGTCGCGCTGCTCACCTACGGGTCACCGCTGGACCGCCTGTACGCGCGGCTCTTTCCGGCCTACCTCAACGAGGAGGTGCTGCGTGACGTGGGGGAGCGGGTCGAGTGGCGGTGGCTCAACCTCTGGCGGGACACCGACCCGGTCGGCGGCTGGGTCTTCGCCGCACACCGCCCCGGCGATCCATCACCGGACCCGACCGATCCGGCGGGCCAGGTCGACCGGCGGTTGCGGGACCCACCGGACCTGCTGCCGGCGCCGGGGGAGCGGTCAGCGCCGCCGCTGCGCAGGCACCATCCGGGCGAGACCGACCCCGAGTTCCGGGCGGCGGTGCGCGAACTCGCCGAACGCCTTCGTGGTGCCAGCTGAACCGGCCGGTCGTGGGGCGGGCGGTGCGGGGACGCCACCGCGGTCAACGGTCCATCTCGGGAATCCGGTCCGACTCTGCCACCGTCGCTCGGACCTTGCGCAGCGTGGCGTCGGGGGCACGGATCGCGGCGCGCCAGCGGTCCAGCGTCCGGGTGAGCACCCGGACCACGAACTGCAACTGGTTGACCTGTTCGCGGAGCGTGCCCAGTTCGGACCGGGCGCTGAACGCCTCGCCCTCCAGTTGGGTGATCCGCGTCTGCAACGGCTGCACGAGCGTGAGGGCGGCCTCGGTGAGCGTGTCGGCGGCATCGGCCTTGAACTTGCCCCGCTGAACCACGACGGTGGCGATAGCGGCGAGGCCGGTGCCTCCGCCGAGGATGCCGAGCACGCTGAGCGCCACCTGCACCCAGTGCGGTGCAGCCGGTGCGGGTGCGGTGATCACGTAACACCTGCCTGCAACTGTTCGTATGTCACAAATTCGCACGCTCGGGCCAGGCGACGAAGGTCGATGGCGATCTGCGCGGCCCGCCAGAGCGACCCGACCGTCACCGCCATCACGAACGACGTCGCGACGATGGAAGTTCGGCCCGACATGACCAGCACGGCTACCGCGTACATGCCGGTGATCGTGCCGAGCACCAGTACCGACGCGAGTTCGAGGCCGAGCCCGGTGGAGAGCCGGCCGGGCCAGAGGATGCCCAGTAGTCCACCCACGCCCACCGCGATCAGACCCAGCTCCCAGGCGACCTGGATCGGCCCCGGCATCGACGTCTGAACGGACGTCGGCCGGACATTCAGGGTCATCATCAGAATGCCGCAGAGAGATGCCGCGGCCAGGACAGCGATCTCGTACGGTTGGTTACGCGACCGGATACGGAGGTTTCCCACAGCAACTCCTTGGTCGAGGACCGGCGTCCGGCAGCGGCTGGTGGACCAGTGCCGTTCGGCGGGTCGCGACTGTCGAGCTGCGGTCCGTGCGGCGAAGCCCAGTGGTGCGTTGCCTGTGGACGGTCGTTGGGGCGAGAAGATGGAACGACTCGACGTCGTTGGCTGCCGATATCTGCCTGTGTATCACCGATGACCGGTTGGCGTCCACCTGGTGTAACGTCGCATTCCCGCAGGTCAAGGCCCGTTGCCGGCCGGTTCTTGGGCTGCTGGGCGGGTGAAGCGCGGCGACCCGGCCGTACGATCACCTGGCGACAAGGAGTGTCGGATATCTTGCCCAGGGTGACAGTGGTGGCCGGGTCGCCGATCGATCAACGGGCGAGCAGGGCGCGCAGCGCCCGGAGCACCTCGGCCGGGGCCTCCTCCGCCATGAAGTGTCCGCAGGTGACCGTCTGGTGGTCCAGGTCGGGTGCCCAGGCCCGCCACACCGCCGCCGCGTCGTAGCCCAGCGCCGCACCCCAGTCCTGCTGGAGCACAGTCACCGGCATCCGCAGTTGGTTGCCGGCCGCCCGGTCAGCGGCGTCGTGGGCCACGTCGATCCCGGCGGACGCCCGATAGTCGGCGACGATCGAGGGGACGGCGTCGCGGGACGCGCGCAGGTACGCGGCCCGCACCTCCGCCGGCAGGGCCTCCGGATCACGGGTCCAGACGTCCAGGAAATGGCCGAAGAAGGCGTCCGGGCTGCCGGCGATCAGCTCCTCGGGCAGGCCGGGCGGCTGCGCCATCAGGTAGAGGTGAAACGCCACGGCGGCGCTGGCGCCGTGCAGCACGTCCCACATGTCCACCGTGGGTAGCACGTCGAGCAGGGCCAGCTGACTGATCGCCGCCGGATGGTCGAGGCCGGCGCGGAACGCGACCAGGGCGCCCCGGTCGTGCCCGGCCAACGCGAACCGATCGTGACCGAGCGCGCCGGCCAGCGCCACGATGTCGGCGGCCATGGTGCGCTTGGCGTACCCGGTGCCGTCGGTGTCGAGGGGCTTGTCGCTGTCGCCGTAGCCGCGCAGGTCGGGGCAGATGACCGTGTGGTCGGCGGCCAGATCGGCGGCGACGTGCCGCCACATGAGGTGGGTCTGCGGAAAGCCGTGCAACAGCACGATCGCCGGCCCGGAACCGCCCACGGCGGCGTTGAGCGTCACCCCGTCGGCGACGGTGACGCGTCGGTAGTCGAATCCGTTGATCTTCGGGTCCACGGGGAACCTTCCTGGTGAGCAGTGCCGGCGGGGGCGGTGGCCCGTCGCCGTCGTACCTCACCGAGCCTGTCCGGCGGTGATCAGCAGCCGGTCAGCGTCGGATCAGTGCCGGCCGGGCCACGGGCCTAGATTGGTGCCATGACCAGGCAGCTGACGGCGCCCGTCGCGGTGACCTTCGGCGTACTCGGGCCGGTGATCGCCGCGACCGAGCGCGGCCCGGTCCCCCTGCGGGGGCACCGGCAGCGCCTGGTGCTGGGCCGGCTGTTGATCGCCCACGGTCGGGTGGTGCCGGTGGATCGTCTCGTCGACGACCTGTGGGAGGTCGCACCGGACGGCGCGGTGGGCGCGATCCGGACCTTCGTCGCCGACCTGCGCCGGGCCCTGGAGCCCGACAGACCACCCCGGCAGCCGCCCCGGATCCTGGTCACCGAGCCGCCCGGGTACGCGCTGAAGGCCGCACCGGACGCTGTCGACGCCGGACAGTTCGAGGCGGCCGTCGGCGAGGCGGGCCGGCTGCTGGCGGCCGGGCGTCCCGCGCCGGCCCTGGCCGCGCTGGAGTCGGCGCTCGGGCTCTGGCGCGGGCCCGCGTACGCCGACTGCGCCAACGAGTCCTGGGCGGTCGCGGAGATCAACCGGCTGGACGAGCTGCGGATGCTCGCCGTCGAGCGGCGGGCAGAGGCGCTCCTGGCGGTGGGCCGACCGGACGAGGCCGCCGCGGACCTACCGGCACACCTGGCCAGCCATCCGCTGCGCGAGGACGCCTGGCGACTGCTCGCGACGGCCCGGTACCGCGCCGGCCGGCAGGGCGACGCGCTGGCCGCGCTGCGGGAAGCCCGCCACGTCCTGGTGACCGAGCTGGGCGTGGACCCGGGGCCCGAGCTGCGACGGCTGGAAGCCGACATCCTGGCCCAGGCGCCGCACCTCGCCCCGGCCCTCGACCGGGCCGCCACCCCCGGCCTCGGGGAACCCGTTCGACAGGTCCAGGCGGAGCAGCGCCCGTTCGTGGGCCGCGACGCGGAGCTGGAACTGCTGCGGCGCGCCGCCGAGGCCGCGTCCCGCCACCGCCAGCCCACGCTCGTCCTGCTCAGCGGCGACCCGGGCGCCGGCAAGACGGCACTGGCCGAGGCCCTGACCCGGCGACTCGCCGCCGAGGGCTGGACCACGGCGTGGGGACGCAGCCCGGAGTACGAGGGCGCTCCGCCAGCGTGGCCGTGGACCCAGATCACCGACGCGCTCGCCGGGCCGGCCGCCCCCGTCGCCGCTCCCGCCCCCGCCAGCTCGGCTGACGGCTCGGCTGACCCCGCCACCGTACGGTTCCGTCGACACCGCGCGGTGGCCTCGCTGATCTCGGCGGTCGCCGACCGGGAGCCGGTCCTGCTGGTCCTCGACGACCTGCACCGCGCCGACGGTGACACCCTGGACCTGCTGACCGCACTGCTCACCGGCCCGCAGCCGGCCGGCGGGCCGGTGCTGATCCTCGGCACCTACCGGGCCACCGAGATCAGCCCGGAGCTGACCGCCACCCTGGCCCGCGCCGCCCGGCTGGAGCCGGTCCGGGAGTATCTTGCCGGCCTGCCCGCGTCGGCGACCGGCGAGCTGGCCGGCGCCATCGTCGGGTCGGAACTGGACCAGGCCACCGCCCGGTCGATCCACCAGCGCAGCGGCGGTAACCCGTTCTTCGTCCGCGAACTGGCCCAGCTGTACGCGAGCACGGGGCAGGCGGGGTTGGCCGCCGTGCCGCCCGGGGTACGCGACGTGATCCGGCACCGGTTGGCGCAGCTGCCGGCCTCGACCCGTACCGTGCTGCGGCAGGCGGCCGTGCTCGGCCGGGACCTCGACCCGGACGTGCTGGGCGTGTTGGCCGGTGACCCGACGACAGCGCTGGACGCCGTGGACCGCGCCCTGGCGGCCGGGTTCCTCACCGAACGGGAGTCCGACGGGCGGCTGCGCTTCACCCACATCCTGGTCCGCGACACGCTCTACGCCGACCTGTCCGCGCCGCGCCGCGCCACCTGGCACGGGGCCGTCGTCGAGGTGCTGCGACAGCGGGAACCCGTCGATCCGGCGGCCCTCGCGTACCACCTGCTGCGCGCCGGCGGGCCGGTCCACGCCGCCGAGGCGTCGACGTACGCCCAGGTGGCGGCCGAGCGGGCCGAACGGGGCGGCAACCCCCACGAGGCGGCCCGCCTGTGGGGCCAGGCGATCGACGCGTACGGCCGCGCCGGCGGGGTCGAGCCGCGTGGGCGGGTGACCGCGCTGCTCGGCCTGGGGCGGGCGCTGGCCGTGACGGGCCGGCTGGCCGAGGCGCGGCTACGGCGTGCCGAGGCGATCACCGTCGCCGAGTCCACCGGAGACCCCCTGCTGATCCAGGAGGCCCTGGCTGGCTTCGACGTGCCCGCCAGTTGGACGCGCAACGACGACGACCTGCTCTCCGGGCACATCGTCCGAGCCGCCGAACACGCCCTGACCGCGCTCGGCCCGATCGGCTCGGCGCAGCGCAGTCGGCTGCTGAGCACCCTCGCGTTGGAGCTGCGCGGCACCACCACCGATCGTGGCCGCCGCGCCGCCGTCGAGGCCGAGACGATCGCCCGCGACATCGGCGACCCCGGGCTGTTGGCCTTCGCGCTCAACGCCCGTTTCATGCACGCCTTCCAGCGCGTCGGTCTTGCCGACGCGCGGGCCCGGATCGGCGTGGAACTGGTCGAGCTGGCCGCCCGGCACCACCTGGTGACCTTCGAGGTGCTCGGCCACCTGGTCCTGGTCCAGGCCAACTGCGCGCTGGCCGACCGGCCCGCCGCCGACGCGCACGCCCGCGCCGCCGACCGCCTCGCCGAACGGTACGAGCTGCCGTTGGTCGGTGTCTTCACCCGGTGGTACGCCGCACTGCGCCTGGCCCTCGACGGCGGGTCGGACGCGGCGGCGCAGGCGTACCGCTCGGCGGCCGACCGGGTGAGCGCCGACAGCATGCCGGGGCTGACCCAGGGGTTGCTCCCGCTGGCCCTGCTCGGCCTGCGGCTGGCCGATACCATCGGCGCCGACCGGCCGACCATCGGGCTCGGCGCTGCCGACTGGGCGGACCTGGACTGGGGGCCGCACGAACCGTGGGTCCGGCCGTTGCTGCTGCTCGCCGCCGACGACCGGGACGCCGCCGCGGCCGCCCTGCGGGCGCTTCCCGAGGGGCCGCACGATCTGCTGCGTGAGGTGCGGCTCTGCCTCGTCGGTCGGGCGGCGCGCGCCCTCGACGACCGGGCCACGATGACGCGGGTCCACGCCGAGCTGCTGCCGGCCGTCGACGAGCTGGCCGCCGGCAGCGGGGTGCTCACCGTCGGCCCGGTGGCCGGGCACCTCGCCGACCTGGCCGCCGCGTTGGGCCGGCACGAGGAGGCGGCCGAACACCGTCGTACGGCCCGTGCGGTGACAGCGCGCGCCCGCGCCACCGCCTGACCCTCGCCCGCGGGCACCGCGACTTGCCGGTTTCCGCCGGAACCCACCGGCCGGTGCGGTCAGATGGAACCACCGGCGCGTCCACCGCCGGCCGTGGTCCGAGGGGGTGTACGCGTGGAGGCGCTCATCCTGATCGTGGTGCTCGGCGTCACCGTCCTGGTCGGCACCACCCTCGGCGGTCGGTACCGGGTCGCCCCGCCGGTCCTGCTCATCGCGTTGGGCGTGCTGCTCGGGCTCACGCCGCCGCTGTCCGAGGTCACCCTGGAACCTGAGCTGGTCCTGCTGATCTTCCTGCCGGCGATCCTGTACCGGGAGAGCCTCACCATCAGTCTGCGGGAGATCCGGGCCAACCTGCCGGTGATCGGGTTGCTCGCCGTGGTGCTGGTGGTGCTCACCATGGTCACTGTGTCGTTCGCCGCGCAGGCGTTCGGGGTGAACCCCGCTGCCGCCTGGGTGCTCGGCGCGGTCCTCGCGCCGACCGACGCCGCCGCGGTCACCGGCCTGGCCAAGCGGCTGCCGCGGAAGCTGCTCACCACCCTGCACGCGGAGAGCCTGATCAACGACGGCACCGCGCTGGTGGTCTTCGCGGTGGCAGTGGGTCTGCTCAGCCACAGCGCCAGGCCGGGCGTGCTGGGCATCGGTGAGGAGTTCGTCGGCGCCAGCGTCGGGGGCGTGGTCGCCGGTCTGCTGGTGGGCGCCGCCGTGGTGCTGATCCGCAAGCGGCTCGACGATCCGTTGCGCGAGGGCGCGCTCAGCGTGCTGACCCCGTTCGGCGCCTTCCTGCTCGCCGACGCGGTGCACGCCAGCGGTGTGCTGGCGGTAGTGGTCGCCGGCCTGGTGCTGGCCTACGCCGGCCCACGGGTGATCCGCGCCCGGTCCCGGGTGCTGGCGTACGCGTTCTGGGACCTCTCCACGTTCCTGATCAACGGCGGGTTGTTCGTCCTGCTCGGCACGCAGATTCCCCGCTCGGTGCGGAGCATCACCAGCACCTCGCCCGAGCGGGCGCTGCTGATCGTGCTGGTGGTCACACTGGTCGTGATCGGCACCCGCCTGCTCTTCGTCTATCTGACCGCGCAGTCGGCGCGGCTGCGGCGCCGGCGGATGATGGACCCGAGCCAGGGGCCGTCCGCCTGGCGGGTGGGGACCGTCGCGGGCTGGTCCGGTTTCCGGGGCGCGGTCTCGCTGGCCGCCGCCCTGGCCGTCCCGACGGTGATGGTCGACGGTCAACCGGTGGTCGAACGGGATCTGATCATCTTCGTCACCGCGCTGGTGATCGTGCTGATCATGCTGCTTCAGGGCACCACCCTGCCGTTGGTCGTGCGCTGGGCCGGGCTGAGCGGCGACCCGGAACGCGTCGACGAGGCCCGCAACGCGCGGCGGCGGGCCACCGAGGTGGGCCTGGCCGCTCTTCCCCAGGTCGCCGCGGAGATCGGTGCCCAGGATGAATCGGTGCGTCGGCTGGAAGCCGAGTACCGGCGGCATCTGGAGGACCTCGACGAGAGCGGTGGGAACACCGCCGAGGAGCGCCGCCTGGAACGCCGACTGCGCCTCGGCGTTCTCGCCCACAAGAGGCGGGAGGTCACCCGGCTGCGCGACAACCGGGAGATCGACGACCTGGTGCTCCAGGAACTTCAGTCCGCGCTGGACAACGAGGAGATCCGGCTGCTGGGGCGCGGGCCCAACGAGTGACCGTCGGCAACCCGTCGGGCCGCGCGGCTCAGAGCACCTGGTCGAGGAAACGGCGAAGCCGCGGATGCTCGGCCCGCTCGAAGATCGCCTCGGGTGGGCCGGCCTCCAGCACCACGCCCCGGTCCATGAAGGCGACGGTGTCGGCGACCTGCCGGGCGAAGCCCATCTCGTGGGTCACCACCACCATGGTCATGCCGGCGGCGGACAGGTCGGCCATCACCCCGAGGACGCCCTTGACCAACTCCGGGTCGAGCGCCGAGGTGGCCTCGTCGAAGAGCATCACCTCGGGCCGCAGCGCCAGCGCGCGGGCGATCGCCACCCGCTGCTGTTGACCACCGGAGAGCTGCGCCGGCCGGGAGTTCGCCTTGCCGGCCAGCCCCACCAGCTCCAACTGGGCCCGGGCGACGGTCTCCGCCTCGTCCGCACCGAGCTTGCGCAGCCGCCGCAGCGCCAGCGTGACGTTGCGCAGCACGCTCATGTGCGGAAAGAGGTTGAACTGCTGGAACACCATGCCCACCCGCTGCCGTAGCGCGTCCGGGTCGTCGCCCAGCACGCTGCGCCCGTCCAGCAGCACGTCGCCCCGGTCCGGTTCGATCAGCCGGTTGATGGTGCGCAGCAGTGTGGACTTGCCCGACCCGGACGGCCCGATGACGCAGGCCGTCGCGCCTCGCGGCACCGAGAGGTCGACGCCGCGCAGCACCCGGTTCGGTCCGAAGGCGAGGTGCACGTCGCGTACGTCGAGGCTGACCGAGGTCGTCGTGGCGGTGGTCATCGCCGATCCCCTTCCGTTGCGGCGTACGACGCGATGTCGTCGTCCTCTTCGGCCGACGCGGTGGCCGGCCGGCCGTTGCGCAGCCGCCGGTCGATCCAGTTCACGACGTGCGTCAGCGGGACCGTCAACGCCAGGTAGCAGAGCCCCGCCAGCAGCAGCGCCGACTCGTTGCCGGTGGTGGCCGCGTAGTCCTGCCCGATCCTGAACAGCTCCCGCTGGCTGGCCACCAGGCCGAGGAAGTAGACCAGGCTGGAGTCCTTGATCAGTGCGATGAGCTGGTTCACCCAGGCCGGCAGCACCCGCCGGATGCCCTGCGGAATGATCACCAGCCGCATCGCGTCGGCCCAGGAGAAGCCGAGCGCCCGGGCGCCCTCCAACTGGGCGGCCTCCACCGACTGAATGCCCGAGCGGAAGATCTCCCCGATGTACGCGGCGGCGATGAGCGACAGCGCCAGGATGCCCAACGGGTAGGGATCCGGCCCCCAGACCTGCATGCCCAGCGGGGCCAGCCCGACGCCGATCAGCAGGATCGTCGCCGCGGCCGGCAGCCCCCGGAACACGTCGGTGTAGACCCGCGCCGGCCAGCGCAGCCAGCGACTGCGGGAAATCCCGGCGACGGCCAGCAGCAGGCCCAGCACCGAGCCGAGCAGGGCGGCGGAGACCGCCAGGATCAGCGTGTTGGGCAACCCGACGGTCAGCATCTCGGGCAGCGCCTCGCGCATCGCGTCCCAGTCGAAGAACGTCTCCCACAGGGTGCTCAACGGATCCATCGGTCGCTCCTCCTACCGCCCTGCTCGCTCGTCACCGGCTCAGGACGCGGTCGACGCGGACGCCGACGGCACGGCCGTAGCGGACGCCGACGGCGCGGTCGACACGGACGGAGCCTTCACAGTGCCGCTGCCCGGCGTGAAGTCCGCCGGGATCGGCCGGCCCGGGTAGTACTGCGCCTGCAACCGGCTCCAGGTGCCATCGGCGATGACCTCGTCGAGGCTCTTGTTCAGCGCCTCGCGCAGCTTGTCGTTCCCCTTGGCCACGGCGTACGCGGTTGGTGCCGGGCTGAGCTGCTTGGCCGCCACGGTGATCTTGCCGTTGCTGTCGGTGGCCGACTTCTCGCCGATCTCCGCCGGGGCGATCCAGGCGTCGGCGGTGCCCGCCTTGAGCTGGTTGATCGCGCCGTTGTAGTCGGGCACCCGCACCGGGTTGAGCTGCTTGCCGGTGGCGTAGTCGTCCTGGACGGTGCCCTGCACCACCACGACCCGTTTGCCGGCGAGCTGGTCGAAGCCGGTGATCGGCGAGCCGACCGGGACGTCCAGGCCGAAGTAGCCGAAGTCGTAGCCGTTGCCGAAGTCGACGGTCTTCCTGCGGGCCTCGGTGATGGTGATCGAGGAGCTGCCCACGTCGAACTTGCGGTTGTTGACCTGGCTGAGCAGCGCGGAGAAGTCGGTGCCGACGAACTCGACAGTGAGACCGAGCTTGCCGGCCACGGCGGTCAGCAGGTCATTGTCGAAGCCGGTGAACTTGCCGTCCTTGAGGTACACGTTCGGCGGGGCGTCGGTCAGCGTTCCGGCGCGCAGCACGCCCGACTGGGCCAGGCCGTACGGGTTGGCGGTGGCGTCGGACGAGCTGTCGTCGCCGCAGGCGGTGAGGGCGGTGGCGGCCAGGATCGTGGCCGCGCCCAGGGCAGCGGCGCGGGTCAGGGCAGGAAGGAATCGCACGGGTGTCTCCGAAGGGTGGTGTCTCGGCGCGCACGGACGTGCGCCACCGACGGCGCGCCCGATGGGCGTACCGGTGGGAAAGGAGCTCGGGAAGGTGGTGCTAGAGCGCGATGCCGCGACGACAGGCGGCGCTGCACATTCGCATCATGTCCACGTGCCGTCGCCGGATCAGTGCGGGCGAGGGTCGACCGGTGCGGGAGTCCGCGACGTCGGTCGGTGGGGTGGTGCCGAGGATGCGCATGGTTCTCCCGGGTCTGTGCTGACCTGGGTGCCAGGCCACGCTTGCACCGACGTGCTGCCGGTGCCTGGTCTTCACCCGGGGCACCCCACCGCGGAGGAGGGTTGCCGGCCAGCGAGCCGGGGCTTCGCGCTGGCACTCATGACCTGCGCCGAGGCTAGCAGCAGGAGCGGGTGGATCGTCCAGTCGTTATGACCACACTCACTGTGCGCGACGGACTGTCGGCTCGCAGGTCAGCCGGCGTGCACGTGCGGCCGGCGGTGCGGGTTGGGCTCCTGGCGGCGCAGGATCTCCCGGGTCACCGAGGCGATGGCGCCCTGTCCGAACGCCAGGTAGCGCAGGAAGTTGCGGGTCGGACCGCCCTCGGACCACTCGAAGTAGATGTGGGGGCGCCGACGGCTGCGGTCGCGGATCTCCAGCAACAGGGCGGCGAGCGCGGTGGGCACCGACGAGCTGGCCAGGCTGAGCACCGGGAAGCGGCCGTCGACCACCCCGCCGCGGACCAGCAGCTCCGTCTCGAAGTCGGAGGGGTCGGTGACAGTGACCTCGACGAAGATGACGTCGCCGTCGTCGGGAAAGTCGTTGTCCGCCATGGTCTGCGCCAGCTTGGCGCGGTACTCCGCCTCGTCGCGCCGGTCGGGTTCGTGCGCGATGAGGCGGATCCGTCGTCCGGCGCGTTCGTCGATCATCCGGGCCGCGACGTGATCCAGTTCGACGTGGTCGACCCGCAGCTCGTAGGCCCGCATCAGCCGGGACAGCACCGACACCAGGATGATCCCGCCGATGAAACATGCCGCGATCTTGACGCCGCTCGGGCGCTCCACCACGTTGGCCACTGTGGTGTAGACGAAGATCACCGCGATGACTCCGAACGCGATGGTGCGACCGCGCTGACGCTGCCGGAGCGCCGCGAGCGTCACCGCCGTCGCGGCCGAGGTGATCAACACCAGGACCCCGGTGGCGTACGCGCTGCCCTGCGCGTCCACGCTGGCCTCGAAGACGATCGTGATCAGGAACGCCACGGCGGTGAAGACCAGCACCAGCGGCCGGACGGCTCGCGCCCAGGTCGGCGCCATGCCGTAGCGGGGCAGGTAGCGCGGCACGAGGTTGAGCAGACCAGCCATCGCCGATGCCCCGGCGAACCAGAGGATTCCGATGGTGGACAGGTCGTAGACGGTGCCGAACACCTCGCCGAGGTGGGCGTGCGCCAGGTAGGCCAGCGCGCGCCCGTTCGCCGGCCCGCCCGGTTGGAAGGCCTCCGGCGGAATGAGCACGGTGGTCGTCACGCTGCTGGTGATCAGGAAGACGCTCATGATCACCGCTGCGGTGGTGAGCAGCCGGCGGGCGCCACGGATCCGGCCCAGCGGTCGTGCCTCCGAGTCCTGCGGGTCACCCCGTACGCTCGGCATGACCGCCACCCCCGTCTCGAAGCCGGACAGCCCCAACGCCAGCTTCGGAAAGACCAGCAGCGACAGCCCGACCACCAGCCACGGATCGCCGTGCCCGGTGGTCAGCGTGGTCGTCCAGTCGCCGACCGCGCTCGGATGCGTCGCCACCCGCCACAGCGCGTCGGCCACCACCACCGCGTTCAGCGTCAGATAGACCGCGACCAGGACGACGGCGATCCCGATGGCCTCGGTGAATCCCTTGAGGAACACCGCGCCCAGCAGCGACACCAGCAACAGCGTGACCAGCACCTCGTGACCCTTGAGCCCGCTCGGCCAGAACGGGTTCTCGTCGATGTGCGCCGTCGCGTCGGCGGCCGAGAGGGTGATGGTGATGATGAAGTCGGTGGCCACGAAACCGAGCAGCACCAGCACCAGCAACTTGCCCGGCCAGTAGCTCAGCAGGCGTACCAGCATCGCGATGGAACCCTCACCGTGCGGGCTCTCCACCGCCACCCGCCGGTAGACCGGCAGCGCCCCCAGCAGGGTCACCAGCACCAGCACCAGGGTCGCCACCGGTGACAGCGCCCCGGCGGCCAGCGCCGCGATGCCGGGCTGGTAACCCAACGTGGAGAAGTAGTCGACCCCGGTCAGGCACATCACCTTCCACCACTGGTGGTGCCGGTGCTCCGGCGGCCGCCCGTGCGGCCCCGGGTGCTGCACGGCCTGGTCCGAGCCGGCGTCGAGCAGCCACCCCCGCAACCGGCCGGCGCGTCTGTCGACAGTCACCGGCGCCCCCGTCATCCCGCCCACGGTCACCGTGAGTATCCGCCCGACGGGCCGGCCCCGTCCGCCGGTGCGTGGAACCCAGCCGACGCCACGGCGGGTTTCAGTGCCCAGGACAGGGGGGAAGCAGCGCCCCGGGCTGGATGGGCGGCACCGGGGGAGGGGACAGGGCATGGTCGGCGGCCGTCGCTTCCGCCCGGGTGGTGGCTTCGGCCGCCAACTCGACGAGTACGAGACGAGGGTCGGTGTGGCGCCGTCCACGGAGACGCCCGCCGCCTCCCACGGCGGCCTGGTGGACAGCGCGGTCTACATCCGGGGGCACCGGTTCGCCTCGCCGTCCGGCCTCGCCGAGACGTACCGCTGCCTCCAGGAGCAGGACAGCGCGATGGCCTGGATCGGGTTGTACCGGCCCGACATCGAGCAGATCACCTCGCTGGCCCGGGAGTTTCGGCTGCACGACCTGGCGGTTGAGGACGCGATCAACGCCCACCAGCGTCCCAAGCTGGAGCGGTACGGGCACACCCTGTTCGTGGTGCTGCGCGCCGCCCGCTACAACGACCTCCGGGAGGAGGTCGAGTTCTCCGAACTGCACCTGTTCATCGGGCCGGGCTTCGTGGTCACCGTCCGACACGGCGAGGCGCCCGACCTGGCCGCGGTGCGGCGGCGGCTGGAGACCGAGGCGCAGATGCTCGCCCGGGGGCCGGAGGCGGTCCTGTACGCGATCCTCGACCAGGTCGTCGACGGGTACGCGCCGGTGGTGGCCGGACTGGAGAACGACATCGACGAGATCGAGACCCAGGTGTTCGGTGGCGACCCGAACGCCAGCCGCCGCATCTACGGGCTCAGCCGCGAGGTCATCCAGTTCCAGCGGGCCGCCCGCCCGCTGCTCAGCGTGCTCGACGCGCTGGCCGACGGCGCCGGCAGCGCCAGCGCCGACGAGGAGCTGCGCCGCTACCTGCGCGACGTGACCGACCACCTGACCCAGGTGGTGGAGCGGGTGGACGGTTTCCGGCACCTGTTGCAGAACATCCTCACCGTCAACGCCACCCTCGTCTCGCAGCAGCAGAACGAGGAGATGCGCAGCCTCACCGCGGCCAGCTACAGCCAGAACGAGGAGCTGAAGAAGGTCTCCTCCTGGGCGGCGATCCTCTTCGCTCCCACGCTCATCGGCACCGTGTACGGCATGAACTTCGTCCACATGCCGGAGCTGAACTGGCGCTTCGGCTACCTCTTCGCGCTGCTGTTGATGCTGCTGGTCTGCGGCACCCTCTATGTGATCTTCAAGCGGCGCGGCTGGCTCTGAGCCGCGGGGCCGAGATTCACTCGATGCCGCGCAGGATGTGCCGTTCGTCCTCGACGTCGTCGTCGCCGGCACCGATCCGGCCGAGCAGTACGGCGGCCGCCCAGATCGTCAGTGGCGTGGCCGCCCCGGTCATTCCGCCGCCGGTCCGGTCGTCCCGGGTCTGGCTCCGCTCCGTGCGCGGTGGCCTGCGCTGAGCCTGCATGGGCCCTGCCTCTCCTCGTCGAAGCCGCCGTGGGCGGCGCGGGGTGACCCCGCGCCACACCGGATGGGCGGACCGCCTGTGAGCAGCCCACCACCGGTACGACAGCCACTCGAACCTTCCCACGCCCGGCCGCATCCGCACCGCTTGTTTTCGGGTTTCCGACTGTCGCCCGCCAAACCGGACATTACGCCTCGACGGTCGAGGCACGGTCAAGGCAGCGGGTGGGCGATGCCGCGCGCGTGGTCGGTGAGCGCCGCGCCGACCACTGTCGCGGCCAGCGGCAACACCTCCAGGCAGCGGCGCACCGCGGCGGCCATCAGCGTGTTCGGCACCCGCATGGAGAGCGTGCAGTGCGGCACCCACCGCCCCGGCTGGTAGTGCTCGGCGAGGGCGACGCCGGCGGCGGCGAGCCGGTCGTGCACCAGCCGGTGGTGCGCCAGCAACTCCGGTGTGGGCGCCGGGCCGAGCCAGAGCACCCGACCGACGAACTGGCCGGCGTGCTGGAAGTCGAGCCGCAGCGGGGCGGCCACCACCGTCCCCTGTAGCGCCTCGGCGACCTGCTCCGGGTCAAAATGGGGCGCCACCATGAGCGAGACGTGCGGACGGTGGCGCTGCTCCAGCAGCGAGCGCATGCTCTGCACCCCCTCGGCCTCCAGCGCATCCCAGAGCACCCGGATCCGGCGGGTGGCGTCCGGGTCCAGGTACAACTCCACCGCGGCGACCATTCGATCACCGTAGCCGTCGAGGTTTGCGCGCCCTGGTCCGGCGGTACCTGTTCGGAAACCGACCAGGAAGGCGTACCCGTGGACGTGAGTGACCTGCTGACCGAGGCGTATGACCGGCTGCCCGACCTCGTCCGCGCGGCCGTCGACGGCCTCAGCCCCGAGCAACTGCGCCACCAGCCCGGGCCGGGCGCCAACTCGGTCGGTTGGCTGGTCTGGCACCTCACCCGGGTGCAGGACCACCACGTCGCCGACCTGCTCGACGCCGAGCAGATCTGGGTGAGCGGCGACTGGGCGGGTCGGTTCGGGCTCGCCGCGGACCCCGACAACACCGGCTACGGGCACTCGCCCGCTCAGGTCGCCGCGGTGCGGCCGGAGAGCGCGCAGGCGCTGATCGACTACTACCAGGCGGTCGCGGCGCGTACCGGAAGCTTCCTGGCCGGCCTGGCCCCGACGGACCTGGACCGCGTGGTCGACGAGGGGTGGGACCCGCCGGTCACCCTCGGCGTCCGGTTGGTCAGCATCGTCGACGACGACCTGCAACACGTGGGCCAGGCCGCCTACGTGCGCGGCCTGATCGAGGCCGGCTGACGCGCCCCTCACCCTTTTCAGGTGAGCCGGGCTCACCCCGACGCGGGTGATCCTGCGGGAAACCGTGGGGAGGGGGCCCGATGGGCGCTACGGCGGAGCAGTACCTGCGACAGTTGGACACCGGTCGGCGGCCCGACCTGCCGGAGACCACCGCGGGGACGCTGCGGCTGGATCTCCGTGACGACGGCAGCACCGATCACTGGTACCTGACCATCGCCGACCAACGGGTCCGGGTGACCCGATCGGCCGACGACGCCGAGCTGGTGGTGCGGGCCGACCGGGCGGTCTTCGACCGGATGGCCCGCGGCGAGCTGCACCCGGGCGCGGGCCTGCTGCGCAACGAGCTGACCGTGCACGGCAACATGCAACTGCTGATGCTGCTGCGGCGGATCTTCGCCGGGCCGGACGGCGCCCGCCATCCGCACGAGCTGGGCCGGGCCGCGTTGGTTGGCCGGACCGCGAGGACCGCTCGGAATGAGACGACCGCTCGGAATGAGCGGCCGTGAAGCAGGAACTGGTGCACGTCATCGCCGGCAACCTGTTCGCGATCAGCGACGCCCAGGGCGACATCGAGGTCGACCCGCAGACCCCGGTCGGACTCTTCGCGTACGACACCCGGTTCTTGTCCCACTGGGTGCTCAGGATCGACGGCGAGCGGATCAACGCTCTCGCCCGCGACGACCTCACGTACTTCGAGACCCGGTTCTTCCTGGTCCCCGGTGCGGCGAGCCACTACGTCGACGCCGACATGTCGATCATCAGGCACCGCTCGGTGCACGACTGCTTCCACGAGAACATCACTGTGCTCAACCACTCGTCGCAGCCCGCCGAGTACACCGTCCGGATGGAGATGGCCAGCGACTTCACCGACATCGTCGAGGTCGGGCAGCTCCGGCAGCGGGCCGTCGAGGTCAGCGCCGACTCGGCGGACCAGCAACTCGTGCTGCGCTACCAGCGGGACCGGTTCGTCCGCCAGACCACAGTGCGCAGCACCGTCCCCGCCGAGGTGGACGAGAAGGGAATGACGTTCCGGATCCGGATCGCACCCGAGGGGAAATGGGAGACCGACCTGCACGTCAGCGTGACCATGGGCGGCGAGGAAGGCCGGGATCTCCGCGCCGACCTCCAGTCGCACCAGCAGATTGTGCGGACAGGGATGCGCGAGGACCTGGTGCAGTGGCTGGACCGGGCACCGCAGCTGGTGGCCGAACGCAGCGGCCTGGAGGAGCTCTACCAGGGCAGCCTCGCGGACCTGGCGGCGCTGCGCTACAGGCCGCTGTCGCACCGCGAGCGGGTGCCGATCGGTGGTCTGCCGTGGGCGATGGGGTTGTGTGGACGGGACGCCCTGATCACCTGCCTCCAGACGATGGCCTTCACCCCCGAACTTGCTCCGGCGACGCTACGGATGCTGGCGCTCATGCAGGGCGGCCAGCTCGACGACGCGCTGGACGAGGAGCCCGGCAAGATCCTGGCCCAGCTCCGGTACGGCGAGACCGGAACATTCAGCGACCGGGTGAGCGCGCTGTACTACGGCGCGGCGGACACCACCCCGCTCTTCGTCGTGCTGCTCGACGAGTACGAGCGCTGGTCCGGTGACGCCGACCTGGTCCGCGAGCTGCGCCATCCGGCCCGGATGGCGCTGGACTGGATCGACGAGTACGGCGACCTGACCGGCGACGGCTACCTGCGCTACCAGCGTCGCAACGAACGTGACGGCACGATCAACCAGTGCTGGAAGGACTCCCCGGACGCCATCGTCGATGCCCACGGTCGGCAACCCGCCTTCCCCCGCGCCACCTGCGAGTTGCAGGGCTACGCGTACGACGCGAAGCGGCGCGGCGCCCGGCTGGCCCGGGAGTTCTGGGGCGACCCCGCGTACGCCGATCGGTTGGAACGGGAGGCGGCAGCGCTGAAGGAGCGCTTCAACCGGGACTTCTGGCTGCCGCACCGGGAGTACTACGCGTTGGCGCTCGACCCGTACGGCGAACCGGTCGATGCGCTGGCCTCGAACATCGGGCATCTGCTCTGGAGCGGGATCGTCGCGGACGACCGTGCGGAGGCGGTCGCCGAGCACCTGGTCGGGCCGCGACTGTTCAGCGGTTGGGGGGTACGCACGTTCGCCGCGGGGCAGCGCACGTACAACCCGGTGGGCACGCACCTGGGCGCGGTATGGCCGTCGGACAACGCGCTGATCGCCGCCGGGTTGCGCCGCTACCGCCTCGACGTGCAGGCGGCCCGGATCGCGGCCGGCATCTTCGACATGGCGCAGACGCTCGGTGGCGAGGCGCCGGGAGTGATCGCCGGATACGAGCGCGACCTGACGACCTACCCCGTGCAGTTGACGACGAGCTGCCGCCCGCAGGCGTGGGCGTCGGGGGCGTTGCTGATGCTGCTCGGCACCATGCTGGGGCTGCGACCCACCGGCGACAACCTGTTGGTGAACCCGGCGGTGCCGGAGGGGTTCGGTCGGCTGGAGCTGCTGGACATCCCGGGTCGTTGGGGTCACTCCGACGCCTACGCGAGGGACCGGACCACCGAACGCCGACGCCGCCTGCGCTGAGGGGGTGCGGCGGCGCTCGGCCCGGCGACGGTCGGCGTCGGAGTCAGCCCATGGTCTTGGCGCCGTCGATCGACTCCCGGAGGATGTCGGCGTGCCCGGCGTGCTGGGCCGTCTCGGCGATCAGGTGCAGCAGCACCCGGCGGACCGTCCAACTCGCCCCCGGCTCGAACCACGGCGCCTGCGGCAGCGGGTGCGCCGCGTCCAGGTCGAGGGTGGCGGTCAACTCGTCGGTCTGGGCGGCCACCTCCTGGAAGCGCTCGACCAGCCCGGCGAGGGTCTCGCCCGGTGCCATCTGGAACTGGCCGACCCAGTCGACCTCCTCACGGTCCATCGCCTCGGCGCCGCCCACAGCGAAGAGCATCCACCGGCGCTCGACGCCGGCCACGTGCTTGATGAGGCCGCCGAGGCAGAGGCCGCTGACCGTGGGGCGGCTGGCCGCCTGCTCGTCGGTGAGCCCGTCGACCGTCTGCAGGAGAAAACCGCGGTGCCCGCGAAGCGCCTGGAGGAGATCGGTGTGCTCACCGGTGAGCTGCTCAGTGCTGGTCATGCCGCCACCCTTCGTTGATGTCCATCCGGTGCCACCGTAGGGCGAGGCACCGACACTTTCCGGGCACGACACCAGGTCGACCGAAGACCCCAGCGGTTGCCGATCCGCGCCGGTGGCGGTCCACTGAATGACATGGGTGTGATTAAGGTGGGCACGTCGTCCTGGGCGGACCAGTCCCTGCTGCGCTCCGGGTGGTACCCGCGCTCGGCCAGCACGCCGGCCCGTCGACTGGGCTTCTACGCCAGCCAGTTCCCGATGGTCGAGGTGGACACGTCCTACTACGCCATCCCGGTGCCCGAGACGACCCAGGGCTGGGTGGACGCCACACCTGACGACTTCACCTTCGACGTCAAGGCGTTCAGCCTCTTCACCGGTCACCCGACACCGGTCGCCGTGCTGCCCCGGGACCTGCGACCGGCCAGCGGCCCGAGCCGGATCCGCCGCCGAGACCTGCCGGAGCCGGCGTACGACGAGCTGTGGGCAAGGTTCCGCGCGGCCCTCGACCCGATCGCTGCGGCCGGCAAGCTCGGTGTGGTGATGTTGCAGTTCCCGCCGTGGCTGGTGCGCAGCCCCGCAGCTGAACGCCGGATCATCGAGCTGGCGCAGCGCTGCCGGCCGTGGCGGGTCGCTGTGGAGCTGCGGCACGGCTCCTGGTTGGACGACGACGTGGCGGCGGAAACTCTGGACCTGCTACGCGCCCACGACCTGTCGCTGGTCTGCGTCGACATGCCACAGGGGCACCCGTCGTCGGTGCCACCGATCCTGACCATGACGGCGGAACCGGCGATCGTCCGGTTCCACGGTCACAGCGACGCCTGGGGCGAGGGCGACAAGCAGGAGAAGTTCCGGTACGCGTACGCCGAGGACGAGCTGCGGCACTGGGCCGGACGGCTGGCCGGGTTCGCCGATCTCCCCGACGAACTGCACGTGTTGTTCAACAACTGCTGCGCAGGTCAGGCCCAGCGCGACGCCACCCGGCTGGCGCAACTGCTCGCCGAGACCATGGTCGTCGAGCAGGCCGTCCCGGCGACCGGCTGATCGCGGCACGGACTGCCCGGCCGGACGCCGGTCCGCTCAGGACCGCCGTCCCCGGCTGCGCAGGGCGTCCTGGGTCGACTCGCCGATGTCCGCGTCGTCGGGGAAGCTCCGGCCGCTGGGGGCGGGATCGGGTGGGGCACCCGGTCCGGCCATCGTCGTACGGGTCGGCTCGACCGAGCCAAAGCCGTGCCGTCCCGCCGGGTCCGACCGGCCCGCCGGAGCACCCGCGCGTCGCTCGCCGCGCCGTCCCTCGGGCACCGCGGTCTCCTCGCTGCCCTCGTCCATCGGTGAGTCGTCGGCCGTGCCCCAGGGCGCGTCGGCGTCGAAGCCGTCGCCGGTACCCCACGGCTTGGTCGCTTCCGGCTCCAGCCGGTCGTTGTCCCCGCTGCGTCCCTTGTGCGCCGTCATGGCCACCCCGCTCGTCGGTCCGCCGCCAGCGGCGGACGATGTGCCGTCCTCGGGCCCGGACCGCCCGCCCGAGCGCGGCGTACGACATGTCGCCGGCACGCCGCCGCGCACGTGGCATCCGTCGTCGCTCCGGTGCGCGCGTAGGGCCGGCCAGCGCCCCGCCGTCGAGGTGGCGGCGGGACGCCGGCCGGCCCGACGTTCAGCGTCCGGCCATCGCCATCGGCCGCTTGCCGTTGCTCATTCCCGCCATCTTGATCATGGTCTTCGAGGCGCCCTTTATCCCACCGGTGCGACCGAGCATCCCGCGGAACACCTGTCCGGGCTTCTGCTGCTCACCCATGTACGCGGTGACCACGACCAGCGTCCCGGTCAGAGCCGGAATGGCCCACTGGAGCAGCTTCATCTGCCGCTGCGACGAGGCCACACTGGCCGGGGTCTGGTGGTTCGGCTCGGTGGCGCCGCTCACCGACGGCCCGCCGGCCTTCTCCAGCCGCATTCCGACCAACCGGCTGTAGCCGGTGACCGCCAGCGCGCCGATGGTCAACGCCGTCTTGATGGCGCTGGCCCGGCCTACGCCGGACTGGGCCGCCACCCGTGGGCTCTCGGTCACCAGCTCGCCGACGGCGCCGGCCAGGTGGGCGCCGATCGCGGCCGCGTTGACCGGGGTCCACTTGGACCATCCGGCCGAGGCGACCGGGAGTCGCTGGGTCGAGTCGCTGATTTTCGCCGCTGCGCCGTTGACACCGAAGGCACCCATGAGGGAGCCGCCAAACCAGGCCGCCAGGCCCAGATCGTGCATCGAGCGCAGTGCGGTGTGCCGTTCGGACATGTGATCCCCTTCCGCCGTGTCGGGCGGTGCGGCTTACCCGCCGGTCGGGCGGCTAACCCCGCCCCGGGCGGACCGATCCGCGTCGTGGAGGGCCGCTACCGGACATCCGTGGCGTCGGCGGGTCGACCTGCCCCGGGCAGGAGTCACTCGCCCGGTGGTGGGTAGATCCCGAGCGACGCCGACGAGAGGGGAACGCGATGTCACAGCCGGACGAGAGCAGGGAGAAGACCCCCAAAACAGACGCGGTGCTCATGCACCCCGACAACGACCCACACCGGAACACCGCAGAGGTCGCACCTCGCAAGGAGCACGCCGAGATTCAGGTGGAGCGGGACGGTGAACTGGTGCCGCTGGACCAGGACGAGTGAGCCGACCGGCCGCCAACCGGCCGGTACGGCTCAGCGGGGCGGCAGATCGCCGACGAAACCGGCGATCCGCCGCGCCAGCGGGCCGCTGGCGCGGACCCAGGTGAAGTGGTCCAACGTCGTACCGGCCTGCGCCACTGTGTACCGCTCCCGGGTCACCGGCGCGTCGGCGAGCTTCGCGCAGAGGTGGTCCATGGTCTCGTGCGGGGTGAACTGGTCGTCGTCCACACTGACGGCCAGCACCGGAGTCCGTACCGCGCGGACGGCGGCCTCGGTGTCCGTACCGTCGAGCCGGGGGAATCGGCCGGTCCGCGCGGTGTGGGCCCAGTCGCGGATCACGCCGCGTGCCTGCCGACCGCCGAAGCCCCAGCCCGGCCAGACCCCGAGCAGCGCGGCAGTGGCGGCGATCCCCTGGGTGTAGGGCAGTACGCCGAGGCCGCGCCGGCCCGGGTAGGTCCGCCAGTACGGGATGCCGACCGCCACCAGCGCCAACCCGTCCACCTCGCCGCTGCCGTGCAGGGCGAGGTGCAGCAGCGCGGCCTGCCCGCCGAGCGAGTGCCCGAGGAGCAGTCGGGTGCGTCCGTCCAGACGTGGCTTGAGGGCGGCCAGGACGGCGCCGACGTCGTCGGCCAGTTCGGCGTAACCGTGCCGGTCCGCCCGACTCGGCGCGGGCGTGCTCGCCCCGGTGCCGCGCAGGTCGGCCACGACCACTGCCAGCCCGGCGGCGCGCAGCGCGGCGGCGAAGGGCCGGTAGTACCGGGCCCGGACCCCCATCGCGGGCCAGATCACGACCACCGGCGCGCCCGGCACGCCGTCCGGTTCCGGATAGACCTGCACACCCAACCGGCCACCGTCGACGTCGACGTACTCCTGCGCGTACTCCGGGTCCCCGTTCATCGGCCCAGCCTACGGCCTGACGTTACCGGCGGGTAGCAGTAGGCATTTAAGTCCACGACAGCGGTGGGCAGACGTGCCGCGCGCTGAACGGACGCGACGGAGGGCCCCGCCGAACGGCGGAGCCCTCCGAAGGACGCTGCGGTCAGGAGACCGAGATCGCCCCGTTGCTGGCCCGCACGCAGGCCACCGAACGGGCGCTGGTGGAGGCCGCGCCGCTCAGGCACTGGCCGAGCACCTGGTGCCCGGTGGCGTTCGGGTGCCACGACTCCTGGCAGGTCTGGAAGTAGGTGACGCAGGTGTTGGCGATGCGCTGAATGGCGATCTTGTCCTTGCCGGCGAGGCTGGTGACGAAGGTGCCGGTTGCGCCGTCCTGAAGCCGGATCGGAGTGGCCAGCGCGCCGCTCGGGCTGCTGGTCTGCTCGCAGAGCCGGGCACCGTTGAAGGCCTGCTGCACGTTCAGGTACACCAGCTCGTCGGCGGGGAACTCGGCGGCCAGAGTGTCCCGGGTGGACTTCACGATGCTGCCCAGGCCCTGGGAGAAGCGGTGCCCCGGCGCCAGGCTGGCCCGGTGGATCGGGCAACCGCCCGCGTACCGCTCGGCACCCAGGTCACGGAACTTGTCCCGGGTGTCGTCCCGGCTGTCCTCCTCGTGGAACTGCGGGTTCAGGTCCAGCGGCAGCGGGTTCGTGTAGTCCTGGAACACCACCCGGTGCTGCCCGTCCGCGTCCACCTGGTCGAGGGTGGTCAGGATCTGGCGTACGGCCGCGGTGGTCTCGGCGGTCGCGGCGCTAAGCTGCGCGGCGGTGGCCAGGTCGGCGTCGCTGCACGGCTTCTGCTCCACCGGCCCGTTCAGGTACGCCCAGAACTCCCACCAGCCGGTCCAGGCGTCGGCGATGAACCGGTTGGCGCACTTCTCCGCGACACTGCCGAAGGTGAACGAGCTGTTGTTGGAGCCGAGGCCGACCAGCACCAGGTCGATGTCCTGGGTCTGCGCGACGGCGCGCAGCTGACTCAGCTGCGAGGCGACTGTACGACCGTTGGTCCGCGCCTGGGAGGCGTTGGCGATGTCGTGTGGCTGACCGCCGGAGCAGGCCAGGTTGAACCGGTTCTGGATGCCCGGCAGGTTGGCCTGGTTGAGCGAGGCGTTCGCCGAGCGGTGGCAGAAGAACGCGTTGTTGTTCGCCGCGGTCCAACCGGGGAAGCCCTGGCTGACTCCGTTGACGTCGACGACCGGGGTGTACGCCCCGGCGCCCTCGCCACTGATGAAGCTGTCCCCGAGTGCCACCGCGGCGGTGGGCAACGCGGCGGACGCGGGTGCGGGCAGCGCGACGGCGGTCGACAACGCGGCCATGGCGATCGTTAGTCCCGCGGCGAGCGCGGTATGCCGGAACCTGGGCATGGGGCCCCCAACCATCGAAAGATGAAAGATTCTCTGAGGGCGCGATCAGATCACCCCGGCGCGACGGGCGTCAATGGCCCGTAACAGATTCGTTCGACGAAAGACATGCGCCCGTAGGCATGGCGGGCTACCGCGTCGAGATTGGACCCGCGCTCCGGGTTGTCGACCGCGCCGACCCGCGCCCTCGGCGCGTTGTCAGCGACCGGTCGGGCGGCCGCGGCGGTTCAACACGGCCGCGCCCACGGCGTTCAGCCCGACGCCCCAGATCAGGAGTACGCACAGCCACTGCACCCACCGCAGGGCGCTCATCTCACCGGACAGCAGGTTGCGCACGATGCCGAACGGGGTGAGCCACGGCTGCGCCGGACGGAGCGCGTCCACGGCGCCCAGCAGCGCGCGTCCACCTCGACCGCCTCCCGATCTCCTCGACCCGGTCCGGCGTGCACCCCGCGCTCAACCGGCCGCGATCATGGCTGAGCGTACCGGTGGCGGTGTCTCTGCGTGGTCCCATGATCACGCGGCGGCTGTTCGTTGGCTCACGTCCGGAGGGGCGCGCGCGGCGGGTCGCGTAGGTCCTCCGGTGGTTGTCCTAGCCTCGGGCTAGGCTCGCTGCGGCGCGCCACGCCGGCTGATGTCGCCGGTGACCGGCAGCACACCGCCGAGACCGGGGAGTACGACCAGTTGACCGCAGAGCCTGACACCCTGTACGGGGCCGATGACCTCACCCACCTTGAGGGGCTGGACGCTGTCCGCAAGCGGCCCGGCATGTACATCGGTTCCACCGACAGCCGTGGCGTGGGTCACCTCGTCAACGAGATCCTCGACAACTCCACCGACGAGGGTGTCGCCGGTCACGCCAGCCACGTCGAGGTGATCCTGCACGCCGACGGCTCGGTGCAGGTCGACGACGACGGCCGCGGCATCCCCACCGACGTGCACGCCAAGTCCGGCATCTCCGGCGTCGAGCTGGTGCTGACCCGGCTGCACGCCGGCGGCAAGTTCGGCGGCTCCGGCTACAAGACCTCCGGCGGTCTGCACGGCGTCGGCGCATCGGCGGTCAACGCGCTGTCCCGCCGCTTCGACGTGACCGTCCGCCGGGCCGGCAAGATCCACGCGATGTCGTTCCGGCACGGCGTCCCGGGCATCTTCGACGGCGACGGGCCGGACGCACCCTTCACCGCCGGCCCCGGGCTCCAGGTGACCGGTGCCATGAAGCGCGGCCAGCGCACCGGCACCTCGATCCGCTGGTGGCACGACGCCCGCTACTTCGAGACCGGCGCCGCGCTCGACGTCGACGCCGTCCGGATGAAGCTTCGCAACACCGCGTTCCTGGTCCCCGGCGTGTCCTACCTGCTGCGCGACCTGACCGGTGAGGCGCCCGCCGAGGAGCGGTTCCACTACCCCAACGGGCTCAGCGACATGGTGGAGTTCCTCGCCCCGGCCGGCGATCGGCCGGTCTCCGGCACCCTGCTGGTCAACGGCGAGGGCACCTACCGGGAGAACGCCGCCGACGCCAACGGCGTCATGCAGTCCAACGTGCAGCGTCGCGCCGAGGTCGAGGTGGCGTTCCGGTGGGGCACCGGTTACGAGCGCACCGTCGAGTGCTTCACCAACACCATCCGCAACGCGCACGGCGGCACCCACCGCAAGGGTTTCGAGCGGGCCCTCGTCCGCGCGCTCGCCGACGCCATCCGCAACACCCGCGGCCTGCTCAAGGCCAAGGAGGAGCCGCCCACCCTGGACGACGTCCTGGAGGGGATGACGGCGGTGGTGCACGTGCGGATCCCCGAGCCGCAGTTCACCTCGCAGACCAAGGACGAGCTCTCCACCACCGGCATCACCAAGGTTCTCCAGTCCCTGGTCGATGCCCACATCAAGGCCTGGCTGGAGGACCGGCGCACCAAGGCCGAGGCGCGCACCGTCCTGCAGAAGATCGTCGACGCCGCCCGGGTGCGACTCACCCAGAAGCAACAGAAGGACGCCGCCCGGCGCAAGACCGCCCTGGAGGGCGCGTCCATGCCGCCGAAGCTTGTCGACTGCCGGGCCACCGGCATCGATCGCAGCGAGCTGTTCATCGTCGAGGGTGACAGCGCCCTGGGTACGAGCCGGATGGCCCGTTCGTCGGAATACCAGGCGCTGCTGCCGATCCGCGGCAAGATCCTCAACGTGCAGAAGGCCAACCTCCAGCAGGTTCTGGACAATGCCGAGTGCGCGGCCATCGTGCAGGTCCTCGGCGCCGGCTCGGGGCGCACCTTCGACCTCTCCGCGCTGCGCTACGGCCGTGTGCTGATCATGGCCGACGCCGACGTGGACGGCGCCCACATCCGTACGCTGCTGATCACCCTGTTCGCCCGGTACATGCGGCCGCTGATCGAGGCCGGTCGGCTCTACGCCGCGATGCCGCCCCTGCACAAGATCACCACCAAGGGGCGCAGCCCGCAGACCGTCTACACCTACACGCAGGCCGAGATGGAGACGACGGTCCGCAAGCTGGAGAAGGCCGGCAAGCAGATCGTCACGCCCATCCCACGGTTCAAGGGTCTCGGTGAGATGGACGCCGACGAGTTGTGGGACACCACGATGAACCCGGCCACCCGGGCCGTGCGTCGGATCACCCTCGATGACGTCGACGCCGCCGAACGCATCCTCGAACTGCTGATGGGCGAGAAGGTCGAGCCGCGTCGCAACTGGCTCATCGACTCCGCCGACCGCGTCGACCGGGATGCGATCGACGCATGAGCGAGCGACAGTGAGCGAATTTTTGGTACAGCGCGATGGTGCCTCATGCCGTTGCGAAGCGAAGCGAAGCGACGGCATGAGCGCCCGTTCCGTTCCAGTGGAGAGCTGAGTCATGGCACGCCGTAAGGAAAACAAGGTCGACCTCTCCTCGTTCGACCAGGCCGGCGCGCGGGTGTTCGACAACCCGCTGGTCACCGAGGTTTCCGACTCCTACCTGGAGTACGCGTTCTCGGTCATCCACTCCCGAGCCCTGCCCGACGCCCGCGACGGCCTCAAGCCCGTGCACCGGCGCATCCTCTGGTCGATGTACGAGCAGGGCTACCGCCCCGACCGCGGGCACGTGAAGTCTGCCCGAATTGTCGGGGACTGCTTCGTTGCCGGCACACTCGTCTCGACGCCCGACGGTTTGCGGGCCATTGAGGAGATCGAGGTCGGGGACCTCGTGCTGGACGGCGACGGAGCGTCCGTACCGGTGACTGCTGTCTATCAGAATCCAGTGTCCGATCTCGTACGCGTGACCTGGAGCAACGGGCACACGATGCTCGTCACGCCGGGCCAGCGCTTCCGCGTGGTCGCCGATGACCTGTCGGTTCAATGGGCGGAGGCTCGGGATCTCCCCGGGCGACTGGCATTGGCGTACGGCAGTCGCCGCAATGCGGTGTCGACGCCTACTGGTGACGTCTACGACTATGTGCGCGGGCTGCTGGTGGCTGAGGGCTTCCCTGCCCATCGGTCTCGCGAAGCGGACGGCCGGGTCCGGATCCACATGTGTGACGTCGAGCCGCTGGATGTTGCCCATGGTTGGGCCATCGCCAGCGGGCTGAACGTTTCCCGAGGAAAGCGTGAGGCCGAGAATCCGCTGCATCGCGACCAGCACATTCTGACCTTCAGCCGGCACGAGGGGCTGCTGGAGGCCACACGTCCGCTCAGCCGGGACAAACACGTGCCGGGCGACATCATCGCGAACCGATCGGCATGGGTGCCGTTCCTTGCCGGCTTCTTCGACGGGGATGGCTACGTCCGTAAGCGCTTCAGGGAGATCGTCTTCGTCAGCACGAGCGAGGTGCTGGTGCGGCAGATCTACGCCATGCTTGCCGACCTGGGGCTGCACGGGCACCACTGGACCAGCGGTCGCGCCTCCGCGGGTAACCCGCTCCTTGGTCTCTCGGTCAGCGGTCGGGACGCCGCTGACCTTGCCCGGTTGTTGCTGCCCTGGGTGCGGATCGGATACAAGCACGACGGCTTGCAGCGGGTCGCCGAGATCGGCTACGAGTACAGCGGCAAGCAGGGCAATGACCGGTTGCCGTACGGCCCGGTCATCGCGGAGTTCACGGCGGCGCATCAGGGCGGCGGGTGGTTCCGGGACCAGGACGGACAGGCGTTCCGTGACTCGCTCTCGGCAAGCGGTGGCCCGAAAGTGCGGTATGGCAAGGACCGCAATGGCGTTCCGCTCGCGGACCGGTCGTTCCAGTTGGAGCGGGCGGTACGAGACGGATGGATCCACAAACTCCACCGCCTTGGCTCACCGCTCGCTGCTCGGCTCGACGCGTTGGTCGGCAGTTCGTTCCTGCGGGTCACGTCGGTTGAGGCGGTTTCGCCCGACGTCACGTACGACATCCAGGTCGGCAGTGATGAGCACGCGTTCGTCGCCGAGGGCTATGTCGTTCACAACTGCATGGGTAAGTACCATCCACACGGCGATACGGCGATCTATGACGCGATGGTCCGCCTCGCGCAGGACTTCTCCCTCAACGTGCCACTCATCGACGGGCACGGAAATTTTGGATCCCCAGACGACGGCCCGGCCGCCTCGCGTTACACGGAAGCACGCATGTCCCGCGAGGCCATGCTGCTCGTCGGTGAGCTGGGCGAGGACACCGTCGATGTCGAGCCCAACTACGACGGGTCGCTGACCCAGCCGACCGTGCTGCCGGCGGCCTTTCCCAACCTGCTGGTCAACGGCGCGTCCGGGATTGCGGTCGGGATGGCCACCAACATGATCCCGCACAACCTGGCGGAGGTCGTCTCCGCGGCCCGCTGGTTGATCAACCACCCGGACGCCACTCTGGACAAACTCATGGAGTTCGTCCCCGGCCCCGACCTGCCCACCGGTGGGGTGCTGCTCGGCCTGGACGAGGTGCGCAGGGCGTACGAGACCGGGCGTGGCGTGGTGCGGATGCGCGGCAAGGTGGAGATCGGCCCGATCGAGGGCAGCCGGGGCCGTCAGGCGATCACAGTGGTCGAGCTGCCCTACGGTGTCGGCGCGGAGAAGGTCATCGCCGCGATCACCAACGAGGTCACCAAGACCAAGCGGCTGACCGGCATCGCCGACGTCAAGGACCTCACCGACCGGGAGAGCGGCACCCGGCTCGTCGTCGAGTGCAAGGTGGGGGTCAACCCGCAGGCGCTGCTCGCCGACCTCTACCGGCTGACCCCGCTGGAGCAGTCGTTCGGCGTCAACAACCTGGTCCTGGTCGACGGGCAGCCGCGCACGCTGGGCCTCAAGGCGCTGCTGGAGGTCTTCCTGGCCCACCGGTACGAGGTGGTCACCCGGCGCACCTCGTACCGTCGGCGCAAGCGTCAGGAGCGGCTGCACCTGGTCGACGGTCTGCTGATCGCGCTGCTGGACATCGACGAGGTGGTCCGGCTGATCCGGGGCAGCGACGACGCGCAGGCCGCGAAGGACGGGCTGATGAGCCGGTTCGGCCTCTCCGACATCCAGGCCACGTACATCCTGGACACTCCGTTGCGTCGGCTGACGAAGTTCGACCGGATCGAGCTGGAGGCCGAGCAGGAGCGGCTGCGCGCCGAGATCGCCGAGCTGAGCAAGATCCTCGACGACGAGCGGGTGCTCCGGAAGGTGGTCTCCGACGAGCTGGCGGCCGTGGTCAAGCAGTTCGCCACCGAACGTCGTACGACGCTTGTCGACGGTGACCTGAAGGAGGTGCTGGCCGCGTCCGCGCCGGCCGGCCCGCTGGAGGTCGCCGACGACCCGTGCCAGGTGATCCTCTCCGCGACCGGGCTGGTCGCCCGGACCGCTGCCGAGTCGGAGGAGAGCTCCGAGGGGCGCCGACGCAACGGCCGGGTCAAGCACGACACGGTACGCGCCATCGCGCACTCCACCGCCCGTGGTCGGGTGCTGCTGTTGACCAGCGCCGGTCGGGCGTTCAAGGTCGACGTCCTGCCGCTGCCGGTGCTGCCCGAGCAGGCGGGCACTGTGTCACTGCGTGGCGGTATGTCCGCGGCCGAGCTGGTGCCGTTGGCGGCGGGGGAGACCGTTGTCGGCCTGGCCCCGCTGGGCGGGCAGGCGGAGGGCTCACCGGGGCTGGCGTTGGGCACCCGGCAGGGCGCGGTGAAGATCTGCTCGCCGGAGTGGCCGGTGCGCTCCGACGAGTTCGAGGTGATCGGTCTGCGCGACGGTGACGAGGTGGTCGGGGCGACCTGGCTGGCCGATGGCACCGAGACGCTGACCTTCGTCACCTCGGAGGCGTCGCTGTTGCGCTTCCCCGCCGGGTTGGTCCGGCCGCAGGGCCTCAAGGGCGGCGGTATGGCCGGCATCAACCTGCCGGCCGGGGCGCGGGTCGCGTTCTTCGGCGCGGTGCGCACCGACGATCCGGGGCATGGCGAGCCGATGGTGGTCACCTCCACCGGCGCGACGGTCAAGGTGACGCCGTTCAAGGCGTACCCGGCGAAGGGCCGGGCGACCGGCGGCGTGCGCGCGCACCGCTTCCTCAAGGGTGAGACGGACGTGGCCGTCGCCTGGGTGGGCCCGCGACCGGTCGGCGCGACCGCCACCGGCGATCCCGTGGAGCTGCCCGCGGCGGACCCACGCCGTGACGGCAGCGGCTTCGCGGTGATGCTCGGCCCGACGGTGGTGGGCCACCTGATCGAACGAGACTGACCCACCCACCTGCGCCGTCGCCCGAGGATGCCCGGGGTGCCAGGTCCGCCGAGATCGTGCTCGATCCTGGAAGTAGTGGCATCACCGACGCGGTGATGCCACTCGATCCTGGGTCGAGCACGATCATGCGGGGTGGGGTCTCCGCCAGCGCGGTATGGTGGTGCCCTCTGTTGTCGGTGAGGGTCCGGGTGCACCGCGAAGCGCCCCTCAACATGATTTCTTCTCTGTCCGGCGGAGTCGCCGGCGCGGCGTGAGCGCCGCCATCCGGGTCCGGCCGAGGCGTGAGCTACGCGCCGCCCGCCGTCCCCGGCCACACCGCTGCTGGGGTCACCTGATCGCCGCGCCGCTCTGGCCGCTGCACGGCGCGAACCTGGGCACCCTGTTGCGTACGTGCGACGCGGTCGGCGCCTGCCTCGCCGTGCCACCGTTCCGTTGGGTGGACGAGGCAGTGGCCCGGGGCAACACGCTGCGGCGGCCGGGCTGCGTCCACCGGGTCGGCAGTCCGCTGCAATGGCTGGCCGCCGAACGGGCCGCCGGCACCCGGGTCCTCGGGGTGGAACTGGCCGACGAGGCCGTCCGGCTCGGAGATCTGCCCGCCGCTCGGGGGCGCACCGTGGTGCTGCTGGGCCACGAGGCGACCGGCATCCCGCCCGAGGCGCTCGACCAACTGGACGCGGCGGTGGAGATTCCCATGGTCGGCCACGGCCACAGCCTGAACGTCGCGGTAGCCGGCTCCCTGGTCCTCTACAAACTGGCCGGCCTCCTCTAGTACGGTGCCCGGTCGCCGCTGGATCAGTGGCGATCAGGCCGGAGAACCGCAAGGTAGGTCCGGACAACCGGTCCCGTCGCGCTCGGACCTACCTTGCGAGTCGCTGGTCACCGCGTGGGGGTCGGGCCACTCGCGATATTTCTCTTCCGGATCGGCACACGGGCTGGCCCGGCATCCGCCCCGTCGTGGTCCTGGGCGAGGTCAGCAGGTGCGGGAGTTGTAGGCGGCCCAGTAGGGGCCGCTGCCCTGAGGCGGGTAGAACCGGTAGTTCCCGTCGGGCGAACGCTGTAGGACGAACTGGTGCGAGCCGTACGGGCTCCGGGAACCCGTCGCCCCGTGGTACACCACGTACAGCCACCCGTTCTGGTTGTCGTGCTGCACCAGCGTGTCGCCGGCCTTCGTCCAGCTGTTCCGGCCTGCGGAGCCATCCGCCGAGAGGCCCTTGTCGCGCTGGAAGTTCCTCGTCGCGGCATCGGTCTGGTCGCCGAAGACGCCGTCGACCCCGGACGAGGGCAGGTACCCATTCGCCCAGAGAATGGTCTGCCAGAGACAGGCGACGTTCGAGTTGCGGTGCGTGGTGACGTTGGTGACGCCTTCGTCATCGAAGTCGTCAGACACCGCGCCGGTGCCATGGACGAACGCCCGGCCCGTGTAGGAGCCGCTGGCCGCGGCCGGCGTGGCGATGGTGACGTTGATGCCGATGGCCAGTGCCGCGCCGATGGCGGGCACTGCGACTCTCTTGAGGACGCGGCGGGTGGAGCGGAGCGACGACATGTATCTCCTCTGGTCGGGATTCATGAGGGGCAACGGTGCTGCGGCGTTGCGCCAGCCGGCGGTGTCACACCTGGCACGACGAGGCGAGGTGGCCTCGCGCCAGGTGTGGACAGACGGTCCCGTTGGGCCTCGCGCCACCGTCGTGCAACCAGGCCTGGCGATCGGTGCTCTTGGATGGGGCGGTGAGGACGGTAGAACCGTCCTCACCGCTCCGGGCCCCCCGTGGAGAAGGTACGGTGGGGCCGGTACAACCGCCGTACAACTCACGCACAGCTCATCTACTCGCCCGCGTCATCCGGGTGCTGTACGCGTGGCGGCACATGGCAGCGCCCACATGTGAGGTGCCTGGTTGCGTTTCGAACTCCTTGGCCCGTTCCGGGTGTACCGCGACGGCCGGTCGGTTCCACTGGGCTCGGTGAAGCAGCGTCTCCTGCTGGCGACCCTGCTGCTGCGCCCGAATGAGGTCGTCGGCACCAACGAGTTGGCCGCGATGCTGTGGGGCGACGAAGAGCCGGCGTCGGCCGCCGCGAATTTGCGCACCTATGTGCGCGGGCTGCGGCGGTCGCTGGGCGGTGGGGCGACCTGGGATGGGATAACCGCTGCGGCCGGCGGCTACCTGCTGCGGGTGGGCCCAGACGAACGGGACGTGGACCTGTTCGACGCTGCGGCGGCGCGGGGCCGCGAGGCGCTCGCCGTTTCCGATCTGGACCGGGCCGAGGCCGAACTCTCCGCCGCGGTGCGCCTGTGGCGTGGCGCGCCGCTGTCCGACCTGCCGCTGCGCTCGACACTGGCTCGGCGGGTGGCGCAGTTGGAGGAGCGCCGGCTGCTCGTCGAGGAGGACTACGCCGAGGCGGTGCTGGCCCTCGGCGCGTCGGCCGATGTCGTGCACCGGTTGCGCGGCCTGCTCGACCGGCATCCGTTGCGGCAGCGGGCGTGGGGCCAGTTGATGGTGGGCCTGTACCGCATCGGAGACGTGGCCGGCGCACTGGATGCTTTTCGGCAGGCCCGACACGCGCTGGCGGAGGAGACTGGCCTCGATCCCGCACCGGAGCTCGTCACGCTGTACGACGACATCCTGCATCACCGCCCGGGCCTGACGGCGCAACCGCCAACGGGGCCGGACCGGCCGGCGCCGGAGACGACAGTGGGGCCGCTCATTCAGCGCCCCGAGCAACTGCCGCGTGCGGTGCCGGAGTTCGTCGGACGCAGCGTCGAGCTGGCGGGCCTCGACGGGCTTCTGCACGGCGGGGCTGAGGGGCCGACGAGCGGGGCCATCTCTGTGGTGTCCGGCATGGCCGGAGTCGGCAAGACGGCGCTGGCGTTGCACTGGGCGCACCGGGTTGCCGACAGCTTCCCGGACGGCCAGCTCTATGTGAACCTTCGTGGTTACGACGAAGCTGGCGCGGTGTCCCCGCCCGACGCCCTGTCCGGCTTCCTCGAAGCGCTCGGTGTGCCCCACGCCCGGATACCCTCCGACATGGAGGCCCGGACTGGTCTCTACCGCAGCCTGCTGGCCTCCCGTCGGATGCTCCTGGTGCTCGACAACGCTCGCGACTCCGCCCAGGTGCGCGCCCTGCTGCCCGGTGCGGGCCGCTGCATGGTCGTGGTCACCAGCCGTGACCGGCTCGGCGGCCTGATCGCCGCCGAGTGTGCCACGCCGTTGACACTGGACGTGCTGACGGCGGAGGAGTCGAGGAGCCTGCTCGCCAGGCGTCTCGGGGTCAGCCGGCTCGCCTCCGAGTCGGTGGCGGTGGCCGACATCATCGAGGCCGCAGGCCGGCTTCCGCTGGCACTGTCGATAGTGGCGGCGCGTGTCGCGACCCATCCCACGTTCCCGCTCAGCGCGATCGCCGCCGAACTGCACTCGGCCGAGGCGAGGCTGGACGCGTTGGCCGACGGCGACGTCCGGCGCGTCTTCTCGTGGTCGTTCCTGGCCCTGGGGGTGAACGCGGCCCGGCTGTTCACCCTGCTTGGGCTGCATCCGGGCCCGGACCTGACCACCGCCGCGGCCTCGGCGCTCGCCGGTGAGTCGGCTGCGGCCGTTACGCCGATCCTGCGGGAACTGACCCGGCTCCATCTGCTGGCGGAGCACGCGCCCGGCCGGTTCGCCTTCCACGATCTTCTGCGCGCCTACGCGGCCGAGCTCGCACAGTCGTCGGAGCGCGGCGACGAACACGTCGCAGCCCGACATCGCCTGTACGACCACTACCTGCACTCCGCCTATCCCGCCGCCCGGCTACTCCAGCCGCAGTGGCCCCCGATCGAGCCGATGCCGCCGCTGCCCGTACCCGCCAGGCCGTCGGTGACCGGTCACGACGGCGCTCTCGCCTGGTTCACGGCGGAGCATCGAGTGTTGGTCCGGGTGGTCCGACAGGCCGCCGAGAACGGCTTCGAGACGTATGCCTGGCAGATCGCGTGGGCGCTGACCACCTTCGTGGCGCCGCGCGGCCTCTGGCAGGACCAGCTCGCCATCCAAGAGGTCGCGCTGGGTGCCGCGGAGAAGATCGACGACCTCGCCGGTCAGGCCGTCGCCAACCGGCTGGTCTCCCGCGCGCTGACCCGACTGGGCGACCGCACCACTGCCGAGTACCGGCTCAAGCGAGCGCTTGAGCTACACGAACGTCTCGGCGACCCGATCGGCCAGGCCCAGACGCTGCACAACTACTGCGAGCTCTGCTACCTGGACGGCCGGCTCGACGAGGCGCTCGCACACGGTCGCGAGGCGCTGCGGCTCTACCGGCTGGTCGGCAATCACGCGGGCGAGGCCCGGACGCTCAACGCGATTGGTTGGCTGCTCGCCAGCACCGGCGACTATGTCCAGGCCATCGCCAGCTGCAGCGAGGCCCTCGACCAGCAACGACGGACCGACGACCGCAACGGTCAGGCCGCGACGCTGGACAGCCTCGGCTTCGCCTACGACCGCCTCGGTGAACGCGACCGCGCGGCCAACTGCTACGAGCAGGCGATCGCACTCTTTCGTGACTCCGCGGACCGGTATCACGAGGCGGAGACCCTCATCCGACTCGGGGACACGCGGGAAGGGATGGGTGACCGGAACGCTGCCGCTGCCGCTTGGCGCCTGGCCGCGCGGATCTATGAGGACGTGGGCGACCCCGCAGTCGAGGAGGTCCGCCACCGCCTCGAACGTCTGACGCCCTAGTGCAGGGCCCACGGTCAGGCGACGTTGTGGGGGCGGAACTGGACGCTCACCCGGGGGCCCACGGGTCGGGTGGTCTTGGGGATGGCGTGCTCCCAGGTGCGTTGACACGAGCCGCCCATGACGATCAGGTCGCCGTGGCCCACCGGAAAGCGCTGGCTCTCGCCGCCGCCGCGTGGGCGCAACAGCAGCGGTCGGGGTGCTCCGAACGACACGATCGCGACGATCGTGTCGGTGTGCGCCGAGCGACCGATGGTGTCGCCGTGCCAGGCCACGCTGTCGCGCCCGGAGCGGTAGAGGCACATGCCGGCGGTGACGAAGGGCTCGCCCAACTCGGGCGCGTAGTAACTGGTCAGCGCTGCCCGCGCGGCGGTGAGCACGGGATGGGGGAGTTGCCTCGCGCCGTCATACCAGCAGAGCAGGCGGGGCACGTCGACCTCGGCGTCATACATGGTGCGCCGCTCGGCACGCCAGGGCACCTCGGTGAGCAGGGTGTCGAGGACGGTGTCGGAGCCGCGCACCCAGCCGGGAAGGTGGTCGACCCAGGCGCCCCGGCTGAGCTGGTGCCGGCGGATCTGGCCGGGCAGCGGCCCCAGGGTCGGCCCGGCGTCGGCCAGGTCGAGCATCGACGGCTGGTAGGCGGCCTGCGTCATACGGCCACACTAGCAGCACTTTCGTACACCCGTGCTAGTGTCGGCCCGGTCCGACCTGGCCTTCCGCGGTCAGCCGGGGACGGCGGCGGCGCGTACGGCGTCGAACACCGCGTCCACCACCCGCGCCCGGCCCTGCCCGTCGACGGTTGACCAGGCGCGCGCGGCGAGCGTCGCGCGCCGCTGCGGCGAGCTGAGCAGCCCGTGCAGGGTCCGTGCCGCCGTCGCGCGGGCGGCTCGTCCGGCGACGCCACCGGCGGTCAGCTCCGGCAGCTCGCCGAGGCCGGCGGCCAGGCCGTGCCGCACCACCCGGGTGTACGACTCACGTTGGTTGTCGACCACGCAGACCAGTGCGCTGGGTGCGCCGAGGCAGCAGAGTTCCCAGGTGGACGTGCCGGCGGCGCTGACCACCAGGTCCGCTTCGGTGATCAGTGCCGGCAGCGAGGTGGTGGGCGGTACCGGTCGGATGGTCTGCCCCCGGCCGGGGGCGACATCGTCGACCTCCGCCTCGATCTCGGGTCGCCCGACGATGACAGTGAGGTCCATCGGGTGGCCGGTGGCCACCAGCACCCGGGTCAGGACCGGCGCCGCGCCGACCGCGTCGGTGCCGCCGAAGAAAGCCAGCACCCGGGGGCGGCTGACCGCCGTGGCGGGCGGTACGACCGGCGGCCGGGCGCTGATCACGGTGTCGCGCAGCAGGGCGTACCCGGTCCCGGCGAGCAGCCGGCCGGGCAGCTCCGCTGCGGACCCCGGCCCGGGCAGCTCCGCTCCGAAGTTCTGGTCGAGGTAGAGGTCCGCGACCTGGCCCCGGCTGTCGCCGTCGATGATGGCGAGGGTGTGGACGCCGGCGGCGCGCAGGGCGCCGGCCCCGGCCGGGTCCAGTTCGTAGGAGTCGAGGACCAGCACGTCCAGGTGGTGTCGGCGGGCCACCTCGACCAGTTCGGCCGCCGAGTCCGGGCCGGGGAGCAGCGGGATGCCCCGCGCGGCCAGCTCCGCGGTTGCCCAGTCGAGCCGTTCGACGGCGCCGAACACTGTGACGTCGGCGCCCCGGGCGAGGAACTCCTCGGCGAGCGCCAGGCAGCGGACGAGGTGGCCGACGCCGCGCCGTGGCCCGGCGTCGCAGCGCAACCCGACCCTCAGGGTACTCAGGACTCCTCCAGGTGCTTCTGTCGTACGTCGGCGTTGAGCACCCGCAGCCGGGGCTGACCGTCGAGCCAGTCGGCGAGCTTGGCCAGCGGCACGCTGACGTCACCGAAGTGGTCGATGATTGCCCTGACCAGCGTCCAGTCCTGCTCGGTGTCGAGGGTGAGCCGCAGCGCGGAGCGGTCCGGCGTGAGCGTCACCCCGAGCACCCGGAACAGCTCCGGATGGGTGTACGCGTACGAGGTGACGTGCACGCGGTGGTGGTCGGTGGCGAGCCGGCCCAGGGTACGCAGCGTCTCCGCTCGGATGATCTCGACGTCCAGCCCTCGGGGCAGGGTCCGGGCGATCGACGTGCTGGCGTAGTCCAGCCCGGGGACCGCCCGGTACACCGACGCGACCAGGGTGATGATCTCCGGGTCGAGCAGAGGGCAGTCGGCGGTGAACCGCATGACGGCGTCCCCCGGGTGCGCCGCGAGGGCACCCAGGAACCGGTCCAGCACGTCGTCGACCGGCCCGCGGTGGCACGGCACGTCGAGCCGCGCGCACTCGGCGGCCACCGCATCGTCGACCGTGTCGGTGCTGGTGGCGACCACCAGGTCGGCCAGGACGCCGCTGTCGGAGGCGGCGCGTACGACCCGGCCCAGCACGGAGCGTCCGGCGAGCGGGCGGAGCACCTTGCCGGGCAGCCGGGACGAGCCCATCCGCGCCTGAACGATGCCGACGATCCGTGGCCCCGCGTCGTCCGCGGAGACCCCGGGTACCGGTACGCCGGTCACTGCTGCTCCTCCTGCTTGGGGGCCAGCACCGCGGTGGCCCGACGTTTTGCGGCGCGGGCACCCCGCTTGGCCAGGCGGGCCGGGGTGATGGCGAGCCGGCCCACCCGGTAGCTGAGCGACCCGCTGAGCAGGCCGATCGTCGTCTCGGCCCGGCGCAGCGCCCGTTCTCGCGAGGTGAGCAGCTCCTCGGTCCACGCGGTCAGCGCGGCCAACCGGGTGAGTTCCTCGCGCTGGCGCAGCCACGCCTCGCGTAGCTGCTGGTAGCTGTGCCCGCCGACCGGCGGGTCGGTCGGCGCGACGGCGTGCAGCTCGGTGGCGAGGCCGACAGTGCCGTCGGCGCCCAGCCCGTGCAGCGCGGCGGCGATGGCCGCCTCGGCCGCGACCGCCTCGCTGACGGTCGCGCGGTCGAGGTCGTGACCGGCGAGTCCGCCGAGCACCACGGTCAGGCCCGCGACGTCGAGAGTGGACGACCACGGGTGGGCGTACCCGCCGATGAGCAGGCCCGCGGCGAAGCGCCACAGCCCGCGGGCGAGCACCACGTCGCCGGGCAGCGCGGCGGTGGCCCGCCAGCTGGGGTCGAGCACCCCGTACCGCTCGCCGTCGACCACCACGTTGTCGGTGCCGGCCAGCGCCGCCGCGCCGGCGATTCGGCCGTCGGTGTCGGCCTGGTCGGCGAGCCAGCCCGCGTACCCGCGCAGCAGCGCGCGCAGGGCGGCCAGGTCGCGGCGCAGGGCCGCGTCGAGCAGCAGGGTACGCAGCAGCCGGCCGGACGGCACCGGTCCGGACAGCGCATCCGCGTCCCGGTACGCGGCCTCGCGGCTGGCGAACGGCGCGACGGCCGGCGTCGTCGCCTCGGTGGTCGGGATGAGCCCCCAGCGCCAACCCGAGGGGCCGTTCAGCACCTCCAGCACGCCGATCCCGGGGCGACCGGTCTGCACGAGAGCCACCGGCAGGTCCGCCTCGACGGTCGGCGTGGTCGGGTCCGTGGGGTCGGCGGGCCGGTGGGCGAGGGTCAGCCAGCCCGGTGCGAGGTCGGCGGCGCGCCCGGCGTGCAGCGCGTCCACAGCGAGCCGGGCCGGGTCCTGGAGCACTGTGGCGCTGGTGAAACCCCCGGCGCAGGCGCCGTGCAGCACCGCGTCGAACAGGCCGGAGCCCGCGTCCCGGTCGAGGTGGTCGGCGTCCAGCAGCGCCGTCGGGGTGCTGACACCGGGGTACGCGGCCCAGCACGCGGCCGGCCGCAGCCCCACGGCGCCGAGCCGCTCGCGCAGTTGGTCCCGGTTGGCCGGGTGGGCCCGGTCCAGCACGCCGCCGATCGCCCAGGCGGAGTCGTCGCGGCGGGCGTACCAGGGGGTGGTGTCGACCAGCCGGTGCAGGCCCAAGGGGTTGTCCAGGCGCAGCAGCAACGCGCCACCCGGTCGCACTGCGGCGACGAGTCGCGCCAGCACAGCGTCCCAGCCGAGCCGGGTGCCCTCCACCGACTCCACCGGGTCCAGCCCGGCAGCGGCGATCACCACGTCGTACGTCTCGTCGTCGGGCAGCCCGGCCGGGCCACCCACCACCACGCGGGCGGCCCGGTGCGCCAGCGCCACCGCGTCCGGGTGGCTGCGCAGCAGGCAGGTGACCTCGGCGTGGGTGAGCTGGTCGAGCAGCGCCGGGTCGTGTGGACCGGCCACCAGGACCCGGGCGCCGGGCGGCACCAACCGGGCGGCCAGCGCGGCGAGCGGCCCCCCGTTGGCCAGCCGTTCCTGCGGCAGGTCCGACCAGGCCAGCATCTCGCCGCCCGGCAGGGTGATCCGGTCGGCGGGTGCCGTCTCAGTCGTCACGGTCTTCCTCTTCCTCCTGGAGGTTCGCCCAACCGAGCAGCTCGCGTAGCTCGGCTGGCGTGCAGCGGTGGTCGGTGCCCAGCTCGGCGCGGGCGATCTCGACAGCGGTGGGCAGGTCGACAGCGGTGCCGTGCAACTGCGGCCACTGCCGTCGGATCCGAGCGGTGCCGCCGAAGGTGGGGTCCTCGTTGGACAGGATCATCGGGTCGCCGTAGACCGCCGGCTCGCACCCCGCCGCGATGCCGTAGAAGATCGCGCTGGTCAGCCGGTTGGACGCTACCCGGCGGTGACGGCGCAGCTCGGTGAGCTGTCGGTCGAGGAACTCCGGGTCGGTGTCCTTCCACCAGTGCCCCCGGTAGCCGTGGCAGATCACCCGGAACCCGGCGCGCTCGTAGAGCCGGCGCACGTTGCGCATCCGGTACTCGTGCCAGTAGAGGCAGACAGTGACCGGGCCGGGCTCGGTGTCCTGGATGAGGGCGATCAGTTTGCGGTGGTCGCCCTTGACGTGTTGACCCTCCCAGCCGTGGAACGGGTACCAGATGGTGCCCTCCCGCTCCTCGGCCGGTGGTTCCTCGGGTCGCATGGCCAACAGGTAGCTGAACGGCGCGCCGATGACGACCACGTTGCGTCGCCCCACGGACCAGGCCCGGCGGCGGGTCTGCTCCGACCAGAGCAGGCTGGGGGTGCGTTCGGCGTACGGGTGGCCGGGGGCCAGGCCGTCACCGATGTTCCAGCCGTGCTGCACGTACCCGTTGATCCGGGGCGGGTGCCGGTCACCGAGGCCGGCGTACCGGGCCAGCACGTGCGCGTGGCCGTAGAAGTGGTTGGCGTGGTGCATCAGGTTCCCATCAGGCGGCGGAACGCACCGAGCCGACCCGCACCGCGGCGGTCAGCGCATCGATGACGCGGTCCTGGTCGGCGTCGCTGAGTCCCGGGTACAGCGGCAGCGACAGCTGCTGGGCGTAGAACGACTCGGCCACCGGGCAGGACCCGCGCCGGTAACCCAGGTCGGCGAAGGCCGGGTGCCAGTGCACCGGGATGTAGTTGACCTGGACGCCGATGCCGGCGGCCCGCATCCGGTCGTACACCTCGCGGCGACGCCCGTCGAGCACCCGGATCGGGTAGAGGTGCCAGGCCGGGTGGGCCCACGACCTGCGGTTCGGCAGCAGTACGCCGTCGAGGTCGGCCAGTGCCTCGTCGTAGCGGGCGACCAGGGCGCTGCGGCGGGCCGTGAACTCGCCGAGCCGACGCAGTTGGCTGCGACCCAGAGCGCAGAGCACGTCCGGCAGCCGGTAGTTCAGCCCGAACTCGTGCACCTCCTGGTGCCAGCCGCCCTCATCCGGGAAACGCAGGTCGCCGCGTTCGCGGACCACGCCGACGCCGCGGAACCGGCGGGCCCGCTTCAGGATCTCCGGGTCCAGCGCCGCGACGGCGCCGCCCTCGGCGGTGGTCAGGTTCTTCGTGGGGAAGAACGAGAACGTGGTCAGGTCGGCGAGCGAACCGACCGGCCGACCGTGGTACGTCCCGCCGATCGAGTGCGCCGCGTCGGCGAGCAGCAGCGCGTCGCTGCCCTCGACCGACGTGCGCAGCGCGTCGTAGTCGGCGGGGTGGCCGGCGTAGTCGACAGCGGCGACGACCTTCGTCCGCGAGGTGACCGCGGCGGCGGCCGCCGCCGGGTCGAGGCAGAACGTCTCGTCGTCGACGTCGGCGAACACGATCTTCGCGCCGAGGGCGACCGCGCTGCTGGCGGTCGCCACGAACGTCATCGGCGGGACGACCACCTCGTCGCCCGGCCCCACCCCGGCCGCCGCGTACGCCACGTGCAGCGCCGCGGTGCCGTTGGAGACGGCGGCGACACCGACTCCGCCGGTCCACCGGGCGAGGTCGGCCTCGAAGGCGTCGACCTGCGGACCGGTGGTGAGCCAGTCGCCGCGCAGCACGTCGGCGACGGCTGCGACGTCGTCCTCGCTGATCGACTGCCGGCCGTACGGGAGCATCCCCGTCATCCGTTGATGCCGAGCATGTCGCGCAACTGCTCGACGGTGAGCCACTCGTCGTTGGTATCCGACTGGTAGGCGAAGCCGTCCGGCACCGGGTCGCAGTCGACCGGCGCCTGGTAGCCCCAGGTGGCGATGGTCGGCTGGACGATGAACCAGCCGTCGGCGCGAAGCGTCCGCCGGCTGTCGTCGGGCGCGATCATCTCCTCGTGCAGCTTCTCGCCCGGCCGAATCCCGATCTCGTGGGTGGTGGCGTCCGGGGCCACGGCCTCGACCAGGTCGAGGATGCGCATGCTCGGGATGCGCGGCACGAAAAGCTCGCCACCCTGCATCTGGTCGAACGAGTCCATGACGAACTGCACGGCCTGATCCAGGGTGATCCAGAAGCGGGTCATCCGTTTGTCGGTGATCGGTAGGCTCTTGCCCTCGGCGGCCAGCCGGCGGAACAGCGGGACCACCGAGCCGCGGCTGCCCACCACGTTGCCGTAGCGCACCACAGCGAACCGGGTGGGGTGCTGGGCGGCGTAGTGGTTGGCCGAGACGAACAACTTGTCGCCGACCAGCTTCGTCGCGCCATACAGGTTGATCGGGCTGGACGCCTTGTCGGTGGAGAGCGCGATGACCTTCTTGACGCCGGCCTCGATCGCCGCGTCCACGACGTGCTGCGAGCCGGTGATGTTGGTGGCGATGTACTCCGAGGGGTTGTACTCCGCGGTGTCCACCTGCTTCAGCGCGGCGGCGTGCACCACGTGGTCGACGCCGTGCATGGCCCTGGTGAGGCGGTGCCGGTCCCGGATGTCGCCGATGAACCAGCGCAGCCGCGGGTCGTCGCCGAGTTGCTGGCGCAGCTCGTACTGCTTGAGCTCGTCGCGGGAGAACACCACCACGCGGGCGGGGTCGGCCTCGTTGAGGATGTGCCGGAGGAACGTCCTGCCGAAGGAACCAGTTCCCCCGGTGATCAGAATGGACGATCCATTCAACTCACTCAATGTGGTGCTCCCGTGTTCGTGGATGAACGAGCGGCCCTGGGCCGGCCGACCGGGGTGACACGCTAGCCATGGCGGGTTAACTCCTCGGCGCTCGCGGGTGAACCACAACCTCTGCTTCCGTGAATGCCGAACACCGCGTAGGCGAACACTTCCGACCGTCCCGAATGTGGGCTGACCTGGCCGGATCGGGCCGTTACAGTGACCGCGCGAACGACCCGGCGGCCCGGCGCGCAGCCGGGTCCCACGTTCACCCGACATCCACACCGGCTCGGTGCGAGCGGGCCACCCCGGACGTCACCGACGCCGGCCGGTGGGCCCGTCGGATCAGCGCGGGCCCGGTCCGGCCGGCAATTCTGGAGGCGTTCATGGCACCCGGTAGTGACGTGATCGAACGGCCGGTGGTGGTGGCCGAGACGCCGAGCGGCCCGCCCGCCCGGCGTTGGCTGGTGCCGCTGCTGCTGGTCGTCGGTTGGGTGCTCAGCGTGGCCTGGCGCATGTGGTGGTCCCGGCACGTCGTGCTGCCGATCGCCCACACCGACGAGGACAGCTACCTGAACACCGCCCGCGCGTTGGCCGGCGGTCCGGGGGGCTTCAGCAGCGAGAACGACCTGCTGCGCCGGGTCGGCTACCCGATGCTGATCTCGCCGGCGTTCCTCGGGGACCGGGACTTCACCGACAGCTACCGGATCGTCCAGCTGATCAACGCGATGGTGAACTCGACGCTGCTGCCGCTGGCGTACCTGTTCGGTCGCCGTCTGTTCCAGCTGCGCCGCTCGTACGCGCTGCTCGGCGCGGTCGCGGCGGCGACCCTGCCGGCCACCGCCTTCTACGCGGGCGTCGCCATGATCGACGCGGTGATGGCACCGCTCGTGGTCGCCTGGTTGCTCGCCGTGCACCGCTGGATCACCCGGCCCGGCCCGCTCGCCGCCGCCACCGTGGGCCTGCTCGTCGGCGGGTTCCACCTGCTGCACTCCCGCGGCCTGGTGATCGTGGCCGTGCACGCCGGGCTGGTGCTGCTGCTGTTCGTCCGCCGCCGGATCAGCCCGCCCGTGGTGCTCGCGGCGCTGCTGCCGGTGCTCGCCATGGCGCTCGTCAACGAGGCCGCCATCCGCCACCTCGGCGGCAAGGTCTACCTGCTCGGCAGCACCCCTGGCGGCAGCACGTTCGAGGCGATCGCCTCCGCCCAGGGCGTGGCCCGGGTGAGCGCCGCGGTCACCACCCAGCTCTGGTACCTCGTGGTGATCACGTTCGGAATGGCCGGGGTGGCCTGGGTCGGCGCGGTGCGCGAGCTGTGGCGTCCACGGCACGGCGACGCGGCCCTTTGGACGATGGGCGTGGCGCTGGTGGTGACCGTCGGGGTGGCCGGCGGCGCGTCGGTGATCCTGTCCGGCATCACCGGCAAGCCGCTGGACGCGATCTACGGCCGGTACGTGCAGATGCTGGCGCCGTTCTGGCTGCTGGTCGGGCTGGGGGTGCTGTTCACCGCCGGCTGGCGGGTGGTGCTGCGCCGGGCGGCGGTCGCGGTGGCGCTGCTGGTCGGTGGCGGTGCGCTGATCGCGGCCCGACTCGCGTACGTGGCCAGCCAGGGCCACCAACTGCGCTACGGCGGGTTCAGCGCGCCGGACCTGGTGGCGTTGACCGGGGGCTGGCGGGAGCTGCGACCGGTGGTCGGGTCGCTGGTCGGCATCGCCGGCTGTGTGCTGCTCGTCGCCGCGGCCCGGGTGCCCCGCCTGCGGCTGCCGATCCTCTGCGCCCTCGTGGTGGTCAATCTCGTCACGATGCAGGTGATCGACAAGCGGATCGTGCGACCGGCCGCCGAGAGCACCGCCCCGACGCCCCGGGTGGCCGACGTCGGCGTCCGCCCCGGCGAGCGGGTGTGGGCCTCGACCGGCGTGCACTACGTCCTCCGGTTCAACCTCAGCCATCAGGTGACCTGGACCGACGTCCGGTGGTTCGGCAACAAGCAGCCGCCTGCGGCGGCGCAGGTCGTGTTCGCCCGCTGGGCACCGGGGCAGGTCGACGACTGGGACGGCACGGCGTACGGCTTCGTCCGACTCGGCGGGAACCCGGAACAGCACTGGGCGGCCTGGCGGCGGGCCTGACCCACCCCGCCCCGGTGGACACCGCTATTCGTGAACGGCGGATGTCCACCGGGAGCACTGTCGGTTAATGGTTCCCGTCCATTACGGAAAAGTGTCCGACAATCAGCGCTGGCGGCGGTCTGCCCGAGCCAGGGAAATCGGGATGACGGTGATTTTCCGACCGTCGGACAGCTCCTGTCGTGGGGTGCCCTCGACGAATCGGAAACGCCGGTTCATCTGTCGTACGACGGTATTGCGGCCGAGCACCTCGCCGTCGAGTCGGTCCAGGTGCAGCCCGTCGAAGGCGTACTCGACGGCCTCCCGCATGACACCCAGCCAGGCCGGCAGTGTCTCGCCTCGCCCGGCCAGCCCGTCGGCGTCGAGATAGAAGCCCCACGCGCCGGTTCGGGGGCCATCCAACCGCAGGTCGAAGAAGGTGACCACACCGCAGGGCCGGTCGTCGCGGACGTACACCAGCACTCGCCGGGACGGGTCGTCGCGGACCGCCGACCACCACCGGGCGTGCTCCTCGGCGGTGATCTCGTGACTGGTTTTGCTGACCTGTCGATTGGTTTCCTGATTACGCCAGGACAACATCAGATGAACGTCGTCCGTCGTCGCTTCGCGCAGCACGTGCGTCTCGCTTTCCTGGCCGTTCACGTCGGGTTCCGGCACCTTACCCGGGCCTACCGGGAAATCAGATAGGCATTCGTTGGGTTGTAGACTGCGGCGCATGAACGAATTGAGTCGCGCGCAGATCCGCGACCTCATGGCTCAGGTGCTGAAGAATCAGGACAAGGAGCTGCCCGCGGACGACGCGGCGCAGTTGCGGGAGATCGGCTTCCGGTCGCTCGACTTCTCCGAGCTGGCCCTGCGGGTGGAGGACGAGACGGGGGAGGAGCTCAACTTCGACGCCCCCGGGCTGCGTCGCATCGCCACCGTCGGGGACGTCCTCGACTTCCTCGTCGAGCTTCAACACCAGTGACCGTCGCGACGTCGCGCCACCTGACCCCCGCCGGCCCGGAGCCAGCCGGTGTCGACAACCGGCTCGTCGTCGGTGGCGTCGCGCTGACCTGGCGTTCGCTGCCGACGCCCACCCTGCCCGACCCGGCGGCGGTGCTCGCCCGCTCGGCCGTGCACGCGCTCACCGCGGCGCGGCAGCACGCCGTGCACGGCACCGAGCTGCTGCTCAGCACCGCGAGTCGGGTCGACGCGGTGTTGCGCACCGAGCTGCTGACGGCCGGGTTCACCGTCGGCGTCCTCGACGACGACGGCGTGCACCCGAGCGCACCGGCCGGGCCGCGAGCCGCCGAGCCGGGTCGGCTCTGGCTGCTGACCTCGGGCTCCACCGGGCGTCCGAAGCGGGTCGGGCACACCCTCGACACGCTGACCACGGTGCGGGCCGACCAGCCTGAACGGACCTGGCTCTGCCCGTACGCCCCCGGCACGTACGCCTGGTGGCAGGTCGTCACCCTGTCGCTGACCCAGCCCGGTCAGCACCTGGTGGTGGTCGAGCCCGACGAGTTGGACGACTGGCCCACTGTCGCGGCCACCCACGAGGTGGACGCGGCCTCCGGCACCCCGACCTTCTGGCGGCGCACCCTCTACCGCGACGCCGAAGCGCTGGCCCGGGTGCCGCTGCGCCAGATCACCCTCGGTGGGGAGCCGGTGGACCAGGCGATCCTGGACCAGCTGCGGGAGGTCTTCCCGACGGCCCGGATCTCCTGGATCTACGCGTCCTCCGAGGCGGGTGCGTCCATTGTGGTGCACGACGGGCGGGCCGGGTTCCCGGTCGACTGGCTGGACCGGGAAACCCCGGGCCGGCCGACGCTCTCGGTCCGCGACGACGAGCTGGTGGTCACCTCCCCGTACCACGGGGCCGGTCTCGCCGGCCCGATCCGCACCGGCGACCGGGTGCAGGTGCTCGACGGCCGGGTGCTGATCACCGGCCGACTGGACTCCGACGAGATCAACGTCGGTGGTAGCAAAGTCTCCGCCGGCATGGTCCGCGGCGTGCTGACCGGGCATCCGGCGGTGGCCTGGGCACGGGTGACCGGCCGCCGTGCCCCGGTGCTCGGGCGGATGGTGGTCGCCGAGGTGGTCCTCGCCGCTGCCGACCCGTCCGGCGCTGACACCGGTGTGCCGGACGAGGCCGCGCTGGTCCGCTGGTGCGCCGACCGGCTTCCCGAGCACGCGGTGCCACGCCGCATTCGCGTCCTGACCGACATTCCCGTCAAGGAGACCCTGAAGAGCGATGTCTGAGCCAGCCGACACCCAGCTCGTCCCGCCCAGCTCAGTGGTCCTCGTCTCCGGCGGTTCCCGTGGCCTGGGCCTGGCCATCGTCACCGACCTGCTCGACGCGGGCGTACGCGTGGCCGCGTTCGCCCGCACCATCACCCCGGAGCTGGAGAAGCTCGCCGCCGAGCACCCCGACCGGGTGCACGTCGGCTCGGTGGACGTCACCGACCTGCGCGCCGCGCAGAGCTTCGTCCGAGAGGTGGAGCAGCGCCTCGGCCCGATCGACGGCATCGTCAACAACGCCGCCATGGGGCAGGACTCCCTGCACGCGCACACCGCCGCCGACGACATCGCCCGGATCATCGAGACCAACCTGACGGCCCCGCTTCAGCTGACCCGGTTGGTGATCCGTCGGATGCTCGCCAAGGGGCTGCGCGGGCGGATCGTCAACATCACCTCGATCTGCGGGCAGCGCGGGTTCCCCGGCCTGGTCGCGTACTCGGCCACCAAGGGCGGCATGGACGCCGCCACCCGCTCGCTCGCCCGCGAACTGGGCGGCCGGATGCTGGTCAACTCGGTCGCGCCCGGATTCTTCGCCTCGGAGATGTCCGCCGTGCTCGGTCCGACCCAGCTCGACCAGATCGTGCGCCGCACCCCGACCGGTCACCTGACCGAGCCGGTGGAGGTCACCCCGGTCGTGCGGATGCTGCTGCGGGAGCACACCAACATCAACGGCCAGGTCATAGTGGTGGACGGTGCCGCCGCCATCTGACCTGCGAGGTGTTCCCCTGCCGGTGCAACCAGCACGGCACGGCGGCGCGGCCGTGCCGCGTCCGGTGCCGGGGCTGCTCGTCGCCGCCGAGCAGCATCTGCGCATCGGGCCGCCGGCGGCGATGGCAGACGCGGTGACCCGCAGTCACCTCGACGATGGACGGTGCGTCGGCTGGTACGGCCCACCGGCGCCCGGCTGGCGGGTGGCCGTCGACGCGGAGCGCGCCGATGCCCCGGTGCCCCCGGCGCTGGCCCGCCGGTTCGGCACGGCGGACTTCTGGGCCCGCTGGACCCGGGCCGAATGCTGGTGCAAGTTGGCCGATGTGTCGGTGGCGGCCTGGTGGCGGCGCCATGGTCTGGGTACGCCGGCCGACGGATCGGCGATCTGGCGGACCCTCTGGGTGGCCGACCTGGTGGTCACCGTTGGCTTCGCCCCGACCCTCCCGCCCCGCGATCTTGCACTTTCTGACGCCGAATCGCGGCTTGCGCGCCTTTCGCCGGAACAGTAACTGCAAGATCGCGGGGCGGGGCGGCTGGGGTTAGACCTGGTCCCAGCTCAGGGGGGTGCCACGCGGGACGTCGGTGGTGAAGGCGCGGCCCAGGACCCGGTCGATCTCCACGGGCGCCAGCCCGCCGGCCGGCCGGATCGAGCGGACGTTGTGCGCGGTCACCGGATCGCCGGCCCGGACGTCCTCGACCACGAAAAGGGACCGGCGGAACCGTAGCCCCTCCCGCTCCGCGGGGGTCGGTCCGATCGCGGTGCCGCCCAGCGCCTCGTACGCGCGGCCGGACTCGGCGACCAGGGCCGTGAGCTCCGCCGGGTTCAGGGAGAAGTCCGAGTCCACGCCGCCGTCGGCCCGGTCCAGCGTCACGTGCTTCTCGATGAAGCAGGCGCCGAGCGCCACCGAGGCGACCGCCACCCCGATGCCGGGAGTGTGGTCGGAGAGCCCGACCGGCACGTCGAACGCGCCGGCCAGCACCGGCAACCGGCGCAGGTTGCTGTCGGCCGGCGGCGCCGGGTAGGACGCGGTGCAGGCCAGCAGGACGATGCCCGCCGCGCCGCCGGCCCGGGCGGTGCGTACGGCGGCGTCGATCTCGGCGACCGTCGCCATTCCGGTGGAGATCACCATCGGCTTGCCGGTGCTGGCCACAAGTCGGATCAGCGGCAGGTCGACCAGCTCCGACGAGGCGATCTTGTACGCGGGCGCGCCCAGCGACTCCAGCAGCTCCACAGCGGTCGCGTCGAACGGCGACGAGAAGACGGTCAGGCCCCGCTCGCGGGCCCGCTCGAAGATCGGGGCGTGCCACTCGTACGGGGTGTGCGCGCGTTCGTAGAGGCGGTACAGGTTCTCCCCGCCCCACAGCTCGTGCCCGCTGGAGATCCGAAACGCCGGGGTGTCGACGTCGATGGTGATGGTGTCCGGCCGGTACGTCTGGAGCTTGAGCGCGTGCGCCCCGCTCGCGGCCACCGCGTCGACGATGGCCAGCGCCCGGTTCAGATCGCCGTTGTGGTTGCCGGACATCTCGGCGACCACGAACGGTCGCTCCCCGGGACCGACCGCGTGCGGTCCGATCTTGATTGTCGCCGTCATTCCGACCTCTGCTCAGGTACGCCCGCACCGGGGTGCGGTGGTGCTGTCGTCGTCCACCCGGCGGGCGGACGACCTGGGAAATCAGGGCGCCGGGAGCCGCCCCGGCTCCCGGCGTGCTGTGCGGTGGGGTCGATCACAGCAGCCGGCCGACGGCCAGCGCGTCGCGCCGCTCCGGCGCGAGCCCACCGTCGCGCGTCGGCCCGGCGCTCGCCCCTCGCCCCGGGTCCTCGTCGGCGGCGAGCGAACCGCCGTCGGCGCCGACCGCCGGGCCGGGTCGACGCAGGCGACCAGCGACCCGATGGGCCTGGCGTAGCGCCGAGTACGCCACCCAGTCACCCCGCCCGACGAGGCGGTGCTTGAGCCCGGTCACTCCCGGGGGCAGCGGGTAGCCGCCGGTGGGCAGGTAGCGACGGTAGTGCGCGGCGGCCCGGTGGAAGAAGTCGCGCCGCAGGTGTGGGTGCAGCCGGCCGTCGTTGCCCACCACCACCAGGTAGTGGCTGATCATCAGCTCGAACAGCTCGGCCTGCAACCGCTCGTCCGGGTGCTTTCGGGCGACCCAGTCCATCAGCCGCTCGTACTGGGCGAAGGCGTCGAAGTGCCGGCCGCTGCGGGTGGAGGTGATGGCGCCCTGGCGGCCCTGGCGGTACAGGTAGCAGACCCGGTCCAGCACGGAGATCTTCTCGGCCCCGATCAGCAGGGGGTGGCTGAACGGGATGTCCTCGTACCAGCCGGGGAAGAACCGCAGCTCCAAGTCGTCCATGAAGTCCCGGCGGACCACCTTGTTCCAGGCGGTGTGCTGCACCCGCAGCAGCTGCGGCTGGTCGGCCAACCGGGTGACGCCGGTGATCCCGCGCAGCAGCGGGCTGCTCGCGTCGACCTCCCGCCGGCCGTCCTCGTGCATCCGCAGGTGGTCGAGCATCAGCACGTCGGGCTGGTGCTGGCGCAGCCGGTCCAGCACCGCCGCGATCGTGCCCGGTGGCAACCAGTCGTCGCTGTCGACGAACCAGACGTACCGGCCGGTGGCCACGTCGAGCCCGGCGTTGCGGGCCAGCCCCAGACCCACGTTGCTGCTCAGGTGCACGACGCGCACGCCGTCGCGGCTCACCGCGTACGAGCGGAGCATGTCGCCGCAGCCGTCCGGGGAGGCGTCGTCGACGGCGATCAGCTCGACCGCGTCCGACTCGCCCGCCGGGATGTCGGCCCGGATCGACTCGAGGCACTGGTACAGGTACGCCTCGACGCCGTACACGGGCACGACGATGCTCAGCAGCGGTGCGTGCGTCGGCTCATTGACCACGTCCGCCACCTTCGACGACCCGGGTGGCCGGCCCCGGAACCTGACGTTGCCGCCGATGGTGGACTCTCTGAACTCCCGCCCAGCGGAAGGTTAACGCCGGCCGATGGGCGTTTTCGGACCCGGGGATCGCGGGCTCGTGGGGCGGGTGGGATGCGTCCGGTTCACCCGGGAGTGACCCGGTAGGGTGCCTCGGTGCGGCCCTGCCGGGTCGTCGTGGGCGTCGCCGTCGCGTCGTCCGACGCCGCGACGAGGAGGCTACGACCGTGCTGGTGACCCTGCCGAGCGCCGGGATCCCGGCATGACGAGCGTCGCCGCGACGTCGGCCGCCCGGCCAGCACCCGCCCCGCCCCGGCTGCCCTCGCTGACCGGGCTGCGTTGGATCGCCGCGCTGCTGGTCTTCGGCTTTCACGCCGGCACCATGCGGATCATCGCCGAGCCGGACTACAAGGCCGTCATCGACGCGCTGTTCACCCTCGGCCTCTCCGGGGTGCAGTTCTTCTTCATCCTCAGCGGGTTCGTGCTGGTCTGGTCGGCCCGGGAGGGGGACTCCCGGCGTACCTTCTGGCGGCGGCGGATCGCCAAGATCTACCCGAACCACCTGGTGCTGTTCGCGGCGACGCTGGTGGTCGCCTGGTGGTTCGCCGACCCGGTCCTGCCGGCGGCCGCGTTGGAGAACCTGCTGCTGTTGCAGGCGTGGGACCCCCGGCCGGGCTGGTTCTACAGCATCAACACCGTCAGCTGGTCGCTGTCCTGCGAGTTCTTCTTCTACCTCTGTCTGCCGCTGGCGCTGCCACTGCTGCGCCGGGCCCGGCCGAAGCTGCTCTGGGCGCTGATCGTCGCGCTGCCGCTGCTGATCCTCGCGCTCTGGCCGGCGCAGGAGTTGGTGCCGGAGGTGAGCCGCTGGTGGTTCACCCAGATCTTCCCGCCGGTGCGGTCGCTGGAGTTCTGGTTGGGCGCGGTGGCGGCCGAGTTGATGCGCCGGGGGCTCTGGCGCGGTCCCGGACTGACAGTGGCCAGCGGGATCTTCCTGGTCACCTGGGTGGCGGCCGCGCAGTGGATCCGCGCCGAGCTGTGGACCACGCTGCTCGCGGTCGCGTACCTGTTGGTGATCACGGCGGCCGCGGACGCGGACGTGCGGGGTCGGCGCTCGCCGTGGCGGTCCCGGCCGGTGGTCTGGCTCGGTGAGGTCTCGTTCGCCTTCTACCTGGTGCACGTGCTGGTGATGACGAGCGTGCTGCGCTGGAGCGGAACCTGGGGGATCGGCTTCGCAGGTTGGCGTGGCCCGGCCGTGGTGCTCGGCTTCCTGGCGGCGAACCTGATCCTCGCCGGGCTGCTGCACCGCTTCGTCGAAACCCCGATGATGCGCCGGCTCGCGCCGCGCCGTGTGGCCCGTCCGGCGCCCGTCCCCCGACAACGCGCGGCCGGCGACGACGACGCACGAGACCCCGCGAGCAGCGCCCGCGAAGAGGTCGACGGACCTGCCGACGAGGTCGGTCGGGTCGGCGGTCGATCAACGTACGTCGACCTGCGCTGACAACGTCCACCCTGGTCAACGGGGCCGGCGCGGCGTGATCCGACACGCCCGTGGTCGGTGCGCCCGGGTCGGCGCGACGGTAGCGTGGGGACGTGCTTCCGGTCGCGTTCACCTGTCCGCTGTGGTGGGTGGCGCGCTGGGCGACTCGGGTGCTGACCAGCCTCGCCGTCGTCGCGGCCCTGGCGCTCGGCGCAGGCCCGGCCACGGCCGCCACGCCGACACCCGGCCCGGTACCGACGTCGAGCGCCGTGCCGGCCTCGGTCGCCGTCGGGTCGCTGGCGGCCTGCTACCGGCACTGCGAGGCACACAGTGCGGCCCGCCCGGGCCCGGCGATACCGCCGGAGGCCGCCGAGGAGCCGGTCCCGACATGGTCGGTCGACACGCTGGTGGCGCTTCCCGGCGATCAGGGCGCCATCGCGGCCGGCGTGCTGCCGGTCCGTGCGGCCGAATCCGACCGGCTGTCCCTCGTCGACGCAGCGGGCGGTCGGGTTTCCCGGGCCCCACCCGGTCGCTGAGCCACCGGGACGACCGTCCCGACACCGCTCCCTGTCGACCCACCCGCTCCCTGACCCGCCGACCCGTGGCCCGCCGTGGCCCGCTGGTCGCGCGGCTCCCCATCGCACTGCTCTCTCCCCGAGGTGCCGACCATGGAGACCGTCGTCTTCTACCAGTTCGTGACCGAGGTGCCGCAGGCCGCCGCCATCTGGTCGACGCTGTTCCTGCTGACCCTGGGCCTGCTCGCCGTGCTGGCCGCCCGCCCCGAACGGGACCGGCCCACTGACGACCCGCTCCCGGCCGGGCCCACTGCTCGGGAGCTGGCCGCCGCCGAGGCCGTCGACATGCGCCGCTACGCCGAGGAGGTGGCCGTCGCCGCGGCCGGTGCGGCCACCACCGCCAAGCGGTGGCGTGCCGCCTGGCTGACTGCTCAGGAGCAGCTGGAGCAGGCCAGCATCCGGTACGACGAGGCGGACACCGCCGCGCGTCGCTTCGCCGGCGCCGGGGCGTTGCCCACCCCGCAGACCCGGCACACCCCCGCCGAGTACGCCGCCCGGGAACGCTATCTGCACCGGGCGGCGATGGCGGCGTACTGGCGGGGCGACCTGACCATGGCGCAGCTCGGCGACGTGTTCGGGCACCGGCGCGGCTGGGATCCCCGGCGACACCCGGTCGAGCAGGAGGTGCTGATCAGCCGGGTGGTCCGGGATGCGCGGCTGGCCGACTACCAGGTGGCCGCCGACCGTGAGCGGGCCGCCTGGCGCGACGCGGAGTTGGCCGCCGAGTCGGCTCGTGCCCTCGCCGAGGAGGCGTACGCGGCGGCGGCCCGGCTCCGCCCGACCCTGGTCCCCGCGCGCCGCACGGTGGCCGGGGCGCTGCGTCCCGCCGTCGTGGCACGGTGGCGCCCGGCCCGGGTGGGTTGAGCCCAATCCGTGATGTGAGGCCGGTCACCTGATCGCGAAATGGGACGGCCGGCACGATCGGCGGGATTGTTCCCGCGATTGTGGTCGCGTTTTTTGCGGCCTGTCCGGTTGTCGCCCGCAGGCGTCGCCGTAACCGGTTGTCCCATCGAGTCACATCATCGCCAATACACGCAGAAATTGTCGCGCCGATGGGGGTTTACGCAGGTGAACCTGGCTTGGCAGGGGGTTGAGACGCCAGTAGTGTCGTCCCGTCCGGTGCGGTAACCGATCGCAAGACGCGACGCCGCATCGACCCGCTTAATCGTGATCAACGAACCGGGGACCCACCAGTAAGTCCGGGGTGAATCCGCGAGCCACGGCCCGCGGTAGGGCGTCTTCCCGCCCGAATCCGTCAGCTAACCCGGTAGGCGGTGTCGGAAGGAGTCCCATCCTCGTGCAGCACCTTTCCACCCCTCGGTTGTTCCCTCGCCTCCACGGCGCGGCGGTGCACCCGCTCATTCGTCCAGTCACGGTGAGCTGACCTCCCGGGTCATCGCCTTCCCCGCCCGGCCGCGCCGGGCGTTCCCCTGAGCGGTTCACCATCCGCGGACCACGGTCCGCGCGCTGGCGCCTGCCCGGATGCCGGTCCGGCCCCGGGTGCCGCTCTCCCCCCGATCCGTGGAGGACCCCGTGAAGCACACCCTGCAGCGTCAGCTCCGCCGTCTCGCCACCGAGCGCCCGTACCAGATCGTCGCCGCCTCCGCCGCGGCCCTCGCGATCGCCACCACCACCGGCGCCCTGCTCACCACTGCCGACGACGCCCCGGCCGGCCAGCGCACCGCGACCACTGTCGCCGAGATGCGCAGCGACGTCGCCGCCTCCCGCGGCGAGGCTCGGGACGCGTCCCCCTCGGCCAGCGCCGTGCCGACCACGGCCGCCCCGGCCACCAGCGCCGCGTCGCCCGCCGCGAAGGCCAGCAGCAACCCCGACCTGACCCGGAAGCCAGAGCGGCCGAAGCCGCCCGCGACCAAGGTGCTCGACTACGACTACGAGGCGCAGAACACGTACTACAACTGCGGCCCGGCGGCCACCCGGAACGCGCTCAGCGCCGCCGGCATCGACCGCACCCAGGAGCAGCTCGGCGCCGAGCTGGGCACCACCGAGATGGGCACCAACTCGGCCGAGGACACCACCCGGGTGCTCAACGCCGAGGTGAAGGGCTCCCCGTACCGGACCCGGATGTTCCCCGGCGCGCCCAGCCCGGCACAGATGGACCGCCTCCAGGCCGACGTGGTGAAGGCCATCACCGACGGCCGGGGCGTGGTGGCCAACGTCGTCGGGGACGCCACCGACACCGACGGCGGCTGGCACTCCTACGGCGGCGGGCACTACATCGCCGTGGTGGGCTACAAGGACAACGGTCGCACCGTACGGATCGCCGACTCGGCGAACCCGGCCGACCCGTCGTACTGGATCACCACGATCGACCTGGCCAACTGGATCACCAGCCGGGGCTACTCCGCCTGACCCGGGCACGCTGACCGCCGCGGGCACCGTCTCCCACAAGGGGCCGGCGCCCGCGGCGTTTGTCAGCGCGGTCCGTCATCGACGGCTCTCGTACCTGGCCGTGAACCGTGGGAGACTGCGGCCGTGGTGGAGAAGACGGGTGGTCACGCCGGCCGCAGGCCGGTTCTGCTGCTGCTGCACGGCATGGGAGCGACCGGGGACGTGTGGTTGCCCTGGGCCCCGTACCTTGAGCAGCACTGGCCCGGGCGGTGGCTGGCACCGGACCTCGCCGGCCACGGCTGGGCGTCGCCGCTGCCGGCGTACTCCTTCGCGGGCTTCGCCCAGCAGGTCGCGCAGGCCCTCGCCCCCGACGACCGGCTGGTCGTGCTCGGACACTCGCTGGGTGGGGTGGTCGGCCTGGCGCTGGCCGCCCGCGACGCCGGAACGCCGGTGGACGCGGTGGTCGGGCTGGGCATCAAGGCGCTCTGGTCACCCGCTGAGCTGACCCGCGCGGCCGAGGTCGCCGCCCGCCCGGTGAGCTGGTTCGCCAGCCGCACCGAGGCGGCTCGCCGCTACCTGCGGGTCTCCGGTCTGGCCGGCCTGGTCCCGCCGGACCACCCGGTGGTGGACGCCGGCCTGCGCCAGGTTGACGGCCGGTGGCGCCTCGCCATGGACCCGACCGCCTTCGCCGTCGGCGAGCCCGACCTGGCCGCGCTTCTGGCGGCGACCGACGTGCCGGTGGTGCTGGCGCGCGGGGAGAACGATCCGATGGTCACCGACGAACAGCTCAAGGAGTACGGCGTACCGGTCGCCACGCTGCCCGGTCTCGGGCACAACGCGCACGTGGAGGACCCGGCAGCGGTGCTGGCGCTGCTCGACCCGTACCGCTGAGCGGTCAGGGCGGCCGGCCTCGGCTCGACCGCCCTTATGAAACAGGCCCTACGCCGGTGTGGACGCGGTCAGTGTCTCAGCCGGTGCCAGCTCCCGGCGGGCAGCGGTCAGGAACGCCTCAGCGTACGACTCGGCCGGGAAGTCACCCAGGTAGCGGCGGCGGGTGGCCCAGCGGGCCTCGGCCAGCGGATCGGTGTCCAGCAGTGCGGTCAGCACCTCGTCCACGTTGGACATGTCCCGGCGCAGCACGTAACTCGACCCGGCCAGCGGGAACCGCTCCACGAACCGGTCGCCCTCGTCGCCCATGTCGGTGACCGCGTACGGCTTGCCGGAGTAGAGGAAGTCCGAGATCACGCCGGACACGTCGGAGACCAGCGCGTCGGCGGAGTTGACGCACTCGGTCAGGCTCAGCTCCCGAGCCGCCGCTCCGACCACGTGCTGGCGGCCGGTGCGGGCCCGGTCGGCGACGAGCAACTCGGTCAGGCGGCCCAGTTGTCGGGCTGATGCCGGGTTCTGCGCGGTGTACGGGTGGGCCCGCAGGATCACCGTCGCGCCGCGCTCCAACAGTCGGCGCAGCAGGCTTTCGGCCACCGGCAGCGAGCAGTAGTCGGCGTCGGCGTGGTGCCCGGTCCAGGTCGGCGTGTAGAGCACCGTCGGGTGCGCCAACCCTTTCGCGGGCTCCGGGCGTACCTCGATCGACTCGACCTGTGGGCGACCCACCACCACGAACTTGTCCGCCGGGATCTGCACTCCGGCGCGGGCGTACCGGTCGATCGCCGCCTGTCCGGCCACGAAGATCCGATCGAAAATCCCCGACACCGGGTTGGCGCTCGGCGCCTTGTCGCTGTCGCCGTGGTGCAGCTGGATGTGGGTGAGCTGGGTGAATCGGACGCAGTGGCTGTTCTTCGCACCGTGGTTGACGTAGAACGCCGCCCGCAGGCTCGGCACCAACGCCTCGTCTATCGCCCGCAGGGTGGGGCAGTAGACCACCGGCGCGTCGGTGGCTGCCGCGATCGGCGCCAGGAACTCCGGCTCACGCAGCACGACCAGGAACGGCCGGCCGATCCGTTCCAGGTACGGCAGCCACATGGTGACCTGGTATTCCGAGCCGGGAGGCGCGGAGAAGTAGAGCAGGAACTCCGGCTGGTGCTGGCGCAGCGCGGCGGTCACCGACCCGCCACCGGCCCGCGGCCGGAACCGCCGCCGGGCGAGGTCCAGTGCGACCGCACCGGCGCCCCCGCCGACCAGCAGGCTGGCGGCCAGCGCCACACCGGTCGGCAGGGCGAGCGCGGCGGCGAGCGCCAGGGCGGCGAGCAGCCCGAGCAGGGCCGTGCCGAGCCGGTCGGCGATCAGCGGCGTCCAGGCGCGTACCGGCAGGTTGGCCGCCCGGATCTCCAGACCGCCGGCGGTGCGCAGCGGCCCCACCAGCAGCACCAGCCCCAGCAGGACCAGCCCCGTGGCGACCAGCGCGAGGTTGAGCCCGTCGTCCAGCCGCCGGGAGTAACCGACCAGGATCGCCGCGGCGATCAACGTGGTCTCCGCCACCAGGTCGGCGCCGGGCCGGATCCGCTGCTCGGCGGCCGAGGCGGCCAGCGCGGCGACGGCCAACGCCAGCCCCCAGCCGGTGGCGTCGGTCAGCGCCAGCACGACAAAGGCCAGCACGGCCAACCCGGTGGTCAGGCACCGGGCGGCCAGTTTTCGGACCAGGTCGCCGCGCATGTCGCTCCGTTCGTGGTTCCGCAGCCGTCGGCGTCAGTTCGCGGACGTCGCGCCGGCCGGCGTCTCGACCCGACCCGACCCGGACTGCGCCGGCACGCTCGGCGTGGGCCCGTCACCGGGTGCCCGGCGTACGTCGATCACCTGACCGGTCAGGTCGGAGATCAGCACGTCCAGCGACGACTGGGCGACGGCCTCCGCGGCGAGCAGGGTGTGCTCCGGCTCCTCGCCGAAGGCCCGCGTCCGCATCGGCGTGGCGGTGCGCTCCGGGTTGATGCAGTTGACGCGGACGCCCACGTCGGCCCACTCGTCGGCGAGCGCCTGGGTGAGGTTGACCAGGGCGGCCTTGGTGGCCGAGTAGAGCGCGTAGCGGGCCCGGCCCCGGGTGTAGGAGCTGGAGGTGTAGAGCAGCAACTGGCCCTTGGTCTGCTGCAGGTACGGGAGGGCCTGGCGGGCGATGGTCACCGGGCCGACGAAGTTGACCTGGAGCACCCGGTCCATGGTCTCCTCGTCCATCTCGGCGAGGGCGCCCTTCTCCAGGATGCCGGCGGTGACCACCACGTGGTCGATCCGGCCGGTGGCCTCGAAGGCGGTCGTCAGCGCGGCCTCGACGTCCTCGGCCCGCTCCACGTGGGTGCCCGTGCTGGAACGGCTGAACGGAAAGACCTGGGCGCCGTAGCGCCGGGCCAGCTCAGCCAACTCGTGGCCGATGCCGTAGCTGCCGCCGAACACCACGATGGTCCGGCCGGTCAGCTCCTCGCTGTAGCTGCGGTGGTCGGTCAGTCGGGGCGCCTGCGCGGCGGCGAGCTGGAAGAGCTTGTCCGCCAGGTGCACGTCGACCGGGTGGGTGACCTTGATGTTCTCGTCCGAACCGTCGATCACCTTGATCGGGGTGCCGGGAAGGTAGCGCAGCACCACGCCACAGTCGTCGGTGGCGGCGAAGTCCGGGTCGTCCTCGGCGATCTGGTACGCCGCCCGGATCGTGGGGGAGCGGAACGCCTGCGGGGTCTGACCACGGCGCAGCCGGGAGCGCACCGGGATGTCGGTGATGCAGTCGTTGTCGTCGACCTGGATGATCGTGTCCGCGGAGGGGATGGCCACGTCCACGGCGTCGTAACTCCAGAGCGCGTTGACGCACTCGCGCACGATCCGGCCGCTGAGCAGCGGGCGTACCGCGTCGTGGAAGAGGATGTTGCAGTCTTCCGGGCCGACCGCGTCCAGGGCGATCCGGGTGGTGGCGTTGCGGGTGTCACCGCCCTCGATCACCTTGGTGACCTTGCGCAGGCCGGCCTTCTCGACGATCTGCTGGGCGTCCTTGACGTGGCCGGTGGCCATCAGCACGATGATCTCGTCGATCTCCGGTGCCGCCTCGAAGACCGCGAGGGTGTGCTCGATGATCGGCTTACCGGCGATCTTCAGCAGCTGCTTCGGGATGCCGAGCCCCAGCCGCGTCCCGGTGCCGCCGGCCAGAACCACCGCCACTGTCCGCGAGGGCCGCCACGGCGTCGGGGTCTCCGCTTCGGCGTCCGGGCCAGGGGTCTGGTCCTGCGTCATTGCCGGATCCTCACTCTCAGGGATGCGTTAACGGAAGGTTCCGCCCGAGCGGCGACGGAATGAACCTTAACGCGCGGACCGCGTCGCCCCAACGCGGGCGACGCGGTCCTCGGGTGCCATGTCGATGCCGGACGTTCGCCGGAACTCTACTTGCTGTTCGCGTATGCCTCGTACGCCCGGATGACCTCGTCGGTGGGGCCATCCATCCGGATGACGCCCGATTCCAGCCAGATCGTCCGTTCGCAGGTGTCCCGTACGGAGGAGAGCTGGTGGCTGACCAGGAACACCGTCCCCGCGCCCTCCCGCAGCTCCCGCACCCGCTGCTCGCTGCGCCTGCGGAAGCCCTTGTCGCCGGTGGCGAGCGCCTCGTCGATGAGCAGCACGTCGTGCTTCTTGGCGGCGGCGATGGAGAACCGCAGCCGGGCCGCCATGCCCGACGAGTACGTCCGCATCGGCAGGCTGGCGAAGTCACCCCGCTCGTTGATTCCGGAGAAGTCGATGATTCCCGCGGCCTGCTTGGCCACGTCATCGGGGTGCATGCCCATGGCCAGGCACCCGAGGACGACGTTGCGCTCCCCGGAGAGGTCGTTGAGTAGGGCGGCGTTGACGCCCAGCAGCGACGGCTGCCCCTGGGTGTGGATGGCGCCCCGGTTCACCGGCAGCAGACCGGCGATGGCCCGCAGAATGGTGGACTTGCCGGAGCCGTTGCTGCCGATCAGCCCGATCGCCTCGCCCCGGTACGCGGTGAACGAGATGCCCTTGACCGCGTGCACCTCCCGGACGTTCGGCGCGTGGGTGCGCTTGACCAGCCGGCGCAGCGCGGCCACCGGCGTGGTGCCACCGGCGGCACCCTGGTGCACCCGGTAGATGATGTGCGCGTCGTCCACGACCACTGTCGGGATGCGCTCCTGGGTTCGGGTCATCGTCGCGCTCGCCTCGGTGGGGGCGTCGAAGTGATCAACCACGGCCGTACTCCTGTTCGCCGCGCCAGAAGTAGATGAAACCGCCGATGCCGGCGACCAGCGCCCAACCGGCGCCGACCAGCCAGAGCTGGGTCAGCGACTCGTTGAGCAGCGGCGCCTCCTCGAGCAGCGCGTACCGCGCCAGCTCGATGTAGACCAGCAGCGGGTTGTACTGCACCACTGTCGTCGCCCAGCCGGGCAGCCGGTCGAAGAGGCTGACGCTGTAGAGGACGCCGGAGCCGTACATCCAGGTACGCATGATGAACGGCATGACCTGCTTCAGGTCGCTCGACTTGGCGCCGAGTCGGGCCACCAGCAGCACCACGCCGGCGTTGAACACCGCCTGCAGCAGCAGCGCCGGCACCAGCAGCAACCACTCCCAGGTGAGCGGCTCGCCGGTGACCAGCACGATGCCGACCAGCACCACCATCGAGGCCAGCAGTTGCTGGAACTGGGTGATCGTGGTGGACAGCGGCAGGCTGGCCCGGGGGAAGTGCAGCGCCCGGATCAGCCCCAGGTTGCTGCTGATCGACTGGGTGCCGGCCAGGACCGCGCTCTGGGTGAAGTTGAAGATGAACAACCCGGTGGTCAGGTAGGCGATGAAGTTCGGGATGCTGTTCTGTGCAAGCACCACCCCGAAGATCAGGTAGTAGACCGCCGCGTTGGTGAGCGGGGTGAGCACCTGCCAGAGCTGACCCAGCTTGGCGTTGCTGTACGAGGCGACGAGCTTGGCATTGGCGTACGCGGCGATGAAGTGCCGGTAGGCCCAGAGTCGGCGGCTGTACTCGACGAGGCTGGGTCGCTCACCGGCGACCCGTAGCCCGTGCCGAGCGGCCAGCTGCGCCTGGGTCAGGCCCGTGTCGGGGTCGACCAGCGCGGTGGTGGCCATGGAAATGGCGCTCCGATCTTTCGTGCAGACGGGGGTTGCTCGCGACGATCGAATCCTAGTGGGAAATTTGCGCGGGGCGCCGCCTCGTCGCTGCGAGGACAGTAGTCCGAAACACGTCGGGACGCAACCGTACCGTCGTTGCGCTACGCTATCCGGCGTGACCTGCGATAAGAGCCCTCGATGACCACCGAGAAGAGGCGGGCGCCGGCCGGCGCGGCGGTGCTGCGCGACGAGATCACCACGGCGATCCGCCGGGCGCTGATGCAGGAGCTCGCCGCTGTCGGCTACGGCCGGCTCTCCATCGAGGCGGTGGCCCGGCGGGCCGGCGTCAGCAAGACGGCGATCTACCGACGGTGGAGCTCGAAGCTCGATCTGGTGCTGGAGGTCGTCGCCGCTGCGGCACACGGCAAGCTCCCCGCACTGGACACCGGGACGCTGCGCGGTGATCTCGCGCTGCTGTTCCAGGCGGTGGCGCACGCGCTGCGCCACCCACTGGCGTCGCAGATCATTCCGGATCTCCTGGCCGAGGCCGCCCGCAACCCCAGCATCGACGCGACCCTGCGTCAGGTGCTGCACGCCCGTCAGCAGGAGATCGGCGGTCACCTGGTCACCCGGGCCGTGCAGCGTGGCGAACTGCCCGCCGACACGGAGCTGGACGCCGCCGTCGACCTCATCGTGGGGCCGCTCTACTGGCGGCTCGCCATCGCCCGTCTCCCACTGACCGACGGCTACCTCGACAATCTGGTCGAATCCGTGGCGGCCGGGCTCGGCGCCGACAGCGTGCTGCCCCGCCCGCGGGCGGCACCGATGGCGGGTTGACCAGCTCCCCGACACTCGGTCGCCGGCAGCAACGGCACCCCTGCCCGATTCCGCTACGCTGCCCCCTTGACACCCGGCCGTCACCGTGCCGACGCCCCTCATCCGCCCGACGAGTAAGGACGCCCGTGGCCAACGTCGACAGCATCGCCGTAGCGCCCGCCGAACCGGATCCGACGCCGCGGCCCGGGCAGGCATCCCGGCCCGCCGACGCCCGCAAGGGTCTGTCCCGGGTACGCGCGCTGGTGGCCGTCGCCCCGGCGGTGCTCACCGATGGTGCGGTGATCGCATTCGCGCTCTTCACAGTGCTCTACCACCTGGCCTTCCTGGGTGACCTGCGTCCGTCGGTCACCTTCCGGATCTGGCTGCTGGCCTGTGTGGTGCTCGCGGTCGTGGCCGTGCTGCGTGCCCGCCGCCGCGCCCCGGCCGACAGCGCCCCGGCCGACAGCGCGTCGGCGGCACGGGAGGAGCCCGTCAGCGCGCGGCCCGCCGCCGACCGTCGCCTGCTGATCGGTGTGCTGGCCGCCGCCGCCGTGGCCGCCGTCTCCGCCGGTCTGGCCAACACCAGCGTCAACGTCTCCTGGTGGATCCCGGCCGTGTCCGGCCTGCTCGCGGCCGTCGGCGGGCTGCTGCTGGTGCGCCAGGCCTGGTTGAGCGGGCCGACGCCCACGCCGGCCGCCCCGGCGCCCACCCCGGCGCAGTCGGCGTACGCGCTGGTCGTCTCGGTCCTGGTCGGCATCTCGTCGTTCTTCATGGCCCGCAACACCCCGGACGACGTGTACTACGTCGGCAAGTCGGTGTGGATCGCCGAGCGTGACCTGATCCCGCTCAACGACTTCCTGTTCTCCGAGAACGTGCTGCCGTCGATGGGCTCACAGCCGCCCATCCCGTCGATCGAGGTGTTCGACGGCGCGTTCGCCAACGTCATCGGCATCCACGCCAGCTCGGCCCTCTGGTACGTGCTGCTGCCGATCATGGCGGTGCTCGCAGCGCTGGCGCTGTGGCGGCTGACGCACCGGTGGGCCCCGCGCCGTCCGGTGCTCGCCTTCACCGTGGCGATCGCGTACCTCTACCTCGTCGCGGGCGGGGACGCCGCACTGGGCACGTTCCACCTTCCCCGGCTGCACGAGGGCAAGGGCATGTTCGTCTCGGCGGTCATCCCGCTGATGTGGCTCTACCTGACCGAGTGGTTCGACAACCGGTCGCGGCGCAGCCTGCTGCTCATCGTGGCGCTCTCCATCACCGCGATCGGGCTCACCAACACCGCGGCGATCATCCTGCCGATGCTGGTCGCCGCCGCCGGCTTCGCCATGCTGCTGGTCGGTCGGTGGAAGGCCGCCATCGTCGCGGCGGCCGCCGCCCTCGCGTACCCGATCGGCTCGCTGGTGGTCTCCCGCCTGGTGCTCGGCGGGATGAGCGCGACCGGCGCGGACGACGCCTTCTTCGACGCGGCGTACACCTACCGGCGGACCCTGCTGTTCGGCGTGGTCGGGGTGATCAGCGGTCTGGCGCTGTGGTGCGGCGCGTTGCTGGCCCGTCGGCGTACGCCCGCGCTGCTCGCCGCCGGTGCCGCCCTCGCGCTGAGCGTGTTGTTCGTGCCCGGCGTGCTGGAGCTGCTGAGCGCGTTGAGCGGCATCTCGGTGGTGCTCTGGCGCGTGCCGTGGCTGCTCGCCCTGCCGACGCTGATCGGTCTGCTCTGCACCGTGCGCGTGCCGGCACCGACCCGGGCGCTGCGCCGGGCGGCGTCCGGGGGGATCGCGGTGCTGCTGGTCGCCTCGTTCGCGTTGTTCGCCACGCCGATGTGGTCGCCGAAGAGCTGGGTCGAGGTGCACGACCGCCCCACCTGGAAGCTTCCGCAGCAGCGTCAGGCGATCGCGTTCTGGATCAAGGACCTGGACCGTCCCCAGGGCCTGCTGCTCGCCCCGAAGACGATCATGCGCACCACGCCGATCGTCACGAGCGAGGTCCGGGTTGTCCTGCCCCGTGACTTCTACCTCGTCGAGTACGACCTCAACTCCCAGTTCGCCAAGGACCGACTGCTGCTCTCCGGCTTCGCGGACGGCGCCGCCAGCCCGACGCCGGCCGAGTTGAAGCCGGCACTGGACCGCCTCGACGTGGGCACCATCTGCGTCTACAACGGCAACCGGTACGCCCGCGACACCGCGCCGCAGCTGGGCTACCAGGAGTTCGCCAAGCGCAAGGCACCCGGCGCGATGACCTGCTTCCGGCGGGTCGGCTGAGCGCTTCACCCGCACCGAGCGCCCGGCCCCGCGGTGGGGTCGGGCGCGCCCCGGTGCGGAACTTTGCCCGAAATGGTGCCGGATACCCGAGCGACACCGAGCTGTCCCCTCGCGTTAAGGTCGCAGTCACACGCAGCCGGCCGCTACTGAGCCGTTGTGCGACGGGGGAGTGACGTCGGTCCATCACGGGCACCGCCCGCAACGAAATCTCGTAGGGAGCGAACTCGTTTGTTCGGCACGTTGACAGGACGCCTCGGTGTGGCCGCCCAGAGTGCGCTACTGGTCCTGGCCTACCTGGTCATGCTCGTCGGTGGCGTATTCGGTTGGATCGGCCTGTTCGCCGTCGCCGGGTTGGCCGCCATCTTCGGCGAGTTCGCCGTCGCCCGCTGGTCTCCGTCGTCGCAGCTGCTGCTGGAGAAGGTGGGCCTGCACTGGTCGTACCGGCAGCTGACCCGGGACCTCGCGGCCGTGTTGCTGGTCGTTGCCGAGGTGCGGCTCAGCGGTGGCGAGCTGACCCTGCTGCTGGTGCTGCCGGCCGCGGTGTGGGTCGTGTCGGTCTTCGCCGGTGCGCTCTCCACCATGATCGAGCGGCGTAACCCGCTCTCCGCCATGGTGCGCAACATCGAGCTGGGTCCACTGTCCAGCGCCCCCCAACCGCCCGCCTGGGCGGCGGCGGTCGCCGGTGACCGGATGCCCCTGCTCAACCTGCTGCTGGTGCCGGCCGGCGTGGCCGCCGCGGTGCAGCACGATCCGACGCCGTTCTTCGCGGCCGGCGCGGTGGCGGTCGTGGCGACCGGTCTGGTGGGCGCCATCATCGCGCTGACCTGGCTTCGGGGTCGGGGCGCCGGGCAGGGCCCGCTGCTGCCGGCGGTCCAGCGCTGGCTGGACAACTACCGGCCGGAGGTGGCGCTCTACTTCGCCGGCCCGGCCAAGGACGTCTACCAGGCGAACATGTGGCTCGCCCCGACCGAGGCGCTCCAGCAGCGCGCGGTGGTGCTGATGCGCAGCCGGGAGGCGTTCCTGGAGTTGGCCGACACCCGGCTGCCGGTGATCTGCGTACCGGCCGGGGTCGACTTCATGAACCTCGACCTTGGCGGCATCCGCGCGGCGCTCTACTCCGCAAACGTCGGCGCGAACATCCACATGCTCCGCGAGCCGGGTACGAAGCACGTCTTCGTCGGGCACGGCGACAGCGACAAGCAGGCCAGCGTCAACCCCTACAGCAAGGTGTACGACGAGGTCTGGGTCGCCGGCCTGGCCGGCCGGGAGCGTTACGCGCGGGCCGGTGTGGGTGTGCTCGACTCGGACATCGTCGAGATCGGCCGGCCGCAGCTCGCCGGTGTGCACACCTTCGGCGCCGAGTCGGTGGACCGGCCGTTCACAGTGCTCTACGCGCCCACCTGGGAGGGCTGGCTCGACGACGACCCGTACCACACCTCGCTGGTGCTGATGGGTGAGCGGATCGTCAAGGGACTGCTCGCCACGAACCCCCGGGTCCGCCTGATCTACAAGCCGCACCCGCTCACCGGGTCGCGGTCCAAGGCGGCGAAGGCCGTGCACGACCGGGTCGTCACGGCGATCCGCGCCGCTGGCGGCAACCCGGACGCGTCCTCGCTGGACGGCACCGCGCACCTGGTGGTCACCGGCCGCACGCCGGCGCTGTTCGACTGCTTCAACCAGACCGACCTGCTGATCAGCGACGTGTCCAGTGTGGTGTCCGACTTCGTGCAGAGCCAGCGGCCGTACGTGGTGGCCAACCCGGCCGGCCTGTCGGAGGACGACTTCCGCCGCGAGTACCCGACGGCGCGGGCCGCGTACCTGCTCTCCAAGGACTGCGGCGAGCTGGAGAAGATCGTGTCGGTCACCCGGGCCGGCGACGACCCGATGACCGAGGCCCGCCGGGAGCTGAAGACCTACCTGCTCGGCCCCGCCGAGGCGAACCCGATGGACCGGTTCCAGCAGGAGATCGACCGGCTCTGCCACTGAGCCCCGTCACTACGGCATCGCGCCCGGCCCGACACTGTCGGGCCGGGCGCGTCCGTGTCAGCCAGCAGGGCGGCCACCGCGTCAGCCCAGCAGGGCGGCCACCGCGTCAGCCCAGCAGGGCGGCCACCGCGTCGGCGGCCGGAAGGTCCGCCGGCAACGCCCGCGCCGCCACCACCGCCGTGACCGGCAGCGGGCCGTACACGTGCGGGAAGAGCTGCCCGCCGCGCGACGGCTCCCACCGCAGCGCGTCGCCCAGTCGCTCCTCCTCGACGCTGAGCACTGTCAACCCGGTCGCGCCGGTGAAGTGCCGCCGCGCCGTCTCGACCACCTGGTCGGCGCCGGAGAGATGGATGAACCCGTCCTGCCGGTCCACCGCCGAGCCGGTGAAGGCACCGGCGGCGAGGGCGTCGTCCCATTCGGCGCTCGACAGCAGTTTGTAGATCACCACAGCAGCGTACGGGGCCGTGGTCGGCGCGCCCGCCCGGTTTTCGCCGGTACCGCCGCGCCCGTCGCCTCCCGCCGGGCATGCTCAGGTCAAGGGCCGCGGAGGGATGGGCGATGCAGAGCTACGACGACGACTGGACCGACAGCCAGCGCGCGCTGTACGACGAGTGCTACCAGGCCGGCGGCGAGTGGGCCGATGACCCGGACACGTCGTCCGACGACGTGCAGCATGTGATCAACCTTGCCGAGGCGGACGATGACGCCCTCCAGGATGCCGAAATCGACTATCCGGCCCTGGTCGACGCGGTCACCCAGGCCAGCGGGGTCAACGTCACCAGCGTGCCGGCCAGCCACGAGGACCCGGGCTTCCGCGGGTTCACCGACGGCGTCCGGGACGCCATCGCCGACGACACCTTCGGCCTGTAGCGGCCGGTAGCCCGCCCAGCGCGGGTGGGCGGCCTCCCGGTCCCCGCGCACTTCTGCCACCATTCGCAGAACAGCGCTGCGAGGGACGGGGGCACGGGTGCGGATCCTGCTGGTGGAGGACGACCGCCGGGTGGCCGCTGCGCTGTCCTCCGCCCTCACCCGCCGGGGGTACGAGGTCGAGCACGCCGCCACCGTCGCCGCGGCGCTCTCCGCCGCCCCCTGTGACCTGGTGCTGCTCGACCTGACCCTGCCCGACGGGGACGGCACGGACCTGTGCCGGGAGCTGCGTCGGCGCAGCAGTCAGCTCGGCATCATCGCGGTGACCGCCCGGGGTGAGGAACGTGACCGGGTGCTGGGTCTGCGCCTGGGCGCTGACGACTACGTGGTCAAGCCGTTCTCGATGGTGGAGTTGCAGGCCCGGATCGAGGCGGTGCTGCGCCGCGCCGCGAACGCCGCGCCCGAGCGGCACCTCATCGAGGCCGGGCCGGTCCGCATCGACGTGGCCGCGCGGACGGTGACCGTCGACGGCCGCGCCGTCACGTTGACCCGCAAGGAGTTCGACGTGCTGCTCTCGCTGGCCCGCCAGCCCGGGGTGGCGGTGCCCCGCGATCGGATCCTGCTCGACGCCTGGGGCACCACCTGGGCCGACCGGCACACCGTCGAGGTGCACGTCGGGTCGCTGCGCGGCAAGCTCGGCGACGCCCGCCTGGTGGAGACCGTACGCGGTGTCGGCTACCGGCTGCGCGACGCGTGAGGAGCTGACGTGCGCCGTCGCCTGGTGATCAGCTATCTGCTGCTGATGGTCCTCGTCCTCATCGCGTTGGAGACCCCACTGGCCGCCACCATGGCCAGCCGCGAGACCGAACGGGTCCGCGCCGACCGGCTCGCCGACGCCACCCGGTTCGCCTCGCTGGCCGGCCCGGCGTTGCGCGACGGCGGGCCCGGCCCGATCGAGTCGGAGCTGACCAGCTACGACGACCTGTACGCGATCAGCGCCGCGATCGTCGACCGGGACCGGAACATCCCGGTCTCGTCGCCGAGGTGGCAGGCCAGCCCGGGGACCGCGACGGTGTTGGACGTCGCGCTGTCCGGGCAGCAGACCAGCGCCCCCGAGTCGGTCTGGCCGTGGACGACCGACCCGGTGGTGGTGGCGGTACCGATCAACGACGGAGGTGAGGTGCTCGGAGCGGTGGTGATCGTGACCCCGGCCGGTCCGATCCGCCGAGCCGTCGTCGCGTGGTGGCTGCTGCTCGCCCTGGCCGGTCTGCTCGCCGTGCTGGCCTGCGTGCTCACCGCGTTCGGGCTGGCCGGTTGGGTGCTGCGTCCGGTCACCGAACTGGACGCGGTCACCCACGAGATCGCCGAGGGCGACCGGGGAGCCCGGGTGCAGCACCGGCTGGGACCGCCGGAGCTGCGCCGCCTCGCGGCCAGCTTCAACCACATGGCCGACGTGGTCTCCGACGTGATGGATCGGCAGCGGGCCTTCGTCGCGCACGCCAGTCACCAACTGCGTAACCCGCTCACCGCGCTGCGGCTGCGGGTGGAGGAGTTGGGGCCCAGCCTCACCGACCCGGACGGTCGTTCCGAGCACCGGCTGGCCCTGGAGGAGACCGACCGGCTCGCGCTGGTGCTCGACGCGCTGCTCACCCTTGCCCGGGCCGAACGGGAGGAGAACGAGCGCGTCACCGTGGACGCCGCCGCGGTGGCGGCCTCCCGGGTGGCCGCGTGGGCGCCGCTGGCCCGGCACCGGTCGGTCGCGTTGCGGCTGGCCACTACCGACGCCCCGGCGTACGCCCAGACCGTGCCGACCGCCGTCGACCAGGCGCTGGACGCGCTCATCGACAACGCGGTGAAGTTCAGCGGGGCGGGCGGGGCGGTGACGGTGACGGTGGCCCGCCGCGACGGCGGGGTGGCGCTGGAGGTTCGCGACTCCGGCCCCGGCATGACCGAGAGTCAGCTCGGCCAGGCGACCGAGCGGTTCTGGCGGGCCCCGGACGCGCAGAACGTGGACGGCGCGGGGCTCGGTCTGACCATCGCGGCCGTGCTGGTGGACGCCTCGGACGGGCGGCTCACCATGCGCCCGGGGGAGTCGCGGGGGCTGGTCGCCGCCCTGTGGTTCCCGACGCCGACCCTTCTGGTGGAGCCGGAGGAGGAGGAACCGGCCGCCGACCTGCGACCCTCCCCGGCGCGGTGAGGCCCGGCCGTCACGGTTTGGTGGCGCGGTACCAGGACGCGGCGCCGGGGTGCAGCGACAGCGGTGCGGTGACGATCGCCGAGCGAGGGCTCATCCGTCCCGCCGCCGGATGGGCGGCGGCCAGCTCGGCGCGACGGTCCATCAGCAGCCGGGTCACCTCACGGACCAACGGCTCTGGCAGGTCGGCCCGGACGATCAGGTAGTTCGGGTCGGCCACGGTGGTCACCGCGTCCACCCCGTACACCGAGCGGGGGATGTCCCGGGAGACGTAGACCTGGCCGTAGCGTGAGCGCAGCGGCTCGGTCCACTCGCTGAGGTCCACGATCCGGATGGCGCTGGCGTCGGCCAACTCCTCGATTCCCCGGACCGGCAACCCACCAGAGAAGAAGAACGCGTCGATCCGCCCGGAGCGCAGAGCGGCCACCGAGTCGTCCAGTCCGAGTCGTTCGCGACGCACCTCGTCACCACCGAGGCGGGCCACCTCCAGCAGCCGGGTCGCGGTGATCTCGGTGCCCGAGCCGGCAGCACCGACGGAGACTCGCCGGCCGCGCAGGTCGGCGACCGTGCGGACCGGGCCGCCGCTCGTGGTGACCAGGTGCAGTTGGTCGTCGTACACCCGGGCGACGGCGTCGACAGTGGGGCTTCCCGCCGTGTTGGTGGGCAGCACGTCGGCCTGGGTGAAGCCCAGCTCGGCCCCGCCGGAGCCGACGAGCTGGACGTTCTCCGCCGAGGCGGCGGTGATCACCACGCTGGCCCGTACGTCGGGGAGTTCCCGGTTGAGGATGGCCGCCAGGGACTGCCCGAACGCGTAGTAGACAGCGGTGGGGCTACCGGTGGCGATCCGGATCGACGTCGGCTCGGTCGGGGCGTCCCGGCAGCTGGCGATGGCCAGGTTCGCGATCAGCAGCACCGTCGACAGGGTGGCCAGGCCGGCCCGGCGGGACGAGGTACGACTCACGCGGTGCACTGTGCGCCGTCGGGCGGGTGCGCGCAAGCCCGGGTTGGCGACGTGCCGGACGGTCGGAACCCGATCAGCAGGCCGCCCGACCTGCCGGCGCCACGCCCGCGCCCCGTGCCGACGCCTGGGTCACCCCGGGCGCCGTCCCGGGTTCCGCGATCGGGCCGCGCGCCGGCTCCAACGCCGCACTGCGCAGGATCCGCTGCCGGTCCGGGCCGTCGGCCACGCTGACCAGGAAGCAACCGGTGCCGGGGCGGAGCCGGGCCGGCACGTCGAGCACGGCCGCGCCCCGGATCAGCACCGCGGCCAGCTCCCGGTCGGTGAGCCGGACACCGAGGATGTGCCGGCGGACGTGCCGCCCGGCGGCCAGCAACGCCGAGCGCCAGGCTGCTTCCGCCAGGCGGGTCACCAACCGTCGGCGGGCCGGTGAGGCGCCGGGCAGCGGCCCGCCGAGCAGCTCGCGTCGCCCCTGCCACCAGCCCGCGTCCAACATTCGGGTGTACGCGCCCTGGTGCTCCCGGGGCACCCACAGCCGGTGCAGCTCGTAACGGCGACGTAGGCCGCCGACGGCCACCTCGTGGGTGACCGGGATGTCCAGCCGGTTGAGCAGTTGCCGCATTCGCTGCGCGGCGTCCTCCCGGTTGAACTCCACCCCGGCGGTGTGCTCGGCCCGTACCGCGCTGGGCCGGGCGGCGGTCGGTGGCGGTGTGCAACGCAGCAGGCAGGCAGCCTCGAACGCGTCGCCCAGTGTCAGCCAGCCCAGCGGGGACGGGGTGGTCGGGGTGTGGGGCCGGTCGAGCACTAGGGGTTCGTGGGTCAACGGAGGCTCCCTTGTCGGAGTCTGGGTTGCCCTACCGTGGCCCCTGGCACGCCGTTACGGAACCGGTCCGGCCCAGCCTTGAGCAAATCTTGCGGCTGCGGTGCGGCTACAGGTCTGTGACCACCAGATCCAGTTGCCGCACCCGGCCCGCGGCGGTGGCCTGCTCCAGCACTGTGTGCTTCAACTCCCGCAGGGTGCCCACCAGTTCCGCAGCGTTGCGCGGTCGGGCGCCGGCGACGAGCAGGTCCCGGACCAGACGCCCCTTGGTCGCCTTGTTGAAGTGGCTGACCACCGAGCGGACCGGCACGCCGTCGACCTCCCGCTCGTGCAGAACCCGCACGGTGACAGTGCGCTCGGCCAGCTCACCGCGCGGCGTCCAGGTGGCGGCGTACGCGCCGGAGCGCAGGTCCAGCACCGGGCCGCGCCCGGCGGCGCCGTCCACCGCCGGCGTCAGTTCCCTGCGCCAGTACGTCGACAGCGCCCCGACGTCGGGCAGGCGGGCGCCGATGGGGCAGCGGTACGGCGGGATCCGGTCGGCCAGTCGGACCGCGCCCCACAACCCGGAGCTGATCAGGATCGACCGGCGGGCCGCCCGTTGTGCCGTGGCCGGCAACGAGGCCAGGTCCAACGCCTCGTAGAGCACCCCGGTGTAGAGCCGCTCGGCCGGTGCGGTGGCCGCCTCCCGCAGTCGGGCGTTGCGCCGCAGCTCGCCCCGCTGGCCCTCGCTGAGGCCGAGCGCCGCCCGAGCGGCCTCCTCGTCCGGCCCGGCGCTCAGCGCCACCAGGGCGTCCAGCACCCGTTCGCGGGCCGGGTTCAGCTCGGGCAGCGAGAGCCGGTCCGGGGTCCAGCGCCGCCCGGTGCCGGCGTCGGCCTTTCCCTCCGAGGGCGGCAACAGGATGAGCATGGGTCTCCTCGACGGGCGAAACGGCGGCGCCCCACGCGCCGGCCCGGCCAGCGTACGACCAGCCCCTACCGCCAGGGCCGCACCGGGGTGTCGGGGTGGTACACGCGATAGCCGCCGACCTCCCGCACCAGCGCGGCGTCGGCCCGGTCGGCGAGCAATTGGCGCAACCGCCGGTCCATCGGCGAGTCGACCTCGACCACGTAGCCCGGCCGTTCGGCCCGCCCCACCTGCCGCCAGTACGGTCGGTAGCGGTTCTGGCCCGGCGACAGGTTTCCGTTGAGCACCCCGCAGACCACCGACTCATCCGTGTTGAAGATCAACCGGTTGCAGGTCCAGTAGTCCCCGTACACCTCGTGGGGTCCGTCGGCGCGCAGCGCGGCGGCCAACTCCCGGGCCTGGCGCTCCTCGGTCCGCGACGCCGCGGTGCCGGTGGCCGCGAACAGCACGGTGATCACCAGGGTGGTCACGGTCAGCGCGGCCAGCACGGCGGCGGACAGCGCGCCGGTGAACCGCCCCAGCACGCTGCTGGTGCCCCGCCAGGTGGTCAGCGCCGCCACCCAGAGCGGCCAGAGCACCGCCGGCAGCGACAGTTGCAGCACCGACAGGTACCGGGCGTTGTCCAGCGGGCTGGTCGCGGCGAGCGGACTGCGCACGTACGACAGCAGTGTCAACGCCGCGCCGGCGATCAGCGCGAGCTGCACGACCGGCCCGACCCGCTCCCCACGCAGCCCTCCGGTCCCGCGTCCGACCCGCTCCCCACGCGGCGCCCCGGCGGCGCGGCGGTACGCGAGCACCGCGAGCGCCGCGGCGACCAGCAGCAGCACCGGGTACAGCACCCCGAACCACTGTTGCCAGCGTCCGCAGCCGTCCACCGGGCAGAGCCCGTGCGCCAGCGGCACCCCCTCCAGCAGGCCACCCCGGACCCGGTCGGACCACGGCGGCTGGGGCCCGGCCTTGGTGCTGACCTCCCGGAACACCGACAGCGAGTCGTCACCTGGCCCGGCCCGCAGGTTGTCGACGATCATCGGAGCCAGGCCGACGACCAACCCCGCCACCAGCAGCAGACCGGACCAGCCCAACAGCTCCCGCCGCACCGCCCAGACCAGTGCCAGCCCGGCCACCGCGAGGTACGGCAGGATCAGCCAGTCCGACCAGACGGACAGCCCGACGAGCAAGCCGAACAGGCCGATCGCGAGCCGTCGGCGGTGGACCGTGCCGGCGGCCAACCCCACCGTGATCAGCAGCATCAGGAGCACCGCCGGCTTCACCTCCGGCCGCCCACCGACAACGGTGAGCTGGTCACGCACCACCCGCTCCGGGCCGAGCGCGAGCAGACCCACCACGAAGGCGGCGAACCACGGGGTGCCGAGTCGGCGGGTCAGCCGGTGGATCAGGTAGAGGAAGACCGCGTAGAGGGCGAGCATCGGCAGCCGCAGCACCGGCCAGCTCGGCCCGAACACCGCCACCAGGGGAGCGGCCAGGTACGACTCCAACATCCCCATGTAGTGCTGGCCGTAGAGGAAGACCGGGTGTTCCCGGCTCTGCCCGATGTGCAGCGCGGCGAGGCCGAACGTTGCCTCGTCGCTGTTCGACACCGGCACCGTGAAGAGCGTCAGGACCAGCCGGTAGACGACACCGGCGAGCCCGAACAGCAGCGCGACGAGCGCCGGCCGATCGAGTCGCGGGCGCCATCGCCCACGGTGCTGCTCTGGATGCGACACGACCAGCGCCCCCGTCGTCGTCCCGACCGGAGTGTTTCACGTTCGGCCGGGTCGCCGAGGTGGATCGGCGCAGCCGGGGTGGGGCTGGATCGGCTCCACGGTGGCCGGGCCGCGGTCGCGCGGCCCGGGTCGGCTCGCGTGGCCGTGGCTGTCGACGTGTGGCAGGGTTGGCGCGTGCCACCCACTCCCGCCGGCCAACTGGCCGTTCCGAACCTGCACCGGGCTGCGCGGATCGAGGACGCCGTGCACCAGCTCGTCGAGCGCCGGCTGCGACGCACCGGCTGGCGGGTCAACATCGTCGCGTACACCGGCTACGGTGCGCCGGGTTGGGTGCGGGTGATGTGTCGGGTGCTGCTGGGCCGTCCGGACACCCGCCAGCGAGGTCGGCTGGACAAGGTCCGCGGCTGGCGCAGCTTCACGACGCTGCCGAACAAGCACGTCACTGTGACCATCGAGGCCGGCGGGGTGCGGCACGAGACGCGGGCCGACCGCAGCGGCTTCGTCGACACACTGGTCGAGGCGGACCTGCCGCCCGGTTGGGGTACGGTCCGGCTCAGTGTCCCGGACGCCGAACCGGTCGACGCCCCGGTGCGCATCCTCGACCCGGAGGTCAAGTTCGGCATCATCTCCGACATCGACGACACGGTGATGGTGACCGCGCTGCCCCGGCCGCTGCTCGCCGCATGGAACACGTTCGTGCTCGACGAGCACGCCCGTAATGCCGTTCCCGGTATGGCGGTCCTCTACGAGCGGCTGGTCACCGCGCACCCCGGCGCCCCGGTCTTCTACCTCTCCACCGGCGCCTGGAACGTGGCACCGACGCTGACCCGGTTTCTGTCCCGGCACCTCTACCCGGCCGGGCCGCTGCTGTTGACCGACTGGGGTCCGACCGCCGACCGGTGGTTCCGCAGCGGGCGGGAGCACAAGCGGGTCACCCTGGCCCGGATGGCCAAGGAGTTTCCCGACGTGAAGTGGCTGCTGGTCGGCGACGACGGGCAGCACGACCAGGAGATCTACCGGGAGTTCGCCGCTGCCCACCCGGAGAACGTCGCCGGGGTGGCGATCCGCCGGCTCTCCCCGACCCAGGCGGTGCTGGCCGGCAGCCTGCCCGCCCCGGCCGGCTCGTCGTCGGCGGGACCGGTGGGGCAGAAGTGGCTGTCCGCCCCGGACGGCGCCGGCCTGTGGCAGCTACTGCGCGACGCCGGCCTGGTGTGACGGCCGATCAGGACGACGGATTCCCGGCGTCCTGCGGTGCGGTGCCGAGGGACCGGCGAAGCATGGTGACCAGTTCCTCGGCTGCGTGGCGGCTGTCGAAGTCGGGGTCGGCCAGGCACTCCGACACGATCGCGTCGATGGCCCCGTTCACGATGACGGCGGTGGCCTGCGGGTCGATGCTGGGCCGGTAGTCGCCGGCCGCCCGCGCCGCGTCGATCAGACCGGCGACCGCCTCCCGCCGACTGCGCGCGTTCGGCGTGTCACCGATGCCGGTCTCCTCGCTCAACGCCTCGACGATCATCCGCGTGTGGTCCGGGTGCTCCCGCAGGTACGCCACCAGGGACCGGACGTAGGCCTCCACCGCGGGCGCACCGGATCGCGACCCGACTTCGGCGCCGACGTACTCGGTGAGGGACTCCAGGACCGAGGCGTAGGCGGTCCGCACGACCGCGTCCTTGGACGGGAAGTGGTAGAGGACGGCCGCCTTGGAGATGCCAGCCGCCTCCGCGATCCGGGCGAGTGAGGTGCCCGAATAGCCGTGCCGGGCAACCAGATCGATGGTCACGCCAATGAGTTGCGCCTGTCGCGCCTGCTCGGTGATCGTGAGTGGCTTGGCGGCGCGGACCTGCGCTGACGTGGCGTCGTTCGGGTGCACCCGCTTACCGTACCGGCCCCTTCGCCCCCCACCTTCTGACCTGATGGTTGTATTTTCTACCACGCGGTTAGTAATCTGACCTCATGGTGATGAACGTCGTGCGGAGGGTGGGCACATTCCTGCGAGCGCATCGGCGCCTCCTGATCCGGGCCGCCGCGGTGCTCGCGGTGATCACGGTGGCGATCGCGTACGCGCTGCGCGACCCCGCACCCGTCGGCTACTTCACGTCGACGGAGTCCCACGACCGTTTCGTCGGTGCGTACCGGGAGGCGATGGCGCAGTTGCCGGCCCCCGACCGCACGCTCGATGTCCGGACCGGATACGGCGTCGTGCGGCTCTACCACTTCAGCGGCGGCACCGAGCCGACAGCCGCGCCCCTGCTGCTCCTGCCCGGCCGGGCGTCGGCGTCACCGGTTTGGGCGGACAACCTGCCGTCGTTGCTGCGACTGCGCGGCGTCTACACCGTCGATCTGCTCGGTGAGCCGGGCATGAGTATTCAGCAGCGCCCCATCACGGGCACGACGGCACACGCGCAGTGGTTGCACGAGGTCCTGCTGGCGCTGCCCGAGCCGATCATCCACCTGGTCGGCGTGTCGTTCGGCGGTTGGACGGCGATGAACCTCGCGGTGCACCGGCCGCAGAAGGTGGGGAGCGTCGTGCTGCTCGATCCGGTCCTGGTCTTCGCTGGTCTGTCAGCGGAGGTGGTGCTGCGGTCCATCCCGGTGAGCGTTCGCTGGGCGCCCCGATCCTGGCGGGACAGCTTCACCAGTTGGACGGCGAACGGCGCCCCGGTGGAGGACGTACCGGTCGCCCGGATGATCGAGGCCGGCATGCAGGCGTACGTGATGAAGCTGTCCGCCCCGACCCGGCCATCCGAGGACCAGCTTGCGGCGGTCGACGTCCCGGTGCTCGTCCTGATGGCGGGAAAGTCCCGGCTGCACGACGCTGGCGAGGCCGCGAAGCTGGCGGAGCGGTCCCTGACCCACGGCACCGTGAAGACCTACCCGGACGCTTCGCACGCCCTCAACGGCGAATACCCGAACGAGATAGCCGCCGACATCTCCGCGTTCCTCCGGGCGGAGCAGCCATGATGCCCCGGCCGCGATCCTGCCTGCCGCCGAGGTTGCCGCGCTGGGCTACGGTCCCATCCGACCCGCCGGGGCGGGAGGTGGGAAGTGACGGTGGATGGCGTGGCACGCACGCTTCGAGGCTCGACGAGCGGACGCGCTCGATCACTTGATGCTGAGTAGTTGCCAGAAGATCCACAGAACTACTCAGCATCAAGTGATCATGGGGAGAGCGTCAGCGGGTCAGCCCTGGCGGAGCCAGACGGCACCCAGCGGCGGGACCTGGAGGGCCGCCGAGGCAACCATTCCGTGCCACGGCACGTTCTCGGCGTGCACCGCACCCATGTTGCCCACCCCCGACCCGCCGTAGTGGTGGGCGTCGGTGTTGAGCACCTCGGTCCACGTTCCACCGGCCGGTAGGCCGATCCGGTAGTCGTGCAGCGGCTGAGCGGAGAAGTTCGCCACGCACACCAGCGTCGAGCCGTCCGGGGCGATCCGGACGAACGACACTGTGTTGTTGGCGACGTCGTCGCCGGCGATCCAGCGGAACCCGGCCGGCTCGGTGTCCTGTGCCCAGAGCGCCGGGGTGTCCCGGTAGACCCGGTTGAGGTCACCGACGAGTCGTTGCACACCGGCGCGGGCCGGGTCGTGCAGCAGGTACCAGTCGAGGCCGCGCTCCTCGCTCCACTCCCGGTCGTCGGCCAGTTCGGAGCCCATGAAGAGCAGTTGCTTGCCGGGGTGCGCCCACATGTACGCCAGCAGCGCCCGGACGTTCGCCAGCCGCTGCCAGGTGTCGCCGGGCATCTTGCCGGCCAGTGAGCCCTTGCCGTGCACCACCTCGTCGTGGCTGATCGGCAGCACGTAGTTCTCGCTCCAGGCGTACGCCAGGGAGAAGGTGAGCTGGTGGTGGTGGTGCTGGCGGTAGATCGGGTCCTTCGAGGTGTAGAGCAGGGTGTCGTGCATCCAGCCCATGTTCCACTTGAACCCGAAGCCCAGCCCGCCGTCGGCGGTTGGGCGGGTGACGCCCGGCCAGGCAGTCGACTCCTCGGCGATCATGACGACGCCGGCGTGGTGCTTGTAGACGGTCGCGTTCACCTCCTGCATGAGCGCGATGGCCTCCAGGTTTTCCCGGCCGCCGTACTTGTTCGGGGCCCACTCGCCGTGGTTGCGGGAGTAGTCCAGGTAGAGCATCGAGGCGACCGCGTCGACCCGCAGCCCGTCGACGTGGAACTGGTCGCACCAGTAGAGCGCGTTGGCGACCAGGAAGTTGCGCACCTCGTTGCGACCGAAGTCGAAGACGTACGTGCCCCAGTCGGGGTGCTCGCCGCGCCGTGGGTCGGGGTGCTCGTAGAGCGGGGTGCCGTCGAACCGCGCGAGGGCCCACTCGTCCTTCGGGAAGTGCGCGGGCACCCAGTCCAGGAGTACGCCGATGCCGGCGGCGTGCAGCCGGTCGACGAGGTGGCGGAACTCGTCCGGGTCGCCGAACCGGGAGGTCGGCGCGTAGTAGCCGGTCACCTGGTAGCCCCAGGAGCCGCCGAACGGGTGCTCCATCACCGGGAGGAACTCCACGTGCGTGAAGCCCAGCTCGGTGACGTACGCGGTGAGTTGTTCGGCCAGTTCGCGGTAGCCCAGGCCGGGCCGCCACGAGCCGAGGTGCACCTCGTAGACGCTCATCGGTTCCTGGTGCGGCTGCCGTTCGGCGCGCCGGGCCAGCCAGTCCGCGTCGTCCCACCGGTACGTCGAGTGGTGCACCACCGAGGCGGTGGCCGGCGGCACCTCGGCGTACGCCGCGAGGGGGTCGGCCTTGTCCCGCCACTGCCCGTCGGCGCCCAGCACCCGGTACTTGTAGCGGGCCCCGGCCCGGGCGTTGGGGACGAACAGCTCCCACACCCCGCTGGAGCCGAGTGACCGCATCGGCCAGCCGTCGTCGGGGCCCCAGCCGGTGAAGTCGCCGATCACCCGCACCCCACGGGCGTTGGGCGCCCAGACGCCGAACGCCACGCCCTCGTCGAAGACCCGGGCGCCGAGCGCCTCCCACAGTCGCTCGTGCCGGCCCTCGCGGATCAGGTGCAGGTCCAGCTCACCGAGGGTCGGCGGGTAGCGGTACGGGTCGTCGTGGGTGGTGCCGTCGACCTCCACCCGGTAGTCGAGCACGGTGCCGTCGACCTGCGCCTCGAAGATGCCCACGTCGTGCACCCGCTTCATCGGGTGCCGTTCGTCGCCGACGAGCAGCGCCACGTCGGCGGCGCCCCGGCGCATCGTGCGGATCGTCGTCGAGGAGTCGGCGGGGTGCGCGCCGAGCAGCGCGTGCGGGTCGTGCGTCGCGCCGGAGATCAGCTGGTCCATCGGGCGTCCTTCGGAGCGGGAGCGGTCGGCGCGGAACGGGACGAACGGGCGGCGGACAGCCGGGACGCCACAGTGGCCGGGGTCGTGGCCGGAGTCTTCGTGGCCGGTGTCGTCGTGGCCGGTGTCGTCGGCGCGGTACCGCCGGAGAGGTCGTCGGGCACCTCGGCGACGGTGAGGTCGGCCGGCTCGGCGCCCGCCGGCAGCGGCACGGTCGGCGGGGTCGGGCGACGCACTGTCAACACGTGCGCCGGTTGCAGGTACGGGTCGAGCCGTACCGCGTTGCGCTGACCCCAGTCGTAACTGGTGCCGGTCAGCTCGTCGTACACCGCGAACCGTTCGTGCCAGTCGAAGCCGAGCGCCGGCATGTCGAGGGTGGTGTTGCCCCACTGCACCTCGCGCGAGTCAAAAGAGCAGATCACGATGACCGTGTTGCCGGTCTCCGGATCGTGCTTGGACCAGCAGAGCAGCGCCGGGTTGTCGATCTCGTGGAAGCGCAGGTTGCGGAGCTGATGCAGGGCCGGGTTGTGCTGGCGTACCCGGTTGAGGGTGGCCAGGAACGGCGCCAGCGAGCGGCCCTGCGCCTCGGCACCGGCCCAGTCCCGGGGTCGCAGCTCATACTTCTCGTTGTCCAGGTACTCCTCGGCGCCCGGTCGGGCCACGTGCTCGAACAGCTCGTAACCGGCGTACAGGCCCCAGGAGGGGGAGAGCAGCGCGGCCAGCACCGCCCGGATCTTGAACATCGGCGGGCCGCCGTGCTGCAACGACTCGTGCAGGATGTCCGGGGTGTTCGGCCAGAAGTTCGGCCGCATGTAGTCGGCCGCCTCGATCAGCTCCTCGCAGTACGCCCGCATCTCGGCCGCCGTCGTGCGCCAGGTGAAATAGGTGTACGACTGCGTGAAGCCGATCTTGCCGAGGCCGTGCATGATGGCCGGCCGGGTGAACGCCTCGGCCAGGAACAGCACGTCCGGGTCGACCGCCTTCACCTCGGCGATCAGCCAGTGCCAGAAGTCGAACGGCTTGGTGTGCGGGTTGTCCACCCGGAAGATCCGAATGCCCTCGCCGACCCAGTGCAGCACCACCCGCAGCACCTCGGCCCGGATGCCCTCCGGGTCGTTGTCGAAGTTGACCGGGTAGATGTCCTGGTACTTCTTCGGCGGGTTCTCCGCGTACGCGATGCTGCCGTCGGCCCGGGTGGTGAACCACTCCGGGTGCTCGGTGACCCACGGGTGGTCCGGCGCGCACTGCAACGCCAGGTCCATCGCCACTTCCAGGCCCTGTGCCGCCGCCGCCTGGATGAAGGCCCGGAAGTCCGCCTGCGTACCCAGATCGGGGTGGATCGTGTCGTGGCCGCCCTCGGCGGCGCCGATCGCCCACGGCGAGCCCACGTCGGTCGGCCCGGCGGTGAGCGCGTTGTTCGGGCCCTTGCGGTTGACCCTCCCGATCGGGTGGATCGGCGGCAGGTAGAGCACGTCGAAGCCCATCGCGGCCACCCCTGGCAGCCGCTCGGTGGCGGTCGCGAAGGTGCCGGACCGCCCGCCCACCGCTCCTTCGGAGCGGGGGAAGAACTCGTACCAGGCCGAGTAGAGCGCCCGCTTGCGGTCAACCCAGATCGAGTACGCGTCACCGGCGGTGACCAGCTCCCGGACCGGGTGCTCCCAGAGCAGGTCGGCCAGGCCCAGCGCCGGGTCGACCCGCTGCGCCAGCGGCAGGTCGGTGTCGACCAGCGCGGTGAGCGCGTCGGCGACCCGGTGTCGGTCGGCGGCCGGCACGAGGCCCCGGGCGGCGGCGAGCACCCGTGCGCCCTCGGCCAGGTCGTTGGCCAGGTCCTCCGGCCCCTGCCCGGCGGCGATCTTCTTGGTCACCGCGTTCTGCCAGGTCAGGTACGGGTCCTGGAACGCCTCCACCGAGAAGGTCCACGAGCCGACGGCGTCCGGTGCGATGGTGGCGTGCCAGCGGTCCTGGCCGGGCTCGCCGGGGCGCATCCGGGTGAAGGGCCGGCTCGCGCCGTCCGGCCCAGCCCACACCACGTTGCAGCCCAGCGCGTCGTGCCCCTCCCGGTAGGCGCGCGCCGACACCGGAACGGGCTCGTCGACCACCGCCTTGGCCGGGTATCGCCCGCACGAGACGACGGGGGAGACGTCTTCGATCGGGAACCGTCCAGTCACCCCGCCAACCTACTGCGCGAGATCCGTTCGCGCGCGGTCAAGCCCGCCGGTCCGCCCCACACCGGTGCCGCGCCCAGGGCCGCCCCGGCAAGATCCGCGCACTTTCGGGGAAGCTGCTGCCTCAAGGCGTCGTCGACGCGGCAACTTCCCCGAAGTAGTGCGGATCTTCGTGGTGCCGGCCCGGTGAGATCACCTGTAGTGCCCGCGGTCGGACGGCGGCCTCGCGCCCGAAACGGTGTTCGTCGCCCGCCAGGACGGCCAACCGTGTGGCCAGGTGTCGGGCCATTCGCCGACTCGGCCGGCCGGCACGATCCCGGTGAGGCCGAGCGCGTCTCGGGCAACCCGATCGGCGACCTCGCCGATCTCCACCGCGGTCAGCGGCGCCCACACGCCGAACCGATCGAGCGCTCCGTCGACCACAACCTGCGCCTGTTCCGGCGGTATGCCGGCGGCGGTGAGGAACCACTGCAGGGTGCGCTGGGAGTTTCCCTGCCAGCCGTCGTCATCGACGACGGGGATGGCGACAAACGCCATCAGCTGTGCGACGGCGACCTCCCAGGCGGCGACGACATCCGCCGTGCCGGCGGCCCGCGCCGGATCGACCGCCGGCAGAAGGTGGTCGAAACGCTCAGCCACGCTCTCCAACCAGTGCCGCCAGGCCAGTAGCAAGTCGGCGACGAACGTCGGCGCGTCAGCCGGCGACGGGATGCGGTCGGTCACGAAGCCCACATGCTCCCGTTCCCAGGGCCCCCAGTGCCAGCGGTAGGCCCACGGACCGTACCGGTCGGACAGGAGCACGCTGACGGACTCGACCCAGGCGGAGGCTTCTGAATACCCGACCCACCCATCATCGAGGGTCGGCTGGGGAGGCGGCGGAGGCACCAACGTCCGGACCGCCACCGACATCTCGACCGAGTCGAACGGGTACCGCGCCGGATCGACGTCCGCCCACGTCTCGAGAAGATGCCTCAACCCGTCGTCCGCCATGGCTCCGCATCGTGACAGGCGGCCAACCCGGCGTCGAGCGAATACCCGCGAGCGGTGGGCCCAGGGAGTCAGGCGGGCGGTTCCGCAGCCACGAACAACCCCTTGCCCTGGCCGTTCTCGGGTAGCTCACCGCTGCGAAGGGCGAGCCGGCACACGTCGGCCAGGGCGTCGTGGCGGCGTTGCCCCGGGGTGCGGGTGTCGTCGGGCCCGGTGGGCGTGGTGAGCGGATCGATGGCAGCGCGCAACGCGGCGGCGGCTTCGGTGTCGAGGATGCCGGTGAGCCGTAGCCGGCCGTCGGTCTGCTCGCTGATGGTGATGTGACGGTCCCGTGCGGCCCGGGACTCCTCGGCCCGCATCGCCGCCTCGGCGGCGGCGTCGGCGACGTCCGGGGCGACGTGGTCGAGGATGCGGGTGCCGAGCCTGCGCAGCAGGGCGGCGTCGAACTGCATCGCCCAGTCGACGAGGACGCCGGCGGCCTTGTCCGCGACCTCGGTGCCGGCGCTGGCGTGGACGGTCTCGACCGTCTCGGCGATGACCCGGACCTGCTCCAGGTCGACCACCCCACAGGTCAACGCGTCCCGCACCGCGGCCGGGGCGGCGTCGAGTGTCGCGGCCAGCTCGACCAACCGCCGGGCGGCACCGACCCCGAGACGCAGCCGGTCGCGCAGCCACACCGCCGTCGAGGACGCGCCCTGTGCCGTCGCGGTGCCGCGACCGTCCAGCTCGCGTACGAGGGTCAGCTTGACCGCCGCCAGGCGCTGCTCCAGGCGATGCGTCGCATCCAACGCCGCCACGAGATCGTGCTCGCTCGCAGCCCAGGCGGGCGTGTCGAAGCAGGCCGCCATCGCGGCCTCGGCCTGCTCCAACGCATCGATCACAGGCAGAGACTAGAACACCTGTACGACACTTTTCGGCACCGTTGTCGGTCCCGCCGGGACGGACCGCCGACCCGGGGGTGACGTAGCCTCCGGCCATGATCGAACGGGTGAGAGTCGCGGTTGTCGGTGTCGGTAACAACACATCCGCGCTGGTGCAGGGGCTTGCTCTCTACCGCCAGAGCGGCAGCCTGGTCGGAATCCGCAGGCCGACGATCGACGGGCTCGGGGTGGGGGACATCGACGTGGTGGCGGCCTTCGCCACCTCCGAGGAGAAGATCGGTCGGGACCTGACCGAGGCAATCTTCCTGGCGCCCAACAACTTCCCCCGGCTGGACTGCGACCTGCCCGGAGCGGGTGTGCCGGTCACGAAGGGCCTCGTCGACGCGAGCGAGGTGCGGCGGGTGGCGGAGGCGCTGGCCGGGGCGGAGGTGCTGCTCTACTCGGCGCCGAGTGGCCGGCCGGAGACCGCCCGGGCGTACGCCGAGGCAGCCCACACGGCGGGTGTCGCCTTCATCAACACCACCGCCGACCCGGTCGCCCGCGATCCACAACTGCTGGGCAGCTTCGAGGCTGCCGGTCTGCCGTTGCTCGGCGACGACCTGGCGAGCCAGTTCGGCACCTCGGTGCTGCACAACGCGCTGCTGCGACTCCTGAAGGAGCGGGGCCTCACGCTGGTCAGCTCCTACCAGGTCAATCTGGGCGGCACCGAAGACTTCCGCAACCTCGTCGAGAACCCCAACACCAAGAAGCAGTCCAAGCTCAACGCCCTGTCGGACGCCGACAGCGTCGAGGTGGCACCGCTCGGGTACCTGCCGCATCTCGCGTCGCAGAAGGTGGCTCACCTCAACCTTGAGGCGCAGGGTTGGGGTGAGACAGCGGTGAGCCTCGACGTGAAGCTGAAGGTGCACGATCCGAGCGGTGCCGCCGGCGTCAACATCGACCTCATCCGCATCGCGGCGAGCGCGCTACGGAACGGGCGTGGTGGTCATGCTGCCGAGGCGACGTCGTTGTTCAAGTCTCCGCCGGGGACGGCGATCTGAAGCCTGTCTGTCTCAGGCCGCGCCGACGGAGCGGTAGACCTCCACTGTCTGTCGGGCAATGGCGTCCCAGGAGAAGTGCTGCACGGCGCGCCGTCGACCGGCCAGGCCGAACCGCTCGGTGCGCGCCGGGTCGGCCAGCAGCGTGTTGATCGCGGCCGCCAGGTCGGCCACGAAGCGGTCCGGGTCCAGTGGGGTGCCGGAGCCGTCGGTGGCCTGCTCGATCGGCACCAGCAGGCCGGTCTCGTCGTCGGCCACGACCTCGGGGATGCCGCCGGTCGCGGTCGCCACCACGGCCGTCTCGCAGGCCATCGCCTCCAGGTTGACGATGCCCATCGGTTCGTAGACCGACGGGCAGACGAAGACGGTGGCGTGCGTGAGCACCTGGATCACCTCGGGCTTGGGCAGCATCTCGGCCACCCAGATCACGCCGGAACGGTTGGCCCGCAGCTCGGCGACCAGCTCCTCCACCTCGGCGGCGATCTCGGCGGTGTCCGGCGCGCCGGCGAGCAGGACGAGCTGGGTGTCCGCCGGCAACTCCCGGGCGGCCCGCAGCAGGTACGGCAGCCCCTTCTGCCGGGTGATCCTGCCCACGTAGACCACGCTGGGGCGGGACGGGTCGACGCCGAGCCGGTCAAGCACGTCGGTGCCCTGATCCGGGGCGTACTGGACGGTGTCGATGCCGTTGTAGACCACCCGGACCCGGTCGGGGTCGATCTGCGGGTACGCGGTGAGCACGTCGTTGCGCATTCCGCCGCTGACCGCGATCACCGCGTCGGCGGACTCCATCGCGGTGCGCTCGATCCAGGAGGAGAGCGCGTAACCGCCGCCCAGTTGCTCGGCCTTCCACGGCCGCAGCGGCTCCAGGCTGTGCGCGGTCACCACGTGCGGCACACCGTGCAGCAGCTTCGCGGTGTGGCCGGCCAGGTTCGCGTACCAGGTGTGACTGTGCACCACGTCGGTGCCGGCCGCGCCGGCGGCCATCTCCAGGTCCACGCCCATCGTGCGCAGTGCGGCGTTCGCGCCAGTCAGGCCCGGCGGTTCGGCGTACGCGGTGACGCCCGGCTCGGTGCGCGGCAGGCCGAAGCAGTGCACCCGTACGTCGGCGAGGCTGCGCAACTCCCGAGCCAGGTACTCGACGTGCACACCCGCGCCGCCGTAGACCTCCGGTGGGTACTCGCGGGTGAGCAGATCGACGCGCAGGGATCCGGTGGCCGGGGAGGAGTCGGTCATGTGCGCACCCTAGTGCAGAAGACTCCCCGTACGAGTGGTGAAGTGGGACGCGGGTGGATAGCGTCGGGGCATGGCTGCCAAGGTGCTCGCGATCGTCCTGGCGGGTGGGGAGGGCAAGCGCCTGATGCCACTCACCACGGATCGGGCCAAGCCGGCCGTCCCGTTCGGCGGGATGTACCGCATGGTCGACTTCGTCCTCTCCAACCTGGCCAACGCCGGCTATCTCAAGATCGTCGTGCTGACCCAGTACAAGTCCCACTCCCTCGACCGACACATCACCAAGACCTGGCGCATGTCCACGCTGCTCGGCAACTACGTCACCCCCGTGCCGGCGCAGCAGCGTCGTGGCCCGTGGTGGTTCGCCGGCTCGGCCGACGCCATCTACCAGAGCTTCAACCTGATCAACGACGAGCAGCCCGACTACGTAATCGTCTTCGGCGCCGACCACATCTACCGGATGGACCCGCGGCAGATGGTGGAGGACCACATCGCCTCCGGCGCGGCGGTGACAGTGGCCGGCATCCGCCAGCCGCTGTCGATGGCCGACCAGTTCGGCGTCATCGAGGTCGGCGAGGACGGCAAGCGGATCCGGGCGTTCCGCGAGAAGCCCACCGACGCGGTCGGTCTGCCCGACGCGCCGGATGAGATCTACGCCTCGATGGGCAACTACGTCTTCACCACCCGGGCGCTCTGCGAGGCGGTCGAGCGCGACGCCGAAGACAAGTCCAGCAAGCACGACATGGGCGGCAGCATCATCCCGATGCTCGTCGAACGCGGCGAGGCCAACGTCTACGACTTCCGCGACAACGAGGTGCCGGGCAGCACCGACCGTGATCGCGGCTACTGGCGGGACGTGGGAACGCTCGACTCGTTCTACGACGCGCACATGGATCTGATCAACGTGCACCCCGTCTTCAACATGTACAACTTCGACTGGCCGATCTACACCGAGCAGCCGCCGTGGCCGCCGGCGAAGTTCGTGCACCAGTGGGGTGAGCGGGTCGGCCGGGCGGTCGGCTCGATGGTCTCCCCGGGTGTGGTGATCTCCGGCTCGCTGGTGGAGAACTCGATCGTCTCGCCGAAGGTGCGGGTGCACTCCTGGGCGCACGTCGAGGGTTCGGTGCTGATGGAGGGTGTGGAGATCGGCCGGCACGCGGTGGTCCGGCGGGCCATCCTGGACAAGAACGTGTTCGTCCCGGAGGGCGTCGAAATCGGCGTCGACCTGGAGAAGGACCGGCAGCGCTACACCGTTTCCGACAACGGCATCGTGGTGATCGGCAAGGGCCAGAAGGTCGTGCCGTGACCGACAGGCACTCCCCGAGGAGGATCCCGCAGTGACCCACCCCCGTGCCGGCCAGCCCGCCGAGCCCGCCGACCTGGTCGACGTGCCGCGCCTGGTGACCGCCTACTACGCCGAGCATCCGGATCCCGCGGACCCGGCCCAGCAGGTCTCCTTCGGCACCTCCGGCCACCGCGGCTCCAGCCTGCGCAACGCGTTCAACTCCGACCACATCCTCGCGGTCACCCAGGCGCTCTGCGACTACCGGCGCGAGCAGGGGCTGGACGGGCCGCTCTTCCTCGCCCGGGACACCCACGCGCTTTCCGCTCCGGCCGCTGTGGACGCCCTGGAGGTGCTCGCCGCCAACGGGGTCACCGTGCTGGTGGACAGCCGCGACGGTTACACCCCGACCCCGGCGCTGTCGCACGCGATCCTCACCCACAACAGTGGGCGGACCAGCGGGCTCGCCGACGGCATCGTGATCACCCCTTCGCACAACCCGCCCGACGACGGCGGTTTCAAGTACAACCCCACAAACGGTGGGCCGGCCGACACCGACGTGACCCGGTGGATCCAGGACCGGGCCAACGCCATCCTCGCCGCCGGGCTCAAGGAGGTCCGCCGGATCACCTACGCACGGGCGCGGGCGGCCGACACCACCGGGGAGTACGACTTCCTCGCCAACTACGTCGACGACCTGCCGGCCGCGATCGACATCGACGCCATCCGTGACGCGGGGATCCGCATCGGCGCGGACCCGCTGGGCGGGGCGAGCGTGGCGTACTGGGGTGAGATCGCCGAGCGGCACCGCCTGGACCTGACCGTGGTCAACCCGACGGTCGACCCGACCTGGCGGTTCATGACCCTGGACGGCGACGGCAAGATTCGGATGGACTGCTCCTCGCCGAACGCGATGGCGTCGCTGATCGCCGCGCGGGCCGACTACCAGATCTCCACGGGCAACGACGCCGACGCCGACCGGCACGGCATCGTCACCCCGGACGCCGGGCTGATGAACCCCAACCACTACCTGGCCGTGGCGATTCGTCACCTCTTCCGCACCCGCACCGAGTGGGGGCCGGCCGCCGCGGTGGGCAAGACCCTTGTCTCCTCGTCGATGATCGACCGGGTCGCCGCCGACCTGGGTCGGCCGCTGCTGGAGGTGCCGGTCGGCTTCAAGTGGTTCGTGCCTGGTCTGCTGGACGGCGCTGTCGGCTTCGGCGGCGAGGAGAGCGCCGGGGCGTCGTTCCTGCGGCGCGACGGCTCGACCTGGACCACCGACAAGGACGGCCTGCTGCTCTGCCTGCTCGCCGCCGAGATCCAGGCCACCACCGGCCGCAGCCCGAGCGAGCACTGGGCGGAGTTGGCCGAACGCTTCGGCGCCCCCGCGTACGCCCGGATCGACGCCCCTGCCACCCGGGAGCAGAAGGCCGTGCTCGGCAAGCTCTCCCCGGAGCAGGTCACCGCCACCGAGCTCGCCGGTGAGCCGATCACCTCGACGCTGACCACCGCTCCCGGTAACGGCGCGGCGATCGGCGGCCTCAAGGTCAGCACCGAGTCCGGCTGGTTCGCCGCGAGGCCCTCCGGCACCGAGGACGTCTACAAGATCTACGCCGAGTCCTTCCAAGGCCCCGACCACCTCAAGAAGATCCAAGAAGAAGCCAAGGCCCTGGTAGACCAAGCCCTGACCTCCTAACCCCGGCGCCCACCCGCCCATCCGCCCGCCTTGATAAGGACGGGTGGGCGGGGTCAGCAGGGCGGAGGTATTTCCCGCTGGGTGCGGCGCAGTTCCTCAGGGAGCAGCTCGCGGAGCTGCTCGGGCAGGAACGGCAGGTCGAGCAGCGTCATCTTCAACTGGTTGCGTTCCTGGTAGCGCAGCGGGTCGAAGCGCACCACCAGGCCGGCGTTGCGGCGGTAGCTGATTTCCACCGCTCCCTCGGTGGCCGGGTCGCGGAACACCAACCCGTCCATCTCCACCACCACCGGGGACGAGTCGGGCTCCAGTTCCAGCCGGATCTTCTCGCTCGGTGAGAGCACCACCGACCGGGAGATCCCGGCCATCGGTGCCGACGGCGTGATCACCATCGAGTCCGCCGCCGGGGAGATCAGCGGGCCGCCGGCGGCGTAGCTGTACGCCGTGGAGCCGATGGGGGTGCTGACCACCACGGCGTCGCAGCGGTAGTAGCCGTACTGCTGGCCGTCGATGGCGAGTGTGACGTTGACGAAGCCGGAGCCGGGCTGGCGCACCAACGCGATGTCGTTGAACGCCACCACGTCGTCGCCACACACGTCGCAGGCGAGGCAGGCGTGCGACTCGATGGTGAACTCCTTCGACAGCAACCGGCTCAGCGCCTCAGGAAGCTCCGGCGGCTCGATCTCGACGAGAAAACCCACACGACCCAGGTGTACGCCGAGCACCGGCTTCGGGTCGAGGACGGCGGATCGCAGCGCACCCAACATGGTGCCGTCGCCCCCGACGCTGATCAAGGCGTCGGCGCGGGCCGCCACCTCGTCCTCCGGCACCGGCACGATGCAGGACGAGACGCGGTGCTGGTCCTCCTCGCGAACCATCAGCGTCTTGTGGTGACGCTTCGCCCACCGTTCGATGATCCCGACCACCTCGGTGACATCCCGGGTGGGGTGCAGCACAAGTCCCAGCCCCGACACCCGTACAGCTCACCACATCGGCAGCGACCGTACCCGGCGTACACCAAAGGTGCGCCGACGGTCCGCGGACCGTCGGCGCACCCCGCCGCCATCAGGGGCGGGACTGCCCGGCGAGGTGGGTCAGCGAGCGGGCGACCAGGTCATCGCGGGCCGCCGGAGGCAGACCCTCCAACCCGAAGCCCAGGTACACCGTGTCCCCGGTGACCACCACCGAGCCCTCCTCGAACGCCTGCTGGCTGCGCGACCAGTCGTTGGCGTTGCCAGCGGAGCCGGGCGGTGGACCGGCCACCGTCCAGCCACCCAGGTCGGCCGACTCGAACGAGGTCTCCGCCACTGTCGACCCGTCGACCAGCACCCGGGCGTCGTCCAGGAAGACGCCGAGACCCTGGGTGCCCCAGTCCGAGGCGTACGTGATCGACACCTCGACCTGCTTACCGGCGTAGCCCGACAGGTCGACCACGAACTCCTTCCAGCCTCCCGACGACCCGCTCGCCGCGTTCCAGCTGCCGGTGCTCCCGGTGGGAGAGCAGTCCGCGCCCTGGTAGTGCGCGAGGAACGGGTGCAACTGCTCCACCCAACCCTCGGTGCAGCTGTCCCCGGTGACCGTGCTGGTCTTGCCGTTGGCGTCCGGCAAGGTCGTCCAGTCGTCGCTACCCACCTCGTGCGCCTCGACGAACATGAAGTCCCAGTCCTGCTCGATCTCGTAGGAGGTGAAGAAGCGCAACTCTCCGCTGCTCGCCCCGGTGAGATCCACAGTGCGTGCGAGCCGCTTGTACGACTCGTCGGTCTGCCCGCTGTACAGGTACCACTCACCCGTACGCGGATCGAACGGCGCGCCGCCCGGTCGGGTCCAGCCCACCGGCGCGGAACTGGCGAACTGCGGGAACTCGTCCTGCGGCAGGAAGCTCGACGTGGTCAGGAACGACGCGGTGTGCGCCTGGTTCTCCGCCGAGCCGGAGGCGTTCAGCTGCCCCTCGAAGCCGGTGAACGCCGCGTCGGTCCCGACGACCGGGAACGGCTCCCCGTCCGGGTTGGTTCCGCCGTCGCTGACGTAGGTGTGCGCGCCCAGCCAGTACTGCTGGAAGTCGTTCAACAGCGGCAGACAGCTGGCGGCCTCGGCGTCGGTGCACTCCGGTGGCGCGTCCGGGTGATAGACGTACGAACCGTTGGCGCCCTGCGCGAACAACGCGTACTGGCCGCTGACCAGTAGTTTGCCGCCCTCGTTCAGGTAGTCCCGAACGGCCAGCTCGGTTTCCAGCGCCGCCCTGGCCGTCGTGCCGGCCACCTGACCGGGGGAGCGCAGGATCACGTCGTCGCCGGTCTCCCATACCACCGCCTCGTAGTGCGACAGCACGCCGAGCGGGTGCGGCGCCCTGCGGCCCATCGCGTCGAAGTCGTACACGTCACTGCTGCGCCCGGCGGCGCCCAGCGACGCCGCGACCTCGTCGGCGTACTTCGCTGTGGTGCCGGTCTGCGCCGGGCTGAGGCCGGTGACGTCCTCCATCGCGAGGACCAGCACGTCGCCCCCGACGTCGTTGTGCACCCGATAGGTGATGTGTTCGCTGGCCACCACCCCGGCGCGCGGTTTGTTCCCGGTGAACCAGACCTCCACCCGGTCGCCCGGCTTCGCGCCGCTGACCGTGCCCCGTAGCTCGGCGTAGTAGTCGTCGTGTGTGTCGCCGTACCGCTCGCCGCCGCGCCACTCGCGGACCGCGACCGTCTTCGGCCGCCCACCGTTGACCGTGTAGTGCATCCGCACGTTTCTCAGCGCCCGACGGGTGATCGAGGCGACCTGCTGGGTGCGCCCGTACGAGGTGTCGAAGGCGTCGACCACGAAGTCCGGAGTGCTCCGACCGACCACCGAAACCGGGTCGTCCGGGTCCGCCGCCGACCGGGCCACGGCCAACGCGAACGGTAGATTCTTGCTCACCTCGCCGGCGATCAGCGTCTCGTCGTCAGGGAAGATGAAGCCGCTGACGCAGTCCTCGGGGCGCCACTGGTCGTCCGGGTCGACGGCCGAGGCGGCCTCGCAGGTGGACATCTCCGGGGTGAAGCCCAGCGTGCCGTACCTGACGGTGGCGTGACTGTCGGTGTCACCGTTTGTGGTGTACAGCTCCGCCGAGATGTCCGGGTCGTAGCCGGGCACCGCGGGATGCTCGTCGTCCCCGACCATCGCCTTGTAGATCTCGTCGTCGGGGCTGGGTGTGCTCACCTGCCAGCCGATGCCGTAGAGCAGCAGTTCGGCCGCCGAGTGGTAGTTGACGAAGAACTCGAACCCGACCCGCTTGAAGAGCCGGTCCAGGGCCTTGGTCTCCGGCTCGGAGTTGGGGCCCGGGCCCCGGTAGGTCTCGCTGTTCGGCTCCGGAGAGGAGCCCTCGTTGTCGTACCCCCACTTGTAGCTGAAGTTGCGGTTGAGGTCGACGCCGTCGCCGGAGCCGAGCTGCCCGTCACCGTTGTTGTCCCGCAGGTTCTTGCGCCACAAACGGTTACCGGCGGTGAACGTGAAGTCGTATCCGTCCGGGTTGGCGACCGGCAGGAACCACAGTTCGGTCGTGTCCAGCAGTCGGGTGATCTCCCGGTCGGTGCCGTAGCTGTCCAGCACGTGATGCATCAGCCGGCGGGTCATCTCCGGCGTGATCCACTCGCGGGCGTGCTGCGCGCCGGCGTAGAGCACCGCCGGTCGCCGGCCGTCCGCGACGGTCCGCGCGTTCTTGGTGACCTTCACGGCGACGATCGGCTGCCCCTGCTGGCTGCGACCGATCGTCTCCACCTTGGTCAGCTTGGGATACCGGGCCGCGGTGGCGTTCAGCTCGTCTCGCAGGCCGCCCGGCTCACCGTAGGGACGGAAACTCGTCCAGCCGGCCGCGGCCTGCTCCCGTAGCGCCTGCGACGCGTCCTTGCCTCGCACCTTCTTCACCGACAGCGGTACGCCCTTGTCGGTCAACCGCTTCGCCTGCCGTCGGCTGAGGACCGTCTCGACCGTCGTACGACCGGACGCGTCCGCCTTCGCGTCGTGGCCGAGGTCGACCCCCGCCGCGCGCAGTTGATCCCGCTGTTTCGCGTCGACAGTGCCGACGTACACCTCCAGGCCGTCACGCGCGCCCGGGTCGGACGGTGGCTTCGCGCTGGCTGGTGGGGTCAGTGCCAGTGCGCCGAGCAGGGTGACCACGCCGGCGATCGCCAGTCGTCTCGGTCTCATCGCGCCTCCTTGGGTGAAGGACCTGTAGGCGCGAGCCTTGGGTGCGGCGTGATCGGTGTCAATAGGTCGATGGGTGCAAGGTCGCTGATCGTGTCAACGCAGCTGCTGCACGTGACGGTTCGGGCGGTGCGGGCTGTCTGCGCAAAACGCCTGCGAGGTGACCGAAGTCTATCGATCGCCGGGAAACGCTCAATACCACATCAAAGCGGCAAATGACCCGTACGCTCGCTCATGTCCGAAGTGGTGTCGTCGGAATCAGGCGAGGGAAGGGTTCGATGCGTCAGATCCACAGTGTGGCCCAGCGGGGAGCGGTCGTTGCTGGGCGGTGTAGAGCCTGATGCGCGTGTCGTCGCACCGACCCGCGCGTGTGGTCGTGGGGGTCGCCCGTCTTCTGGACCTGATCTGGGTCAGCGGCATGCGGGTTCGCAGGGCTGTCCGCGGCTTGGCGAGCGCCGGCCGGTTCGCCGCCCGGGGTGACAACTTCACCTTCGACCCGGACGGCATCTACACCTACGAGACGATCGAGGTCGGCCGTAACGTCGACCTCGGGCACCGTCCGGTCATCATGGCCGCTCGATCTCGGATCCGGATCGGTGACAACGTCATGTTCGGGCCCGAGGTCACCATCCGGGGCGGCAATCATCGGATCGACCGGGTCGGCACCCCGATGATCTCCGTCGAGAAGTCTCCCTCGGACGCGGCTCTGGACCGGGGAGTGACGATCGGCGACGACGTGTGGGTGGGTACCCGTGCCGTCATCCTGCACGGGGTGACGATCGGTCGGGGCGCCGTGATCGGGGCAGGCGCAGTGGTGACCCGTCCGGTGCCGGCCTACGCGGTCGCCGCCGGCAACCCGGCCCGGGTCATCCGGCTGCGCTGGCCAGTGGAGACGATCATCTCGCACGAACAGCAGCTCTACCCGCCCGAACGCCGGCTGGCCCCGGCGGAACTGGCGGCGTTGTCGGACCTTCCGGGGTCTGAAGTTCGGCCAGTCTCATCCGCGGCTGCCGGTCGCTGATGTCGCTCGGCCGGCCCGCCAGCGGTATCTCGTAGTCACGCAATGACGAAGCGTGACGGCCGCTGGTGAGAGTCGTTGGACCGGATGACCACTCAACGGGGCGTGAAGGCGGAACGAATGCGACTACTGATCACCGGCGGCGCGGGATTCATCGGCTCGAACCTGGCCCGTGCCGCGGTCCTGCGTCGCACCGTCACCGACATCCGGATCCTCGACGATCTCGCAACGGGGCGGATGAGCAACCTCGATGGTCTCGACGTCGACACCAGTCCGGGTTCGATGCTCGATGACGAGGCGCTGGACCGGGCGATGACCGGCCGGGACGCGGTGGTGCACCTGGCGGCGCTGCCCAGCGTGCCGCGTTCGCTGCGTGATCCGATCGCGTCACACCACGCCAACGCCACCGGCACACTGCGGGTGCTGGAGGCCGCTCGTCGGCATGATGTGAACCACGTCGTCGTCGCCTCGTCCTCCTCGGTCTACGGCGCGAACCCGGTGCTGCCCAAGACCGAGCTCTCCTGGACCCGCCCGCTCAGTCCGTACGCGGTGAGCAAACTGGCCACCGAGGCCTACGCACTGGCTTACCAGGCGTCCTTCGGCCTGCCTACGCTCGCGTTCCGATTCTTCAACGTCTACGGCCCGGCCCAACGGCACGATCACAGCTACGCGGCTGTCATCCCCCGCTTCATCTACGCGGCACTGCGCGGTGAACCCGTCGAACTCCACGGGGACGGTCGGCAGTCACGCGACTTCACCTACGTTGAGACTGTCTGCGACGTGCTGCTCGACGCGGTAGAGCGTTCGGTCTCCCATCCGCAGCCGGTCAATCTCGCCTTCGGCGCCCGGGCGGAGTTGCACACGGTGGTGTCCGAACTGGAGCAGATCATCAGCCGCCCGATCACCCGGCGGCACGTGGCGGCGCGCCCTGGGGACGTCCGGCACTCCGAGGCCGACAACAGGGTGCTCCGCTCACTCTTTCCCGACGTGGTGCCGACCCCTCGCATCGACGGTCTACGGGCCACCGTGGAGTGGTTCGAGGCGCATGTGTTGAAGCAGCAGGCCTGATGGTCGACCGGCCTCCGGCCGCCGGTGCGGCCCCGTCCGTCCTGGTCGGCGGCGCCTTGGTGGAAACCCCTCCAGAGGTACCGGCCGGGACGGCGGGGCGGGAGTTACACGAAGGCGACACGTCGATGGCGCGACGGTCGCGTGGTCGCGCGCTGGTCTCCGGCATCGCCTCTTCGCTCGCCGGCAAGGCTGTCGGCCTGGTCGCGCCACTGCTGATCACCCCGATCGCCTTCGGCTATCTCGGGGCCGAGCGCTACGGCATGTGGATGGCCATCACCTCACTGACCGCGATGGCGCTGTTCGCCGACTTCGGACTCGGAAACGGTCTGCTCACCAGGCTCTCTCGGTTGTACGCCACTGATGAGCGGCGCGCGGCAGCCCGGGAAATCGCTAGTGCCTACGCCGTGCTTGGTGCGCTGGCGGTGGCCCTACTGGTGGTGTTGCTGGTCACCGTCCGGCTGGTTCCCTGGCCGGCGCTGCTGAACGTCGCGGACCCTGCGGTGGCCCGGGACGCCCGAGCTGTGGTGTTGACCTGCTTCGGTGCGTTCCTGATCAACATTCCGTTGGCTCTGATCCAGCGGGTGCAGTACGCCCACCAGCAGGTTGCGCAGAGCAACCTCTGGCAGGCCGCTGGCAGTCTTGGTTCGGCGGGCCTGGTGGTGGCAGCTGTCGCCACGGAAGCTAGTCCGGCTCTGGTGATCGCGGCCGCGGTGCTCGCCGTGCCCCTGATGAACCTGGCGAACTCGATCTGCTACTTCGGTTGGCAGCAACCCGCCTTCCGACCACGCGTTAAGGATGTTCGTGCTCCGGTAGCGCGCGGACTGCTCAGGCTGGGTTCCCGCTTCTTCGGGCTCTCCTTGTTGAGTTCCATCGCCCTCAACCTTGACGGCTTCCTGGTCAGTCGGGTGCTCGGTCTCCACGCGGCCGCCAACTACGCGGTGATACTGCGGATGTTCGCGGTACTGGCCCTGTTCGTGACCCTGGTCAACCTGCCACTGTGGCCAGCCAACGGCGAGGCGCTCGCTCGGGGCGACGTGGGATGGGTCCGGCGCAGCACCCGACGGATGGTCTACCTGTCCGCTGCGGCGGTGACTCTGCCCGCGCTGTGCCTCGTCCTGAGCGGCAACGACATTCTGCAGCTCTGGGTACGTTCGGACGACCTCGAACAGGTGCCGACACCGCTGTTCGTCGCGCTCGCCGTGTGGTCGATTCTCGTTGCTGTCGCGGCGCCGCTGTTCATGGTGCAGAACAGCATCGGACTGCTGGGGCCGCAGTTCGTCGGTTGGGCGGCCTGCCTGGTCGTCGCCGTACCGCTGAAGATCCTTCTGGCGGCGAGAGGGGGTCTGTCCGGTGTTGCGTTCGCCTCCGCGTTGTCGTACGGGATCACCGTGCTGCCGGCCGCTGTCATCGGATATCGCAAGGCGTTGGCCAAGGTCCCAGCGACAGGATCGAATTCTTTGGGAAGGGAGCATGATGGTAGGTACAGTCCGCGGCATCGTCGGTGCCCTGCGTGATCGGCGCGCGGCGGCCCGCAACCCGGAACAGTTCGCTCGCTCGATCGGTGTGAATCTGCGAGGGCGGGTGCGCTTCTATGGAATCAACCGGAGCATGTTCGGCTCCGAGCCCTGGCTGATCACGCTGGGTGACAATGTCTTCATCACGGCCGGGGTGCAGTTCCTCACTCACGACGGCGGAACTCTCATCTTGCGGAGGGATCACCCCGATCTCGAGTGGACCGCTCCGATCAGCATCGGTGACGACGTCTACATCGGCGTCCGGTCCATCATCATGCCGGGTGTGCGGATCGGCGATCGCTGCATCATCGGGGCCGGCTCGGTCGTGACCCGTGACATCCCGGACGGCAGCGTTGCCGCCGGCGTACCGGCCCGCGTTCTGCGAAGCACGGACGAGTACCTCGCCACGATGAAGGCCAAGTCACTCGGCTGTGGCCACCTGCCGGCTCAGGAGAAGGCTGCCGTGATCCGCGAGATCTATGGCGTATCGGGCCAGCGCGACCACCAGACGGTGCCGGCGACACCAAGGGGCGGCAAAGGGACGCGCAGACCGCCGGCTCCAGCCGAACCGACGGCCTGATCGTGCTGCGTCACTCACCGTTCCGTCGTGGAGCGACGGTCGGTTGGCCGCCCGCCTGGTCCTGGCCGCTCGGGACAGTGGCGCGACCGGTCACGAACGCGCTGACCGTCGGTGCCCAGGCTCGGTAGTCGAACGCTGAGGCCCGTTCCCGGGCGCAGTGGCTCATCTGCCACCACTGTGCGTCATCCAGGGCGAGTGCCCGCCGGAGACCCTCCCGGACGTCGTCGACGCCCGGCCCCGCCAGCACGATGCCCTCTCGGCCATCGTCGATGTACGTCGCCAGGTCGCTGGTGTGGTTGAGCAGAACCGGGCAGCCGGCGGCCAGACTCTCTGGAACCTTCGACGGAAAGCCCGCCTCCGCGTAGCCCCCAGGGGGCCGGATCAGCACCGAGAAGTGCGCCGCGCCCAGTTCGGCGAGAACCCGGTCGCGCGACACCCGGCCCAGGAAGACGAGTTGGTCGCCGAGGTCCGCCACCGCCGTGTCGTCCAGGTCGGACGCGGCGGCGGCCTGCTCCTTGGTCATTCCGGCTATGGTCAGCCGCACCCGTTGGCGATCCGTCTCCGGCAGCCGACGGATGCCCTCCAGCACGGCCGCGAGATGATCCTTGGCCCCCGCGGTGCCGGCGTACAGCAACCGCAGGCCGCCCTGCAGTGACGACGGCGCCGGCTGGCCGTAGTCGGCGCAGTCGACCTGGGGCGGAACGACCAGGGCGGCGCGATTCAGCCGCGCGAAGCGTCGTTGCAGCGTCGTGGAGATCGCGATGACCTGATCCGCCAACCGCCCAGCGAGAAACGAGTGCCACCGGTGCCGGATGAAGTAGGGCGTCAGTCGCCCGTGGCGAAACTGTGCGGGGTCGTGCCGTTCGAGCACGTCAACCGTCAACGGGCAACGCAGCGTCAGCCGCAGCACGGTCCAGGTGCTCAGGTTCCACAACCCCAGTGGAAGGCAGACTCCGGTGAGATCACCGGTGGGTATCCCCGCTTGTCGCAGGGCCCTGAGCACGCGCAGGGGGCGGCTCTGTCGGTGTGCCCATCGACGGATTCGGCCGCCTCCGCGGGCAGCGGACAGTGTGATCAACCGCAGTTCGGGTGGCAGGGCGACCGACTCCGGCTGGCGGTCGTCCCCGGGCCAGTCGTTGATGATCAGGGTCGACGCACCTGGAGGGGTAGCGGAGCGGGCCAGTTGGAGCAGTCGGTTCGACATCGCGTCACCGTGCGGGAACCGATACGCCGCCAGCATGACCACTCGTGGAACGGGCTCGCCCGGGGCAATGGTCGGCTGAGCTGCAGAGGTGAGGGTCTCGTAGCTTTTCATGCTTTCCATTCGTATAAAGCGTGTCTCAGGCCTTTAGCGTCTAATGCTGGTTACTGTACGCACCGAGGCGGTTACGGGAGTCAGGGCGCGCCGCCGATGGCCCCTGGTCGACGATGGAGTGTCAGTGGAACCAGCCAGGCGGAACGACCAGAGCCCGAGCGCGCGGTCCGTGCGGGCGCGGCCGATCGTTGTGCAGCATTCGGCCGGCGCGCCTGGTGCCAACGGGCCACTGACCGCCGTGCGGCGAGTGCTGGATTCGGCGTTGAGCGAGCAGTACGAGTTCGTCCGCATGCATCAGGTCGGCGGCAACGGTGGCCTCAACGTGCCCCTGTTGCGTCAATGGACACGACTCCTGCGACGGGTACGTCCCGACCTGGTGCATGTGCGCGGCCTGCAGAACGAGGGATTTCACGGGGTGCTCGCCGCCCGGATGGCCGGCTGCCCCCGGATCCTGGTCACCGTGCACGGCAGCGTGCGGGACCTGAAACACGGCGGCCGCAGGTGGCGCCGCGCGATGCTGGCCCAGGGTGCTGAGCCGTCCACTCTGCGGATGGCCAGCCACTTCGCCACGGTGTGTGAGTACGCCGCGGGCCGGAGTTTCCTGCGGGCGTACGAGGACAAGTTCGTCGGCGTAATTCCCAACGGGGTTCCGCTACCTGCTGTTGTCGATGCCGATGCGAGAAACAGCCGACGTGCCGACCTCGGCCTGGCCCACGACGACGTGGTCATGATCGCGGTAGCGCGGTTGAACTGGGACAAGGGATTCGGGGTCCTAGCGGACGCGCTGCGCCGACTGCCGCCGCAGGCTGGCCCCCGGGTCCTGCTGGTCGCCGGCGACGGGCCGGACCGAGCCGGGATCACCCAGGCCCTGGCCGACGTGCCCGGTACCGAGGTACGGCTGCTCGGCAATCGGCTCGACGTGCCGAACCTTCTCTCGGCCGCTGATGTTTTTGTCTTTCCCACCCTGCACGAGAACCTGTCCAACGCTTTGTTGGAGGCAATGGCCCACGCCCTGCCCGTCGTGGCCTCGGCCGTTGGTGGCAACGTCGAGGTGCTCCGTCAGGGCGGTGGCCACCTCGTCAGGGCCGGAGATCCGGAGGCATTCGCCGGAGCCCTCGGGCCGTTGCTCTCCGACGCTGCCGAACGTCGACACGTGGGGGAGACGGGCCGCAAGGTGGTGCAGGACGCATACAGCCTGCCGGTCATGCTCCGGTCTCTTGATGGCGTTTATCGGCGCATCCTGGAAGGAGTGGTGTGACCGACGAGCCGCATCCCCACGTACTGCTGTTGGGTTTCACTGTCGCGGACGACCTCTTCCAGCACATCGTGGCGCGAGACGTCGTCCTGCCCACCCAGACCCACACGTTCGCATGGGCCCTGGTCGAGAGCGTTCGCGCGGCAGGATGTCCGGTACGACTACTCTCCGCGGCCCCCGCGTCGACCTTTCCACGGAATCGGCAGATCCGCTTCAGGTCAGGGCGGTTCGAGCAGGACGGCGTGCAGGGAGAGTTGCTGGGGTTCGTCAATCTGCTGGGCTTGAAACACGTGACGCGGTTCCTGGCGGCCGTACGTGCAGGTTCGCGCGCGTTACGGCAGCACGGCGACGACGTCCTGCTCATCCACGGCGTCCACACGCCCTTCCTGTGGTTCGGTTCCCTGGTCGCATGGCGAGGCTCCGCACGGGTTGTACCGGTCCTGACCGATCCCCCCGGGGTGGTACTCCCCGATGACGGCCGGATCGTCCGGGCGCTGCGCCGGCTGGACCACGCGTTGGTCCGCATGGCGCTGCGTCGGTGTTCCGGCGTAGTGGTGCTCACCGCCGCGCTTGCCGAGGACTTCGCGCCTTCGCTTCCGCGTCTTGTCATGGAGGGGATCTGCCACCCGCCGGCTGCCCAGGCATCAGCGTCTGACCGGGCTGGTTCGTTTGACGCGGACGGGCCCTCGGTGGCGAGTCGAGGGCCGGCAGCTGGCTTCCGGGACGTGGTGTATGCCGGCGGGCTCACTCGGGCCTACGGCGTCGACCGACTGGTCGAGGCGTTCCGCGGCATGGACGATCCCGATCTGCGTCTGTTCCTGTTCGGTCGGGGCGAGTTGGAGGAGTGGCTGCGGACGCAGGCGAAGGCAGACCCCCGGATAGCCCCACCCGAGTTGCTTGACCGCGATGGGTTGGTGCGGCGCCTCGCTCGCGCCTCGGTTCTGGTGAATCCGAGGCCGGTGGATCAGTCGTTCGTCCGCTACTCGTTTCCGTCGAAGCTCATCGAGTACCTGTCCACCGGCATTCCGGTAGTGACCACCAGGCTGCCCGGCATCCCGGCCGACTACGATCCGTATCTCTGCTTTGCTGAGTCCGACACGGCCAAGGGTCTGCGCGACGCACTGCTCCAGGTGCTCGGCATGTCTCCTGCTGAGAGGGGCGCTCTCGGCAGCGCCGGAGCCGCGTTCGTACGACAGACGCGGGGGCCTGCGGCGCAGGGTGAGCGGATTCGGTCCTTCCTGGTCGAACTGATGACCGCTTCCCACCGTCGTGGCCCTGTACCGACGGGGAAGGGTGAGCTACCGCAGCACCCGCTCGGGCGGCGCTGAGCCCTTCACGCTGCGGGTGAGGGCGGTCCACAGATACAAGGACAGCAGAGTGGCGAGACCGATCACCGCTGGGCGCGACATGCCGAGTTGGTTGTTCGCCGGAATGTAGGCGACGAGCAGACACATCTGAACGAAGATCAAGGTCGGCAGGATGCCGCCCGCGAGGTTCACCTCGCGCCAGAGCCGGGCGAAGAACCAACCCAGGAAGGCCATGAAGAGCACGGTTCCCGGGAAGGTGAGATCCGACGCCAGCCAGGGATAGATCGTCGACCAGTACATGCCCGCGGGCCATCCCGTCCGGCCCTCGGTGCGGACCGGGTAGGCCGGATACTGGTCAGCCTCGATGCCGAGGTACTGGGTGCCGTACGAGGTGATTGCCGGAGTGCTGCCCAGGCCGTGGGACCAGACGAACGGCGTTTCGAGGTTGTACGCGAGGCCGAGATAGCCATGGGTCGGGTAGATCACCAGCGCGGCGAGACCCGTCGCGACCCTTTCACCGGCAATCCGCTCAACTGTCGGATTGGCGCGGACGCGGTCGTGGGTGCCGAACTGGTCCACCCGATCGGCCTGACTGCTCATCATGTAGGCGCAGAAGAGCGCGAACACGACTGCCACCAGCACTGTCGCACGCCGCCGCTTCACCTTTTGTGCGGCGCGGTCGCGATTTCGCGACGAGGCGATGAGCAGTCCGGCAGCAATCATCAGGACGAAGTCCCCGAGGCCCTTGAGTGTGCCGATGTAGAGAAAGAAGAGACTGTAGACCCCGATGCCGGCCAGCCCGACCAGTCGCAGACCACCCGACAGCCGTCGCCAGTGGACGACCAGCAGTGGAACAAGCGCGGTGCCGAGGACGCCGAGCAGGGTCAGTACCTGGATGACCGGGTTCGTCCGTCCGTTGTCCTCCTGCTGCTGGTAGACAGTGAATTTGTTGAGGTACGCGCCTGCGGGGTCTTGCAGGCTGGCGATGATGCTGCCCGGGCCGGTCGCCCCGTATTCGAGCAACAGGGCCACGCCGAAGACCACGTAGTAGATGCCGCCAGCCAGGACCAGCCGTCGCGCCCGCAGCACCTCCGTGGATCGTGTCGTGCTGGCCCTCGGCCGAAAATCGTTGCGGAAGAGCTGGGCGACATAACCGAAGGCAAAGGCGCCGGTAGCGCTCATCACGAACAGCCACAGCGTGCCGGGGTTTGGTACCTCCTGCGCTAATGCCCCGGCCCAGAAGAGGCTGAATGTCCCCAGCATCCAACCGCCAGCCAGCAGCAGTGGCACCCAGGCTCGCAAGGAGCTCCGGAACAGGACCGGCGGATTGTGGTTCGGTCTTGGCAACGCCGACGGCGGCGCGAATCGACGGGTGGTGAGGTCTGGTGTTGTCGTGCTCATCCAGCTGTGCTCCCGCGTCAGTGTCCGCTCCGCCGGGTGCCTCCCGGTAGTGGTCGTTCCGTTCGTCCCCGCTGTGCGCCACCAGGCTCGCCGTCCGTGGGCACACGCAATGACCAACGACGTGTCGCCTCTGGGGCAGGCCAGGTCGCAGACGGGGCGTACCGGATGAGGGCGTCACCAGTGCGTAAGGGTGTTATAGCAAGGGTCGGTCTGTTACTTCGGATGTTTCATGAATTGGCCGTCAGTTGGGCCGGGTGCGAAGCGGCGGTCGTTTCTTCTTTGTCATACTTTACGGCGACTTAGCAGAGAGATGCGTATCTGTTGAGCCGACATGTCGTTGTCCCCGGTGCTGCAACCGGCCGAGACGGCCCTTGCTCCGGACGGATGCGTGGGCGGTGCCCCGGCTCCAATGTCGAGTCGTCGGGTAGCGGACCGGCGAATCGACAACACGGGAGGACCAATGACTTTCGCGACCACCGGGCGCCGCGTGCTCATCACCGGCGGTACGGGTTCCTTTGGACAGACGATGGTCCGCCGGCTCCTCGCACGCGGCGTCGGCGAGGTGCGGGTGCTCAGCCGGGACGAGGCCAAGCAGGACGCGATGCGTCGGCTGCTCGGTGACGAGCGGGTCCGCTACTACGTCGGGGACATCCGGGACTACGACTCGGTGCTCAAGGCCAGCCGGGGTATCGACTACATCTTCCACGCGGCCGCTCTCAAGCAGGTGCCGTCGTGTGAGTTCTTCCCCCTTGAGGCGGTACGGACGAACGTGCTGGGCAGCAGCAATGTTGTCGAGGCCGCCGAGCGTAACGGTGTCGGCTCGGTGGTGGTCCTCAGCACCGACAAGGCCGTCTACCCGGTGAACGCGATGGGCATGAGCAAGGCGATGATGGAGAAGGTCGTCCAGGCGCACGCCCGGAACAACCCGAACAGCGCCACCACGGTCTCCTGCGTGCGGTACGGCAATGTCATGTACTCGCGTGGCTCGGTGATCCCGCTCTTCATCGAGCAGATCAAGGCGGGCCGGGCGCCCACCGTGACCGACCCGGGAATGACCCGGTTCGTCATGTCGTTGGCCGACTCCGTCGAGCTGGTCGAGCATGCGTTCCAGCACGCCCGGACCGGTGACATCTTCATTCGTAAGGCGGCGGCCTGCACCGTCGGCGACCTGGCCGAGGCGGTGTGTCAGCTCTTCGACGTACCCGCCAAGCTCGATGTGATCGGCGTACGGCACGGCGAGAAGCAGGCCGAGACGCTGGCCAGCCGGGAGGAGCTCGTCCAGGCCGAGGACTTCGGGGACTTTCTCCGCGTGCCGCTGGACGGTCGCGACCTCAACTACGCGCTCTACGTCTCCGAGGGAGAGTTCGGCGACGGGCTGACCGAAGATTTCAACTCGTCGAACGCGCCGCAGCTCGGCGTACCCGAGATTGTCGAGTTGCTGAAGACGCTGCCCGAGGTGCGGGCGGAGCTGGCCCTGCGGGACCCGGTGTTGGCGTGCTGAGGCTCGCCGTCACGGGTGGCGGCGGCTTTCTCGGCTGGCACGTCCGGGTGCTGCTGCGCGTGCTCGGCTGGCCGGAGCCGACCGTGCTCAGCCGCGCCGATCTGGCCGACCCCGGCGTGATCGCGGCGAAGATCGCCGGTCACGACCGCCTGCTGCACCTGGCCGGCGTCAACCGTGGAGAGCCGGCCGAGGTCGCCGCCGGCAACATCCAGCTCGCCACCCAGCTCGCCGATGGGCTCAAGCACTGCGCGGACCCGCCGGCGCGGGTGGTCTACGCCAATTCGGTGCAGTCCGGCAACGGCACACCGTACGGCGACGCAAAGGCCGCTGCCGCCCGCGTGCTGGCGGACACCGGCGTCGACCTCGACGACGTGTTGCTGCCGAACCTGTACGGCGAGCACGGCCGGCCTTACTACAACTCGGCGGTGGCGACCTTCTGCCGGCTGCTCGCCGAGGGTGGGCGGCCCGAGGTGCACGCCGATCGCGAGCTGAGCCTGGTGCACGTCACCGACGCCTCGGCGCGTCTCATCGGGGTGCCCATCGGTGGATCGTGGGATCCGGCCATGCCGGCGCTGCGCATCGGCGTCCAGGCTCTCGCGGACCGGCTCACCGGGATGGCCGCGACGTACCGGACTGGGGAGATTCCGTCACTGCTGAGCCGGCACGACGTACGGCTGTTCAACACGTACCGGTCGCACTGCTTCCCGGCGCACTACCCGATCACACTGCCCCGGCGGGCCGATGCCCGTGGCGAACTGGTCGAGACGGTGAAGGCACACGGCGGGGCGGGGCAGACGTTCTGCTCCACCACCCGCCCGGGGATCACCCGGGGAGAACACTTCCACCTGGCGAAGGTGGAACGCTTTGTGGTGCTGCGCGGCTCGGCCGAGATCAGCCTGCGCCGGGTCGGCGACTCCGAGGTGCTGCGGTTCCCGGTGAGCGGCGCCGAGCCAGCCCTCATCGACATGCCCACGATGTGGGTGCACAAGCTGGTGAACACCGGTGCGGACGAACTGGTGACGATGTTCTGGACCAACGAGCTCTTCGACCCGGACCGGCCGGACACCTGGCCCGAGACGGTGGAGGCAACCCGGTCGGCGCCACTGACGGTCAGCGCGTGAGGTCGACCGCTCATGTGACAGCAGAGAGAGGACGGGCATGACCCGGATCATGACGGTGGTCGGCACCCGACCCGAGATCATCAGGCTCTCCCGGGTGATCGCTCGACTCGACGACACGGTGGAGCACACGCTGGTGCACACCGGGCAGAACTGGGACACCGCCCTGTCCGACGTGTTCTTCAAAGAGTTGCGCCTGCGGGAGCCAGATCGGTTCCTCCGCGTCGACACCTCATCGCTGGGCCGGGTCCTCGGCGGGGTGCTTGTCGGCATGGAGACGGCGATCGCCGAGGTGCGGCCGGACGCGCTGCTGGTGCTCGGTGACACCAACAGCTGCATCGCCGCACTGATGGCCCGCCGGATGCGGGTGCCGGTCTACCACATGGAGGCCGGCAACCGTTGCTTCGACCTGAACGTGCCGGAGGAAACCAACCGCCGGTTGGTCGACCACGTGGCCGACTTCAACCTCGTCTACACCGAACACGCCCGGCGCAACCTGCTCGCCGAGGGCCTGCACCCGCGCCGGATCCTGCACACCGGCTCGCCGATGCGGGAGGTGTTGGAGCACTACCGGACGCCGATCGCCAGCTCGACCATCCTGAGTCAACTGGAACTCGCCCAGGGCCGCTACTTCCTGGTCAGCGCCCACCGGGAGGAGAACGTGGACCGCCCCGACCGGCTCCAGCGGTTGCTGGACTGCCTGGTAGCGGTTCGCGACCGGTGGGGCTTCCCGGTGCTGGTCTCCACCCACCCGCGCACCCGTAAGCGGCTGGAGGCGCTGGCCCCGGATGCCAGCGCGCTGGACGGCATCGCCTTCCACGATCCGTTCGGGCTGCTCGACTACGTACACCTGCAGACCACTGCCTACTGCACCCTCTCCGACAGCGGCACGATCAGCGAGGAGGCCGCCATCCTCGGCTTCCCCGCGGTGACGCTGCGCGAGTCGATCGAACGCCCCGAGGCGCTCGACGCCGGCGGCATCATCATGACCGGCCTGGACCCGCAGGGCGTGGTCGAGGCTGTCGAGGTGACGGTGGCGCAGGTCGCCGCGGAAGGGGTGCCCTGCCCGGTCGACTACCAGGTGCCCAACACCTCCCGACGCGTGGTCGACTTCATCCTCTCCACCGTGCGCCGACACCACGACTGGGCGGGCATCCGCCGCTGACCAGCAGCACCGCCACCAGAGCTGGCCACCACGAACCTGTGGTGGCCAGCCCTGGTGGCGGTGCGTTTGGTCCCGGCCCGCGCCCACGGGGTGCGGTGACCGCGGGGCGCCCTTCAGGCAACGGAACGGGGTGACGCCGCCGCGGCGTCACCCCGTGCACCGCCGTCGCAGCGGCGGGGTCGATCAGTGCGACTGCAGGGGTACGCCCAGCGGACCCTTCACCACCGGACCGACCGGCTGGGCGCAGAGCAGCGCTAGATGCTCGACAATCTTCGCCGCGTCGTCGTACGGGTCGAGCCCGCTGACCTCTATCGGATCGAGCGCCGGGACCGCCACGTGCGACACCAGCGGATGGAACGGCCGGGTGTCCACCTCCCCGGTGCCGAGGAGGTCTTCGTGCAGCTTCTCGCCGGGCCGAAGGCCGGTGTAGACGATCGGAACGGAACTGGACGCCTGGTCGGCCATCTGTCGGGCCAGGTCCGTGATGCGGACCGGCTCACCCATGTCGAGCACCAGTGCCTCGCCGTCCTGCCCGATCTCGGCGGCCTGGAGCACCAGGTGGACGGCCTCCTGGACGGTCATCAGGTAGCGGGTGACGTCGGGGTGGGTGACGGTCAGCGGCCTTCCGTCCTCGATCTGCCGTTGGAACGCGGTCACCACCGAGCCGCGGCTGCTCAGCACATTGCCGAATCGGACGCTGAGGAAGGTCCCCGGGAATCGGGACGCGGCGTGTGCGGTCAGTCGCTCGGTGATCCGTTTCGAGTAGCCGAGGACGCTGATCGGGTTGGCCGCCTTGTCAGTGGAGATGTTGACGAACTTCGCCACATCCTGGCAGGCGTCCAGCACAGACAGGGTGCCCCAGACGTTTGTCTTGACCGCCTCGCCCGGGTGCCGTTGCAGCAGGGTTAGGTGCTTGAGCGCCGCCGCGTGGAAGATGACCTCCGGTCGGCGCTCCCGGATGATCCGCCGAATGCCCTCGTCGTCCCGCAGGTCGGCGAGGATCAGCTCGGGGCCGTCCAACATGGCCCGGCCGGCGAGCGACATCTGGAGGCTGTGCAGGGCCGACTCGTCCCGGTCCAGCATCATCAGCTCACCCGGGTTGGCCTTCATCACCTGGCGGCAGAGTTCGGAGCCGATGGACCCGCCGGCGCCGGTGACGAGGATTCGCCGCCCGGTCAGGCTGCTGGTGCTCAGCGGCAGGTCACCGACCACCTGACGGCGACCGAGCAGGTCATCGATCTGCACGTCCCGGACGTCGGTGACGGTGATCCGGTGGTCGACCAGGTCCCGGACCGGGGGCAGCACCTTGAACACCGCGCCGGCGTCGAGGGTGGCCCCACGGATCTGGCGGATCAGCGCGGCGTCGGCGTTGGCCACCGAGAAGATGACGGTGGTGGCACCGGTACGCCGGACCGATGTGGCGACATCGTTCCGTCCACCCAGCACGCGGACCCGGCCGATGCGCAGGTCGCGCTTGTCCGGGTCGTCGTCGAGCGCGCCGACCGGTAGGTACCGACCGCGCGGGTCGCTGAGCATGGCCCGGAGCAGCCCCTGGCCGGCGTCTCCCATCCCGAACAGCAGCACCGGCGTCGACGACCGGACATCCGGCCGCATGGCGAGGTCGCGGCGGTGCCGGTACGCGAACCGGGCGCCGAGCATGAACAGCAGGGCGAGCGCGCCGCCGACCAGAGGGGTGCTCGCCGGAACCGGTCGCTCGCCGGACGGCAGCAGGCCGAGCAGCACTATCCCGGCCGTCGTGATGGTGGTGCCGGCGACGCCCTGGACCTCCTGCAGGCTTCCCAGCGGGTGTCGTCCGGAGTAGAGCCGGCGCAACGCCGCCACTGCCACGTGTATGACCGCCGCGGCCGTTCCGACCGCTGCGGCTCGGCCGAGCTGGCCGGGAGGAAGCTGGAACTCGGACCGGGTCCAAGCGGCCGCGACTGAGCCGCCGACCCAGGCGGTGGTGTCGGCCGCGAGAAATCCGATGGCGCGGCGGCGAGCCCTGGCGCGCCGCGTCCGCTGGTCCAGCCGCTCCGTGTGCTCCGTGTCCTGGGGCATGTACTGGCTCCCTGTCCCGTCTTCCGACTGCTTCCGCCGCCCGGCAGAAGGAGCTTTGCGCTCCTTGTCCTTGTTACAGGGCGAAGCGGCACCGTTGGCCGTTTTCGGGTTATCTGAGCCGAAGATCCGGCTATCCTGTTGGCCGCCCAGTGAGCCTGGCCGCTGTCACGGTCAGAGCCGCCGCCGTCCGGTTTCGTCCACCGGTGCCGCCGGGTGAGCTGCCGCGTTCGGCGGCGCCACCGGCGCAGTGGTCACCGATCGGCCGGGACGTGGTCCCGGACCGCCTTCTCCAGGTGCCTGGCGAGGGCAACGCTGCCGACCCGTTCCGAGAGTCGTTCCAGGTAGAACTGCCGGCCGCTGCGGCCCAGCTCTTCACGTTTCTCGGCGCCCAACTCGTACATCCGACGGATCGCGTCGGCGAGGGCGTAAGGGTCGCCGGGGGGAGCGACGAATCCGGCGCCGGACTCGTCGACGAGCCGGGCCGCGTCACCCGCCAGGGCGGCGACGATGGGACGGCCGCAGGCTAGGGTGCTCTGCACCTTGCTGGGCATGATCGAGCGAAGGAAGGGCTGGTCGCGCAAGGAGATCAACTGGACGTCCCCGAGTGGCATCAGCTCGACCATCCGCTCGATCGGCTGCTGGCCGAGGAAGACCACCCGGCCGGGTGCGTACCGTGCGGCCGATTCGCGGAGCCGCCGCTCTTCCACGCCGCTGCCCGCGAACACGAGCGTCAGGTCCGGGATGTCGGCGAGGTACTCCAGTGCGTCGACGGCGACATCGAGCCCTTGGAGGTTCCCCATGCTTCCCGCGTACATGACGACGAAGCCCTGCAGCCCGAGGGAGGCCGCCATCTGCGGATCGGGTGTTCTCGGGCGGAAGACCCGTTCGTCGACCCAGTTGTAGACAACCGACAGTTTGTCTCGCGGGACTCCGCGGCTGTTCAGGATGTCGGCCATACCCGGCGCGATGACGGCCACCGACGATGCGTTCCGATGCGCCGAGTCGCAGAACCGGGTGAGCATCCGGATTATCAGGTCGGTGCGACGGCCAGGGCGCACGTAGTCGCTCTCCGCCAGGGTGTCCGGCCAGAGGTCCTCCATGAGGATCACGTACGGGCGTCCGTGCAGCCAACGGGCCACCATCGCGGGCAGCGCCACGGTCGCCGGCGAGGAGTAGACCAGCCACACGTCGACCTTGCGGAGCAGGTCCAACCGGGCCGCCGCCGAGGCCGCGAAGCTGAGATAGTTGGCAGCCCGTCTGACTGCTGACCGGTCGTGGCTGGGCACCAGCGGCACCCGGTGCACCGAGACTCCGTTCATCTTCTCGAACCGGTACGGACGGATCCGGTAGCCCGGAGACAGTTGGCCGGACGGATAGTTCGGGAAGCCGGTGAGCACGTGCACCTCGTGCCCAAGTGCGACGAGCGACCGACTGATGATCCCCGGCAGAACGGCAGAGCCACCCTCCGGGTCGTACCACTGCGTGATGATCCCGATTCTCACCGCGTTGTCACCGCAGCCGGAGCAGCCAAGGAACCGATCAGGCCAGCCGAGCCCGACACGAGGGCGGGAGTCATGGAGAACCTTCCTGTTGGGGCGAAGCTACTTCGTCAGATACCGGTTGTTCCCGGCCGCTCCGCTGGTGTCGTGCGTTTGTGAGTCACCTGTTCTCGGTCGCGCGAGGGCCTGGGCGCTCGGTGGCGAGGCGGGTGTCGGCCCGGTCCGGGCGGTCCTCAGCCGCTCCCATGCCTCGGGGCGCAGTTGGGGGGCCAGCCCCTGGTCGGCGAGCCAGCCCGGCGTCTGTCGCTTGCCGAACAGGAGCATCTCCACGCGTCGGGCATGCGCGTTGGCGTTCAGACTCGTCCGCCCGTACGCGGTGAGGCAGCGCGTCGCGTACCGCGCCACCCGTGGTGGAAGGTGCAGTGGGTCGCGGCCACCGAGAAGGCGGAGCAGGAGCCCGGTCGTCATGCCGTTGTGGGGCTGGAGAACGATGGGCGGTACTGATCCGTCGACGAGCCCGAGATGGGTGATCGCCGCGGCGACATCGTCGATGAGGACCTGGGGCGTTGGTGCGGTGCCGTCCCCGGCGACGCAGCTCGCGCGCGACTGTGCGAGCCGGATGAGAGCGCGGGTGTTCGGCCGATCCACGTCGTGCACCCAGGTCGACCGGTAGATGACAGTCTCGATGGAGTCCTCGCGCTGCAGCATTCGTTCACCGATCGCCTTGGAACGCGAGTACGGCGAGAAGGGCATCGTCCGTGCTGTCTCGTCGAGCGCCATCTGACCCTGCGCTGCCGCGGAACTGACGTGGACCAGTCGCCTGGCGTTGACCAGAGCGCTGGCTCGGGCGACCAGTGTGGGTAGCAGGCTGTTTCCGCCGTACAACTCCGCGCTGTCCGGGGCGGACCCGTTCGGCAGTCCGGCCGTGTTGATCACGGTCTGGGCGCCGTCGAGCTGTGCGGCGAGTGCGTCGACGACATCCTCGTAGAGATCTGCCGGCACCGAATCGGTACGGAGAGCCTGGGTGAGCGGCCACGACAAGCGCGGCGCGTCGACGGGCTGGACCTTGACGCCCCTGTTGCCCAACTCGGCGACGACCGCTCGACCGACGAAGCCGCTGCTGCCGAGCACCGCGACCTTGTCGATCGGCCGGCTCCCCGGGCGGCCGACAAGGTCACCGGATCGTTGAGCTGACAGTTCTGGCATGGATCGTTCTTCCTTCCGACAAAGGCTGGCGTCGCTGGGCGGCGAGCCACCCGGGGGCAGCGAGGTAGGCGGCAAGGATCGCGAGGGCTGTGACGTCCAGTGCGGCACGGACGATTGGCCCGCTGAAGGACGCGGCAACCAGGCAGCCGGCCACGGCCGCTCCGGCGACGGCTGTCATCACAGTGACCCGCTGGTGTGACCATCCGCCGTCGGTCAACCGCTGGTAGGCATGGTGGCGGTGCGGGCGATACCAGGCCTCGCCGTTACGGATACGGCACAGGAGCGTCCAGCCCGTGTCGGCGAGATAGAGGGCCAGTGGCGCCACGGCTGCCTCCGGCGGGGTGCCGCGAACGACGGCGTACGCGGCGATCGTGGCGAGCGCTCCGCCGAGGGCGTACGACCCGACGTCACCGAGGAAGACCTTCGCGACCCAGGCGTTCCAGGGGAGGAATGTCAGGGATGCGGCGGCGATCAGACTGCCGGCCGCGGTCAGCAGCGGGAGGTCCGTGAGCACTCCGAGCACGGCGTACACCACTCCGCCGAGGATCGCGTGCACCGCCGAGATGCCGTTGATGCCGTCCATGAAGTTGAAGGCGTTCACATACGAGGTCAGCCAAGCCGACAGGGCGAGTACCAGAAGCACGTGGACGTACAACGCCTGCCCATCGGGCACCAGGACCAGAGCCGTGCCCACGCCGGCGAGCAACTGCAGAAGCAGTCGGCTGCGGATCGGGACACCCCGGAGGTCTTCCAGGAGCCCGATCGCCGCGAAGAAGAGCAGCGGTACGGCGATGGATCGTGCGTGCTCGTTCAGGAGAAGTGCGAGCCCTGCCGCCGCGGCGACTCCCACGCCGCCGCCGCGCGGGATCGGTGTGCTGTGCGAGGAACGCTCCGACGGTATGTCGAGAACTGCGGCTGCTCTGAGCAGGCGAAGGATCAGTGGCTGCAACAGGGTGCCGACGGCGAGTGCGAGCACGATTCCGCCAGCGAGCGGAACACTCAGCATGGCGTGGTTCCTGCCGAAAAGAAGTGAGGATCCTCTTTAATATGTACGAGATTCACCACTTGCGCCTTTGGGTTGAACCGGTGATATAGGGATGAATCGATCTTAGAAGGTCGCTACTATGAGTAAACGACTGTTCTCGGTATTCGGTGTGGAGCACGCAGCTGAAACTGCTCACGTTGCCGTCGAAGACGTCCGGCAGCCCGGTTCGGGCGCTGACCTCGTTACTCACCCTGCCGGCGGCGGACGTGACGGTGGCCGCCTACCGAGTGTGGGACGAGGCGGCCGGGCTGCTCACCCTCGTGGTGCGACGGGTCCGGTGGTGGAGCCTGGTCAGGTCGCGTCGTTCAGCAGTCGGGTGAGCAGCGTCCGCAGCGGGATCGACTCACCGTCGCGACCCCCCGCTCCGACGACCAACGGCGCCGCGCTGGGCTGCGGGTCGACACCGAACAGCCGAGCCCGCAGACCGCCCGGCACGGTCAGCAGGTGGAATCGACCAGCCACGTCCACCGCCCGGGTTTCGGCCCGGTCGACGTACCAGCCGGTCAGCCCGGTCCGGTAGCGCCCACGCCCGTCGTATCCCCGGGCGACCAGCCGGGTGGTGGGCAGCCCTCGCCGGGTCGCCTCGGCCACGAACCAGGCCACCAGCTCCGCCGCCTCCGCGTGCTCGGCGGCCCGCCGCCGCGCGTCTGCGTCGGCGTGCGCCCGCACCGCCTGCCGCTGCTGATCCCGCCACTCCCGGGCGTCTCGCTCACCCACGACGCCGACGGTACGCGAGCCAACTCAGTCGAGCACGGCCCGCAGCGTGTGCCGGGCGATGTCGGCCATCACCGGGTTGGTCTCGACGTAGTACGGCAGCGCGTTGATCGCCTGTAGCAGCGCCCAACCGCGCCCCCGCTCCCACGTGTCGTCGTCCACGCCGAGCGCCCGCCGGTACGTCTCCCGCGCCCTGGCGTCGAGCAGGTTCCACGCCGGCATCAGGTCCACCGAGGGGTCGCCCACGCCGACCGCGCCCAGATCGATGACCGCGGCCAGCCGGCCGTCGCGGACCAGCAGGTTGCCCGGCATCAGATCGCCGTGAATCCACACGTCGGCGAGGTCGTCGCGGCGCGCGTCCCGGCACCGCTCCCACACCTCGCTGAGCGCGATGGTGTCGGTGAGCGCGCCGCTGACAGCGAGCGCGGCACGCACGCCGGCGTCCTCGGCGGCCAGCCGCCCGCCGCGCCCGTTCCCGGACCAGATCCGCCCGCCGGTGTCGATGCCGCGCAGAGCCGCCACCACGTCGGCCAGGTCGCGCGCGAAGACGTCGAGGTCGGCGATCCGGTCGGGCTGGGCCGTCTGGCCCGGAATGAACTGGTACGCCGTCCACGGCCCGGGGTACCCGTCGCCCGGCTCGCCGAGACCGAGCGGTTCGGGCACCGCGACCGGCAGGTGCCCGCCGAGCAGCACGGCGTGCTCCTGCTCGCGCCGCAGCTCGGCGCGCAGCTCGGGATCGGTCGAGGGGAGCAGCGGAAACCGCAGCACGATGTCCGGGCCGAGCCGGAACAGGGCGTTCACCGTGCCGGTCGAGGGGAGCGGCCGGACCGGCAGGCCCCGCCACCGCGGAAACTGCTCGGCCACCAGCGCGGAAACGACGTCCACGCTCACGTCCACCTGATCGGCGTGCATCCTCACCGCGAGATCATCACCCCGACCCTCGCGGCCACGCGAGCGGATTTTTTTCACCGCCCGCAGAGGCCGAGGTGCCGGGATGACCGCCCGTTCGGCGGCATCCCGGTCACCTGCTCGCGCCAGGTCAGGCCAGTCCGGCGCGGCGCAGGGCCTCCGCCATCGCGTCATTGGCCGGCGCCGGTGCGCCCTGCCGCTGCCCGCCACGACCGCCCTGCTGTCCGCCGCCGCGACCGGCCTGCCCGCCACGACCGCCCTGTCCGCCGCCGCGACCGCCCTGCCCGCCACGACCGTCCTGCTGTCCGGCGCCGCGACCACCCTGCGGGCCACCGGATGCGCTCTGCCCGCCGCGACCACCCTGCGGCGCGCGCTGCGCCGGGCCGCCACGCCCCTCCTGGCTCGTCCGACCACCACCGCCGCCACCACCGGCGGCGGGCTCGTCGTCCAGGCGCAGGGTCAGCGAGATCCGCTTGCGGGGTACGTCCACGTCGAGCACCCGGACCTTGACCACGTCGCCGGACTTCACCACTTCGCGAGGGTCCTTCACGAAGGTCCGGGACATCGCCGAGACGTGCACCAGCCCGTCCTGGTGCACCCCGACGTCGACGAACGCGCCGAACGCGGCCACGTTGGTGACCACGCCCTCCAGCACCATCCCCGTCGTCAGGTCGCTGATCTTCTCCACCCCCTCGACGAAGGTGGCGGTGCGGAACTCCGGGCGGGGGTCCCGGCCCGGCTTCTCCAACTCGGCGAGGATGTCGGTGACGGTGGGGAGGCCGAACCGGTCGTCGACGAAGTCGGTGGCCCGCAGCCCGCGCAGGATGCCGCTCTTGCCGATCACCGAGCGCAGGTCCTGTCCGGTGGTGGAGAGGATGCGGCGCACCACCGGGTACGCCTCGGGGTGCACGCTGGAGGAGTCCAGCGGGTCGTCGCCACCGGGGATGCGCAGGAAGCCTGCGCACTGCTCGAATGCCTTCGGCCCGAGCCGGGCCACCTTCTTCAGCTCGGTACGCGTACGGAACGGCCCGTTGGCGTCCCGGTGCAGCACGATGTTCTCGGCCAGGCCGGCGCCGATCCCGGAGACCCGGGTCAGCAGTGGCGCGGAGGCGGTGTTGACGTCCACCCCGACCGCGTTCACGCAGTCCTCCACTACCGCGTCCAGCGACCGGGACAGCTTCACCTCGGACAGGTCGTGCTGGTACTGACCGACGCCGATCGAGCGCGGGTCGATCTTGACCAGCTCCGCGAGGGGGTCCTGGAGGCGGCGGGCGATGGAGACCGCGCCGCGCAGCGACACGTCCATCCCGGGCAGCTCCTGCGAGGCGTACGCGGAGGCGGAGTAGACCGACGCGCCGGCCTCGGAGACCATCACCTTGGTCAGGTTGAGCTGCGGATGCCGGGCGATCAGATCACCGGCGAGCTTGTCGGTCTCACGGGAGGCCGTGCCGTTGCCGATCGCGATCAGCTCCACCCCGTGCGCCCCGGCCAGTCGGGCGAGGGTCTCCACCGACGCGTCCCACTGCCGGCGCGGCTCGTGCGGGTAGATGGTGTCGGTGGCGACCACCTTGCCGGTGGCGTCCACCACGGCGACCTTCACGCCGGTCCGCAGGCCCGGGTCCAGGCCCATGGTGGGCCGGGTGCCGGCCGGCGCGGCGAGCAGCAGGTCCCGCAGGTTGGTGGCGAAGACCCGCACCGCCTCCTCCTCTGCCGCCTGCCACAGCCGCATCCGCAGGTCCGCGCCGAGGTGGATGAGGATCCGGGTACGCCACGCCCAGCGGACCGTGTCGGTCAGCCAACGGTCGGCCGGGCGGCCCGCGTCGGACACTCCGAACCGGCCGGCGATGGCCGCCTCGTACCGGCTCGGGCCCGTCGGTACGGCGTCCGCCTCGCCCGCCTCCTCCGACTCCATGGTCAGGTCGAGCACGCCCTCCTTCTCGCCCCGGAACATCGCCAGGATCCGGTGCGAGGGCAGCTTCGGGTACGGCTCGGAGAAGTCGAAGTAGTCGGCGAACTTCGCGCCGGCCGCCTCCTGACCCTCGCGTACCCGGGAAACCAGCCGGCCCCGCGACCACATCTGCTCGCGCAGGGTGCCGATCAGGTCGGCGTCCTCCGCGAAGGTCTCGATGAGGATGGCCCGGGCGCCCTCCAGCGCGGCGGCGGCGTCGGCGACGCCCTTCTCCTCATCGACGAACCCGGCGGCGGTGGCCCGTGGATCCTGACCCGGGTCGGCCAGCAGCGTCTCGGCCAACGGCGCCAACCCGGCCTCGCGGGCGATCTGCGCACGGGTTCGCCGCTTCGGCTTGTACGGGAGGTAGATGTCCTCCAGTCGGGACTTCGAGTCGGCGGCCATGATCTGCGCTTCCAGGGCCTCGTCCAACTTGCCCTGGCCGCGGATCGACTCCAGCACCGCGGCCCGCCGCTCGTCGAGCTCGCGCAGATAGCGCAGCCGCTCCTCCAGGGTGCGCAGCTGGGTGTCGTCGAGCAGGCCGGTGGCCTCCTTGCGGTAGCGGGCGATGAACGGCACTGTGGCGCCGCCGTCGAGCAGCTCCACGGCCGCCCGCACCTGACGCTCGGCCACGCCGAGCTCGTCGGCGATCCGCTGATGAACAGACTGGGTCACGATCTCGATCCGCCTTCGGGAGTGGGTACGCCTGCATTCTGCCGGGCGGGTCGGGGCGCTGTCGCCGCGCCCGGCCGGGGCGGGGGGACCGAACCAGCGCGCCCGGCCGGGGTGACCGGCGGCGGTCCCGTCGGGCCTGCGCTAGCGTGGCGATCATGGAATCTGCTGCGGAGCCGCGCGCCCGGCGGCTCTTCGGCGGCAGCGCCCGGGCCCTCGGCGACCTCACGGCCAACCCGTTCCGTGCCGACCGGGACCGGATCGTCGGCTCGCCGTTCTTCGCCCGCCTCGGTGGTGTCACCCAGGTGATCAGCCCGGTCGGCTCCGGGCTGCTGGTGCACAACCGGCTCACCCACAGCCTCAAGGTGGCCCAGGTGGCCCGGGCGGTCGCCGAACGGTTGAGCGCCGACGAACGGTGGCGTGACCTGCTGGACAAGCTCGGCGGCTGCGACCCCGACGTGGTGGAGGCGGCAGCGCTCGCCCATGACCTCGGCCACCCACCGTTCGGGCACCTGGGGGAGCGGGTGCTGGACCGGCTGGCCCGCCAGCGCCTCGGCCTCTCCGACGGTTTCGAGGGCAACGCACAGTCGTACCGCATTGTCACCAGCACCGAGATCCGCGGCGCGGCCACCACCGGGTTGGACCTGACCGCGGCGGTCCGCGCGGCCATGCTGAAGTACCCGTGGACCCGCCTGGACCACCCCGACCCGCACCCGCGCACCATGGACCCGCCGCCGCGCGGCGCCACCCCGCCGCCGGACGACCCGGAGAGCGGCTCGTCGAAGTTCGGCGCGTACCGGACCGAGCTGGACGACCTGCGGCAGGCCCGGGCGCCGTTCGCCGGTCGCATTCCGGACTGGCAGCAGACCGTGGAGGCGTCCGTGATGGACACCGCCGACGACATCGCGTACGCCATCCACGACGTGGAGGACTTCTACCGGGTCGGGGTGCTCCAGCAGGGTTCGGTCTCCGCGGAGTTGATGGCCTGGCAGCGCGAGAGCGGGCAGCTGCGGGCGATCACCGACGCGGCGCTGGCCACTGCTGCCCGGCGACCCGGGGCGGCGATCGAGCGGCTACGCCGGCAACTGCACCGCAAGGACGCCTGGATCGCCGACGACGACGCGTTCGCGGCCGCCGTCGAGCACGTCCGCGAGGAGTTGGTGGACGGGCTGCTCGCGATGCCGTTCGACGGCTCGATCGAGGCCGAGCAGTACGTGGCCCGGTTCTCCGCCCGCTGGTCCACCCGCTTCGTCGAGGCGATCACTGTCACCGAACAGCCGTCGGTGCGCTCCGGGCACGTCCTGCTGGGCTGCGCGCAGTGGCACGAGGTGCAGGTACTCAAGTTCGTCCACCACCGGTTCGTGCTGGCCCGCCCGGATCTCGCCCTGCACCAGCGCGGCCAGGCCCGGCTGCTGGGCACCCTGGTCGAGGCGCTCTGGGAGTGGCTGCTCGACCCGGAGGAGGAGTCCCGACTGCCCCGGCGGCTGCACGACCTGGTTGAGCTGGCCGAGGCGGAGCTGCACCCGCGTACCCCGGACCGGATCGGGCGTGCCCGGGGCCGAGCCATCGTGGACTTCGTCGCCCAGCTCACCGACGGTCAGGCGGTGGCCATGCTGGACGCGCTCTCCGGCCGGTCGGGCGCGCTCTGGACCGACGCGTTCGTGCTCTGACCTGACTCAGGCGATGCCTGCCTGGCCTGGCTCAGGCGACGGCCTGCCACCAGCCGTCGACGGCGGGCGGGTCGTCGACCACCACCCGCTCGCCCGGCCGGGGAACGGCGAGCCGCACGTCGCGGGCCTTCGCCTCGGCCCACAGCCGGTCGACCGGCTCGGACCAGTCGTGCAGGGCCAGGTTGAACGTCGCCCAGTGCACCGGCACGAACAGCCCACCGCGCAGGTCGAGGTGGGCGCTGACCGCCTCCTCCGGGAACATGTGGATCGTCGGCCACGCCCGGTCGTACGCGCCGATCTGCATCAGCGTCACGTCGAACGGCCCGTGCTCGGCACCGATTTCGGCGTACCCGTCGAAGTAGCCGGAGTCGCCGGTGTAGAAGACCTTGCGGTGCGCCCCGGCCACCACCCACGAGCTCCAGAGCGTGCCGTCGCGGCGCAGCCCTCGTCCGGAGAAGTGCTGGGCGGCGGTGGCGGTGATTTCCAAGCCGGCCACCCGGTGCGACTCGGACCAGTCCAGCTCGATGATCCGTTCGGCGGGTACGCCCCAGCGGTCCAGGTGTGCGCCCACGCCGAGCGGCACCAGGAACGGCGCGGACTGCCCGGCGAGCAGCGCCCGCACGGTGGCCATGTCGAGGTGGTCGTAGTGGTCGTGCGAAATCAGGATGGCGTCCAGCGGGGGCAGCTCGTCGATGCCCACCGGTGGTTCGTGCAGCCGGCGCGGGCCGACCAGGCCCGAGGGGGAGCACCGCTCGCTCCAGACCGGGTCGAGCAGCACCCGCCGGCCCTCGATCTCGATCAGGGTCGAGGCGTGGCCGTACCAGACGATGTTGAGTTCGCCGGCGCTGTCGGCGGCCTCCGGCCCGCCGGCGCTGGGGCGCAGCAGCGGCACGGGCGCGGTGGGACGCCGCTTCTGCTTGCCGAAGATCAGCTCGCGGACCAGGTTGCGCCCCGGCTCGGCGATCATCGTGCGGGTGCCGGCCCGGTTGTGGAAGGTGCCCTCGCGGAACTGCGGCGAGCGGGCCGCCCGTTCGGCCCGCGCCCCGCTGAGCCGGCCACCCAGGGCCGCCGGCACATCCCGGGCGACCCACGCCAGGCCGGCCAGCGCGGCCAGGCCAGCGGCGCCCCGCATCCGTCGCCCGAGCGACCGTTCGACGTCCGTGTTCTGCGCTCGTGCCATTGCCGTCCCTCCGACGTGTCCGCCCTACACGGTAGTCACCCGGACCGACCCGTGCCTCGGTGGTCGCCACGCCGGGTCGGTCGCCGGCAGCGGCGACCGACCCGGGACGGACTTACTGGGTGCCCTAGCCGCCGTTGCTGGGGCGTCGGGCGGTGATCCGGAACGTCCTGCCCACGCCCGCGATCCGGTCCACAGCGGCCAGGAACTTCGGGCCCATGACGGCCCGGGCCTGCACCGCCGGGTGGGTCGCGCCGAAGTCCTCCGGGTTGGCCTGCCCGTCGGCGAAGAGGGCGTAGGTGAGCACCGCCGCGCCGGAGCGGTCGAAAATCACGCCGGCCTCGTGCCGGGCGTCGGCGTACCAGCCGGCCTTGGTGGCGATCCGGGCCCGCTCGTCGGAGGACATGGTGCGCCGGATGCCGTCGGTGAACGCCACCGGGGAGCGCAGGATGCCCAACAGGTACGTCGTCGAGGCGGGGGAGAGCAGCGTGCCAGCGACCAGGGCGCGCAGCAGGTCGTGCGTCTCCCGGGGTGTGCTGGTGCCGAGGAAGAACCGGTTCGGGTTCGCCACCGGCTGGACCTGGGTGTTCGGGAAGCCCTTGGCGACCAGGATGGAGTTGATCTCGGCGGCCGGGGCGACCAGCCCGCACAGCCGCACCGCCGTGTCGTCCGAGACGGTCAGCAGGTTGGCCAGCACGTGCCCGATGGTCACCAGGCTCGGGTACGCGCCGTCCAGGCTGAAGATGCCGTCACCGCCCGGCACGACGATCGCCGCGCTCACCTCGACCTGCTGGTCCAGGGTGAGCAGCCCTCGGTCGACCTTGTCGAGCACCGCCGTGGCGACGGCGATCTTGTTGACGCTGTACGCCTCGATCCGCCGGTCCGCGTCAGCCTCGACCGCGACCACCGGCGCACCGGCCGGGTCGGCGACGCTGACGTACGCCTGCCAGTTGCCGCCGGCCTCGGCGCTGTGCTTGGTGAAGACGGAGGCGACCCGGCGGGCGGCCCGAGCGGGGGTGGTCGGCGACGCCTCGGTGGTCTCGGCGGCGCTCGCCGGGGCGGCAGCGCCCAGCACCGTGCCGGCGGTGGCCACCGTGCCCAACCCGAGTGCCGTTCTGCGGTTCAGTCGCATGGTCAATCGTCTCCCCGATCGTGGTGTGCCAGAGCGCTTGCTGGCCCACCACCCTAGGCGAGTTGATCGATGCACGATGCCCCCGAATTTGTCCCGAACAGTCCCGAACAGGTCAACCGAACCGTCGACGCAGCGCGGCGCCCACCGCAACTACCGGCCCGGACACGAGTTGCCGCAGGTCGCGCAGGTGGCCGCCGCGTACCGCCTCGCCGGCCGGGTTCGCGGCGAAGACCGAACCGTCGTGCGCGGCGACCGACCGTCCACTCAGGCCTGCCGCCCGCATCAACGGCCCGACGAGGACGTCGTAAACCCCCGGCAGTACGGTGAACCCGGCCCGCAGCACCACGTTGAGCCGGCCCACCGACACCTCCCGGCGCGGCCGGTCCACACAGTCCACGATGGTCCGGGCCACCCGCTGCGGGCCGGCGACCGGCGGCGGAGGTCGCCCGATCCGACCCAGATAGTTGGCCGCCTGCTGGTACACCGGTGTGTCCACGCTGCCCGGGTTGACCAGACACAGCCGGATCTCCGGGCTGTCACGCAACTCCTGCTGCACCGTCCGGACCAGACCCTGCAACCCCCACTTGCTCGCCACGTACGCGCTCATGTACGGCGCGGTGATGTGCCCGAGCACCGAACCGGTGAGGATCACCGTGCCGGCCCCGGTGGCCCGGAAGTGTCGCAGCGCCACCCGCACCGAGCCGGCGGCGCCGAGCAGGTCGGTCCGCACCACCTGGTCGAAGACCCGTTCCGGCAACTCGTCGAAGCGGCCGTAGGCCATCACCGCCGCCGTGTGCACCCACACGTCGATGCGGCCGAAGCGGTCGATCGCGGCGCCCGCGAGCGCGTGCAGCGCGTCCGGCTCGGTCACGTCGGTCGGCACGGTCAGCACGTCGACGTCGGCGCACTCCTTGCGTACCTCGGCCAGGGTCGTGGTGGCGCGAGCGGCGAGGACCAGGCGGTCGCCGCGCTCGGCGAACGCCCGGGCCGTCGCCCGGCCGATCCCGCTGCTCGCGCCAACGATCACGACCACCCGGCTCACGGCACCGGCTGCATTCGTGACTGCGGGGCTCGCAACCCCGGCTCACTCCTCGCACTCACGGTTCGAGCACGACCTTGATGCAGCCGTCCTCCTTCTTCTGGAACATCTCGTACGCCTGCGGCGCCCGGTCCAGCGGCAACCGGTGGGTACGCAGGTCCTCCACGCCCAGCGGGTCGTCGTCGCCGGAGAGCAGCGGCAGGATCTCGTCGGTCCACCGGCGCACGTGGCACTGCCCCATCCGCAGCTGAATACCCCGGTCGAACATCTCCATCAGCGGCATTGGGTCCGCCTCGCCGCCGTACACGCCGGAGAGCGACACGGTGCCGCCACGGCGAACAGCCTTGAGCGCGGCGTGCAGGACGGACAGCCGGTCCACGCCCACCCGGTCGGTCATCGTCTGGGCCAGCTTGTCCGGCAACAGCCCGGCGGCGGTCTGGGCCAACTTCCCGGCCGGCGAACCGTGCGCCTCCATCCCGACCGCGTCGATCACCGCGTCCGGGCCGCGGCCGTCGACCAGATCAATCAACGCGCCCGGCACGTCGGACAGCTGGCTCACGTCGAGCACCTCGATGCCGTGCCGGCGGGCCAACTCCAGCCGCTCGGGAACCAGGTCCAGCCCGATCACCCGGCCCGCGCCGAGGTGGCGGCCGATCCGCGCGCAGAACTGCCCAACCGGGCCCAGGCCGAAGACCGCCAGGGTGCCGCCGTGGGGGGTGTCCGCGTACTTCACCGCCTGCCAGGCGGTGGGCAGAATGTCGGACAGGTAGAGGTAGCGCTCGTCCGCGCCGGTCTGCGGGATCTTGATCGGCCCGAACTGGGCCTGCGGGACGCGCAGGTACTCGGCCTGCCCGCCCGGCACCGAACCGTAGAGCGAGGTGTAGCCGAACAGGGACGCTCCCTTGCCCTCGCTGGTGACCTGTGTGGTCTCGCACTGCGCGTAGAGCTGGCGCTCGCACATCCAGCAGCTGCCGCAGGCGATGTTGAACGGCACCACCACCCGGTCGCCCGGCTTGAGCCCGGTCACCTCCGACCCGACCTCCTCGACGATGCCCATCGGCTCGTGGCCCAGGACGTCACCCGGCTTCAGGTAGGGCCCGAGCACCTCGTAGAGGTGCAGGTCGGAACCGCAGATAGCGGTCGAGGTGATCTTCACGATCGCATCGGTCGGCTCCTCGATCCGAGGGTCCGGGACCTCCTCGACCCGTACGTCCCGCTTGCCCTGCCAGGTGAGCGCCTTCATGTCCCTCATCCCTTCTCACTGCCGTCTCAAAAGACTGCTACCCGGGCTCGGGCACTTGAACCGGCGGCGTGTCCCTGGCGTGCCTCTCGGGCTGGCCTCGGGTTTGGCGGACGCCTCCAGACCTCGTCGAGCGGCGTCCGCCCGTGCGTCCGCTGGGTAGGCGGGTGAGTCCGGCCGGTGAGTCCGGTCGGTGAGTCCGGTCGAGTTGATCCACTCGGGTTCCTTGAAGTCGCGGTATCCGACGCCCGGTGACAGGCCGACTTCCTGAAACCCGAGTGGATCATGCGATGCGAGACGGGTGAGGCGTCTGCGCGACGGGCCGGGCGCGACGGGCCGGGCGCGACGGGTGCGGAGCGGTCGGCGTACCCCAGCAGGAGCGCAAGGTGCGGACGAGCCGTGACCAGGGTCAGGGCTGGGGCGACCGTCCCCGGCGCAGGAATCAAGCCTGACCGCCCGGAGCCGGGGACGGTCGCCCCAGCCCCCACCGCGAGCACAGACCGCCGTACCCCCGGGAAAGCGGGATGCGGCGGTCTGGCGTGGTACGGCGGACCCTCAGGAACCGGGGGTGTTGTTGGCTCCCTTGGCGGTGGCCGCGAGGTAGTCGCGGTTGAGCCGGCCGATGGTGTTCAGCGGGATGCCCTTCGGGCAGGCCGGGGTGCATTCGCCGGCGTTGGTGCAGCCGCCGAAGCCGGCCTCGTCGTGCGCGTCGACCATGCCGATCACCCGGGTGTAGCGCTCGGGCTGGCCTTGGGGCAGCAGCGAGAGCTGGGTGAGCTTGGCGGCGGTGAAGAGCATGCCGGAGCCGTTCGGGCAGGCTGCCACGCAGGCGCCGCAGCCGATGCAGGCCGCCGACTCGAAGGCGGCGTCTGCGTTGGCCTTGGCCACCGGGGTGGAGTGGGCTTCGGGCGCGCTGCCGGTCGGCGCGGTGACGTAGCCGCCAGCCGCGATGATCTTGTCGAAGGCGCTGCGGTTGACGACGAGGTCCTTGACGACCGGGAAGGCGCTGGCCCGCCACGGCTCGATGTCGATGGTCTCGCCGTCCTTGAACTGCCGCATGTGCAGTTGGCACGCTGTGGTGCCGCGCTGCGGCCCGTGCGCGTCGCCGTTGATCATCAGGCCGCACATGCCGCAGATGCCCTCGCGGCAGTCGTGGTCGAACGCGACCGGGTCCTCGCCCGCGAGGATCAGCCGCTCGTTGAGCACGTCGAGCATCTCCAGGAACGACATGTCCGGGGACACGTCGTCGACCGGGTAGGTCACCATCCGACCCTTGTCCTCAGGGCCCTTCTGGCGCCAGATGCGCAGGGTCAGGTTCACTTGTAGCTCCGCTGCGTGGGGTGGACGTATTCGAACTTCAGGTCTTCCTTGTGCAGCACCGAGGGCTCGCCGTCGGCGGTGAACTCCCAGGCCGCCACGTACGCGAACCGGTCGTCGTCGCGCTGCGCCTCACCGTCGGGGGTCTGGTGCTCGGCCCGGAAGTGGCCGCCGCAGGACTCCTCGCGGTGCAGGGCGTCGATGCACATCAGCTCGGCCAGTTCGAAGAAGTCGGCCACCCGGCCGGCCTTCTCCAGCGACTGGTTGAGTTCCTCGCCGGTGCCGGACACCTTGACCCGCTGCCAGAACTGCTCGCGCAGGGCACGGATCTCGTCGATCGCCTTGCGCAGCCCGGCCTCGCTGCGCTCCATGCCGCAGTGTTCCCACATGATCTGGCCCAGTTCCCGGTGGAACGAGTCCACGGTCCGGTCGCCGTCGACAGCGAGCAGCCGCTGGACGCGGTCCTCGACGTCGGTGCGCGCCTCGACGGCCGCCGGGTGGCTGGCGTCGACCTTCTCCAGCGGACCGGAGGCCAGGTAGTTGGCGATGGTGGTGGGCAGCACGAAGTAGCCGTCGGCGAGGCCCTGCATCAGCGCCGACGCGCCGAGCCGGTTCGCGCCGTGGTCGGAGAAGTTCGCCTCGCCGATCACGAACAGGCCGGGGATGTTCGACTGGAGGTCGTAGTCGACCCACAGGCCGCCCATCGTGTAGTGCACGGCGGGGTAGATGCGCATCGGCACCTCGTACGGGTCCTCGCCGGTGATCCGCTCGTACATCTCGAAGAGGTTGCCGTACTTGGCCTCGATGGCCTTGCGGCCCAGGCGGCCGATCGCGTCGGCGAAGTCGAGGTAGACGCCGAGCTTGGTCGGCCCGACGCCCCGACCCTCGTCGCACACGTTCTTCGCGGCGCGGGAGGCGATGTCGCGGGGGACCAGGTTGCCGAAGGAGGGGTAGATCCGCTCCAGGTAGTAGTCCCGCTCGTCCTCCGGAATGTCCTTCGGGCTGCGGTCGTCACCCTTGGTCTTCGGCACCCAGACCCGGCCGTCGTTGCGCAGCGACTCGCTCATCAGGGTCAGCTTCGACTGGTGGTCGCCGGAGACCGGGATGCAGGTCGGGTGGATCTGCGTGTAGCAGGGGTTGGCGAAGAACGCGCCCTTGCGGTGCGCGCGCCAGGTGGCGGTGACGTTGCAGCCCTTGGCGTTGGTGGAGAGGTAGAAGACGTTTCCGTAGCCGCCGGAGGCGAGCACCACGGCGTCGGCCATCTCGGTGCTGATCTCGCCGGTGACCAGGTCCCGGACGACGATGCCCCGGGCCTTGCCGTCGACGAGGACCAGCTCCAGCATCTCGTGCCGGGTGTTCATCTCGACGTTGCCCAGGCCGATCTGCCGTTCGAGGGCCTGGTACGCGCCAAGGAGCAGTTGCTGGCCCGTTTGGCCCCGGGCGTAGAAGGTGCGCTGCACCTGGGCGCCGCCGAAGGAGCGGGTGTCCAGCAGGCCGCCGTACTCGCGGGCGAACGGCACCCCCTGGGCGACGCACTGGTCGATGATGTTGACCGACACCTCGGCGAGCCGGTGCACGTTCGACTCCCGGGAGCGGAAGTCGCCGCCCTTGACGGTGTCGTAGAAGAGCCGGTGCACGGAGTCGCCGTCGTTGCGGTAGTTCTTCGCCGCGTTGATGCCGCCCTGTGCGGCGATGGAGTGCGCCCGGCGCGGGCTGTCCTGGTAGCAGTAGGACCTGACGTGGTAGCCCTGCTCGGCCAGGGTCGCGGCGGCGGAGCCGCCGGCCAGGCCGGTGCCGACCACGATCACCGTCATCTTGCGGCGGTTGGCGGGGTTGACCAGCTTGGCCTCGAAGCGCCGGGTCTCCCAACGCTTCTCGACCGGGCCGTCGGGAGCCTTGGTGTCGGCGATCGGGTCGCCCTCGGTGAAGAGTTCCATGTCAGGACACCAATCCGGTGAGTACGGCGAACGGGACCACCAGGTACCCGGCGCAGAGCAGCACGGCGAAGATCAGAGCTGCGGTACGCGCCCTGCGCTCGCCGCGTGGCGTCTGCTGGCCGAGGCTGCGGAACGCGCTGAACGCGCCGTGGCGCAGGTGGAAGCCCACCGCGAGGATGGCCAGCGTGTAGAAGAGGGTGACGTACCAGCGCTCCGGGGCGAAGTCGGCGACGACGTTGCCGTACGGCTTGCTGGCGTCGCCGACCGGGTTCAGCGTGCCGGTGGTCAGGTCCAGCAGGTGGTAGATCACGAAGAGCAGGATGATCACTCCACCCCAGCGCATCGTGCGGGCCGCGTAGCTGCCGTTGACCTTCTTGCGGTGGGCGTACTTCACCGGGCGGGCGGCGCGGGCTCGTCGGGCCAGCACGGTGGCGGCCACGATGTGGGCGACGACCGCTACGACCAGCACGGTGCGCAGGATCCACAGGAACCAGACGCCGGGCAGCAGTGGCTTGCCGATGTCGCGCAGCCAGTGCGCGTAGTGGTCGAACGAGGTTTCCCCCGTGAACACCTTCAGGTTGCCGAGCATGTGGGCGATGAGGAACAGCGCCAGCAGGATGCCCGTCACCGCCATGACGGCCTTGAGGCCGACGTTCGAGCGGATGGGCGACCGAGTCTTCGTGATTACCACAGGACCGACGCTAGGAGCACTTCGATCAGTCGTCCAATGCATCAAACTCGCAGTGTTGATAGCCGTAGGCTATGTAGATGCAGCTCCATCAGCTCCGGTACTTCGTCGCGGTGGCCGAAGTACGACATTTCACCCAAGCCGCCGACCTCGTGGGCATCACTCAGCCTTCTCTCAGTAAGCAAATTCACGCTCTGGAGGCCGACCTCGGAGCACCACTGTTCGAGCGGGTAAGGGGCAATATCGCACTCACCGCGGCGGGCGAGGTGCTGCTGCCCCTGGCCACCCGGATCCTCGCCGACGTGGAGACCGCGACTCGGGAGGTCCAGGAGTTGGTCGGGCTGCGCCGGGGCCGGGTCCGGCTCGGGGCCACGCCCAGTCTGGCCACGTCGCTCGCCCCGCCCGTGCTGCGCCGGTTCCGCGACGCGCACCCCACAGTCGACCTCAAGGTCGAGGAGGGCGGCTCCCAGGATCTGGTGCGCGACCTGCTCCGCGGCGACCTCGACCTGGCCCTCATCATCATGCCGGCGCAGGGGGCCGACCCGGGGCTGCGGGTCGACCCGATCCTGCGCGAGAGCCTGGTGGTGGCCTCGGTGGGGGAGGTGCCCACCGCGTCGCTGACCGGGGAACTGCGCATCACCGACCTGCGGGACCAGCCGATGGTGATGTTCCGGGAGGGGTACGACCTGCGCGACGCGACCATCCAGGCGTGTCGGGAGGCGGGCTTCGAACCCACCTTCGCGGTGGACGGCGGCGAGATGGACGCGGTGCTCAGCTTCGTCGAGGCAGGGCTCGGCATCGCTCTCGTGCCCGGCATCGTGCTGGCTCGCCGACCGGGCGTGCGGATCACCCCTCTCGCCCCGCCCGGGGTGCGCCGGACCATCGCGGTGGCCCGCCGGCGCGACGTCGTACCCACCCACGCCGGTCGGGAGCTTCGGCGCATCCTGCTCGACTACGTGCAGTCCGCGATCGACCTCGGCGAACTGCCCCCGGGCGTCGAGCCACTGACCTGACCCGCCGGGGTCCGCCGCCGCAAGAGGCCGGACGGGAGCCGCCGCCGCGCAGAGGTCGGCAGCGGCCCGGCCGTCGGTTCAGCGGCCCTCGGCGTCGTCCATCGCCCGGTAGATCCGCTGCTCGGAGACGGGGTACGGAGTGCCCAGCGCCTGGGCGAAGACGTTCACCCGTAGCTCTTCGATCATCCAACGGATCTGCCGGACGGCCGTCTCCTGGCGGCGGGCCGGCGACAGGTTGGCGAGCAGGTCGGCGTACTCCTTCTGCACCACAGCGATCCGGTCCTGCTGCTGACGGTCCCGCTGTGGGTTGCCGCCCAGCCGCTCCAGCCGACGCTCAATGGCGGTGAGGTAGCGCAGCAGGTCGGGCAGGCGCGCGTACCCGGTCTCGGTGATGAAACCGGCGTGCACCAGCCCGGCGAGCTGGCTGCGGATGTCGGCCAGCGCCGCCACCACGGCGAGGTTGCGGGTCGCACCGAGCCGCTGCTCAACGGCGTACGCGGCGGCGAGGACCTTGCGGACCCGGTCCATCACCTCGACGACGGTGTCGACCAGGTCGGCGCGGACCTTCTCGCGCAGGGCCGCGAAACCGTCGGCGTCCCACGCCGGCCCGCCCGCCACACCGATCAGCCGGTCGATGGCGGCGCCGGCCGCGTCCTCGATCAGCTCCTGCACACCGCCGTGCGGGTTGCGGCTCAACGCCAGCTTCGCCTCGTTGTCCAGCCGACCCTGCAGGAACCGCGCCGGGGACGGCACGGTGAGCCGCAGCAGCCGGCGGGTGCCGGCCCAGTGCGCCGCCTCCGCCTCGGCGGGGGAGTCGAACACCTTCACCCCGACCGTGGCGCCCTCGTCGACCAGCGCCGGGTACGCGGTGACCGCGTAACCGGCGCGGACCTGCTCGATGGTCCGGGGCAGCGTGCCGATGCTCCACTCGCGCAGCCCGGTACGGGCGACCTCCGGTGCGGCGGCCGCCACCACCTGGCGTACCTCCTGGCGGAGTTGGCGTTGCAGGGCCGGCAGGTCCTTGCCCTCGGCGACCGGCTTCTCGTCGTCGCCGAGGACCCGGAAGGTCACCCGCAGGTGCGCCGGGAGCTTGCCCGGCTCCCAGGCGTCGCGGGGCACTGTCACCCCGGTCATCCGGCGCAGCTGCCGGGTGAGCGCGTCCAGCAGCGACTCCTCGCCGGGAGTGATCGCCGCCAGGGCGGCCCGGGCGTAGTCCGGCACCGGGACGAAGTTGCGGCGGATCGCCTTGGGCAGTGAGCGGATCAGCGCGATCACCGTCTCCTCGCGCAGCCCCGGCACCTGCCAGTCGAAGGTCTCCGCCGGCACCTGGTTGAGCAGCGGAAGCGGGATGTCCACTGTGACGCCGTCGTCCGGCGTGCCCGGCTCGAACCGGTAGGTCAGTGGCAGGCGCACCCCGTCGGCCTGCCACTCGTCCGGGTAGTCGTCCTCGTCCACCCCCGGCCGACCGTCGTTGATCAGCAGGTCACGGGTGAAGGTGAGCAGGTCGGGTTGTTCGCGGCGGGTCTTCTTCCACCAGCTGTCGAAGTGCCGGCCGGAGGACACGTCGGCCGGGATCCGCTGGTCGTAGAAGCCGAAAATGGTCTCGTCGTCGACCAGGATGTCCCGGCGTCGGGCCCGGCTCTCCAACTCCTCGATCTCGGCGAGCAACCGTTTGTTGTCCGCCCAGAACTGGTGGTGGGTCTGCCAGTCGCCCTCGACGAGGGCGTGCCGGATGAACAGCTCCCGGCTCAGCGTCGGGTCGATCCGCCCAAAGTTGACTTTGCGGGAGCTGACCAGCGGGACGCCGTACAGGGTGACCTTCTCGTAGGCCATCACCGCGGCCTGCTTCTTCTCCCAGTGCGGTTCGCTGTAGCTGCGCTTGACCAGGTGCTGCGCCAGCGGCTCGACCCACTCCGGCTCGACCCGGCCGGCGATGCGCCCCCACAGCCGGGAGGTCTCCACCAACTCGGCGGCCATCACCCAACGCGGCGGCTTCTTGAACAACGCCGACCCGGGAAAGATCCCGAACTTCGCGCCCCGCGCCCCCAGGTACTCGTGTTTCTGGGCGTCCTTCAGGCCGATGTGTGACAGCAGGCCGGGCAGCAGCGACTGGTGCACCTTCGGGGTGTCGATCTCCTCCGGCAGGTCCGCGCCACCCCGGCGGCCTCGGCCGGCGTCCGCGTCGTCCGAGCTGTCGCGCGCCGGCCGCCCACCCCGCCGGTCGCCGTCGGACGGGGTACGCAGCACCTGGCGCAGCTGGCTGACGATGTCCTGCCACTCGCGGATGCGCAGGTAGTTCAGGTACTCCGCCTTGCACATCCGGCGGAACGCGCTGGAGGACAGCTCCCGCTGCTGCTCGCGCAGGTAGCGCCACAGGTTGAGGAAGGCGACGAAGTCCGACTCCTTGTCGGCGAACCGGGCGTGCGCCTGGTCCGCCTGGGCCTGCTTCTCCGCGGGCCGCTCCCGCGGGTCCTGGATGGAGAGCGCGGCGGCGATCACCAGCACCTCGGTGGCGCAGCCGTTGCGCTCGCCCTCGACCACCATCCGGGCCAGGCGCGGGTCGACCGGCAACTGGGCCAGCCGCCGGCCGAGCGCGGTGAGCCGCTTCGCCGGGTCGGCCTCGGTCGGGTCCAACGCGCCCAGCTCGTGCAGCAGGTTCACGCCGTCGGTGATGTTGCGCTTGTCCGGTGGGTCGATGAACGGGAACGCGGCGAGGTCGCCGAGCCCGATCGCGGTCATCTGGAGGATGACCGACGCCAGGTTGGTCCGCAGGATCTCGGGGTCGGTGAACTCGGGCCGGGAGAGGAAGTCCTGCTCGTCGTAGAGGCGGATGCAGATGCCGTCCGAGGTGCGACCGCACCGGCCCTTGCGCTGGTTTGCCGACGCCTGGGAGATCGGCTCGATCGGCAGCCGCTGCACCTTGAGCCGGCTGGAGTAACGGGAGATGCGGGCGGTGCCCGGGTCCACCACGTACTTGATGCCGGGCACTGTCAGCGAGGTCTCCGCGACGTTGGTGGCAAGCACCACCCGGCGCGAGGAGTGCGCGGCGAAGACCCGGTGCTGCTCGGCGGAGGACAGCCGGGCGTACAACGGCAGGATCTCGGTGCCGAGCAGCGAGCGCTTCTTCTGCACCAGCTTGCCCAGCGCGTCGGCGGTGTCCCGGATCTCCCGCTCACCGCTGAGGAAGACCAGGATGTCGCCGGGGCCCTCGGCGGCCAACTCCTCGACGGCGTCGCCGATCGCCTGGATCTGGTCGCGGACGGTTTCCTCGTCGCCGTCGCCGTCGCCGTCGCCGTCCTCCTCGCCCTCGGCGAGCTCGACGAGGGGCCGGTAGCGCACCTCCACCGGGTAGGTACGCCCCGAGACCTCGACCACCGGCGCGGGCACGCCCTCCGGCTCGTCGGCGGTGGGTGGCCCGGCGAAGTGCCGCGCGAACCGGTCGGTCTCGATGGTCGCCGAGGTGATGATCACCTTGAGGTCGGGTCGTCGGGGCAGCAGCTCCCGCAGGTACCCGAGGATGAAGTCGATGTTGAGGCTGCGCTCGTGCGCCTCGTCGATGATCAGCGTGTCGTACTGGCGCAGCATCCGGTCGGTCTGCAACTCGGCCAGCAGGATGCCGTCGGTCATCAGCTTCACCAGACTGCGCTCGCTGACCTGGTCGGTGAAGCGCACCTTGTAGCCGACCACGTCACCCAACTCGGTGCCCAGCTCGTCGGCGATCCGGTCGGCCACCGTCCGGGCGGCCAACCGCCGAGGCTGGGTGTGCCCGATCAGGCCGTGCACCCCACGCCCCAACTCCAGACAGATCTTGGGGATCTGGGTGGTCTTGCCGGAGCCGGTCTCGCCCGCCACGATCACCACCTGGTGATCACGGATGGCGGCGGCGATGTCGTCCTTGCGCTCACTGACCGGCAAACCCACCGGGTACGTGATCACGGGCACCGCCGCCTGCCGGGCGGCGAGCCGTTGCTCGGCCCGGACCAGGTCGGCGGTGATCTCGGTCAGCGCCGCTTCCCGACGCTGCGGGTCGCGCAGCTTGCGGGCACCGTCCAGTCGCCGCTGGAGCCGGCGCTGGTCGCGGAACATCAGAGGTGTGAGGCGGCGGTGCAGCTCGCGAACGGGGTCGGACGCGACGGAGGCGGTTGGATTCTGCATGTCGTGCCCAAGGATAGGCAGCCCGGCGGCGCACCGCCCCTGGGTTACCGAGCGACCGGCTCCCCGACGGCCACCTCCGGTCCCTTGACGGCCACGAGCGGGCCCTAGAGTTGGCGGCCGACGTCGAGCGCTGGGGGAGCCGGATGGAGATGCGCGACACCGACCGTGCGTTGGTGCAGGCCGCCACGGCGGTCTCCAAGCTGCGCTGCCGCAGCCAGCACCACACTGTCGCGTCGGCGGCCCGGACCGCGGACGGGCGGGTCTTCACCGGCGTGAACGTCCAGCACGCCACCGGAGGGGCCTGCGCCGAACTTGTCGTGATCGGCACGGCCGCCACCCAGGGCGTCACCGCGCTGGAGACGATCGTCACGGTCGCCGACCGTGGCCGCGAGGTCGTCGCGCCCTGTGACCGGTGCCAGCAGGTGCTGCGGGACTACTTCCCGGAACTGCGGGTCGTCGTCGGCCCGATGGACGCCCTGCGGGCGGTCCCGCTCGGTGAACTGCCGGCGGAGGCCGGCAGCGGCTCGGCCGGCTGACCGGGCCCGGGTCAGTCCCCGGAGGCCGCCTCCAGCATCGACTGCGGCACCGGCACGCTCTCGAACCGCAGGGTGCCCTCCGGAAGCAGCCACGACGTGACCCGCGCGACCAGGCGACCGGCCCGCACGGCGGGGTCGTTGGCGAACAGCGCGCGTGCCTCGTCCGGGGCGATGGACAGCACCACGAAACCCCTCAGCTGCTCGTCGTCGGGGTGCAGGAAAGGGCCGGCCGCGAGCACCAGCCCCTGCTGCACGAGGCCCGCCTGGTGGGCCAGGTGCGCGTCCCGCAACCGGTCGATCGCGTCCTGCGGCAGCTCCGGCGGATCCGACGGCCGGGTCAGCAGGACGACCGTGTGCTGGTCGAATCGCATGAGCCAACCCTAGGTGCGCCGCCCTCTTCGCGCGGGCGTCTGCCCTGCTCAGCCTGTCGCGGATCGATAAGTGCCAGTTAGGTGACCCTCAACTGAGCGGCTAAGGTTAGGCGAACCTAAGCGTGAACATGCAGGAGACTCGTGACCACCCTCACCACCCGGCCGACCCCGGCCCGCAACCGGTCCGGCACCCGCACCGGCCGCCGGGTGGCAGTCACCGTCGGGGCCGCGCTGGTGCTGCTGCTCACCGTGCTGGCCAGCTTCGCGCTCGGCAGCCGACAACTCGGCGTCGACCAGGTCTGGCACGCGCTCGTCGCGCCGGACGGCGGCGACGCCAGCACCATCGTCCGTGAGCTGCGGATGCCCCGGACCGCGCTCGGCCTCGCGGTCGGGCTCGCGCTCGCCGTGGCCGGGGTGCTGTTCCAGGCGCTCACCCGCAACCCCCTCGCCGAGCCGCGCATCCTCGGCATCAGCGCGGGCGCGTCGTTCGGGGTGGTGCTCGCGATCTCCGTCTTCGGCGTCGGCACGCTCGCCGGGTACGTCTGGTTCGGCATCGCCGGGGCCCTGATCGCCGGGCTGCTGGTCTTCGCCATCGCCACCCGCGCCCGCGAGGGCGCCAGCCCGGTCACCCTCGCGCTGGTCGGCGCGGCGCTCGACGCCAGCCTGGCCTCCGGGGTGTACGCGCTGCTCAGCATCGACGCCCGCACCTTCGAGGAGTACCGCTTCTGGGTGGTCGGCGGGCTGGCCGGACGGGACCTGTCGGTCGCCGCACAGGTGCTGCCGTTCGTCCTCGTCGGGTTGGTGCTGGCCGCCCTGGTGGCCCGGGGCCTGGACGCGCTGGCCCTCGGCGATGACGTGGCCCGTGGTCTCGGCCACCGGATCGGCCTGGTCCGCCTCGGTGGTGGCCTCGCCGCCGTGCTGCTGACCGGTGCCGCGGTGGCCGCCGCCGGACCTGTCGCGTTCGTCGGGCTGGCCGTGCCGCACCTGGCCCGCGCCCTGGTCGGCGCGGACCACCGCTGGACCCTCGCCGTCTCCGCCCTGCTCGGGCCGGCGCTGCTGCTCGCCGCCGACATCGTCGGTCGGCTCGTCGCCCCGCCCGGCGAGATCCCGGCCGGAATCGTCACCGCGCTGATCGGCGCGCCACTGCTGGCCGTGCTGGTCCGCCGCGCCAAGGTGGTGACCGCGTGACCACCACCCGCCGTCCCTCCGGCCCCGCTGACCCGCCCAGCCCGGCTGGGTCCGCTGGCCTGTCGACCGTCGCGGCCGCCGGCTCGCCTGGTGCCGACGGTGCTCGGCTGTCCGGGCGGTCGCTGCTGCGGGTCGGCCCGGTCAGCCTGCTGATCCGCCGTCGCGCGGTACTGGTGGCGGCCGTGCTGACAGTGCTGCTCCTGCTGGCCGTCGTGCTCAGCCTCTCGCTGGGCACCCCGTACGTCGCCCCGGCCGACGTGCTGCGCGCACTTTCCGGAGCTGGCACCCCGTACGACCTCGTGGTCTTTGATCTTCGGCTGCCGCGGGTCTTGCTGGCCGCCGTGGCCGGCGCCGCCTTCGGCGTGGCCGGCACGCTGATCCAGAGCGTGGCCCGCAACCCACTGGCCAGCCCGGACGTCATCGGCATCACCCAGGGCGCCGGCCTCGCCGCGACCGTGGCCCTGACCAGCGGAATGGCCGCGGTGCTGGTGGCGCCCACCGCCCTGGTGGGCGGGCTGCTCGCGGCGGTGCTGCTGTTCGCCCTCGGTGCCCGGCACGGGCTGGCCGCGCAGCGGTTCGTGCTCGCCGGGGTGGCGGTCGCGTTCGGCTTCCGGGCGCTCACCGAGGTGGTGATGCTCACCGCCGATCCGATCGACGGGCTGCGCGCGCAGATCTGGCTGATCGGCACCCTGGCCGGCAAGGGCTGGACCGAGGCCGCCTGGATCGCCGGCACGCTGCTGGTGCTATTGCCGGTGCTGGCCTGGGCCGGCTGGGCGCTGAACAGCACCGCCCTGGACGACGACACCGCCCGGGGCGTCGGTCTGCGCCCGGTGGCGCGTCGGATCGGCCTCGCCGGCACCGGCGTACTCGTCGCCGCGATGGTCACCGCCCAGGTCGGCGCCGTCGACTTCGTGGCGCTGGTCGCCCCGCAGGTGGCCCGACGACTGGTACGCGCCGAACGACCACCGCTGGTCTGCGCGGCGCTGCTCGGCGCCCTCCTGCTGGTGCTGGCCGACCTGGCCGGCCGGCGCCTGTTCGCACCCACCCAACTACCCGCCGGTGTGCTGACCGCCGCGATCGGCGGCCCGTACCTGATCTTCCTGCTGCTGCGTGGCCGGCGGCGGTCGTCGTGACGCCTCAAGGAGTCGTGTGATGCTCTCCACCCGCGACCTGGTCGCCGGCTACGACGAGCGAACCGTGCTCGACGGGCTCGACCTCGACCTGCCCACCGACGCGTTCACCGTGATCGTCGGACCCAACGCGTGCGGCAAGTCCACCCTGCTGCGCACGATGGCCCGGCTGCTCACCCCCCGCCGCGGCACGGTGCTGCTGGACGGCACCGCCATCCGCGACCTGCCGACCCGGGAGGTCGCCCGCCGCCTCGGCGTCCTGCCGCAGAGCCCGCTGGTGCCCGAGGGCGTCACTGTGGCGGACCTGGTCGGGCGCGGCCGACAGCCCTACCAGCGGTGGTGGCGGCAGTGGTCGTCGGAGGACGGCGCCGCGGTGGACCAGGCGATGGCGCTCGCCGACGTCACCGACCTGGCCGACCGACCGGTGGACAGCCTCTCCGGCGGTCAGCGGCAACGAGTGTGGATCGCCATGACCCTCGCCCAGGACACCGACGCCCTGCTGCTGGACGAGCCGACCACCTTCCTCGACCTGGCCCACCAGGTGGAGGTGCTGGACCTCCTGCACCGGCTGCGCTCCGAGCGGGGCCGCACCGTGGTCGCCGTCCTGCACGACCTGAACCAGGCCGCCCGCTACGCCGACCACCTGGTCGCCATGCGCGCCGGCGCAGTCGTCGCCGCCGGCCCGCCCCGGGAGATCCTCACCGCCGACCTGGTCCGCGACGTCTTCGGGCTGGCCTGCGTGGTCGTGCCCTGCCCGGTGACCGGCGCGCCGCTGGTGGTGCCCGCGTACACCGGTGGCAACGCTCCGGCTCCCGCCGCCGCGTCGGGCGGCCCGGTCGCTTCGTCCGCTGGCGCTGGTGACGCGGCCGCCGCGTCCGCTGGCGCTGGTGACGCGGCCGCCGCGTCCGCTGGCGTTAAAGACCCCGATTCGTCGACGGCGTCCGTGCCGGACGCCCGACCCTCCACCGGCGACGCGGCCAACCCGCTCGCCGGCTCGCACCCCTCGAAAGGACTCTGATGCGTCGTCTCGTCGCAGCTCTCGCCGCGGCCGTCGCCCTCGGCGCCGGCCTCACCGCCTGCGGTGAGAGTGACCCGGTCGCCGGCTCCACCACCGGGGACACCCGGGAGATCACCCACGCCATGGGCACCACCAAGGTCCCGGCCGAGCCCAAGCGCGTCGTCGTGCTCGACACCGACAAGATCGACACGGCGCTCTCGCTGGGCATCACGCCGGTCGGTGCGGCCACCGCCGGTGAGGCGAAGAGCTGGCCCACCTACTTCGGCGCGGACAAGCTCGCCGGCATCAAGGAGGTCGGGGTGCTCACCGAGCCCGACCTGGAGGCGATCAACGCGCTGAAGCCGGACCTCATCCTCGGCAGCAAGTTCCGCCAGGAGAAGTTCTACGACGAGCTGGCCGCCATCGCGCCGACCGTGTTCACCGAAAAGGTGGGCATCACATGGAAGGACAACCTCCTCCTCGACGGCAAGGCGCTCGGCCGCGAGCAGCAGGCCAAGGATCTGCTTGCCACGTACGAGAAGCGGGCCAAGGACTTCGGCGCGACGCTCGGCGACGCCGCCGCGCGCAAGGTCTCCATCGTGCGGTTCCTGCCCGGCAACATCCGGGTGTACGGCCCGGACTCGTTCTCCGGCATCGTCATCGGCGACACCGGCCTGGGCCGCCCCGAGCGGCAGCTGCTCGCCAACAAGGAGGACAAGCGCTTCGACCTGGTCAGCCCCGAGCGGATCAACGAGGTCGACGGTGACGTCATCTTCGTGACCGCGTACGGCGACAAGGCCGCCGCCGAGCAGACCAAGGTCGCGGGCGGGACGCTGTGGAAGGGCCTCGGCGCGGTCAAGGCCGGCAAGGCGTACCCCGTCTCCGACGAGGTCTGGATGACCGGCATCGGCGTCGGCGCCGCCAACAAGATCCTCGACGACCTGGCCAAGTACCTCCCCGCCGCCTGACACACCGCCCGCGCACCCGCGTCGTCCCTTCCAAGATCCGCGCAAGTTCGGTGAAACTGCTGCCTCGCGAGCTGTTCAGGCAACAGGATCCCCGAAGTTGCGCGGATCTTGGTGTGTCTGGGTCCCGAGGCAGAGTCAGCGGGAGCGGGACCGGAGGGCTTGACGAAGTTCGGCGAGGAAGCCGTCGAAGTCCCCGCGGAACCGCTTCGCGGTGACGTGCAGGACGATCCAGTCCTCACCGAGCAGTCGGTTGAGGCGGCGTCGGTCTCGATGGAACTGGTCGGGATCGTCATGCCACAACCCGTCGTACTCGACGGCGACCTTGAGGTGTGGCCACGCCAGATCGAGACGGGCCAAGAACCTCCCATCGCGCTCCACCACGAACTGCGTCACAGGCGTCGGCACCCCGGCGAGCACTATCCGCACGCGGAGCCGGGACTCTGGGATCGACTCCGCGCCCGCGTCGGCCAGCTCAGCCACGCGCGCCATCCGCTTCCAACCCCGGTTGCCGATCCACGTTCGGGAGTCCGCGCGCAGTCGAGGTAGCGCCACCAGCGGGCACGAGCACATCGATGGGCTCATGGTCGGCGACCGACGCCGCGCCGTACAGCGCCGCCGCACTGCGACCAGCGATCGCTGCACCCGGTGGCAGAACCCACCGTGCCGCGGCGGCACAACGAGTGCGGTGGGTGACCGCCAGCCGGGCATCGGCGTAGACATCCCGGAACAGCGGACGCCACGCCCTGCTGCGCAGCTCCGTCCGGGTCAACAGGCCTTGGGCAACGACGCGGGAGCCGCGAAAGACGCGTCCCTGCAGGATCGCCGGCCGTCGTGGGGGAACAGGCATGACAGACACCATGACCGGCGTTCGCATTCGCCCGCAGCCCCTGTGGATAACCCTGAACCAGGGCCGGAACGCCAAGATCCGCGCAACTTCGCTGTTCTTGCTGCCTTCGCGCGACGCGAGACAGCAGCATCCCTGAAGTTGCGCGGATCTTGGGCGGATCGAGCGCGATCTTGCCGGGCAGGCGCGTGGAGGGCGTGGGGCGTTGGGCGTGGAGGCGGGGTTAGGCGGCGGTGGACCAGATGGCGCGGAAGGCGGCGGCCTCGCCGGAGAGCCATCGTTCGATCTGGTCCGGCTTGGCATCGGTGGGCATGCGGTGGGCCAGGCCGCGGCGGACGTCGACCAGGACCGGCTCGGCGTGCGGGAGCACCGCGTCCATGTGTCGGGCCATCAGGTGCAGGGTGGCGAGCACCGACTCCTCGCTCGGTGGGGCCTCGTCGAAGTGCAGGCGGACCGCTTCGGCGCGGCCGTCGGCGTGGCGTACCCCGAAGTGAGGGTTGATCTTGACGGGCAGGTCGCCGAGCATGGCCAGGGCGTCACGGGTCTGGGCGAGATCGACGGCGGTCGGCTCGCCGAGCGAGTGCAGCCAGGTCGTGGCACCGGGGACGAGCGCCTGGTAGAGCGGGCGCCATCGTGGCTTGACGATGTCGGCCACCCCGGCCAGGTGGGTGCCGCCGGTGTGGAAGGCGATGTCGGCCTTGAGCGCCTTGACGAACTGGCCGTGCGGGTTGAAGCCGGACCGGCTGGCGCGCTGCTTGCGCAGCCCGCCGACGAAGGTCGCCTTGGTGGGGCCGGTGCGGTCGACGTAGCGGGTGAAACCGAGCAGTGTCGCGTAGGGGGTGAGGGGCGTGGAGGCGGGCGCGGTCACGGGCGTCCTCCCGGATCGTAATCCTGCAGGTCAGGAACTCGATTAGTACATACATTCTAATCGACAGGTCTGACATCGCCCAGCCAAAGAAGGGGTGCGGAAGACGCGACAAAGGGGGCCGTCCGGCGTACGGACGACCCCCTGTCGAGGCGCTCGCTAGAGCTGGCCGACGTCGGTGATCCGCACGACCGCCGCGCCGACCTCGTCCGAGGCCACCAGGTCGATCTCGGCGCTGATGCCCCAGTCGTGGTCGCCGTCCGGGTCGTCGAAGATCTGCCGTACGGTCCACCGCTCCCGGCCCTGCTCGATCATGAGCAGCGCCGGACCGCGGGCGTTCGGCCCGACCCCGATCGAGTCGTACGCCTCGAAGTACGGCGCCAGGGCGTCGGCCCACGCGTCGTAGTCCCAGCCGTCCTCGGCGTCCAATTCGGCGAGCAGGTCCCAGCGGCGTAGCGCGGCCAGCTCGACGCGTCGGAACAGCGCGTTGCGCACCAGCACCCGGAACGCCCGCGCGTTGCGGGTCACCGCCGGTGGCCGATCGGTCAGTGCGGCGTGCGCCTGGGCCACCTCGGCCACGTCGGACGGGTTGCGCAGCCGCTCCCACTCGTCGATGAGACTGGAGTCGACCTGGCGGACCAGCTCGCCCAACCACTCGATGAGGTCGATCAGTTCCTCGGTCTTGGCGTCCTCGGGCACGGTCTGGCGCAGCGTCTTGTACGCGTCGGCCAGGTAGCGCAGGACGAGACCTTCCGAGCGGGTCAGCCCGTAGAACTGCACGTACTCGGTGAAGGTCATGGCCCGCTCGTACATGTCGCGGACGACGGCCTTGGGGGAGAGCTGGTGGTCGGCGACCCAGGGGTGCCCCTGTCGGTACATCTCGTACGCGGCTTCCAGCAGCTCGGCCAGGGGCTTCGGGTGGGTCACCTCGTCGAGCAGTTCGAGGCGCGCCTCGTACTCGATGCCCTCGGCCTTCATGGCGGCGACCGCCTCGCCGCGCGCCTTGAACTGCTGCGCGGAGAGGATCTGCCGCGGGTCGTCGAGGATCGACTCGATCACGCTCAACACGTCGAGCGCGTACGACGGGGACTCGGCGTCGAGCAGCTCGATGGTGGCCAGCGCCAGGGGGGAGAGCGGCTGGTTGAGGGCGAAGTCGAGCTGGAGGTCGACGGTGAGCCGGATCCGCCGGCCGGTCTCGTCCGGCTCGGGCAGCTCCTCGACGACCCCGCCGGCACGCAGAGCCCGGTAGATGGCGATCGCGCGGCGGATGTGCCGGCGCTGCGCGGCGGGCTCCTCGTGGTTGTCCGTGAGTAGGTGCCGCATCGCGGTGAACGCGTCCCCGGGCCGGCCGATGACGTTGAGCAGCATCGAGTGGCTGACCTGGAAGCTGGAGGTCAACGGCTCCGGCTCGGCGTCGACAAGTCGGTCGAAGGTGGGCTGGCCCCAGCCGATCGAGCCCTCCGGTGGCTTCTTGCGGACCACCTTGCGCCGCTTCTTCGGGTCGTCGCCGGCCTTGGCGAGGGCCTTCTCGTTGTCGATGACGTGCTCCGGGGCCTGCACCACGACCCGGCCGATGGTGTCGTAGCCGGCCCGGCCGGCCCGCCCGGCGATCTGGTGGAACTCCCGGTTCTTCAGCAGCCGGGTGCGGACCCCGTCGTACTTGGACAGGCCGGTGAACAGCACGGTCCGGATCGGCACGTTGATGCCGACGCCGAGGGTGTCGGTGCCGCAGATGACCTTGAGTAGGCCGGCCTGGGCGAGGGTCTCCACCAGGCGGCGGTACTTGGGCAGCATGCCGGCGTGGTGCACGCCGATGCCGTGCCGGACCAGCCGGGACAGCGTCTTGCCGAAGCCGGCGGTGAACCGGAAACCGCCGATCGCCTCGGCGATCATGTCCTTCTCGGCGCGGGTGCAGACGTTGACGCTGGTCAGCGCCTGGGCGCGTTCCAGCGCGGCGGCCTGGGTGAAGTGCACCACGTACACCGGGGCCTGCTTGGTCTCCAGCAGCTCCTCAAGCGTCTCGTGCAGCGGCGTCATCGCGTACGAGAAGATGAGCGGGACCGGCCGCTCCGCCGTGCGCACGACGGCGGTGGGCCGCCCGGTGCGCCGGGTCAGGTCGTCGACGAAGCGGGTGGTGTCCCCCAGAGTGGCGGACATCAGGATGAACTGGGCCTGCGGCAGCTCGATGATCGGCACCTGCCACGCCCAGCCCCGGTCGGGCTCGGCGTAGAAGTGGAACTCGTCCATGATCACCTGGCCGACGTCGGCCTTCGTGCCCTCACGCAGCGCCAGGTTCGCCAGGATCTCCGCGGTGCAGCAGATGATCGGGGCGTCGGCGTTGACGCTGGCGTCGCCGGTGAGCATGCCGACGTTCTCGGCGCCGAAGACCTCGCAGAGCGCGAAGAACTTCTCCGACACCAACGCCTTGATCGGCGCGGTGTAGAAGGTGGTCCGGCTGTCGGCGAGGGCCGCGAAGTGCGCGGCGATCGCCACCAGGCTCTTACCCGAGCCGGTGGGCGTGTTCATGATCAGGTTGGCGCCGGAGACGATCTCGATGACCGCCTCTTCCTGATGGGGGTAGAGGTCGAGGCCGCGCTCCTTCGCCCAGCCGGCGAACGCGTCGAAGAGGGTGTCGGGGTCGGCGCTTGTCGGCAGCGCGGCGGTGAGCGTCATAGCCTGTCCATGGTGCCTGGATCATGCCCCGGTACGCCAACCCGGCCTGCACCGGACCCCCGTCCGGGCGTCCCGGACGCGCCGCCGCGTGCCGGTTCGGGCGTTTCGCCGGTCACCGTCGGCGGTACAGCAGGTCGGCGACCGGCCGACCGGCCCTGATCGCTCGCCGCTCGAACTTTGTCACCGGTCGGTGCGCCGGCCGCGGCGCGAAGCCGCCGTACGCGTCCACCAGCTCCGGGTCCGCGTCGAGGGTCTCCCGCATCACGTCGGCGTACTCGGCCCAGTCGGTCGCGCAGTGCAGCATGCCGCCGGAGCGCAGCCGGGACCGCAGCAGCGCCACGTGCGCCGGCTGGATGAGCCGCCGCTTGTGGTGGCGGGACTTCGGCCACGGGTCCGGAAAGAAGACGTGCACGGCGTCCAGCACGCCCTCGGGCAAGCCGCTGACCAGCGACAACGCGTCACCCTGCGCCACCCGCACGTTGCGCAGGCCACCGCGCTCCACCAGGTCGAGCAGGTTGGCGATTCCCGGCGTGTGCACCTCGACCGCCAGATAATCTCGATCCGGGTCGGCAGTAGCCATCGCAGCGGTGCTGTCGCCCATGCCCGAGCCGATCTCCAGCACCACGGGCGCCCGGCGACCGAACAGGTCGGCCAGGTCGACGGGCACGACAGGTCCGTCCGGCACATCCAGGCCGTACGCGGGCCAGAGCCGGCTCAGCGCGTCGGTCTGCCGGTCGCTCATCCGACCCCGGCGGGGGTGGAACGTGCGGATCGTCCGGCTCGCGGGCGGGACGGCGGGGTCATGGTCGGTGGCGGTCACAGCGACCCGAGCGTACGCGACGTCGCCGGCGGATCGGATGTGATGTGCGACCGGAAATGAGAGGATCCAACTGGTACGGCAGGTCGGGTGCTCCACCGCCCGACCCGGCCGCACGGCGTCGAGAGGGGGCATCGTGACAGTGACCCGCGGCGTCGTGACCCTGTCGCTGGTGACCATGCTGGCCGGCCCCCTGCTGGCCGCCACGCCCGCCCTCGCGGCGCCCGCCCTCGCCACGCCTGAGCCTGCCGCCGCTGCCCTTGCCTCATCCCAGCCTGCCGTCGCCGTCTTTGCCGTGCCCGAGCGGCCTGCTGCCGTTCTTGCCGTGCCGGAGCAGGCTGTTGCCGTTGCACCCGTGCCCGAGTGGGCCGTTGTCGTCGTGCCCGAGCAGGCTGTTGCCGTCGCGCCCGCGCCGCAGCCTGAAGGGCTGCCCGGGGGAGCGCCCCAACCGACTCCGGCGGTGGACATCTTCGTCGAGGTGAGCCCCAGCACTGTGCAGCCCGGTTACCTGGTCGGCATCCGGGCCAGTTGTCGGGACAACTCGGTGGGCGCCACGGTGGTCTCCGACGCTTTCGGGGCGGTCGGCGTGCAGCCGCAGCGCGGGGTGCTCACCGCCGCGCCGATGGTCCGCGAGCGCACCCGTCCCGGCAACTACCGGGTCAAGCTGGAGTGCCGCGACGGCGAGACCGCCTCGACAATGCTTCAGGTGGTCAAGAAGATCCCCAACCAGCCGAGTCGGGGTCCGGCGACCGGCTTCGGTGGGAGCAGCGGCGGGATCACCGGCAAGCTGCTGCTGCCCGGCGGTGCGGCACTGATCATCACCGGGCTGGTCCTCGCCGTGATGGCGCTGCGCCGCCCCCGAGCCGCCGCGCGTCGCTGAGGCCCGCCATGGAGATCTTCCGCCCCACGCCGCCGCCGGCCCGTTCACGCCCGCCGGCGCCTGGCCGTCCCGCCTCGCCGCCGGACGCTGCGCGCCAGCCGTTCGCCGGCCGCCCCGCCTCGCCGCCCGATGACGTTCGGCTGCCCTTGGACGATGGTTGGCCGGGCGACCGCCCGCCAAGGCCCCACCGCCCGCCGGATCCCGACCGCCCGCCAGACCCCGACCGCCCGTCGGTGGCGGCGCGTCCGCCGACCGCCGTCGCCCCCCGGCGTAGTCGTCCATCAGGTCGCAGCCCCTGGTCCGTACCGTTGGCCGTGGTGCTGGTGTTGGCCGGGGTCTTCGCCACGGGGGCCGGGCTGGGCCGTTCGGTAGGCCCGTTCGACCTGGCCCCGACCGGCGGTGACCGGCCGGCCCGCAGTGAGTCGGTCGGGTTGTCGGCCAGTCGCCCGGTACGCCTCTCGGTGCCGGCGATCAAGGTGACCGCGCCGGTGGCGCCCGTCGGGCAGGCACGGGACGGCTCGATCGCCGTACCGCCGTTGGAACGGCACAACGAGACCGGCTGGTACGACCGGGGGCCCACCCCTGGTGAGGCTGGCCCTGCGGTGATCGTCGGGCACGTGGACACGAAGACCGGCCCGTCGGTCTTCTACGACCTGGGCAAGCTGCACCCCGGCGACCTGATCGAGGTGGCCCGGGCGGACGAGTCGGTGGTGGTGTTCCGGGTCGACACCGTCGAACACTTCCCGAAGGACCAGTTGCCCGCCGAGCGGATCTACGGCCATGACGGGCCACCCGGGCTGCGGTTGATCACCTGCGGTGGGCAGTTCATCGGGGGCCGCACCGGCTACGCCGACAACGTCATCGCGTTCGCCACCCTCCAGTCCTCCCGCAAGTCCTGAGCTGACCCTCGGCCCGGCGTCAGCTCAGGAAAGCCAGGAGTTGGCGGGTGGTCTCGTCGGGGGCTTCCTCCGGAATGAAGTGCCCGACCCCGACCGGCTCGCCGCGTACGTCGTCGGCCCACTCCCGCCAGATCGCGAGCGGGTCGTCGTAGAGCTTCGCGACCTGGCCGCGTTGGCTCCAGAGAAACAGCACCGGGCAGGTGATCTTCCGGTGCCCGCGATCCGCCTCGTCCTGCTGGTAGTCCAGCGTCGCGGCGGCGCGGAACTCCTCGCAGATCGCGTGCACGGTCGCGGGGTCGCTGAACTGCTTGACGTACGCCGTCCGCACCTCGGCGGGGAAGGCGTCCTGCACCTCGGGCCAGGTGTCGAGCATGAAGTCGACGAGCACCGCGGGCGCCGCGTCGATGAACTGCTCGGGCACCGGCGCGGGCGCCGCCAGGAAGGACCAGACCCAGTAGGAGAGGCTGAACGTCCGGTCGGCGCGGTCGTAGACGTCCCCGATGGGCACCACGTCCATCACGGCCAGCCGGGTGACGACGTCCGGTTCGTCCAGCGCGAGCCGGTACGCGCAGCGCGCCCCGCGATCGTGGCCGACGAGTCGGAACCGCTCATGGCCCAAGCTCCGCATCACCGCGACCTGGTCGCGGGCGACGGCTCGCATGCTGTACGGCTCGTGATCCGGACTGCTCGGCGGCTTACCGCTGTCGCCCCAACCCCGCAGGTCGGTGGCGACGACTGTGTAGTGCTCGGCGAGCCGTGGCGCGACCTGGTGCCACATGAGGTGCGTCTCGGGGATGCCGTGCAGCAGCAGAACGGGCGGCCCACTCCCGCCGTGGCGTCCGTGGATCGTCGCGCCGGGCGTGTCGATGTCGAACTCTTCGAAGCCGTCGAACATGGCCGGACCCCGCACCTTCCTGGGACCGCCCGGCGTGAACGGCCTGTGCCGGCGGGCAGGGCGACTGGTGCCCGGCTACCGCTCGGGCCGCTTCGACGCTAGCAACGGAAACGTCCGGCCCGGCGTCATTTGGCTGAGGCGCGGCCCAGCCCCGCGGTGGTGATCGACAAGGGATCCTTGATGTCGCGGTGTCCCACGGACTCGGACACCCCGGTTTCACTGGACCAGAGTGGATCAGGCCGCGTGGATGGTCAGGGCTGGGGGACGTGCAGCGCCACCTCGAACTCCAGCAGGCTGGCGCCGGTGGAGACCGGGGGACGGGGCTTGTCGCCGGGAGCGGTGGCGTGGGCGGCGCGCGAGGGGCCGGCGGCCCACGCCTGGAACGCTTCCTCGCTCTCCCACTTCGTGTAGACGAAGTAGCGGGTCTCGCCGGCCACCGGGCGGAGGAGTTCGAAGCCGAGGAAACCGGGCGAGTTCTCCACAGTGCCGGCCCGGGCGGCGAACCGCTTCTCCAGCTCCGCGCCGCCACCGGGCGAGACGTCGATTGCGTTGATCTTCACGACTGCCATCTGCCCACCCTAGCCACTCAGAACGCCTCGACCGCCGGGACCAGGTCCACGTCGACCACAATCGGCGCGTGGTCGGAGGGGCCCTTGCCCTTGCGGGCCTCGCGGTCCACGTACGCGGAGCGGACCGCTCGGGCGAACGGCGCGGACGCGTACACCAGGTCGATTCTCATGCCCTTGTTCTGGTGGAACATGCCGGCCCGGTAGTCCCAGTAGGTGAAGGGGTGCGGGCCCTTCATCGGGGTGGGCACGACGTCGCTGAGGCCCAGGTCGCGCAGCGCCGCGAGGGCTGCCCGCTCGGCCGGGGTGACGTGCGTGGAGTGGGTGAAGACCGCCGGGTCCCAGACGTCGGCGTCGGTCGGGGCGACGTTGAAGTCGCCGCAGACCGCCAGCGGCACCCCGCCGGCCAGCTCGGCGTCCAGTGCGTCGCGCAGCGCCGCGAACCAGGCCAACTTGTACGCGTAGTGTGGGTCGTCCGGCGTCCGGCCGTTGGGCACGTACACCGACCAGACCCGCACCCCGTCGCAGGTGGCGGAGATGGCTCGGGCCTCGGGCTCGGGGAAGCCGGGTTCACCGGCGAACCCGACCCGGACGTCGCCCAGCCCCACCCGGGACAGGATGGCCACCCCGTTCCACCGGCCGTCACTGTGGCTGGCCACGGTGTAGCCCAGCGCGCCCACCTCGGTCGCCGGGAAGGCGCCGTCCGGGCATTTCGTCTCCTGCAGGCAGACGACGTCCGGCCCGGTGTCGGCCAGCCACTCCAGCAGCCGGGGTAGGCGGGCCTTCACCGAGTTGACGTTCCAGGTCGCCAAGCGCATGCCCCCAGCCTGCCGCATCCGCCGCCGCGACGCCGGGTCAGCTGCCCGGGGTGTCGCCGGGACGGGTCTGTTCGGCCAGGAACCGTTCCAGTTCGGCGCCGAGTTCGTCGGCAGTGGGCAGCGGGCCGGCATCCGGGGCGAGCAGGCTCTTCTCGCCCCGACCTCGGGCGAACGCGTCGTACTGCTCCTCCAGGGCCTGGACCAGGGCCGCGGCGTCCTCGGTCTGCGCGACCTGCCGGTCGATCTCCACCCGGACCACCTCGGCGGCTGAGCGCAGCCCGTCGCCGGGCAGCAGCAGCCCGGTGCTGCGCGACACCGAGGTGAGCAGCACCTCGGCGGCTGCCGGGTACTCGGTCTGCGCCACGTAGTGCGGCACGTGGGCGGCGAAGCCCAGCGCGTCGCGGCCCTGCTCGCCGAGGCGGAACTCCAGCAGGTGACCGACGCTGCCGGGCACCTGGACGCGTTGCAACCAGGGCTCGTAGCCGGCGATCAGTTCGGGGCGGGTGGCGTGCGCGGTAACGCCGGTCGGCCGGGTGTGCGGGACCGCCATCGGGATCGAGTTGAGCCCCACGGTGAGCCGGACGTCCAGCCGGGCGGCGAGCCCGGCGACGGCGGCCACGAAACGCTCCCACTGCAGGTCCGGTTCGGGCCCGGTGAGCAGCAGGAACGGGGTCTCGTCGTCGTCCTGCAGCAGGTGCAGCTCCAGCTTGGGCGCGTCGACGCTCTCCCAGTGGTCCTCGACGAAGGTCATCACCGGTCGTCGCGATCGGTAGTCGAAGAGCTGGTCGACGTCGAACGTGGCGATCGGCCGACCCTCCAGCGAGGTGAGTAGCTGCTCACGCGCCAGTCGGCTGGCGTTTCCGGCGTCCACGAACCCGGTGAGGGCCTGGATCAGGACCGGCTGCCCGAGGTCGGGCAGATCGTCGGTGAGCTGGTAGAGCTCGTGTGGGTCGAGCACCGGTGCGGACCTCCCTGAAATGTGCCTGCCGGGCGCCGTCGCGACGGAGGGCACCCGTTCGGGCAACGTACCCGCCATCCTGGTGCATTCCTGCGTCGGGCGATCCGTTGGCCGGGTGGTGGGCGTGACCGGACCAATCGGCTGTTTACGCCACCAGGCCGAGCCTCCTGGCCGATCGGCCGAGGGGCGGTTCGGCCCAAAGGCCGAGTTTGTCGATCATGTCAGGCTCGGCGGTGGAATGGTGGGTACTGTCCGAGCCCGTGCCGGTCCGCGTGCCGCGCCAGCTTCATCCGGTACGCGAGGTCCGTTCCCCGGGCGGGTCACCCCGCCCGGGTCGTCCACCAGTACGGCTCCGATCTGTGTCGAGCGCCACGTGATCACCGTGCGTGATCAGGGTTTCCACCTGCCTAGCCTCGGTTGATGCGTGACGACGGCACCCTCGACGACCCGTACGCCCCGAGTAGGCCCACTGCCGATACGGAGGATGGCACCTCAACCGAACGGACAACCAGCGCGAGCCGGCTCCGGGCGTACGCCCGGGACCTGACCGGTCGACGCCGGGCACAGATGGCGCTGGCCACCGGTGTGGTGTGCTGCCTCGGTCTGACCGCCGTCGTCCAGGTTCGTGACGAGAACGCCGACGCGGCGACCCGGAGTGGATCGCTCTCCAGCTCCGAGCTGGCGCAGCGCGCCGAGCAGCAGCGCGCCTCCCGTTCCCTCGACCGCACGGCTGCCCCGAGCGCCTCCGCCGCCGCCCAGTCCGCCGCGGCAAGCCCCGCCGACCCGGACACCAGCGCGCCGGCCCGCAAGGTCGCCCCCGCTCGCCCGACCGACCCGGCGCCCGTCGCCGGGCTGGACGAGGACCAGATGGAGAACGCCGAGGCGATCGTCCGTACCGGCCGCAAGATGGGTGTGCCACGCCGGGGTCTGGTGATCGCGGTGGCCACCGCCATGCAGGAGAGCAACCTCTACAACGTGGCCAGCGGCGTGCTGCCCGAGTCGCAGGACTATCCGCACCAGGGCGTCGGCTGGGACCACGACTCGGTCGGGTTGTTCCAACAGCGTTCCAGCAGCGGCTGGGGCCCGGTGGAGCGGCTGATGGACCCCGAGTTCGCCACCCGGCAGTTCCTCAGCGCGCTGGAGCAGGTGCCCGGCTGGCAGCGGATGCGGCTCACCGACGCCGCCCAGGCGGTGCAGGTCTCCGCGTACCCCGAGCACTACCAGCAGCACGAGTGGAGGGCCACCCGGGTCGTTGACGCCATCGTGCCGGCGGGGCGGTAACCTACCGCCCACTATGGACGGTCAGGGTTGAGGCTGTCGCATCCCGGGTACATGTGTTGCGGGTACGGGGTACACATGACTGAGGGATCGTCGACAGGAGGACGTTATGTCACTGATGCAGCGGATCAGCGCGTTTCTGAAATCACCGAAGGGGCAGCAGATGGTCGACCGGGGTCGTCGAGAGATGGCCAAGCCGGGCAACCAGCAGAAGCTGAAGGGGTTGGCGGCTCGGCTGTCCAACCGCCGCCGCTGACCGCTCCATCGGCCGCCCTGTCCACCGTTTCCACCCCTGGGGAGACCTGGTGACCGACACTCCGCCCGTCGGCGGTCAGCCCGCCGCCCCTACTCCGCAGCCGTCCGTCGACCTGCCGGCCGGGTCGGTGGACGCCCCCGAGGGTCCGCCGGCCCGACTCTGGGACCGGATGCGTGACGACCCGCAGTACGCGCCGGAGCACCTTGCCCTGGAGGCGGTTCGCCGCCTCGGGCCGGAAGCCGTGCAGTGGGCCGCCCGTGCCCGGGCCGAGCAGCCCGGGGCTTCCGCCGATGTCCTGGCCGACCAGGCGGCCCGCAAGTTCGTCAACCTGGCCCGGCTGTCCGGCGCGGTCTCCGGCGCCGCCGGGCTGCCCGGCGCCGTGATCGACGTGGGCGTGCTGGCCTGGACCCAGGCGCGGATGGTGCTGCACATCGCCGCCGCGTACGACGTCGACCCCCTGCACAATGACCGGGCCACCGACCTGCTGGTGCTTCAGCGGGTGCACAAGGTCGCCGAGAGCGCCCGGCTGGCGCTCGGCGTGGCCGCCGGCCGGGAACGCGCCGACGCGCTCTTCGGCCTGGGCGGCCAGCGTCCGCTCGGTCGGGTCATGCTGCAGCTCGGCATCCGGCTGGCCCAGATGGCCGGCGTCCGGGCCGCGAAGCGGATGGTCGCCAAGATCGTCCCCGGTGCGGCCATCGTGCTCGGCACCTGGGCCAACTCGTCGGCTACAAAGGATCTCGCCCAGCGATCCCGGGCCCTCTACGGCTCCCGCGGCAACGCCGTCCCCGAGCCGCGCCAACCCTGACGGCCCGTCCCGGGTCGTTCAGCTGGCCAGGCCAGAGGAGCGCCAGGTCACCTCGGCGATGCGGCCCTGACCGGTGGCGTTGGGGTGGAACCAGTCCAGCGGGTTGAGCAGGTCCAGGGTGAACCGGACCTTGTGCAACGCGCCGCCGTCGTGCCGGCACCGTGATCCGTACGCCCGGCAGGCCGCCTTCAACTCGGCGTTGTACGCGTCGATCCGGTCCCGGACGGCGGCCCGGCGCGCCCGGTCGGCGGGTGCGGTCGAGGTCGCGTCGGCCAGCAGGGCCGGGCAGATGCCCCGCCGCCACGCGCGGGTCGCCCGGGCGTCGTCGTGCCCGACCTCCCAGAGCCGGTACAGGTCGGGGATGCTCACCACCAGCACCCGGGCCTTCGGCCGGCCGGTCCGCAGGACCCGCAGCCCCCGGTCGACGTCGGCCCGGAACTGGGCCACCGGCGTCATCGCGTCCACCCCACCCCGGCAGACGTCGTTGGCGCCGATCAGCACTGTGACGTAGTCGGCGCGGTCGCGTACCGCCGCCTGGGCCTGACCCGCCAGGGCGTCCGCGCGGGCGCCGGGACGGGCATGGTTGTACGTCCGGTCGCGGATCGCCGCATTCTGTTCGAGCAGCCGCCGGTAGTGGCTCTGCACCCGCAGCCCGTCCCCGGTCGACCAGGAGTTGCGCTCGCAGGAGGTGAGCACCAGGCAGGAGGCGAAGCCGGTGCTGATCGAGTCGCCGAGGGCGGCGATGCCGCCCGGCCCGCTCGACGGCGGGGCGCTCGTGGTGGGACGGGGTTCCGCGGAGTTGCCGCCCTCGCACGCCAGCGCGACCAGCGCCGCGAGACAGGCCAGCGCGGCGACCCAGCGTCGAGGCATGACGTCTCCCGTTCCCGCAGCACAGAGCGACAGCGCGGTAACTCTATGCGCAGGATGTGGTTTGCCGGGAAGTTGCTGTCGGGTATGCGGCAGAGTGCCGACGCGGAAGCTGTGGGGTGCTATGCGTCCCGCCACGGTGCCCGCTGACCGTGCAGCCACCAGTGCAACGCCCGGGTGATCCGGGGCAGCACCAGATAGGTCATCAGCGGGGTCAGGCAGAGCGTCATCAGCAGCACCCGGGCCGCCAGCGGCACCGCGTCGAGGAAGCGGCTCGTCAGCACTGTGGCGGTCAGGCTCAGGGGGAAGAACGCCAGCCAGATGGTCACCGCCTGCTTCCAGCGGGGCGGCGACGCGGGCGAGGCCGGCTCCACCGGGTCCACCGAGTGCTCCAGCGGCCTGTCGAACCAGCCCTCGATCCCGGTACGCCGCTCGACACGGGTGTGCTCGACGATGCCCTGCGCCGAGCTGAGCCACCAGTGCCGCTGCGGCGACTCCTCCCACCGGCGCAGCGTCTCGGCGTCGGCGAAGCGGTAGAGCATGTGCCACTCCGGCGAACCGGGGCCGCTCTGCACCCAGCCGGCGCCGAGGAAACCGGGGAACGCCTCGGCCAGCGCCGTGCCGGCCCGCATCCAGGCGACCATCTCGCTGGCCCGGCCGGGATCGACGCGGCGGGCGATGGAGACGGTCACCGGCACGGCGAGGGTCATTGACATGCGCCCATCCTGCGGTCGACGAGGCCGCGGCGCGAACGGATGTGCCGGAGCACACCGGCGAGTGCGGGTGTGCGGGCGCGCGGTACCGGTTAATCCGGCCGATCGGGGGTAGGTCGGTGGGTATGACGAGATCGCAGCCCCGGCGTGCCCGTGGCACGGTCGGCCACGCGAACAGCGCGTTGAACCTTCGGCTCACCCTCGCCAGCTTCGGGCTGGTGATCATGGTGCTCTTCGCGGTGCTGGCGTTCTGGGCCGGTATCGCCTGGCTCGGCGTGCTCTGCGCGATCTTCGCCGTGGTCGCCGTGGTCGACCTGGTCGTGATCCAGCGCCGCCGCGCCGCCCGCCGCCGCGAGGAGCCGGGCGTACGACACTCGTTGTTCGAGTGACAGGAGGACGGAATGCCCCACATCGCCACCACCAACCCCGCCACCGGACAGGTGCTCAAGACCTATGAGGCGATGTCCACCGAGCAACTCGACGACGCCATCGAGCGCACCGACCTCGCGTTCCACCAGCTGCGGGCGACGACCGTCGATCAGCGCGCCCAGTGGATGAACGCCGCGGCCGACCTGCTGGACGCCGAGCGCGACGAGATCGCCCGGATCATGACCACGGAGATGGGCAAGACGTACGTCGCGGCGCAGGCCGAGGTGACCAAGTGCGCCACCGCCGCCCGCTTCTACGCCGACAAGGCCCCCGCGTTCCTCGCCGACGAGCCCGCCGACGCCGACGCCGTGAAGGCCACCCGGGCGTTCATCCGCTATCAGCCGATCGGCGTGGTGCTCGCGGTGATGCCGTGGAACTTCCCGCTCTGGCAGGTGATGCGGTTCGCCGCCCCGGCGCTGATGGCCGGCAACACCGGCCTGCTCAAGCACGCCTCGAACGTGCCGCAGACCGCGCTGCTGCTGGAGGACGTGTTCCGGCGAGCCGGCTTCCCCGAGGGGGCCTTCACCACGGTGCTGGTCGACTCGGAGGCCGTCGACCACATCCTCAGCGACCCCCGGGTTCGCGCCGCGACGCTCACCGGCAGCGAGCCCGCCGGCCGGTCCATCGCCCAGATCGCCGGGCGGGAGCTGAAGAAGACAGTCCTCGAACTCGGCGGCAGCGACCCCTTCGTGGTGATGCCCTCGGCCGACGTGGACCGGGCCGCCGAGGTCGCCACCACCGCCCGCTGCCAGAACAACGGCCAGTCCTGCATCGCCGCGAAGCGGTTCATCGTGCACACCGACGTGTTCGACGCCTTCGCCGAGAAGTTCGCCGCCAACATGGCCGCGCTGCGCGTCGGCGATCCGATGGACCCGAACACCGACGTCGGGCCGCTGGCCAGCGAGCGTGGCCGCGACGAGGTGCACGCCCAGGTCCGCGACGCGGTGGACAACGGCGCGACAGTGCTCTGCGGCGGCGAGCCGCCGAGCGGCGACGGCTGGTTCTACCCGCCGACAGTGGTCACCGACCTCACCCCGCAGATGCGGATGTGGTCCGAGGAGGTCTTCGGCCCGGTGGCCGGCCTGTTCCGGGTCTCGTCGTACGAGGAGGCGATCGAGGTCGCCAACGGCACCAGCTTCGGGCTCGGCTCGAACGCCTGGACCCGGGACCCGGCCGAGCAGGAGCGCTTCGCCACCGACCTGGACGCCGGCAACGTCTTCATCAACGGGATGACCACCTCGTACCCCGAATTGCCGTTCGGCGGTGTGAAGAACTCCGGGTACGGGCGGGAGCTGTCGGCGCTGGGCATGCGGGAGTTCTGCAACACCAAGACGGTCTGGGTGGGCGAGGGCGCCGCCTCGGCCGGCGCCGGCGCGCACGCCGAGTAGTTCGGGGCGCGGCACGCGTCAGCCGGTGCCGTCGTGGGTAGGAAGTGTGCCCATGACGTCGTTCGGGTTTCACGCCTCGCATGAGCAGATCGGTCCACGCGCCCTGTTGGAGGCGGTGATCCACGCCGAGCGGGTCGGCTTCGACGCCGCCATGTGCTCCGACCACTTCTCGCCGTGGAGCGCGCGGCAGGGCGAGTCCGGCTTCGCCTGGTCCTGGCTGGGCTCGGCGTTGCAGGCCACCGGCATGCCGTTCGGCGTGGTCAACGCGCCCGGCCAGCGGTACCACCCGGCGATCATCGCGCAGGCGATCGGCACCCTCGGTGCGATGTACCCGGGCCGGTTCTGGGCGGCCCTGGGCACCGGCGAGGCCAGCAACGAGCACATCACCGGCGACCCGTGGCCGCGCAAGGACGTACGCAGCGCCCGGCTGCGCGAGTGCGTGGACGTGATCCGGGCCCTGTTGGCCGGCGAGGAGGTCAGCCACGACGGCCTGGTCCGGGTGGATCGGGCCCGGCTGTGGACCCGCCCCGAGCAGCCGCCCGCGCTGGTCGGCGCCGCCGTCAGCGTGGCCACCGCCCGCTGGTGCGCCGAATGGGCGGACGGGCTGATCACCGTGAACGCCCCGGTGGCGCACCTGCGCGAGATGATCGAGGCGTACCGGGACGCGGGCGGACGTGGGCCGCTGCACCTCCAGGTGCACGTCTCCTGGGCGCCGGAGCAGGCCCAGGCCGAGGCGCTCGCGTACGACCAGTGGCGCAGCAATGTCTTCGCCCCGCCGGTCTGCTGGGACCTGGAGACCGTCGAACACTTCGACGTGGTCTCCGCCGACGTGCCGGTGCAGCGCGTCGCCGAGGTGGTGAACGTGTCGGCGGACCTCGGTCGGCATGTCGGCTGGCTGGAGGAGTACGTGGAACTCGGCTTCGACCAGATCGCCCTGCACCACGTCGGGCAGGAGCAGCGCGGCTTCATCGACGCGTTCGGGGCGGAGGTGCTGCCGAAGCTGCGCCCGGGCGGCTGATCGAACAGGCGTACCCCTAGGCTCGTACCCCATGGAAAGCCTGTTTCCGGTCGTCGTCTTCCTGGCGATCGCCACCCTGGGCGCCGCGTTGGCCCGCCGGCTCGGTCTGCTCGCGCCGATCGTGCTGGTCGTCTTCGGCCTGGCGCTCTCGTTCGTGCCAGGCTTCCCGCAGATCGAACTCGACCCGGAGTTGGTGCTGGTCGGCATCCTGCCGCCGCTGCTCTACGTGGCCGCGCTGGAGACTTCGGTGCCGGCGTTCAAGAACAACATCCGGCCGATCCTGCTGCTCGCGGTCGGCCTGGTGTTGTTCACCGCGTTCGTGGTCGGGTTGGTGTTGCACCTGCTGTTGCCGCAACTGCCGTTCGCGATCTGCCTGGCCCTCGGCGCGGTGGTCGCCCCACCGGACGCCGTGGCTGCCACGGCCGTCGCCCGTCGGGTCGGGCTGCCCCGCCGGGTCGTCACCATCCTGGAGGGCGAGAGCCTGGTCAACGACGCGACCGCGCTGGTGCTGCTGCGGGTCGCGACGATGGCCACCGTCGGCTCGGCCGTCGGCGCCGACAAGATCGCCATCGAGGTGCTGCGGTCCACCGGCGGCGGCATCCTGATCGGGGCGCTCGGGGCGCTGGTGTTCGGTTTCCTGCATCGGCGGATCACCGACCCGCTGCTGGACAACGCGCTGTCGCTGATCATCCCGTTCGCTGTGGTGTTCACCGCCGAACACCTGCACGCCTCCGGTGTGGTCGCCGTTGTCGTCACCGGCCTGGTGCTCGGGCACAAGCTGCCCCAGCTGCTGTCCGCGGCGTCCCGGTTGCAGATCGGCGCGTTCTGGCGGCTGGTCCGTTTCCTGCTGGAGGGCCTGGTCTTCCTGCTGGTCGGGCTGCAACTGCGGGAGGTGCTGCGCGATCTCGACGAGCCGATCGGCTCGCTCATCCTGATCACCTTCGCGGTGCTCGGCACCGTCTTCCTGACCCGGTTCGTCTGGCTTTTCCCGGCCACCTACCTGGCCCGGTTGGTGCCCCGGGTCCGCCGCCGTGACGCTCGGCCGTCACCGAAGTTCCCGATCATCATCGGCTGGGCCGGAATGCGGGGCGTGGTGACCCTGGCCGCCGCGCTGGCCCTGCCGCTGACCCTGGCCGATGACGAGCCGTACCCCAGGGCGTTGCTCATCTGGCTGGCCTTCGCCGTGATCGTTTTCACCCTGGTCGGCCAGGGCGCCACCCTGCCGCTGGTCGCCCGTAGGTTGAAACTGCCGCCGGACGACCCGGTGCAGGACGCGCTCTCCGCGGCCGCCGTGCAGCAGCAGGCCAGCAGGGCCGCCCAGGACCGTCTCGACGAATTGGCCGCCACCGCACCGGATGCGGTGGTGGACCGGCTGCGCCGAGCGGTGGAGGACCGCACCAACATGGCGTGGGAACGACTCGGCGGCGACGAGCGGGAGACCCCGTCGCAGGCGTACGGTCGGCTGCGGCAGGAGATGATCGACGCCGAGCGGGATGTGTTCCGGGCGGCCCGGGACTCCGGCCGGATCCCTGAGGAAGTGTTGGTGCAGGCCTACCGTGACCTGGACCTGGAAGAGTCGTTGCTGCGAGAGGTTGAGAAGTGAGCTGTCAGCACCTGACCGAGGCCGGTGCCGCCGCCGAGCCGCGTACCCCCGACGAGTGCGCGGACTGCGTCGCCATCGGCGACACCTACTGGGTGCACCTGCGTACCTGCCTGAGCTGCGGGCAGGTCGGCTGCTGTGACTCGTCGCCGAACCAGCACGCGAGCAAGCACTTCGCGTCCACCGGCCACCCGGTGATCCGCTCGGCGCAGCCGGGCGAGGCCTGGCGCTGGTGCTTCGTCGACGAGGAGATCGGCTGACGGTCAGCCCGGGTGCGGTGACCGGTCGGCACGGTCGGCCAGGGCGCGTCGGGTGAGCGGTGGCACGGCGAAGCCGGTGAGCGCGAGCAACCCCGCCAGCGCCAGCCAGCCGACTGGGCCGCCGTCGATGATCAACCAGGTCAGCAGGGCCGGGCCCGCCGCACGGACCAGCCCGGCGAGCAGTCCGTCGACCCCCTGGTAGGCGCCGAGGGCGTCCGGTGCGGCGAGGTCGTAGGCCAGCGTCGCCCCGGCCCCTGCGTGCCACAGGTCGCCCAAGGTGTAGATCACCGTCGCGCCCAGCAGCAGGCCGACCGCCACCGTGGTGGGCACGACGGCGCTCGCGGCCCAGAGCAGCATCCCGGCCGCGAGCACCAACCCCGCCCGGCGCATCGTCGTCGCCGCCGACACCGCGTGCCGGGCGCTCCCGCTGAGCCGTACGGCGAGCAGCACGGTGAGCAGTGTGTTGACCAGTAGGAGGGCGGAGACTGTCGCCAGGGGCGCATCGGTGTGCGCCACCACCCACAGCGGCAGCACCAGCGTCAACGCCACGTGGTGTACGGAGAGCACCGCCGAGGCCCCGGCGACCGCGAGGAACGGCCCGTCGCGCAGCGCCCGGCCGGCTCTCTGACGCAAGGGCCGCCGGGCCGGCGGGTACGCCGGGAGTCGCATGATCAGCGCCGCCGAGACCAGATAGGTGGCGACGTTGCCGAGCACCAGCAGTCGGTACGCCCACCCGGTGTCCACCACCAGCGCGAACGCGGCCAGCCCTGCACCGAGCGCCACGCCCAGGTTGGCCACCGCGCGCAGGGTGGCAAAGGCGTGCACCCGGCCCTGCGGGCCGCCCACCGCGGCGACCAGCGCGGCGCGGACGGCGAGGTTGCCGGAGATCAGCAGAGCGTCCAGTGTGGCCACCAGCAGAAAGACCGGGAAAGATTCGACCAGCAAGTACGCGGCGGCGACGGCGGCCTGCGCTAGTTGCAGGACGGCGCGGAGGCTCCGCGGGTCACACTGGTCGGCGAGCCCGCCGAGCGGCACGCTGGCAGTGAGCCCGACCAGGCCGGCGAGAGTGAGCCCGACCCCCACCTCCGTCGGGGTCAGGCCCACGGCGCGGGTGAGGAAGAGCGCCGCACCCGTTACCCAGAGCCCGGTGCCAATCGTGTTGGCGAGGGTGGCCAACGACAGGGTGCGTAGCCGACCGGGCGGCGGCAGCGGCGACAGCGACCGCCAGCGGTCACGAACCTCCGCCGTGGTACCCATTCACCGACCCTAGAGCCGCCGCCTGCTCGTCGATGCCCCGCGTAGTGCGGTGCCAGTCACATTCCGTGGCGAGGCCGATGTGGGGTGGGCTCAGCACAAAGATCTTCTCCACCAGGTAGACCATCACCATGCCGCCCTAGCCACGGCGGCCCGTCACCTCCTGATCGGCAGGACACACGATCTTGGGTAGGTCACGTCCGCCGGTGGTACTGGTTGCGGCGGGGGAGCCGCTCGGGGTCGAGCCAGGCCGGCGGAACGAATTCGGGGTGACCGTCGCCGCCGAGCCGGACGGTCCACTCACCACTGTGGACGTGTCGGTGATGGTGGCCGCAGAGCAACACGGCGTTGGTCAGGCTGGTGCTGCCGCCGTCGGCCCAGTGCCGGATGTGGTGGGCGTCGCACCAGCGGGGTGGGCGGTCGCAGCCCGGGAAGGCGCAGCCGCGGTCGCGCAGGACCAGAGCGCGTCGCAGGGGACCGGTGATGAGCCGGCGTTGCCTGCCCACGTCGAGCGTCTGGCCGCTGCCGCCAAGGACGGCGGGCAGGATCGCGGCGTCGCAGGCGAGGCGGCGGACCGTCTCCGGCGTGAGTTGTGGGCCCGTGTCGAGAGTGCCGGCGCCGAGCCGCCGGGCCAACGTCTCGAAGCTGGTGGTGACGACGAGCTGGGCGGGTTCGCCGCCGTGCTCGGGCAGCTCACCGGTGCGCAGGGCAAGCCGGCAGAGGTCGGCGAAAGCGTCGTGCCGGCGTTGCCCGGGAGAACGCGGATCGTCTGGGCCGGACGGTGCGGTCATTGGGTCGATCGCGGCGCGCAGCAGACCGGCCGCCTCGCCGTCGAGGATGCCGGACAGTCGCAGTCGGCCGTCCCGCAGCTCGGACAGCGTCACATGGCGGTCTCGGCAGGCTCGGCGGGCCTCGGCCTCCATCGCCGCCTTGGCGGCGGAATCGGCGACCTCTGGGGCGACGTGGTCGAGGATCCGGGTGCCCAGCTTGCGCAGCAGGGCTGGCTCGAACTGCCCGGCCCACTCGACCAGGACGCCCACCGCCTTCTCGGCAGCCTCGGCGCCAGCGGCCGCGTGCACTGTGCTGACCGTGTCGGCGATGACCCGGACCTGCTCCACGTCGACCGCTCCGCCGGCCAGCGCGTCCCGCACACCGGCCGGGGCGGCATCGAGCGTCGCGGCCAGCTCGACCAGACGGCGGGCGGCACCAACCCCGAGGCGCAGCCGGTCCCGTAGCCACACGGCCGTCGAGGACGCGCCCTGCGCGGTCGCGGTGCCTCGACCGTCCAGCTCCCGCACGAGGGCCAACTTGACCATGGCCAGGCGTTGTTCGAGCCGGTGCGCGGCGTCGAGTGCCGCGACGAGGTCGTGCTCCGGAAGAGCCCACGCCGACGCGTCAACGCAGCCGGCGACTGCCGCCTCCGCCTGCGCCAGCCCCTCCAACATGGAACGAGAATAGAACAGGTGTACGACAGTTTCAGAGCGCACGGTTCGGCACGGGCCGGGCGCACGGAGCGGTCCTCGCGCCGGCGGCATTCGGCTCACTCGGGGGCGCGTCCGATCCATCGGTTTTGCTGCCGCGCCCGGTGAATCGTTTGCGTCATCAGCTCGACAGCGCCAGCCGGAGGCACGCTCGCCCCGAACGCTCCTGCGGAGCGGCACACCGCCGCCTGCCCTCGATCACATGGTGGTCAGTAGCGGAAGTCGCGGTGTTCCAGCTGCTCACCATCAAGTGATCATGGAGTCCTGGTGGCGGGTCGTGCCGCTGCCTATGATCCACCGACAACGCGACAGTGACGGGGGATGCACGTGATCAACGCGATTTTCTTCGATGTCGGCGGGACGATTCTCGACGAGTCCCACGAGTTCGCCGCCTGGGCCGACTGGCTCGGCGTTCCACGGCACACGTTCTCGGCGGTCTTCGGTGCGGTGATCGCCCGGGGCCTGGACTATCAGGAGACGTTCCGGGCCTTCCGGCCGGACTTCGATCTCGCGGTCGAGTTGGAGCGCCGCGCGGCCGCCGGTCAGCCGGAGTCGTTCGGCGAAGAGGACCTCTACCCGGACGCGCGACCGTGCCTGACCTCGTTGCGGGAGCAGGGCCTGGTGGTGGGCCTGGCCGGCAACCAGCCAGCGCACGCCGAGTCGACCCTTCGGGCGCTCGACCTACCTGTCGACCTGATCGGCACGTCGCACGGTTGGGGAGTGGCGAAGCCCTCACCGGCCTTCTTCGAGCGGGTCGTTCGCGAGGGCGGCGGTGACGCGTCGTCGATTCTGTACGTCGGCGACCGACCCGACAACGACGCCCGCCCGGCTCAGGAGGCCGGGATGAAGACGTGCCTGATCCGGCGCTCACCGTGGGGTCACATCCTCGACATGCCGGCCGTGTCCGAACGGTGCCTGTTCCGGATCGACTCGCTGGACGAACTCTCCACTCTGGTCGCGAAGCACAACGCGGCCGGCGGTTAGCCCGCCGGCCGCGTGATCATGCGAGCATGGTGGCCGCCCGGAGAGGGCGGCCACCAGCAGTGGGTCAGGAGAGGCTGCAGGCTCCGCCGTTGACCGTGATCAGGCCGGGAGCGGGGTTGGCGCCGCCGCCTGTCGTCGCGTTGAAGCCGAACGTCACAGTGCCGCCAGGTGCGATCTTGGCGTTGTACGACTCGTTGCGCGCGGTCACCGTCGCGCCGGCCTGGGCGACCTTCGCCAGCCAGGCCTCGCGTACCCGCTGGTCACCGGTGAACGCGAATCGCACGCTCCAGCCGTTGACGGTCGTGGCGCCCGTGTTCTGGATGGTCAGCTGCCCGGTGAACCCGGTGCCGCCCTGCCAGGCGCCGTAGTTGGCGTAGCGCGCCGTGCAGGTGGTGGCCGGCACCGCGCCGGCGTCACCCTGGTCGGCCAGGAACGAGGAGATCCAGGCCAGCGCCGAGTTCCAGTTGATCGCCACCTCGTTGGTCGAGTACGAGTTGATGTCGTCGACGTAGCAGAACATCGGCTCGCAGCCGGCGAGCAGTTGTGCCACGAACGGGTCCTGGAGGGCCGCATTCGGGCCACCGGCGAGGGAGCCGGCGGGCGGTCGGGGCAGGTTCGGGTCGAGCTGGTGGCCGAAGATCCGGCTGTGCTGGTTCTGCGCGGCGTGCTCGCCCCAGCCGGTGACGTAGGAGATGTTCAGGGCGTTGCGACCGAGGATGTAGTCCATCGCCTGCACGGCGCCGTCGCGGTAGACGGGGTTGCGGGTCAGGTCGAAGGCGGTGGCCAGCACGACGGCGTTGTTGATGACGTTGCTGTTGCCGCCCCAGAAGTAGCTGTTGGCGTCACCGGGCATCGGCAGCCCGTACGCCTGCCGGCGCAGCTCGGCGAGGTACGTGTCGGCGGCGGCGGTGACCGAGGCGCGGACCCGGGCCAGGTCGGCGGCGGGTAGCCCGTTCGGCACGGTGGCCAGGTCAAGGCGGCCCAGCGCGGCCACGCTCTGCCAGCCGAAGCCCCGTGCGTCGAACACGTTCCCGGTGTGGTGCGGCGAGGCGGTCAGGTCGGCCAGGTAGTTCTGCGCCCCGGTGGTCAGGTACAGCTCGGCCGCCGCCCAGTAGAACTCGTCGGTGACGTTGCTGTCGTCGTACGCGCCGCCGCCGGTGCCGTCGGTCGGGCTGGCGTACACCGCCGGGTGGGCCTTGGCCGCGGCGTAGGCGGTCTTCGCGGCGGTGCCGCAGCGGGTCGCGAACGCCGCGTCGTAGGGGGCGAAGAGCCGGGCGCACTGGGCGGCGGTGGCGGCCAGGTTGAGGGTGGCCGCGGTCGACGGCGGGTGCAGCTCGCGCGGCTGCGGGTCGTCCTGCGGCGAGAGGGGCAGTCCGGTCCAGTTCTGATCGTGGATCTTGTGGTGGACCATGCCGGCGAGCGGCTTGCCGGCGGGCACCTGCATGCGCAGCAGGAACTCCAGCTCCCAGCGGGCCTCGTCGAGGATGTCCGGCACCCCGTTGTCGCGCTCGGGCACCCGCAGCGTGCTGTCGGCGAGTTCCGCGCCGCCGTTGGCGGTGGCCGCCGTCTTGGTCCGCTCGAAGGTGTTCAGCAGCTGGTAGGTGGCGATGCCGCCGTTGACCACGTACTTGCCGTGGTCGCCGGCGTCGTACCAACCGCCGCGCACGTCGAGGGAGTAGTCGCAGACACCCGGCTGGCAGGGCACGTTGGTGTCGCCCTGGTTGGGGGCGACGCCGAGGTGGCCGGCGGGTCGGGCGTACTCGTCGCCGATCAGGTCACCGTCGATGGCGATGCCGCTGCGCTGGGCGTAGAAGAACTGCAACGAGTCGGAACGCAGCTGGTCGTAGAGAGCGCCGGAGATGTCGAACGGGTGGCTGGTCTCGCCGTCCACGGTGAGCGTGAGCCCGGTGCCGGGGGTGCGGTAGCTGGAGAAGTCGACAGTCTGCACGTTCTGCCCGGAGGCGGCGTCGACACCGCGAGCGGTGGTGGTGCCACTGGCCACGACGGCGCCGGCGGCGTTGCGCAGCTGCCAGGGCAGCGCTTCGGTGGCCTCGGTGACGACAGTGGCGTTCTTCGGGCCGCCGGGGAGGTAGCCGACCTGGTTGACGCGCACGCGTGGCCCGGTGTCCGGCTCGTACGGCTCGGGCGGCTCGCCGCCGCGCAGCGAGACGTCGTCCAGGCAGATGGTCTGCGCCTGGGCGGAACCGCCGACCTGGAAGATCAGTTGGGCGCTGGGGTTGTCGTCCGGGACGGTGAAGGTCTGCTCGACCCGCTGGAGGGTGCCGGTCGCGGTGGCGTCCACTGCCGCGTACGTGGTGTACGGGGCGCTGCCGAGCTGCAGCACGGCCTTGACCGCGGCGCCGGGGGTGGCGGAGACCGCGAAGCCGAGGGTGTATTCGGCGCCGGCGATCAGCGGTACGCCGTCCTGGCCGATGCCGGCGTCCCACGGGTTGGCCAGCCCGCCCGCGACGGTGGTGCAGAGCTGGCCGTCGGTGACCGCCAGCGCGCCGGTGCCGAAGGAGAACCAGGGGCTGACTCCGGCGCTGAAGTCGCCGTTGTCGATCTGCTCGGGGGCGTCCGGTGGTGGGTCGGCGTGGGCCGCGCCGGCGCCCGCGCCGGTGAGGGCCAGAGTGGTCGCCGCAGCCAACAGGAGGCGGCGTCGGGATGGCGTCACGGGGAGTCCTTCCGGGACGGAAAGTGGGACGTTGGTGGTGGCACTGTGATGCGGAGGTAACCTGGGAGCGCTCCCAGGTATCGGCTCGATGTTTCCAGTGCCGGGTACGCCATGTCAATTGATCTGGTTGGATGGGTTTCAGCATCCGACGAGGGCGGTCAGCCCGAGCGGCGCCTCCCGACGCGCCGCCACCCGGACGTGAGATTGGCCGCGCCACGCGCCGTCGTCCTGATCTCCTAGAGACAACTGCGCCCTTCGCCTGGCAGGCTGCCTCCCATGACCCTGAAGCTGCGTTCCGTGGGAACGAGCGACCGTGGGCTGATCCGCAGCGGAAACCAGGACGCCCTGCACGCCGGCACCTGGCTCGTCGCCGTCGCCGACGGCATGGGCGGAATGGCCGCCGGCGACCTGGCCAGCGCCCTCACCATCGACGCGGTCGCCCCGCTGGACGTGGAGACACCCGAGGACGCCCTGGTGGCCGCGCTCGAAGGTGGCATCGCACTGGCCACCTCCCGGATCCGACAGGCGGTCGCCGAGGATCCCGAGCGCCAGGGCATGGGCACCACGCTGACCGCCCTGCTCTTCGCCCGTACCGGCAGCTGCCTGGCACTCGCGCACGTCGGCGACTCCCGGGCCTACCTGTTCCGCGAGGGCGTGCTCAAGCAGGTCACCCGGGACGACACGTTCGTCCAGATGCTGGTGGATCAGGGCGTGATCACCGCGGACCAGGCCAGCAGCCACCCGCGCCGGGCCGTGGTCACCCAGGCGTTGCAGGGTGACGAGGTCTCCCCGTCGTACGCGACCATGGTGCCCCGGGCCGGCGACCGGTGGCTGCTGTGCAGCGACGGCCTCTCCAACGTGGTGCGTCCGGACACCCTCACCGAGGTGCTCAGCGGCTATCCGGACCGGGACGCCTGCGCCGCCAAGCTCATCGACCTGGCCCTGCACGCCGGCGCGCCGGACAACGTCACAGTCGTGGTGGCCGACGTCGTCGAGGAGTAGGCCGGCGCTCAGCGCCGACGTGGCGTGGCGTGCCGGGTGGGTGTCGCCGTTCCCGGATCCTCCGGCCACGGGTGCCGGGGATAGCGCCCGCGCAGCTCGGAGCGGACCTGCGGATAGCCGGTACGCCAGAACGACGCCAGGTCGGCGGTGACCGCCACCGGGCGGCCGGCGGGGGAGAGCAGGTGCAGCAGCACCGGCACCCGACCGTCGGCGATGCGGGGGGCCGCCGGCCAACCGAACGTCTCCTGGAGCTTCACGGCGAGCACCGGCGCGGCCGGGTCGCCGTAGTCCAGCCGGATCCGGGAACCACTCGGCACCTCGATCCGCTCCGGAGCCAGCTCGTCGAGGCGGGCGGCCTGCGCCCAGGGCAGCAGCCGACGCAGCGCCGACGGCACGTCCACTCGCGCCAGGTCGGCCCGGCGTCGTGCGGCGGCCAGCTCCGGGCCCAGCCAGGTCGGCGCGGCGTCGAGCAACGAGTCGTCGCCGACCTCCGGCCACGGCTCGCCCAGGTGCTGCCGGAGGAACGCGAGCCGCTCGCGCAGCGCCCGAGCCGCTGGCGTCCACGGCAACAGCCCCAGCCCGTCCTGGCGCAGGCCGGTCAGCAGCGCGGCGGCCACCTCCGCCCGGTCCGGCCGGTCCAGCCGCCGCTGGACCAGCTCGATCGCGCCCAGCCGGGTCACCTCCCGGGCCACCACGTCCCCGTCCGACCAGCCGACCTCGCGGCCGGTGCGCAGCAACGGGCCGGCCGCCTCCCGGGCCGTCGCCTCATCCACGGGGGAGGCCCGGCGGATGCGGGCCGACGGCGCGCCGGGGGTGCGGTCCGCGACCGCCACAGCCAGCCAGTCGGACCCGGTCAGCCCCGAGCCGGCCGCCAGCTCCGCGGCGGTCCCGCCGGTCATCAGGTACGCCGAACCGCCCTGCCGCCGCACCCGTGCCAACCGTTCCGGGTACGCCAGACCGACGAGCAGCCCGGCGGCGAGATCGTCGCTCAGTCCACCCGAGCCGGTGCGGCCGGCGGCGTCGGCGCGGCCCTTCGGCGGGGCGCCGGCAGGCAGCGCGGCGCGTAGCCGGCGTACCTCGGTGCGCCAACGGGCGGTTGCGCCCGCGTCCACGCCGGTGCGCAGCCGACGCCAACCGGCGACCAGATCATCACCGGGGCCGGCCGCGCTCTCCTCGGCGAGCAGGGCGACCACCTCGGCGGCCCGGTCGGCGCCGACCCGGCCGGCGCCGTCGAGCAGCGCCCGGGCCAGCCGTGGGTGCGCCCCGGCGGCGGCGATCGAGCGCCCCCGCGCGGTGATCCGACCGTCGGCGTCGACAGCGCCCAGGGTCTCCAGGGTGTCCCGGGCCACCGTCATCGCGGCTGCCGGCGGCGCGTCGGGCAACGCGAGCCCGACGCCGTCCGGTCGGCCCCAGGCGGCCAGCTCCAACGCGAAGCCGGTCAGGTCGGCGGTGGCGATCTCCGGCTCGGCACGGGCGGGCAGCCGCTCGTGGGTCGCCGCCGACCAGCAGCGGTAGACGTACCCGGGGGCCTCCCGGCCGGCCCGGCCGGCCCGCTGGGTGGCGGCGGCGCGGGAGACCGGCACGGTGACCAGCGCGCCCAGCCCACGGGCCAAATCGATCCGGGGCACCCGGGACAGCCCGGCGTCCACCACGATCCGTACGCCCGGGACGGTCAGACTGGTCTCGGCCAGCGCGGTGGCCAGCACCACCCGCCGCCGGTCCGCGCGACGCAGCGCGGCGTCCTGCTCGGTGCCGCGTTGACGGCCGTGCAGCGGCAGCAGCGCGACCGAGTCCCGCAGGTCGGCCAGCCTGCCGGTGACCGCCGCGATCTCGCCGGCCCCGGGCAGGAAGACGAGCACGTCGCCGTCGTGCTCGCGCAGCGCCCGCCGGACGGTGGCGGCCACGTGGTCGAGCAGGGCCCGGTCCACCGGCCCGGCCCCGGGCGGGGCGATCGGGCGCGCCGGGGGCATCCAGATCCGCTCCACCGGGTGCAACGCCGAGTCGGCCCGTACCACCGGGGCCGGGGTGTGCCCGCCCAGCAGCGCGGCGAACCGGTCGGTGTCCGGGGTCGCCGACATCGCCAGCAGCCACAGGTCCGGCCGGAGGGTGGCGCGCGCCTCCACGGTGAAGGCCAGCGCGAGGTCGGCGTCGAGTTGGCGTTCGTGGCACTCGTCGAGCAGCACGGCACCCGTGCCGGGCAGTTCCGGGTCGTGGTGCAGCCGGCGGACCAGCAGGCCTGTGGTGACCACCTCGATCCGGGTGGCCGGGCCGACCCGGCGCTCGCCGCGTACCGCGTAGCCGACCCGCTCACCGACCCGTTCGCCGAGCAGTTCGGCCATGCGCCGGGCAGCGGCACGGGCCGCCACCCGGCGGGGTTGGGCGATCACCACCCGACCGGTCACCCGGTCCGCCACGGCCAGCGGCGCGAGGGTGGTCTTGCCGGTGCCCGGCGGGGCCACCAGCACACCGGCGCCGGCCGCGTCGAGTGCCGCGACCAGCGCCGGCAGCACCGGACGGACCGGCAGGTCAACTGTTACGTCGGAGAGCACGGCCCAGTCTCGCACCGGGACGGGTGCGTCAGGAGCGACGGACCTCGCCGACGCCGAGCACGAAGGCCCGCCAGGCCGGCGCACCGAAGGCGAGCACCGGGCCGGAGCGGTCCTTGCTGTCCCGGACGGCGACCTGACCGTCGACTGTCGCGACCTCCACGCAGTTGCCGTTGCCGCTGCTGCGCGTGCTGGTGCGCCAGTCCGCTCGGGTCAGGTCGTACGCCGTCATCCGCGGTACCTCTCGTCTGCGTCGGCGTGCCGCAGAAGCGGTCACGCAAAGTTACGAGAAGCATGCTCAAGACGGGTCAACGACGCCGTCGGATCGAGCGCCATCCGGCACAGCTCCTCGTGCAAAAGGCTATACCCGAGCACATGATCGGCTTCCTCCAGAGCCAGTCCCATCGTGAGGTTATCCAGGTAAACAACGGACGCGTCGGCGGCGTCGGCGAAGTTGAGGATCACGTACGGGGTGCTCATGGCCGGATGCCCGCCAGCCGCGAATGGAAGTACCTGGATTGTCACGTTGGGTAGTTGCGCGATCCGACTCATGTGGACCAGCTGTTCGGCCATCACCGCGGCGCCGCCGACCGGGCGCAGGAGCACCGCCTCGTTGAGGATCACCGACAGATCGACAGGGTCCTCGCGGCGCAGCACCTCCTGTCGGCGCAGTCGGGCGGCGACCTTGCGCTCCAGACCGTCCTCGCCGGCGGTGCGCCGGAAGATCTCCCGGGCGTACGCCTCGGTCTGCAGCAGCCCGGGCACCGACTCGGCCTCGTACGTGCGCAGCGCCGCCGCCTCGGCCTCCAGCCCGACGTAGAACTCGAACCACTCGGGAAGCACGTCGCTGTAGTTCTGCCACCATCCGCGCTGCTGTGCCCCCCGGGCGATCTCGATCAGCGCCTCGGCATCCGAACCGGTCACCTCGTACAGCGCGAGAGCGGCCCGGACGTCGCGCGGTTTGATGCCGATCTGTGCGGTCTCGATCCGGGAGAGGTTGCTCTTCGACATGTCGAGCTGACGGGCGGCCACATCGAGGGTCATGCCCGCGCGTTCCCGAAGTTGGCGGAGTTCCCGGGCGATGCGGCGTCGCCGCACTGTCGGGCTGGCGGCGGGTCGGATGGCGGGAGTGGCGGTCACCGTCCGAGTCTGCCACGACAAGATCCGCAGGTCGCAGATGCACGGAGTGCAACTTTCAAATCTGGGAGTTGCGTTGCAGTAGCTGTCGGTGCATCCTTTCCCGGTCGCGATCACTGTGGACACACCTGTGCGGGAGGACCGTTGCTCATCGCCGACGAGTTCTTCCTCATCGCACACAACGACAGTCGCGGCAAGGCCAAACTGCACCCGGCGGCGACCGGACTCGGGCTGGCCGGCGGGCTCCTCGGCGAGCTGATCCTTTATGGACACATCACCGTCACGGCCGGGCAGATCACCGTCATCGACCGACGTCCGCCGGCCGATGCCCTGGCGCACACCGTGCTGGACCAGTTGGTCGGTGAGTCCCAGCACCGGGAGCTGCGCACCTGGCTGAGCTTCCTGGCGCAGAGCGCCACGACCTCGGTGGGGGAGCGGTTGGCCCGTGCCGGGGTGCTGCGCCGCCAGGAGAGTCGCCGGCTGCTGCGTACCACGGTCAGCTACCTGCCGATCGACCTCAACGCGGTGGCCTGGCCGGCCACCCGGCTACGGGCCCTGCTGGACCGGCCGGACCCACCGGGCGTGCCGGACGCCCTGCTGCTCGGCCTGGTCGTGGCCGCGGGGCTGACCCGCGAGGTGCTGTGGAGCGCCGGCCCCCGCGCGCACCACCGGTTGAACGTCCTCATCCCCGCGCTGCCGGCGCCACTCAAGGAACTCGTCGGGCACACCGAGGCCGCCGTCGGCGCCGCCGTGCTGCGCGGCGTCCCCTGATCCCCCGGTAACCCCCAACTCTCCCCTCGACAATCGGAGTAGTCGTATGCCCCCGACATCGACAGTCGACCGACCCAGCAACGTCTCCGAAGCCCTGGCCCGAGGCCGTCTCGGCATCCCCTCGGTGATCTTCTTCGTCCTCTCCGCCGCCGCGCCGCTGACCGTGGTGGCCGGCGTCGTCACCACCGGCTACGGCGTCATCGGGGTGACCGGCATCCCGCTGGCCTTCCTGCTGATCGCCGCGGTGCTCGCGCTCTTCTCGGTGGGCTACGTGGCGATGTCCCGCCGGGTGGAGAACGCCGGCGCCTTCTACGCCTACGTCTCCCGTGGCCTCGGCCGACCTGCCGGCGTGGGCGCCGCCTGGGTCGCGCTGATCGCGTACAACGCGTTGCAGGTCGGGCTGTACGGCACCATCGGCGTGGCGGCCGAACCGGTGCTCGACCGGCTCTTCGGCGGGCACCCACACTGGGCCGTCGTGGCCCTGGTGGCGTGGGCGTTGGTCGGCCTGCTCGGCCTGCTCCGGGTCGACCTCAACGGCATGGTCCTGGCCGCGCTGCTGGTCGCCGAGATCGTGGTGGTCCTCGTCTTCGACCTGGGACAACTCGGCAACCCGGCCGAGGGTGGGGTCAGCTTCGCCCCGTTCTCACCGGACAACCTCTTCGTGCCGGGGGTCGGCGCGGTGCTGGTGCTCGCCGTCCTCGGCTTCGTCGGCTTCGAGTCGGCGGTGGTCTTCAGCGAGGAGAGCAAGGACCCGAAGCGGACGGTGCCGCTGGCCACCTACCTCTCGGTGGCGATCATCGCCGGGCTGTACGCGCTGTCGTCCTGGACCATGACCGTCGCGGTCGGGCAGGACCAGATCGTCGCCGAGGCCGGGGAGCAGAGCGTCGGGCTCATCTTCAACCTGGCCGCCGCGCACCTCGGCGACACCGCGGTCACCATCGGGCAGGTGCTCTTCCTGACGTCGGTGCTCGCCGCGATGATCTCGTTCCACAACACCACGGCCCGCTACACCTTCGCGCTCGGGCGGGAACGCGTGCTGCCGGCGGTGTTCGGGCAGACCTCGGCCCGTACCGGGGCGCCGCGGGCCGCCTCGCTGGCGCAGAGCGTCCTCGGACTGCTGGTCATCCTGTTGTACGCGGTCAACGGCTGGGATCCGGTGGTCCAGCTCTTCTTCTGGGTCGGCACCACCGGCGGCTTCGGTGTCCTGCTGCTGATCGCCACCACCTCGGTGGCGGTGATCGCCTACTTCGCCCGCTCCGCCGGGGGCGAGAACCTCTGGCGACGGGCCATCGCGCCCGGCCTGGCCACCATCGCGCTCTTCGTGATCATCTGGTTGGCCGTGTCGAACTTCGCCAACCTGCTCGGTGTCGCGCCGGACTCGACGCTGCGCTGGGCGCTGCCCGCCGCGTACCCGGTGGCCGCCCTGCTGGGCATCGGCTGGGCCCTGCTGCTGCGCAGCAACCGCCCGGACACGTACGCCCGGATCGGCCTGGGGGCCGCGAGCGCCGCGGCGGCCGTCAAGCCGGAGGCGCCAGCCGCCGTGGAGGTGACCCGATGAGCGTGGTCATCGAGCAACTAGGGCCGGAGGAGACCACCCTCGTGGCGGGTCGGATCGCCGAGGCGTTCACCATCCTGGAGGTGACGTACTGGCTGGTCCCCGACCCGAGCAAGCGGGAGGCGGTACTGGCCGGCGACTTCGAGATCCTGGTCGGGCACGCGATGCGGCACGGCATCGTCCACGCCACCGCGGACCGGGCCTCGGTCGCGGTCTGGTTTCCGTCGGTCGGCCAGCCGGCGCCGCCGCCGGCGGACTACGACGCCCGACTGGCCGCCGCCTGCGGCGAGTGGACCGACCGTTTCCAGCACCTCGACGAGCTGTTCGCGGCGAACCACCCGCACCCGGACCACCACCACCTCGCGTTCCTGGCGACCCGGCCAGACCGGCAGGGGCAGGGCTTGGGGAGCGCGCTGATGCGCCACCATCACGCCTGGCTGGACGCCAACGGGATGCCGGCGTACCTGGAGGCGAGCAGCCCGCGCAGTCGGGACCTGTACGCGAAGCACGGCTACCTGGCCGGCGAGCCGTTCCGGGTGCCCGACGGAACGCCGTTCTGGCCGATGTGGCGCGAGCCGGTCGGGCACTGAGCCGGTTGGTTGACGCGACCAGCACGCCCCGTGGTCGCACTGTAACGCTCACGTGACAGCACGGACAGCACGGAGGGCCGGGTCCATGGACCCGGCCCTCCGTGCGTCAACCGGTCAGTACGTGCCGTCGAGCTGGCCGCGCAGCTTGGTCAGCGCGCGGGTCAGCAGCCGCGAGACGTGCATCTGCGAGACACCGATCTGGTCGGCGATCTGCGACTGGGTCAGGTTGCCGTAGAAGCGCAGCGTGAGGATCTTCTGCTCGCGCTCGTCGAGGGTGGCCAGCGCCGGGCCGAGGGCGACCCGCAGCTCAGCCAGCTCGAACTCGCTGTCCTCGCCGCCGAGCATGTCGCCCAGCTCGGTGGCGCGCTCGCCGTCGCCGGTCGGGGTGGACAGCGACACCGCGTTGTACGCGCGGGCGCCCTCCAGGCCCTCCAGCACCTCTTCCTCGGTGAGCTTGAGGTGCGCGGCGATGTCGGCGACCGTCGGCGAGCGGCCGAGGGTCTGCAGGAGCGAGCTGTTGGCGTCCGAGATGGCCAGCCGCAGCTCCTGGAGCCGGCGGGGCACCCGGATGTCCCAGGTGCGGTCCCGGAAGTGCCGCTTGAGCTCGCCGATGATGGTGGGGATCGCGTAACCGGCGAAGTCGACACCGCGCTCGGGGTCGAACTTGTCGATGGCCTTGATCAGGCCGATCGCGGCGGTCTGCGCCAGGTCGTCGTTCGGCTCGCCGCGCCCGCTGTAGCGGTGGGCCAGGTGGTTGGCGAGCGGCAGCCAGGCCTCGATCGCCCGGTCCCGCAGAGCGGCGCGCGACGGGTGGTTGGCGGGCAGCGCCGCCATCGCGTTGAGCAGATCGGCGGCGCTGTCGGTGAGAGCGCGCGGGTCGAGCTTGGTGGTGGCCTTGACGGCGGCGCTCGGCTGCTCGGTGATCGTTGGCGCGGTCATGGGTGGTCCTCCCTGCACCTCGTCCGCTGACGAAAAAGACGTGACGCTTTGGTTTAGCTTCCAATGGGCCGTTCGGGAGTCACCTTAACCTGATCGTCTCCCGGAAATCTAGCCGAAAGGTTGATGTACTTAAGGTGTGTCGAGCAAGAAAAGGGGCAAATGGCGCGGAAGTTAGGGTGGTTGTGAGGATCCTTACCCGTTGTCGTCGCTACGGTCCGCCGCCCGGTCCACCGCCCGGTCGGTCGGCCGGCTCGGCCGATCGGCCCACGGGTCGCGTCGACTGGTCAACATGAAATCCGACAAGTCGCCAGGAGTGTCGACTATCCGTCCTTGTCCCGCTGGTGGGACCGGCCGTAGCGTCGCGTGTACACACCCGGTTCGGAGGCACCGTGCTCGATCCAGCCGCTCCCCAGCTTGTCGTGAACAGTCGCACCCTCTACTTCAGCTGGCTGCCGGCGGATCCCGACGCGGTCGCCGCGCTGGTCCCGCCGGGGCTCTGCCCCCGCCCCGACCGGCAGGTCTTCCTCAACCAGTACATCGTCGACGACGAGACGCAGACCTCCGGCTTCGGCGCGTACTCGCTGACCTATCTCGGCGTCTCGCTGCTGGGCGTCGATGCGCCGGGCGGCCTCAACGCCGGTGGCTGGTGGACCCACTACGTGGCCTCCAGCCGGCTGGTCCGTGAGTACGCCCTCGCCCGCGGCGCCCCGGTGCTCGCCGGGCGCACCCGGATCGACGTGAACGGCGAGGACCTGGTCTCCGAGACGGAGATCGACGGCACGCCGTTGGTCCGGGCCCGGTGTCGGGTGGGGGAGACCGGTCATGTGATCAGCAGTGGGCACCACCGCTACTTCACCCGGCGCGACGGCCAGTTGCTCAGCTCGGCCTACCCCTTCGTCGCCGAGCCGGTCGCCCCGTTCGAGATCGAGTCGGTGGAGTTCCTCCAGCCCGGCCACCCGATGTACGCGCTGCGCCCGGCCAACCCGCTGACCATCGGCTTCGGCTACTACTCACCGCGCTCGTCGTTCGCCTACCCCGGCGGGCTGCACGTGCACGCGGTCGCCGCGCCGGAGCCGTCCCGACCGCGTCACCAGGTGCCGGCCAGCCTCGCCCGCAGCGGCCTGCCGTCCGGGTCGTAGACCAGCCGGTACATCGGCAGCGCCCAGGCCCGGGTGTACCACGGCAGCCGTTCGGGGCGGTGCGGGCGCAGCCGCCCGGGCGGCCGTTCTCCCACCTGGCCGTCGTCGTACCACTGCTGTAGCGCGTCGGCGGCGGCCGTGACGGCCGCGACGGCGTCCGCCGGGTCCAGCAGGTCGGCGTCGTCCGCGCCGTCCGGGTCGCGGTCCAGGTGCTCGCGCCACAGCCGCAGTCGCAGGTCCCGGGCGAAGCTCCGCGCGCCGTCGCCCCGCCCAGCGGGGTCGGTGGGCTCCCGCTGGTCGGGGGTGTCGTCGAGCACCGCGCAGGACAACTCGCTGTCGTGCGTCCAGGACCGCCGGTTGAAGTTGTCGCTGCCCACGCTGGCCCAGACGTCGTCGATCACGCAGACCTTCGCGTGTACGTAGACCGGGCCGCCGGCGTGGTTCTCCACGTCGAACACGTGCACCCGGTCCGGTGCGGCCTGCTCACACAGTGACAGCGCCTGCTCACGCCCGACCATGTTCGGCGGCAACGCCAGCCTGCCGTCCACGTCCGGGTGGCGGGGGACGACGGCGATCAGGTGCAGGTCCGGGTTGTCCCGCAGTGCGTGCGCGAACAGGTCCGCGACCTCGGCCGACCAGAGGTACTGATCCTCCAGGTAGATCAGCCGGCGGGCGCGGCGTACCGCCTTGGTGTAACCCCGGGCCACGGTCCGCTCCCCGTGCGGTGCGAACGAGTAGCGCGGGCGGACGGCGGGGTAGGTGCGCAGCACCTGGATCTGGTGCGGACCGCAGGGCGGCGGATCGGCCGGCTGTTCGGGCAGCGGGTCGGGGCGCAGGTCCGAGCCGCGCAGCCGGTCCCGCAGGTAGGCCACCGGGTTCTCCGAGTCCAGCGGCATCGGGTCGGTCCAGCGTTCCCGGAACAGGGTGTCCAAGGCGCCGACCACCGGACCGCGCACCGCGAGCTGCACGTCGTGCCAGGGCGGATTGGGTCCGTACCGGGGGGACATCTGCACCGGTTGCGGGTCGCCGTGGTGCGCGGCGTCGTCGCGGCGGCTGTGGCACAGGTCGATCCCGCCGGCGAAGGCGACGTCCCGCTCGGGCGCGCCCTGGTGCCGCAGCACCACGAGCTTCTGATGGTGCGAGCCGCCGCGCCGGACCCGTTGGTCCAGCAGCACCTCGCCACCGGCGGCCGAGATCGTCTCGCTGAGGTCGCGGTTCTCGGCCTCGCTGTACGCCAGGACGTCGAGGTGCGAGCGCCAGATCAACCCCTTGACCACCACACCGCGCTGCGCGGCCTGCGCGAAGAGCTGGGCCACTGTCGGACCGTCCGGGCGCAACCGCTGGTCCGGGTCACCCCGCCAGTCGGTGAAGAACAGGTGGTCGCCGGGGCCCAGGGCCTCGACCTCGTCGACCAGCCGGTCGAAGTACGCGGCACCGTGAATCAACGGCTCGGCGAGGTTTCCCGTGGTCCATACGGGTATGCCAGAGACCGGGTTGGCGCGTTCCTCAGCGGTGAGGAACCAGTCCTGCAACGGCACCGTCCAGCCCCCCTGGAGGTCGGCAACGTCCTCACGGTAGGACCCCCGACGCGGGTCCGCACGCCAGGCCCCCGACCGGTGACCTGGCCAACGCCATCAAAAGCGACGCGACAACAGCCGAGGAGGCCACACCATGCCCCGCAACACGACGAATCCCGTGACCGAGAACCGCGAGCCGGCGGTGGAGAGCGAACGGGGTGCGCTGGTAGCGGTGTTGGTGATGGTGATTCTGGGCGTCGCCGGGATTTTTGCGGTCTCCTGAGGCGGCGCCGACGCCCCCGGGGTGAACCGGACGCGTCGGCGCCGAACCCAGCGGTCGACAGTGGTCAGGGCCGGGTGCCCTGGCCGCCGGTGTGCGGGAGCCGCTCGGTGGGGATCACGCCGAGGCGGCCGGCCTGGAAGTCCTCGAATGCCTTGAGCAGCTCGTCCCGGGTGTTCATCACGAACGGGCCGTACTGTGCCACCGGCTCCCGGATCGGCTGACCACCCATGATGTAGAGGTCCAGTGCCGGGGTGTTGCTGTCCTGCGAGGTGTCGGCGCTGAACCGCAGCGCGTCACCCGGGCCGTGCACCGCGAGCTGGCCGGTACGCACCGGCCGCCGATCGGTGCCGACCGTGCCGCGACCGCCCAGCACGTACACCAGGGCGTTGAAGTCGGGCCGCCAGGGCAGGTCGACCTGCGCGCCCGGCTGCACTGTGACGTGCGTGATGGTGATCGGGGTGAAGGTCGAACCCGGGCCGCGGTGCCCGGCGACCTCGCCGGCGATGACCCGGATCAGCGCGCCGCCGTCGGGCGTGGTGAGCAGCGCCGACTCCCGACCCCGGATGTCCTGGTAGCGGGGCGGGTTCATCTTGGCCGAGCGGGGCAGGTTGACCCACAGTTGCGTGCCGTGGAAGAGCCCGCCGCTCATCACCAGGTGCTCCGGCGGCGCCTCGATGTGCAGCAGGCCGCTGCCCGCCGTCATCCACTGGGTGTCGCCGTCGGTGATGGTGCCGCCACCACCGTTGGAGTCCTGGTGGTCGAAGACGCCGTCGATGATGTACGTGACGGTCTCGAAGCCGCGGTGCGGGTGCCACGGGGTGCCCTTGGGCTCGCCCGGCGCGTAGTCGACCTCGCCCATCTGGTCGAGGTGGATGAACGGGTCCAGGTCGGTGGTCGACACCCCGGCGAAGGCGCGACGGACCGGGAAGCCCTCACCCTCGAAGCCGCTGGGCGCCGTGGTCACCGTGCGGACCGGGCGGATCGTGGCGGCCTCGTCGAGGCGGGGCAGGCGGGGCAGGACGAGAACGTTGTCGACGGTGATCGCGGGCATGTCGAGGCTCCTAGCGTGAGGCGGGGGTGGTCGAGCTGACCCGCGATGCCCGCAGGCGCTCGCCGAGCCGGTCGAAGACCCGGGTGAGGCAGGCGACCTCGGCATCGTCGAGGTCGTCCATGAGATGCGTGCGCACCGACGCCAGATGGTGGGGTGCGGCTTCCCGCAGGGCGAGCAGCCCGGCGGCGGTGAGCACCGCCTCGCTGCCGCGCCGGTCGTCCGGGCAGGGCTCCTTGCTGACCAGGCCACGACGCTGCATGGAGGAGACCTGGTAGGTGAGGCGGCTGGGCGAGAAGATCAACCGGCTGGCCAACTCGCCCATCCGTAGCCGCTGCCCCGGCGCCTCGGAGAGCAGGACCAGCACGTGGTAGTCGGCGAAGCTGAGGTCGCTGTCGACCCGCAGATCCTCTTCCAACTGCGTGTAGAGACGCTGGCTGGCCTCGATGTAGGCGCGCCAGGCGGCCTCTCGGGTGCTGTCCAGGCTCTCGGTCATGTCCACGACGATAGCACTCTTTCAAAATTTAAGTAATGTCGTTAAGCGTCGCCTGCGTCACTTCCTCACCCGCTGGCGGCTGGATCGTGCAGCTTTGAAGGAAACCCGCGTTAATCCGGCGGCGCGCAGGCCGCAGGTTGTGCCAGACTCCGGCCTCGTGGAACACGTGGAACTCTCCGCCGTCGACCTGTTGCTGCGCCCCTGGCGAGACGCGGACGCTCCGGCGGTGCGCGACGCCCTCCGGGACCCGGCGATCGCCCAGTGGAACCCGCAGGGCGGCGACCCGATCGACGACGAGGTCGCGCTGCTCTGGGTGCGTCGCCGGGCCGACTGGTCCACCGGCGGCCACGCCTCGCTGGCGGTCACCGCGGCGGCCGACGGCGAACTGCTCGGCTCGGTGTCGCTGCACCGCATCCACGATGGCGACGCGTCCATCGGCTACTGGACGGTGCCCGCGGCGAGGGGGCGTCAGGTGGCGGTGCGCGCCGTCGTCCGGCTCACCGAATGGGCATTCGCGGATCTCGGGCTGCACCGGGTGGAGTTGTGTCACGCGGTGGCCAACCCGGCGTCCTGCCGGGTCGCCGACCGTGCCGGCTACCCGGCCGAGGGGACCCTGCGGGAGTCGTACCGGTACGGCGACGGCCGCCGCTACGACGAGCACCTGCACGCCCGTCTGGCCACCGACCGTTAGCCGGAGGAGGACCGGGGCCCGAACACGCTCCGGCCCCGGCCGCGCAGGTCGTCTCGAACCGTCACTCGGTGACCTTGCGGAGGAATGTCGCGAGGGCGGTCCTGACGCGCTCGATCCGCTCCGGCAGGGGCAGCGGCTCGGGCGCGGGGGGCCCGGCGTGCTTCTTCCCCCGCAGGTACAGCGAGCAGGCCAGGTCGGAGCACAGGTACGTGCCCAAGGAGTCGCCCTGCCGTCCGCTCGGGCCGGCCTTGGGGGCGGTCATCAACGAGACGCCACCGCCGAGGTGCGTGGTCAGGCAGAACGAGCACATGCTGTGCCGCACGCGCCCCATCTGGTGCGTCGCGGCCCGCAGCACCACCCCGGCCAGCTTGCCGTCGGTCTCGGCGACCAGGTAGGCCCGCTGCGGGGCGGAGGGATCCCGCCAGCCGAGAAAGTCGAGGTCGTCCCACTGGCGCATTTCAAGATCATTCGGTACGGCCAGCCGCTTCGCCTCGCCCTTGCTGCAGTTGACGAAGGACGCGCGGATGACGGATTCGGTCAGGACCAACATAGGTAGTAGCCTAGCCCTCTTAGGCAAGCGATTATTACGGCTAGGTTGGGAGTGTGCTGCATGGCACGTGCCGGGGTGACCGTCGAGCGCCTGACGCTGGCCGCGGCCGAGCTGGCCGACGAGGTGGGGGTCGAGAACGTCACAGTCGCCGCGCTCGCGCGCCAGTTCGGGGTGAAGGACGCCAGCCTGTACTTCCACCTCAAGAACGCGCACGAACTGCGGGTCCGGATCGCCCTGCTGGCACTGGCGGAACTGGCCGACCGGGTCGCCGCCGCGCTCGCCGGCCGGGCCGGCAAGGACGCGCTGGTGGCGTTCGCCAACGCGTACCGCGACTACGCGCGAGAGCACCCGGGCCGCTACGCGGCCATGCAGATCGACCTCGACCCGGAGACCGCCGCCGCCAGCGCGGGCGTCCGGCACGCCGAGATGACCCGGGCGATCCTGCGCGGCTACCGGCTCTCCGAGCCTGACCAGACCGACGCGGTGCGGATGATGCACAGCACGTTCCACGGGTTCGTGAGCCTGGAGAAGACCGGCGGCTTCCGGCACACCCCGCGCCCCACCGACGACTCCTGGTCGCGCGCCCTGGACGCCCTCGACGCCGTCCTCACCAACTGGCCGTCGCACTGAGCTGCCGCAGAGCACGGCATAGGCTCGGTGGTGTGGATGATCTGGAGTTGGCCGACTGGCGGGAGCGGGTGGCCCGGCTGTACCTGTCCGACGTCGACCTGGCCGGCTTCCGCGCCGGCCGCGACGAACTCTTCGCCACCCATCCGCAGAGCCCGATCCCCGTGGCGGAGCGGTCCGACTTCGCCGGGGTGCGCTACTTCCCGCCCAACCCCGAGGCCGTCGTCGAGGCGCCCCTGCGGTCGGCCAGCGGTGAGCTGCGCATCGACACCGGTGGCCCGGACGGGGTGGTCGCGTACCGGCGGGTCGCGGTGGCCGAGACGCCGTGGGGGCCGCTGACCCTGTGGTGGATCGAGGCGTACGGGGGCGGGCTGTTCGTTCCGCTGCGCGACGGCACCTGCGGTCGGGAGAGCTACGGCGGAGGCCGGTACCTCACCGACACGGTGAAGGGCACCTTCGGCCGGGGCGTCGAGCTACTGCCCGGCGACCGGGTCCGGCTGGACGCCAACTACCTCTACAACCCGAGCTGCGCCTACGACGACCGCTGGGCCTGCCCGCTGGCACCACCGGAGAACCGTGTCGATGTGCCGCTGCGCGCCGGCGAGCTGACGTACCACGACTGAACGGCCGCCCGCCCCGAGCGCTGCCGGGGCGGGCGGTCGGTCGTCGCTCAGCCGTTGGTGGCCGCCCGCCCCGACATCTGCATCCGACCGAGCAACTGCCGCGCCTGGTCGGCGAGCTGCGCGTCGACTGTCACCGCGTACTGGCCGGCGCGCAGTGAGCTGGCCGAGGTGAAGTCGCGCTGGCCGCCCGTCATGGCGTGCGCGACCGCACCGAACACGGCACCCCAGATCGCACCGATGACCAGCCCGACCAGGATCACCGCCAGCCAGTTGCCGACGGTGAAGATGCCGAACAACAGGCCGATGAAGAGCCCGAACCAGGCGCCGGTACCGGCGCCGAGCAGACCGGCTCGACCGGTGGTCATTCGCCCGAGCACCGTCTCCACCAGGGTGAGGTTGGTGCCGACGATGGCGCTGTGCTCCACCGGAAAGCGGTTGTCGGCCAGGTAGTCGACGACCCGCTGCGCGGTCGGATAGTCCTGGTACGAGCCGATCGTCACGGTCGGCGGGCCGGCCTCCGGCCCATGGCCGTCCCCGCCTGGGGGCGACAGGCGGCCGGCCGGCCCGGATGGAAGCAGGTCGCCACCCTGTGTGCCGGACCGCCAGGCGGCGGTCGGCTCCGAAGCTGACGTCATGAGCATCCTCCCTCGTCAGCTCGCCGCGTTCCCGTCCAGGCCGACCGGTAACGCGGTCTCCACCGCCGGACAGGAGGGGAATGGGCGCGGACTGCCCGGGTAGGCAGTCAGGTGGAGAGCGGACAGATCAGCGACTACGGGTTCCTCGCCGACGGCCGCACCGCGGCGCTGGTGGACGCCTCGGGCTCGGTGAACTGGTGGTGCCCTGGCCGGTTCGACGCCCCGTCGGTGTTCGGGCGGCTGCTCGACGACGGCGCGGGGCACTGGTCGATCCGACCGGAGGTCGATTTCACTGTCGAACGGAGCTACCTGGAGGACACCCTGGTCCTGCGGACCGTCTTCCGTACCGCGCAGGGGGAGGTCGCGCTCACCGACGCGCTCGCCTTCGAGCCCGGCTCGCGAGGTCACGACATAGGGATGCACCCACCGCAGGTGCTGGTCCGTAGCGTGCAGGGACTCTCCGGTGCGGTGCCGATGCGGGTGCACTACCGTCCGCGCTTCGAGTACGGGCGCACCACCGCGTACCTGGTCGAGCGTGAGGACATGCTCGAGGCCATCGCCGGGGCCGTGCGGCTCACCTTCCGCAGCAGCGTGCGGTTGGTGTGCGGCGACGACGGCGATGCCGCAGCGACGTTCACCGTCCGCGCCGGCACGACCCACAACTTCAGTCTCGGGTACGCCCCGACCTACGACGCACCACTGCCGGAGGTACCGGACGCCGACCAGACGATCGCCGACACCGTCGCAGGCTGGCGGTCCTGGGCCGACGAGCACGAGTACAAGGGCCTCTACGCCGAGGAGGTGCGGCGCAGCGGGCTGGTGGTGCAGGGCATGACGTACCGGCCCAGCGGCGCGGTGGTGGCCTCGGTGACCACCTCGCTGCCGGAGAAGCTCGGCGGGGATCGCAACTACGACTACCGCTACGTCTGGGTGCGCGACTTCAGCCACACGCTGCGGGCGCTGTGGCGGTCGGCGTGCTTCGACGAGGTGCGGCGGCAGTTCGCCTGGTTGGGCCGGGCGATGGGCCGAATCGGCAACCAGCCGGTGCCCATCATGTACGGGGTGCTGGGGGAGCGGGACCTCACCGAGCACCGGCTGGACCAGCTCGGCGGTTACCGCGGCAGCCCCCCGGTGGTGACCGGCAACGACGCGTGGCGGCAGCGGCAGAACGACATCTACGGCGCGGCCATGGACGCCGCCTGGCTGATGCGCGACCAGCTGGAACCGTTCGACCCGGACGTCTACCACCTGCTCCGGGTGCTCGCCGATCAGGCCGAGCAGGACTGGAAACAGCCGGACGCGGGGATGTGGGAGGAGCGTGGGGTGCAACACCACCACGTGTCCTCGAAGGTGGAGTGCTGGGTAGCGCTGGACCGGGCGGTCCGCTTCGGTGACCAGCTCGGCGGGCCGCAGGACCTGGCCCGTTGGACGGCGGCCCGGGACGAGGTGCGCGCGGCGATCCTCGAGCGGGGGTGGAGCGACCGGCTCCAGTCGTACACCGGGATTTTTGATTCCGACGAGCTGGACGCGTCGGTGCTGGTGATGCCGCTGGTGGGTTTTCTGCGTGCCGATGACCCGCGGATGCGCTCGACGGTCCGCGCGGTGGAGCGGCGGCTGTCGCACGACGGCCTGCTGCGGCGCTGGGACGGCGACCCGGCGGGCTTCGTCATCTGTTCGTTCTGGTTGGTGAGTTGCCTGGCGTTGGGCGGCGAGCGGGACCGGGCGCACGAGTTGTTTCGCGATCTGGCTGGTCGGGTCAACGACCTTGGCCTGTTCGCCGAGCAGATCGACCAGCAGACCGGGGAGCAGTTGGGCAACTTCCCGCAGGCGTTCTCGCACATCGGCCTCATCAATGCCGCCGGTGTGCTCACCGACGTCGAGCAGGACCCGACGTTGCGCGATTGCGGGATGCCCCCGGCGCACTTCACTCCGACGCGTCGCTGAGGCCGTACTTTCGTGTAAATCTTGACAACTTTCGATCCGATGACGCGAAGTTCTATCGCCTTCCAGTGAAAGACGTTAATGTCCGGGAAACACCGCGGTGCTCCTCCAGTCGGCGGGAGCGGCACCGAGATCCCCCGGACAGCTGGAGGTCTCGTGTCCCGCACTCTGCGTCGACGGCTCGTCAGCGCCACCACACTGCTCACCGTCCTGGTCACCCTCTGCCTCGTTCCACAGGCAAGCGTTCTACCGGCCGCCGCGTCCCCGGCCCAGGCCGCCGCCCTCGCCCCGCCCGCCACCATCGGTTTCGAGAAGGTCGCCCTCGACGGCGGCCTCTCCATGGGCGAACCGATCGAACTGGCCGTCGCACCCGACGGCAAGGTCTTCTACATCAACCGGGGCACCAGCAGCGCCGGTGGTCAGGTCCGCCTCTACAACCCGGCGACCAGGTCCACCACGGTCGCGCTGACCCTGCCACTGGACGCCCGCTTCGAGGACGGCCTGATCGGCATCACAGTGCACCCGAGCTTCGCGAGCAACCGCTGGGTCTACCTCTTCTACTCGCCCAAGGTCACCCCACTGGTCAACCGGATCAGTCGGTTCACCTTCAACCCGTCCACTCTGCTGCTCGACCCGGGCAGCGAGGACGTGCTGATCGAGTGGCCCACCGAACGCGATCTCTGCTGCCACTCGGCCGGCTCGATGAGCTGGGACACCGCCGGCAACCTGTACTTCGCCGTCGGCGACAACACCAACTCCGGCGGCGACTCCGCCGGGATGGCCCCGATCGACGAGCGGACGAACCGTAACGCCCAGTACGACGCCCAGCGCACCTCGGGCAACACCAACGACCTGCGCGGAAAGATCAACCGGATCCACCCGGAGAACGACGGCAGCTACACCGTCCCCACCGGCAACCTCTTCGCCGCCGGCACCGCGCGAACGCGCCCGGAGATCTACGTGATGGGCGTGCGCAACCCGTACCGGATCTGGGTGGACCGCAAGGCCAACAACACCCTCTACTGGGGCGAGGTCGGCCCGGATGCCGGCACCGACCTCGCCAACCGTGGCCCGGCGGCCTACGACGAGTTCAACCGGGCCAACGGGCCCGGCAACTACGGCTGGCCGTACTGCGGCGGCCCCAACGTCGCCTACAACGACTGGGACTTCGCCACCGCCACACCGCGTGCCTGGTTCCCCTGCGGCGGCTCGACCGGCCCCGTCAACAACTCACCCCGCAACACGGGAGTCCAGCAGCTCCCGCCGACGAAACCGGCGCTGGTCTGGGAGCAGCACGGCGGCAGTGAGGACTGGCCGGCGCTGGACAACCCGGGTGGGTGCGGGTCGCCCAACCACGTCGAGGTCTACCACTACGACCCGAACCTCGTCTCCGACGTGAAGTGGCCGGCCTACTACGACAACAAGTGGCTGATCTCCGAGTACTGCCGCAACTGGATCAAGGAGGTCCAGTTCGACAACGGCAACCCGTCCACCGGGGCGCCGACCGTCATCGAGCCGGTGCTCGCCGGCATGAAACTCGTCCACCCGATCGACTGGCAGTTCGGCCCGGACGGCTCGCTCTACCTGCTGGAGTACGGCAGCGGCTACTTCTCCGGCGCGGTCGACGCCGGTCTCTACAAAATCAACTACGTCCAGGGTGGCCGGTCGCCGGTAGCCAAGGCCACCGTCAACCGGGACAACGGACTGGCCCCGCTCTCGGTGACCTTCTCCAGCGCCGGCAGCTCTGACCCGGACGGCGACCCGCTGACGTACGCGTGGGACTTCACCAACAACGGCAGCACCGACTCGACCGCCGCGAACCCGTCCTTCACGTACTCCGCCAACGGCAGCTACAGCGCCCGGCTCACCGTCAACGACGGCACCGGCCGCAGCGCCACCACTGTGGTGTCGGTGGTGGTCGGCAACAACCGGCCGACCGTCACGTTGACCGGCCTGCCCGCCGGCGGGCTCTTCGACTGGGGACAGGACCTGGCGGTGGGCGCCACGGCCAGTGACCCGCAGGACGGCACGCCGGCCTGCTCGGCGGTGGTCGTCCGGGCCGCGCTGGGCCATCAGGAGCACGCCCACGAGGAGGGGGAGGGGACCGGCTGCGGCGCGACCTTCAACACCGGCCCGGTGCACGCCGGCCCCGACTCGGTGCTGTTTTTCGTCCTGCGGGGCAGCTACACCGATCGCGGCGCGACCGGCTCCGCCGCACTCACCGGTGAGCAGGAGATCAGCCTCTACCCGAAACAGTGGCAGGCCGAGCACTTCGTCCAGCTCAACGGCCCCAAGGTGATCGACCAGGCGGCGGCCGAGGGTGGCAAGCGGCTGGGTGACGTCCAGAACGGCGAGAGCGTCCGGCACCACGCGGTGAGCCTCAAGGGGATCACCGGCGTCCGTGCCCGGGTCTCCTCCGGCGGCCCCGGCGGCACGATCTCCTTCCGGTACGACTCACCGACCGGCACCGAGGTCGCCCGGATCGCGGTGCCGAACACCGGCGGCTGGGACAACTACACCGAGCTGAGCGCCACTGTGACCAAGCCAGACGACGGCACCCACGACCTGTACCTGGTCGTCACCGGCGGCAGCGGGGCGTTGCTGGACGTGGACAGCTACACCTTCACCGGCCCCGGCGTCGGCACCGGCGGGGCGCGCACCGGTGAGGTCAAGGCCCTCGGCAAGTGCGCGGACATCGCCTCCAGCCAGACCGCGAACGGCACCAAGGTGCAGACCTGGACCTGCAACGGCACCGCCGCCCAGCGTTGGACCCTGACCGGCGACGGTACGGTGCGGGGGCTCGCCAAGTGCCTGGACGTGAAGGCGAGCGGCACCACCGACGGCACTCTCGTGCAGCTCTACGACTGCAACGGCAGCGGGGCGCAGCAGTGGGCCGCCCAGCCGGACGGCAGCCTGCGCAACCCCCAGTCCGGACGGTGCCTGGACATCCCCAACTCGGACCTCACCGACGGTCGGCAACTGCGGATCTGGACCTGCAACGGCACCGGGGCGCAACGCTGGACCCTGCCGTGACCGCCCCCTGACCGGCTCGGCACCCGTACCCGAGCGTCGATGACGCACGGGGCCGGGCGGCGGAGGCGGAGCCCGGCCGTCCACCCACGTCCCCCGGGTGGGCGGCCGGGACTCGGGGGACAATGCCGGGTATGCGGCTGGTGCTCACGGCGGACACCCACGTACCGAAGCGGGCCCGGGACCTACCCGGGCCCCTTTGGGCGGCCATCGAGGCGGCCGACCTGGTGGTGCACGCCGGCGACTGGGTGGACGAGGCCCTGCTCGACGCCATGACCGCGCGATCGCGCCGACTGATCGGGGTGTACGGCAACAACGACGGCCCGGCGCTGCGCGCCCGGCTGCCGGAGGTGGCCCGGGTCGAGCTCGACGGCCTGCGGGTCGCGGTGGTGCACGAGACCGGGCCCCGGACCGGCCGGGAGAAGCGGTGCGCGGCCCGCTTTCCCGATGTCGACCTGCTGGTGTTCGGGCATTCGCACATCCCCTGGGACACCGAGGCACCCGGTGGGCTGCGCCTGCTCAACCCCGGCTCACCCACCGACCGCCGCTCCCAACCCCACGCCACCTACCTCACGGCGGAGGTGCACGCCGGCACCCTCACCGAGGTCCAGCTGCACCGCCTGCCCCGCCCCTGACCCCACCCCGCCCCTCACCCGCGATCTTGCACTTGCTGTCGACGATTTGCGCCTCGCATGCCCTTTTGTCGGGACAGGAAGTGCAAGATCGCGTGGAGGGGGTCGAGGTTACCGGCCTCGGCCCGTTTCGGCCTGAAGCTCGTCGATGCGCTTGGACGCCTCGGCCTTGGTCAGGTCTTCCGGGAGGTCGGCGTGGGCTTCCCGGGCAAGCGTGCTCAGGTAGGACTCCTGGGCGGCGGTCGGCGGCTCATCCCCGGTGACCCACTCGTCCGGGTCCTTGATCGCGGCGTTCTGGTCGGCCTGCTCGGTGCGGCGGTCCGTCATCATCATCACCCTTTCTTTCGAACAGGTGTGCCAGTACCCCGATCATCAGTGGTTCATGCCCGAACGCCGCCACCTACGATCATCGGATGACGGAGGACCGGTCGAGCGTGGTGGTGGTCGGGGCGGGCATCGCCGGGGTGGCCTGTGCGGTCGAGTTGACCCGGGCCGGGGTGCCGGTGCAGATCCGGGAGCGGGGGCACGTCTGCGGTGGCCGGATGGCCAGCAAACGCTTCCAGGGCCGGCCCGCGGACATCGGCGCCGCCTACTTCACCGCCACCGACCCGGACTTCGCCGCACTGGTCGAGCAGTGGCGCGCCGCCGGGCTGGTCCGCGAATGGACCGACACCTTCCAGGCGTACGACCGGAGTGGCAACCACGAGGTGCCCGGGCCGATGCGCTTCGCCGCCCCCCGCGGGCTGCGCTCGTTGGTCGAGCACCTGGCCGGCTCGGTGCCGGTGACCGTCGACCGGCTGGTGCTCACCGTGGAACCCGGCCCGGTCGTCGACGGACAGTCGTGTGCGGCGGTCGCCCTGGCCATGCCGGGTCCGCAGGCCGCTTTGCTGCTCGACCCGGCCCTGACCGACGCCACCCGGGTCGTACAGGCGCAACGCTGGTCGCCGTCGCTGGCCGCGGTGCTGCGCTTTCCGACCCGGCGCTGGCCGGACTTCCGGGGCGCGTTCGTCAGCGAGCATCCGGTCCTCAACCTCGTCTGCGACGACGGTGACCGGCGCGGTGACGGCGCGCCGGTGCTGGTCGCGCACACAGTGCCTGAGTTCGCGGCCGGGCACCTGGCCCAACCCACCGGGGCCGGCCCGGCGATCGAGCAGGCCGTCCGGGACCTGCTCGGGCTGCCCGAGCAGGCCGTCGACGTGCACGTGCACCGTTGGACGTACGCGAAGCCGACCAGCGACGCCGGCGGCGCCACCCACCACCTCGACGCCGACGGAATCGGCCTGGCCGGCGACGCGTTCGGCAAGCCCCGGGTGCAGAGCGCCTGGCGCTCCGGCCGGGACCTGGGCCGTGCACTGGCCGCCCGCCTGGCCTGAGTCACCCGCTCAGGCGTGTCCGGCTGCCGCGACCGGCCGAGCGTCGGCGTCCCGCTCGGCCGGGTCGGAGGTCCGCTCTCCCTCCCGGTCCAGCAACTGCATGACCGGGGTCGCCGCGACGCCGTGCACCACGACGGAGACGAGCACCACCAGCCCGACGGTCGCCCAGAGCAGCTCGGCCTGCGGGAAGTCGGCCTTGGTGGTGGCGTACGCGAGGTAGTAGAACGAGCCGACGCCGCGAATGCCGAACAACGAGATGACCCAGTGCTCGGCCGGGCGTCCCGGTGCGCCACGCAACGACAACCAGCCGATCAGCGGCCGCACCAGGAAAACCAGCGCCAGCCCGACGGCGGCCGCCGGCCAGGTCAGTGGGCCCAGCAGACCACCCACGATCGCGCCGCCGAGCAGCAGCAACAGCACCAGGGTGAGCAGCCGTTCGACCTGCTCGGCGAAGTCGTGCAGCACCGAGTGAAACTCGTGGGTCCGCTCGGCGGCCCGAATGGCCCGGGCGGCCACGAACACCGCCAGGAAGCCGTACCCGCCGACCACCTCTACCAGCCCGTACGCCAGGAACGTGGCGGCCAGCGCCAGGAAGCCCTCGGCGTGCCGGGCCAACCGCAGCTCACTGGGCGCGCGGAAGAACAGCTTGCCGAGCAGCCAGCCGATGAGCAGCCCACCGCCGACGCCGATGCTGATCTTCCAGAGCACGTCCACTGTGAACCACTCGGCCAACCAGTCGCTCGGGGCGAGGCTGGTCGAGGCGATGGCGATGGCCGCGTAGACGAACGGGAACGCCAGCCCGTCGTTCAGGCCGGCCTCCGAGGTCAGCGCGAAGCGGACCTCGTCCTCGGAATCCTCCACGTCGGTCGGCTCGCCGACCTGCACGTCGGCGGCGAGCACCGGGTCGGTGGGCGCCAGCGCGGCGCCCAACAACAGCGCGGCGGCCGGCACCAGCCCCGCCCACCACCAGCCGAGCACTGCCACCGCCGCGATGCACAGGGGCATCGCGATCGCCAGCAGTCGCCAGGTGGACGACCACCGCCGCCAACTCAACGGCCGGTCAATCTTCAGCCCGGCGCCCATCAGCGCGACGATCACCCCGATCTCGGTGAGGTGGGTGGTCAGCTCCGGGTGGGCCAGGGGGTCCGGTGACGGCAGCCCGACCGGCAGCAGGAACACCAGCATGCCGAGGGCGAGGAAGGCGATCGGCATGGACAGCGGGCGCCGCTCCAGCACCCGCGGCAGGATGCCCGCCAGCAGGGCGCCCAGGCCCACCAGCGCGAACGCCACATCTACCGGCTCCACGGCACCACCCTTCTGCCCGCACCCGCGAGGCGCGGGCAGGTGGTGACAGTCCTTGCCCCGCAAGGGCTCCGGCTATGCGCGTCCGCGCCGGTGGACCCGAGTGATCCTCACCGGGGTCGGCTGAGCGGCGAGTCCGCCAACTCGTGCAACAGCGCGGCCGGGTCGTCGTACACCGACACGGCACCCGCGCCGGCGAGCTCGCCGCGGCTGGTGCCACCGCAGGTCAGGCCCACACACGGAATGTTCAGCTTCCCGGCCGCGGCGACGTCCCACACCGAGTCGCCGACGAAGACCACCCGCTCGGCGGCCAACCCGGACTGCTCCAACGCGGCGACCAGGATGTCCGGTGCCGGCTTGCTCTGCTGGGCGTCCGCGGAGGAGGTGATCGTGTCGATCACGTCATCGGCGGCCAGCGCCCGACGAAGCGCGCCCACCTCGGGTTCCGAGGCGGAGGTGGCCAGCACGACCCGCAACCCCCGCTCGGCGCAGGCACGCAACAGGTCGGCCGCCCGGGGTAGTGGCGTGAGCCGTTCCCAGTACTCGGCGTAGAGGGTGTCGTGCGCGTCGCGCAGCTTCGAGTCGGCGTCGCGGTCCCGCTCCGGGCCGAGGAGATGATCCAGGAGTTTGTCCGATCCCATCCCGATCGAACGGTGCACCACCGCCATCGGCACCGGCTGATCGGTCTGGCGTAACGCCTCCCACCAGCTCACGGTGTGCAGATAGGTGGTGTCGACAAGGGTGCCGTCGACATCGAAGAGGACCCCGGCGGGCCGGTCGGTAGCCATGGGCGTCCTCCTACCCTCGGGCGGCTCAGGGATGCGCGGCCGGCGGCGTGAGGATCTCGAACCAGACCGTGGAGCCCCGGACCGACGGGTCGGTGCCCCAGGCGTCGCTGAGTTCCTCGATCAGGCCCAGGCCGCGCCCGCGACTGCTCAACGTGTCGGTACGGGCCCGGGTCACGGTGCCCCGGGTGCCGGAATCCGCGACCGAGACGAGCAGCCGCTCGGCGCTGAGGTCAATCTCCACCCGGGCGGCCGTGCCGGCGTGCAGCAACGCGTTGGTGGTCAGCTCGCTGGTGCAGAGCACCGCCGCCCCGATCACCGACTCGGGCACCTGCCACTCGGTGAGCTGGCCGGTCAGCCAGTGCCGGACCCGGCTGGGCGCGGTCGGCTCGGCGGGCACCTCCATGCTCGCCGAACGACTCGGTTTGAGCGCGTGCTCGACCGCCAGCACGGCCACGTCGTCCTCCGTGCCGCCCGGGACCGCGGCGGTGGCCACCGCGCAGAGCGCGCGGGGGTCGCCGCTGCCGGCCTTGGCAATGGCGTCGCTCAGGGTGGCCAGCCCGGCGCTCAGGCTCTGCCGGCGACGCTCCACCACCCCGTCGCTGAACAGCAGCAGGGTGTCGCCGGGGCGGAACGGGACGGTAGTGGTGCCCGGCCGGCCGCCCAACCCCAGCGGCGGCCCGGCCGGGACGTCGACGTACTCGGCGTGGAACCGACCATCCGGGTCGCCGCGCCGGATCAGCGGCGCGGGGTGCCCGGCGCTGGACAGGGTCAGCTCCCGCCGCTCCGCGTCGATCACCCCGAACGCCACTGTGACGAACAGCTCGTGGGTGCCGGCCTCCACGCCGAGGCTGGTCACCAGCCGGTCCAGGCCGCCCAGGACCGCAGCGGGCGTCGGGTCGGCCAGGGCCAGGGCGCGTAGCGCGGCCCGGACCTGCCCCATCCGCGCGGCGGCCTGCACGTCGTGCCCGGCGACGTCGCCCAGCACCACGCCGAGCGAGCCGTTGGGCAGCAGGAACGCATCGTAGAAGTCACCGCCGGCCGCGTTGCCGTCCACGCCCGGGTCGTAGCGGGCCGCGATCCGCAACCGGGGCAGATCCGGCAGGTGCTCCGGCAGCATGCTGCGCTGCAACAGTTGGGCCGTGCCGTGCTGGGTCTCGAACCGGCGGGCCCGCTCCGCGGCCTGGCCGATCAGCTCCGCCGAGGCGGCCAGCAGCGCCCGCTCGGCGGGAGACCAGGTGTGCGGGACCTGGTAGCCGACCGCCAGCCCGCCGCGGACCACCGAGGTGCCCAGCGGCAGGGCCGCCATCGCCCGGATCTTCTGGTCGTGGCGGTCCACGGCGGTGTCCCGCAGCGGCTGCCCGTCGCGGGTGAACGACGGGGCGCCGGAGCGGGCCGCCTGCACCACCGGGGCCGACCAGTCCGCCGGTGCGCGCCGCCAGAGCGGGGGAAGCCGCTCGTCGGCCTCGTCCAACAACTCGCCACGGACCCGACGCACCATGCGCCAGCCACCGCCGCCCTCGTCGACAGCGAACGAGGCCTGGTCGGGGTCGAACGTGGTGATCGCGTACCGCAGCGCCACCCGGGCCACGTCGTCGAGGGTGAGGGTGCCGGCGAGCGCCGCGGCCACCTCGCTGAGGCTCTGCAACTGCTCGGTGACGTGGGTGGTCTCGGCCGCGACCGTCAACACGCCGACGATGTGACCTGCGCTGTCGCGCACCGGTGAGTAGCCCCGGGTGAAGACCGCCTGCTCCACCGTCGCGGAGTGCCCCCGGACCAGCGGCAGGGTGGACTCCTTCTCCAGGAAGGCCTCGCCCTGCCGGTAGCAGCGCTCGATCACCGCACCGACGCCGGGCAGCGCCCAGATCTCCGCGAACACCTCGGAGGCCGGACGACCGAGGGCGCTCGGGTGCTTGGTGCCCAGCAGTTCGGCGTAGCCGGCGTTGTAGAGCAGGACGAGGTCGTCGCCGTACGCCAGGGCCATCGGCATCGGCGAGGCGAGGACCAGCTCCACCACGGCCTGGAGGGCGACGTCCCAGTCGTCGGCCGGGCCCAGCGGGGTGCTGGCCCAGTCGTGGGCGAGCACGCCGACGGCCGGGCCGGACCCGGTGGGTGCGTCCGGGCCCGGAGTTGCTGGCGTGGGGACCCGCCCGACCGTTCCTGGCATGTTCGCAGCCTAGTCGGCCGACCGGGAAAGGTATCCGACCATGGCGGCGGGCCGTGGCCGCGTCCGTCGCGGTGGCTGTTCGGGCAGTTCAGGGCCCCTGTCCGGAGGTCTGTCGGGAAAAACGCCGCACGCTGCGCGGAGTGCCGGACCGGTTGCCGGGTATGCGCCCGGCGCAGTCCATGCGACAGGAGGGACATCATGCTGAAAACCCTCGCGGTCCGGCAGGCCGACATCGGCGATGCCATCGCCGACACCTGGAGGTCGGTGCTGCTCTTCATCCCGAAGGCAGTGGCCTTCATCGTCATCCTCGTGGTCGGATGGCTCATCGCCAGAGCCGTCCTCAAGATCGTGGATACGGTGCTGGAACGGGTGCGTTTCGACCAGGCGGTCGAACGCGGTGGCATCAAACGGGCCCTGGAGAGAACGAAGTACGACGCCAGCGACATTCTGGCCAGACTGGCGTACTACGCCGTACTGCTGTTCACGCTGCAGTTCGCCTTCGGAGTCTGGGGGCCCAACGCGATCAGTGACCTGATCAGCGGCGTGGTGTCCTGGCTGCCGCGCGCGTTCATCGCGATCGTCATCGTGGTGGTGGCGGCCGCGATCGCCAACGCTGTCCGGGATCTGGTCACCGGGGCGTTGGGAGGGCTCTCGTACGGCAAGGTCCTGGCCGACCTGACGGCGATCTTCATTATCGCGCTCGGTGTGATCGCCGCCCTGAACCAGGTGGGTATCGCCACCACGGTGACCACCCCGGTACTGATCGCGGTGCTCGCCACGGTGGCCGGCATCCTGATCGTCGGCGTCGGCGGTGGTCTCGTGAAGCCGATGCAGAAACGCTGGGACGGCTGGCTGGACCGGGCGGCACAGGAGGCTCGGGCGGTGCAGCAGCAACGTCAGGCCACGTCGGCCGGGCGTAGCGACGTGGAGCGGCAGATGGCCGACCGCGGGGGTGACCGTACCCAGGCCATGCCTCAGGTGGACGAAGCCCAGCAGTACCGCTCGTAGCGGGGCGGAACGGCACGACGGGTCGGAGGGTGTTCCGCGGACGACGCGGGGCGCCCTCCCTCGCGTGTCAGTGCCGGTCGAGTGCGCGAGCCAGCGCGCAGACCGCGACCAGCCGGGTGAGCAGCCACTCCGGGTGGCTCCAGTCCACCGGCCCGCTGGGCGGCGTCCACCCGTGCTCCAGGGCGGCGGCACGCACCCCCTCGGCGTAGCCGGCGAGCGCCGCGGAGGTCAGCGGCGTGCGGTCCCCGTCGAGGCTGTCCCGGACGGCTGCCGCGTGCTGGTCGACGAGGGCCAGCAGCCCCGGTCGCGCGGCGGCGGCGGCGAGCCCGACAGTGCCCACGGAGACGGTGAGGGCGGCCAGGGTGGACCGCGCCGAGTCGACGGCGGTACGGGAGGCGACCCGGTTGAACGGCACACGCATGGTGACCGAGGCTAACCGACCGGTGACAGCGTCGACCTCGGCCACTCGGCGGATGTCGGCTGCCCCACTGGGGCGGACGCCGCTGACCTGGGGGATTGATCCGGCACAGACGGGGCAGCAGGAGAACACCCACGGACGACGGCACCTGGCACGGAGGCACGGATGGGACAGCAGGCGGACGGACCCGACGAGCGGCACCGGCGGCCGGACGGCGTCAGCGACGCTACTGTCGCCGCGCTCGGCAAGCTCAGCGAGGCGCTGGAGTGTGTGGAGCGGGCCCGGGGGCACCTCTACTCGGTGCACCAGTTGATCGGCCATGCCGACCTGATGCTCGACGACGCGGTGGAGCAGTTTCGCGCCGCCGGGCATCCGCACCTCGCCGACCGGATCGCCACGGAGCTGCGTGGCCGCAACGTCATCGCCGGACGGTGGACGTTTCAGATCGTCGAGGACTTCGACGACGGTTACCACGCGCTGTTCCGGGAGTTGGACCAGCAGGCCCGCGACGAGTTGGTGGGTGGGCGGCGCCACCTCTACGAGGCGGAGATGAAGGAACGCCGCCGTAGCCGGGGCCGGCCGGGCCACGAGGCCCGGCCGGGCGGCGGAGGCTAGTCGCTTGTCGCGTTGGCCGGGCGACGCCGTGCCGCGTCGTCAGCGATGATCACGGTGGCCACCATCAGCGCGACGCAGAGGCTGAACAGCCACGACTCGTCGGCGACGAGCCAGGCGGACACGGGCGCCTGGAGCGCGGCGAGCAGGAAGCCGAGCCAGGCGAGCCGGCGCTGACGCGTGGAGAGGATTCCGGAGCCTTGATGCATCCCGAAATTCTTACGCGAACCGGCCGGCTTGCCGTCCTCCGATCGGCCGATTCTGGATGAGCTGTCCGTTTTCTCGACCGTACGGACACGACTTCTTTGCGCCGAGGGCGATCGGGTGCCGACGGCGCTAGGGTGCCCCTGCGGCAGGATGGTGTCTCGTGTCCACCCCGCCCGCGCGTCCTCGCGCCGCACTGCTCCTGCTGTCCTACCTCGCGTTCGTCAGTCTCGGCCTGCCCGACGGCCTGCTCGGCGTCAGCTGGCCCTCGATCCGGGGTGACTTCGACGTGCCGACCGAGGCGGTCGGGTGGGTGCTCACCGCCGGCACCGTCGGCTATCTCACCTCCAGCGTGCTGGCCGGCTTCACGCTGGCCCGGGTCGGCGTGGGCGCCCTGCTCGCCGGCAGCACCCTGCTGGCCAGCCTGGCGCTGACCGGCTACTCGGTGAGCCCCGTGCTGGCGGTGCTGGTGGGCTGTGCGCTGCTGCTCGGGCTCGGCTCCGGTGCGGTCGACTCCGGGCTCAACGCGTACGCCGCCGGGGCCTTCGGGCCCCGCCACATGAACTGGTTGCACGCCTTCTTCGGCCTCGGCGTGGCCATCGGTCCACTGATCATGACCGCGGTGCTGAGCGCCGGGCTCGCCTGGCGCTGGGGGTACGGCATCGTGGCCGCCGCCCAACTCGTCCTCGCCGCCGCGTTCGCGCTCACCGTGCGGGCCTGGCACCGCGGCGCCCCGGCCAGCACCGAGGCCGACGCCCCGGTGCCCACCGAGGCCGGTGCCGCCATCCAGGCCGGGCCGACGTCGACCGTCCGCGTCCCGGTTCGGGCCACGCTGCGGCTGCCGGCGGTCTGGTCGGGAACGCTCGCCTTCGTGCTGTACGTGGCGATCGAGGTGTCCGCCGGGCTGTGGGCGTTCCTGCTGCTGACCGAGGGGCGCGGGCTCAGCGCGGCGTTGGCCGGCGGCTGCGTCTCCGCGTACTGGGGCAGCCTCTTCATCGGCCGGGTCGTGCAGGGTCTGGTGGCGGAGCGCCTGGGGGCGGGGCTTGTGCTGCGCGTCAGCCTTGCCGGAATGGCCGTCGGCGCGGCGCTGATCGCCGTTCCCGGGCCGGCCCTGCTGGCGGTGCTCGGCCTGGTCGTTGTCGGTTTCGCCGCCGCGCCGGTGTTTCCGCTGCTCACCCTCACCACCGCCGAACGGGTCGGCGCGGCGCACGCGGACCGGGCCATCGGGCTGCAGATCGGCGCCGCGGGCGTCGGTGCGGCGCTCGTCCCGGCCGGGCTGGGCGTGCTGATCGGCAACACCTCGGTGCAGGTGCTGGGCTCGGCCCTGCTGGTGCTCGCGCTGGCGCTGATCGCGCTCTACGAGTGGGGCGACCGTCGCTCGACCGGCCGGCCCACCGGGCAGCCGGCGCCCACTCAGCCCGGCCGGGAGGGTCAGCCCGCGTCCGGACCGGTCCGCCCGGTGGTGGACGGGCGGTAGCGGCGCTCCGGGTCGGTGTCCTCCCGGCTGTTGCCCTGGGCCTGCCCCTTCCGGTCGTCCGCTGCCGGCCCGTGGCCGAACGTCGCCTCTTCCCCCGCGTCGTTGCCGGTCACGTCGTCGGCCTGCCCGTCGAGGCTGGAGCCGGCCACGGCCTGCTCCAGCTCTTCCAACGGAATCCGCTCCTCGTCCCGCCACACCCTGATGCTGTCGTCGGTCATGTCTTGAGCGGTACCCGGGCGCGATGATCGCAAACGGTGGCGTGCGACAAGGCTGAGACACGGCGATGGCCGCCAGGATTCTGGCGGCCATCGGTGTCACTGCTCAGGTCACGGCTGCGGACGGTCCACCGACCCGCGCCAGGCACCGGTCTCCTGACCGCGTCGCTCGATGAAGGTCTTGAACCGCTCCAGGTCGCCCTTGGCCCGCCGGTCGACGATGCCGAGCTTGTCACCGGCCTGCTCGACCACCCCGTGCGGCTCGAACTCAAGCTGCAGGGTGACGCGGGTCTTGTCCTCGTCGAGCCGGTGGAAGGTCACCACACCGGCCTGCTGGGTGCCGCCGGTGGAGCGCCAGGCGACGCGCTCGTCGGGCAGCTGCTCGGTGATCTCGGCGTCGAACTCGCGCTTCACCCCGGCGATGTCCACAGTCCAGTGGGTCATCGTGTCGGAGAGCTGCCGGACCTCCTGCACACCCTCCATGAACTCGGGGAACTCCTCGAACTGCGTCCACTGGTCGTACGCGGTGCGCACGGGTACGGAAACGTCCACATGTTCGGTAACGCCACTCATCGGGGAACCTCCTTCAGTCGCCGGTGGATTGCCGGATCGGGGGCGATCCTGATCACCAGCGAGTTGTCTCGTTCTTGTTGCCCAGCGCGGCCCACACCTCGGAGACCGTCTGGTAGACGGTGCCCTCGGGCAGCCGTTCCAGCGCCGCCACGATGTCGTCCGGCGCCTCGTTCTCACGGGCGCTGGCAATGAGCACCAGACGGTCGCCCGGCAGCGCGCTCATCGAGATGAACCGGCCGAGCCGGCTGCGCTGCTCGACGTCCGTGGAGCTCATGCCCTTCGGGGCGCCGGTGCGCGTCTCACCCGCCGGGACGGTGCTCACCTCCGGCTGGTCCTCACCGGCCGGTTCGGGCACCCGGAACTCGTCGACCCGAGAGCCACCGGTCCCCGGCCCCTGTACGAGGCCGCTGACCTCCTGACTCATCTGTTCGTCGATCCTCGGTCCGTGCTTGCTGTTGCCACGCTCCATGCCTTCTGCGCTACCCGGCACCCCGCTCGGTAAACCGGCACCGGGCCGCGAACCGGCCCCCGGCCCGACGGCGAACCGGACACCACGACCGAACGGGACCTCACTCGTCGGCGGGCTTGCGGGGCGGCAGCACCGGCTCGTCCGGGTCCGGGTCGCCGGCCTGCAACTGCCGTCCGCGCTGCACCTCGGAGTTGATCTGCACACCCAGCATCAGCGCGGAGTTGGACAGGTAGAGCCAGACCAGGAACGCGATGGCCGCTCCGAGGCTGCCGTAGGTGGTGTTGTACGAGCCGAAGTTGGCCACGTAGAGGCCGAAGCCGAAGGAGGCCGCCGCCCAGGAGATCAGGGCCACCGCGCCGCCCGGGGTGAGCCAGCGGAACCGGGGCTGACGCACGTTCGGCGCGATCCAGAACAGCAGGGACAGCAGCACCATCATGATCATGGCGAGGGCCGGCCACTTCGCCACGCTCCACGTCGTGCGGGCCAGGCCGCCGGCGTTGATCAGGTCGCCGACCGCATCGGTGACCGGCCCACTGACGATCAGGCCGAGGGCGACCACCGCGAGCAGCACCAGCGTGATCGCCGCCAGGCCGATCTGTAGCGGTCGAAGCTTCCAGACCGGGCGGCCCTCGGTCACCCCGTAGACGGCGTTCGAGGCTCGGGTGAAGGCACCGATGAAACCCGACGCGGACCAGAGCGCGCCGAGCAGGCCGAAGCTCAGCAGCAGCTTGGGGTTGCTCTGGTCGAGCACCACGGTCCGGATCACCCCGACCACGCCACCCTCGTCGTTTGTCAGCACCGACCCGGCGCCCACCTGGTTGGCCAGGTCGACCACCGTGTCCAGGGTCCGCTCCCCGTCGGAGACCAGACCGACCAGCGCCACCACCACAATGGCGGACGGAAAGAGCGCCAGCACCCCGTAGTAGGTCAGCGCGGCGGCCCAGTCGGAGCAGTTGTCGTTGACGAAGTTCTGCACGCTGCGGACCAGCACCCCGCGCCAGGTCCGCCAGCTCAACTGCCGCATCCGTCGGGGCACCCGCGTGCCCGGTGTGCCGTCGAGCGTCGTATCGGGCTCCGTGGTCGTCATGCCCGCTCCCTGCGCCCCGGCCGCCGGATGACCGGTCGTCCGGTCTGGCCTGGCCCGGCGGTACCCGGATGGTGAAATCGACAAACCCACGCGGTACCGGGCGGCGTCGCTACGGTTTGCCGCCCGGTCACTGGGGAACGGTCACAGTGACCCTGTCGACACGGAGGAGGACGAGATGCCCGGGCGCGAAGACCTGCCCAGCACGCTGCGACGCTCCCCGGAGAAGGCGCAGCGCACATGGGAGAAGACGCACGACTCGGCGGTCGAGACCTACGGCGAGGGGGAGCGGTCGCACCGCACCGCCTTCGCCGCCGTGAAGCATGAGTTCGAGAAGGTGGGCGACCACTGGGAGCCGAAGGGCCGCAAGGGCCCCAGCGACCAGCAGGCCGCCGGTGGCGGGCCGGAACGGCGAGCCCCCACAGCCGGTGGCGTGGACGCCAACGCCACCAAGGACCACCTGATGTCGGTGGCCCGCAAACTCGACGTGCCCGGGCGGTCCAGCATGACCAAACCGGAGCTGGTCACGGCCATCGAGAAGGCCAACGACCGCGCCACCCGCAAGGCCCGCGGCGACTGACAACCGCCGCACACCGGAGCACAACCGACGCGGTACGGGCGGGCGGACGCACCACCCCTGCGTCTGCCCGTACCGTTCACCAGTGCCCGCCGCCCGGCGCCTCGATGTGCACCGCCTTCGTGGCGGTGAACTCGTCCAGCAGCTCCGGGCCGTACCCGAAGCCCTGCCCGCTGGCCCGGCGCGGATGCGCGGCACCCCCCGGCGCACCCCCGAACACCGCGTTGACCTTGACCGTGCCCACGGGCAGCTCCCGCCACGCCCGCTGCGCGTGACTCATCGACGGGGTCAACACCGTTGCGGCCAGCCCGTACGGGGAGTCCGCCGCGCAGCGCAGCGCCTCGTCGAACGAGTCGACGACCACCACCGGGGCGACCGGCCCGAAGGTCTCCTCCCGGACCAGCGGCATGTCGTGGCGGCAGTCGGTGACGACGGTGGCCGGGTAGAACGCCCCCGGCCCGTCCGGCACCTCGCCGCCCACCCGCACCCGTGCGCCGTCCGTCACCGCGGCCGCCACCTGCCCGTGCACGTGGTCCCGGTGCCGCCGGTCGACCAGCGGGCCCAGCTCGGTGCCCGGGTCCCGGCCCGGTCCGACCCGTAGGGCTCCGGCGCGGCGTACCAGCGCGGCCACGAAGTCGTCGGCCACCTCCCGGTGCACGTAGAGCCGCTCCACCGCCACGCAGATCTGCCCGGCGTTGGCGAACGCGCCGAGCGCGGCCTGCTCCGCCGCCCACTCCGGGTCGACGCCCGCATCCACGATCAACGGGTCACTGCCGCCGTTCTCCAGGAGCACCTTCGCGCCGGTGCGGGCCGCCGCGGCGGCGATCGCCCGCCCGGTCGCTGTGGAACCCACGTGGGCCACCACGTCGACGTCCTGCGCCGCCAGTGCCGCACCCACCTCCGGGCCGCCGGTGAGCAGCGACAACACCCCGGCCGGCAGTGCCTGGTCCAGTGCTCGGGCCAGCAGCCAGCCCGTCGCCGGTGTCCGTTCGCTCGGCTTGTAGAGCACCACGTTCCCGGTCACCAGGGCCGCGCCGAGCAGTCCACAGGAGACCGCCACCGGGTCGTTCCAGGGGGTGATCGCCGCGACCACCCCGCGTGGCTGCGGGGTCAGGAAGTCCAGCGCGTCGGTTTCGCCGTTCAGCGTGCGCCCGCCGCGCAGCGGTGCCAGTTCCGCATACTGTCGCAGGGTGCCGATCCCCGCCTCGACGCCGCCGCGGGCGTCCGCCAACGGCTTGCCCATCTCCGCGGTGACCGCCGCCGCCAACTCCTCGATGACCGCCTCCACCGCGTCCGCGGCCCGATGCAGCGCCGCCGCGCGTTCGGCAGGAGCGGTCGCCGCCCACTGGGCCGCCGCGTTGCGGGCCGCCTGGGTCGCCTTGCCCACCTCGTCGGCAGTGGCCACCGGCACCGTGCTCACCGGCGCGTCGTCCGCCGGATCACGCACGACCAGTTCGCCGCCGTCGCCGCCCGCACCCCATACTCCGCCCACCAGCTGCGCAACCGTGTACATGCGGCGTTGGATGCCCCGGCCTCGACGAGGCAAACACGTTTCGCCCGGTTGCGCGCCGGGTAGGCGGATCCGATGACAACCACCACCGTGCAGAGCGCGGACGCCGTCATCGTCGGCGCCGGGCACAACGGCCTGGTGGCGGCCAACCTGCTGGCCGACGCCGGCTGGGACGTGGTGGTGCTGGAGGCGACAGCGGTGCCCGGCGGCGCGGTCCGCTCCGCCGAGGTCACCGCGCCCGGCTACCTCAGCGATCTCTACAGCTCTTTCTACCCCCTCGGGTACGCCTCGCCGGTGCTGGGCGGCCTGGACCTGGGTCGACACGGGCTGTCCTGGCGGCACTCGCCGGACGTGCTGGCGCACCTGCTGCCGGACGGTCGAGCCGCGGTGATCAACCGGGACCCGGACGTCACGGCAGCGTCGCTGGAGCAGTTCGCCCCCGGGGACGGTAAGCGCTGGCTCAACGCGTACACCGACTGGCTCGACGTGGCCGACCCAATGCTGGAGGCGATCACCTCGCCGTTCCCGCCGGTACGCGGCGGGCTGGGCCTCCTGCGTCGGTTGCGCGTCGCCGGCGCGCTGCGACTCGCGCGGCGCCTGGTCGTGCCGGTCCGCAAACTTGGCGACGAACTCTTCGACGGTCCCGGCGGGCCGGCCCTGCTGGCCGGCTGTGCCCTGCACACCGACCTCTCCCCTGAGGAGGCCGGCTCCGGGGTGTACGGCTGGCTGCTGGCCATGCTCGGCCAGCAGGTCGGCTGGCCGGTGCCCGACGGAGGCGCGCAGCAGATCACCAACGCACTGGTGGATCGGCTACAGGGGCTCGGCGGGACGATCATCTACGGTGCCCGGGCCGATCGGGTGCTCACCGCCCGGGGCCGGGCGATGGGGGTCCGGACCGTCGGCGGCGGGCTGTGGCGGGCCCGTCGGGCCGTGCTCGCCGATGTGCCGGCGCCGGCGCTCTACCTCGACCTGGTCGGCGCGGCGGCACTGCCATCCCGGCTCGTGGAGGACCTGGCGCACTTCCGGTGGGACGGCTCCACGCTGAAGGTGGACTGGGCGCTCTCCGCGCCGGTGCCCTGGACGAACCGGCAGGTGGCCGGCGCCGGCACCGTGCACCTCGGCGCGGACCTGAACGGGCTCACCCACTACGCCAGCGAGTTGGCCCGTGGCGAGCTACCCCGCGACCCGTTCCTGCTGGTCGGGCAGATGTCTGTGGCGGACCCGAGCCACTCCCCTCCGGGCACCGAGTCGCTCTGGTCGTACACCCATCTGCCGTTCCGGCGAAACTGGCGGGCCGAGGAGGTCGCCGGGCACGTGCAGCGGATGGAGGACGTGCTGGAGGCGGCCGCCCCGGGTTTCCGGAGCCTCATCGTGGGCCGACACGTGGCCGGGCCAGCCGACCTGGAGAAGGGCAATCCGAGCCTGGTCGGTGGCACGCTCGGCGGCGGGACCGCCGCCGCGTACCAGCAGCTCTTCCTGCGCCCGATCCCTGGCCTGGGCCGGGCGGACACCCCGGTGGACCGGCTCTTCCTGGCCAGCGCGTCGGCGCACCCCGGCGGCGGTGTGCACGGCGCACCGGGCGCGAACGCGGCCCGCGCCGCGCTGGCCCGCGACCGCGCGCTCACCGGCCGCGCCTACGCCGCAGCCATCTCCACCGCCCACCGCGCCATCTACCCCGACTAAGGCCCACCCCCACCCCCCTTGGCTCCCGGTGATCAAGAGGTTTGCGTCAGTTCCGCCGACGCTGACGACGCAAACCTCTTGATCACCCAGGCAGGGTGGGGGGAGGGTTAGCGGGTGATGTTGCGGTGTTTGCTGCGGAGGCGGAAGGGCATGAGCGCGCTCTCCACCTTGGTCGCGGTGGTCATCTTGGAGACGCCGTCGCGCCGCTCCTCGAAGCGGATCGGCACCTCCAGGATGGTGTGCCCCAGCTTGGTGGCGAGGTAGTGCATCTCCACCTGGAAGCTGTAGCCGTTGGACTGCACCCGCTCCAGGTCGATGTCGCGCAGGGCTTCGGCCTGCCAGATCTTGAAGCCGGCGGTCAGGTCCCGGATACGTACCCGTAGCAGGGTGTGCACGTAGAGATTGGCCCAGCCACTGAGCGCCCGGCGGTAGAGCGGCCAATTCTCGTCCAGCTCGCCGCCGGGGACGTACCGGGAACCGATCACCACACTGGCCTGGGTGGAGAGCAGCGCGCCGAGCATCCCCGGCAGCGCCTCGGGCGGGTGCGAGAGGTCGGCGTCCATCTGCGCCACGTACTCGGCGCCGCCCTCGATCGCCCGGGTCATCCCGTCCACGTACGCCCGGCCGAGGCCCTCCTTGCCGGCGCGGTGCACCACCTCGATCCGGTCGGGGTGCTCGATGGCCAGCTTGTCGGCCACCTCCCCGGTGCCGTCGGGGGAGTTGTCGTCGGCGACGAGGATGCGCAGCCCCGGCAGCGGCAGCGCGAGCAGCCGCTCGACCAGCGCCGGGAGGTTGCCCGCCTCGTTGTACGTGGGCACCACGACGGTCAGGCGTGCGTCCCGCCACGGCGTCGGCAACTGCACCGGCTTGATCATGTCGGTCATCCTCGGTTTGCGGACAAGGGTCATGGAAAGGGTATCTAGTTCCCGCATTCGGTCTGAGGGAGGCACCCCTTCCGGGCGTTGCGCACCCTCGCCACCCACCGTGCGCAGGCGTCCAAGCCCTGGTCAGAGGCTCGCCGGTCAACGACGGCGGCGAGCGACCGCGCTGAGGGCGAGCGCTGCGACGGCGAGCGCGACACCGGAGAGCGCTGGTTTGTGCGTGCCCACCCACAGTGCCGCGGAACGGTCCCGCGCCTGTTCGCGGAACACGCCCGCCGTGCCCCGGTCCGTGTCCGCATCGCCGGGGTGATCCAGATTGTCCCGCCAGGTCGCCGGATCGATCTTCTCGCCGGTCTGCTGGCTGTCGTAGCCGTCGCGGGCCAGCTTGCGGTCCAGCAGACCGGGGAACAGGGCGTCGCCCACCCGGGCCTGCCAGGTCGGGCCACCCACGTTCAGCTCCCTGGTGCCACGGTCGGCGGCCCAGACGATGGCCCGGGCGGCCAGCTCCGGAGTGAAGATCGGCGGTACCGGTTGCGGATGCCGGGGCAGCCGGGTGCGGACCCAGGAGAACTGCGGCGTGTTGACCGCGGGCAGCTGCACCATTGACAACTTCACCCCCGGGCAGTCGTGCAGCAGCTCGGCGCGCAGCGAGTCGTTGAAGCCCTGGACGGCGTGCTTGCTGGCGCAGTACGCCGACTGCAGCGGGATCCCCCGGTAGGCCAACGCCGAGCCCACCTGCACGATCGTGCCCCGCCCGTGCGCCCGCATGTGCCGCAGCGCGGCGAGGGTGCCGTGCACAGTGCCCAGGTAGGTGACCTCGGTGACCCGACGGAACTCGCGAGCCGGGATCTCCCAGGCCGGCGCGAACACCGACGCCATCGCGTTGTTGACCCACACGTCGATGCCGCCCCACCGGTGCACCACGTCGTCGGCGGCCTGCTGCACCGCGCCCGCGTCGGCCACGTCGACCCGGTACACCCGCACGTCGGTCGCGCCGCGCAGTCGGCACTCCCGCTCGGCGGCGACCAGACCCGCCTCGCCCCGGGCCAGCAGCGCCAGCCGGGCGCCGCGCGCCGCGTACGCGTGGGCGACGGCCCGACCGACGCCGGCGCTCGCCCCGGTCACCACCACGGTCTGCGTCACGGTGACCCCTTCTGCCGGGTGGCGATGTCGGCGAGGCGGTCCAGGGTCTCCCGGTTACGCAGGTGCAGCACCAGATCGTTGACCTTGTTGCGGACCCAGCGCAGCGGGCCGGCGGCGAAATCCTCCCCGATCCGGATGCGGGTGGCGTTCTCGCCGACCGGCTCCAGCGTGAAGGCCACGATCGCCTCGCCGGCCGGCCAGAGACCGGCCTTCAGCACGAGCCGGTGCGGCGGTTCGCAGACCAGCACCGTCGAGGCGTCCTGCAAGGAGAACGGCCACGGCCCGGCCTTGTGGTGCAGTTGGCTGCCCACCCGGGGCCAGGCGTCGTCCACGTCGCGCACGTGTGTCGTGCCGACCACCCAGTCGCTGTACGTCCATCCGTCCGCGAGCACGTCGAACACCTGCTGCGGGGAAGCGTCAATCACTTTCTCCACAATCGCCACCGGTATCCCATACCCGGAGCACGGCACGGGCTAACGGCTGACCTGGTTAGCTTCTCTCAGACGGCGGGTAAGGCCGACCCGGGGCATCGCTGGCGGCGCTGGCCCACCGCCTCCACGACGACGTTTACTCCTCGGGGCGCAGGGAACCCGCCGGCTGTGCGACAGGACCAGGAGGATCCGTATCAGCGCAGGTCAGCCCAGGTGTACGCCGCTGCTGACCGCGCCGGTTCCGGGTCTGTCGCAAGCCCCCGAGCGGTGCTCTACGACGCGGTGCTGCTGGACCGCGACGGCACCCTGATCGAGGACGTGCCGTACAACGGCGACCCGGAGAAGGTGCGGCCGGTGCCGGGCGCTCGGGCGGCGCTGGACCGGCTGCGCGCGGCCGGGCTGCGGCTGGCGGTCGTCACGAACCAGTCGGGCCTGGCCCGGGGTTACTTCACCGGTGAACAGATGCGGGCCGTGCACGCCCGCGTCGAGGAGTTGCTGGGCCGGTTCGACGCGTGGCTGGTCTGCCCGCACGACGACGCCGACGGCTGTGACTGCCGCAAGCCGGCGCCGGGCCTGGTGTACGCCGCCGCCCGAGAGTTGGGCACGACGCCGTCCCGCTGCGTACTCGTGGGCGACATCGGCCGGGACGTCGGCGCCGCCATGGCCGCCGGGGCCGCGGGGGTGCTGGTGCCCACCCCGGTGACCCGGCCGGAGGAGGTCGTCGCCGCCGGGTGGGTGGCCACCGATCTGCCGGCGGCGGTGGCAGAGATCCTGCGCCGCCAACAGGCTGTGCAGCCCTCGACCCCGACCGCCGAACCGGTACGGACGGCGCTCGTGGTCCGCTCGGATTCGGCGGGTGACGTGCTGGTCACCGGCCCGGCGATCCGCGCCGTCGCGGCTGGAGCGGAGCGGGTGGTGCTGCTGTGTGGGCCGCGCGGTCGGGCCGCCGCCAACCTGTTGCCCGGCGTCGACGAGATCATCGAGCATCCGCTGCCGTGGATCGACCCCGCGCCGGGGCCGGTCGACCCGGAGGCCATGCGGAGCCTGTCCGCGCGGCTGGGTGCGGTCGGCGCGGACCAGGCGGTGGTGTTCACCTCGTTCCACCAGTCCGCCCTGCCGCTGGCGCTGCTGTTGCGGATGGCGGGGGTCCACCGGATCGCGGCGATCAGCGACGACTATCCGGGCTCGCTGCTGGACATCCGGCACCGGGTGCCGGTGGGCGTCCCCGAACCCGAACGTGCCCTTTCCCTGGCCGCCGCCGCCGGCCACCGGCTGCCCCACGGCGACGAACCGGTCCTGCGGCTGCGCCGAGACGCCGTGCCGCCGCGCCCGGCCGACCTCGGCGACCCGGGGTACGTGGTGCTGCACCCCGGGTCGGCCGCGTCGAGCCGGGCCTGCCCGCCCGAGGTGGCCACCCGGATCGTCGGGGCGCTTGCCGACGCCGGGCACCGGGTGCTGGTCACCGGCGGCCCGGACGAGCGCGCGGTCACCGCCCGGGTCGCCGCGGCCGGCGGCACCGACCTGGGCGGCCGCACCGACCTGGCCGGGCTGGCCGCTATCGTCGCGGACGCCAGCGCGGTGGTGGTCGGCAACACCGGGCCCGCGCACCTGGCAGCCGCCGCCGGGGTGCCGGTGGTGAGTCTCTTCGCGCCGACCGTTCCGTTCGGCCAGTGGGGGCCCTACCGGGTGCCGACCGTCCGGCTCGGCGACGCCGCCGCTCCCTGCCGGGACACCCGGGCAGCCAGTTGCCCGGTCCCCGGGCACCCCTGCCTCAGTGGCGTCGACCCGGGCGACGTGGTCGACGCGCTCCGAACCCTCGCCGTCAGCGGTGGTGGCGGCCGATGAACATCCTGCTCTGGCACGTGCACGGCTCCTGGACCACGTCGTTCGTGCACGGTAGCCATCGTTACCTGATTCCCACCACACCCGACCGCGGCCCGTACGGCCTCGGCCGGGCCCGCACCTACCCGTGGCCGGACAATGCGGTCGAGGTCAGCCCGGAGGAGCTGCCGAGCGCAGACGTCGACCTGGTCATCCTGCAACGCCCCGAGGAGATCGACCGGGCCGAGCAGTGGCTTCGTCGTCGCCCCGGCCGCGACCTTCCTGCGATCTACGTCGAGCACAACACCCCCAAGGGCGACGTGCCGAACACCCGCCACCCGATGGCCGACCGCGACGACCTACTCATCGCCCACGTCACCGGGTTCAACCAGATCTTCTGGGACACCGGCGCCACGCGCTCCACAGTGGTCGACCACGGCATCGTCGCTCCCTCCGCGTCCTACACCGGGGAGCTGGACCGACTCGCCGTGGTGATCAACGAGCCGGTACGGCGAGGTCGGGTCACCGGCACCGACCTGCTGCCCCAGTTCGCCGAGATCGCGCCGCTGGACGTCTTCGGCATGGGCGTCGCCGGCCTGGCCGACCACCTCGGGCTGCCCGCCGACCGGCTGACCAGCCACGATGACGTGCCCCAGGAGCGGATGCACACCGAACTGGCCCGCCGGCGGGCGTACCTGCATCTGTGCCGGTGGACCTCCCTCGGGCTCAGCCTCATCGAGGCGATGGCGATCGGCATGCCGGTCGTCGCGCTCGCCACCACCGAGGCGGTGATGGCGGTGCCCCCGGAGGCGGGGGCGCTCGCCACCCGGACCGACACCCTGCTCGACGCCGCCCGCCGGTTCATCGCCGAACCGGCTACCGCGCGGCAGGCCGGAGCGGCTGCGCGAACCGCCGCGCGCGACAGGTACGGCCTCGACCGTTTCCTCGCTGACTGGGACCGGCTGCTGGAGGAGGAAGTATGCGGATCGCGATGATCTCGGAGCACGCCAGCCCGCTCGCCGTCCTCGGAGGGGAGGATGCCGGCGGCCAGAACACCCACGTCGCGGAGCTGTCCGCCGCGCTCGCCGCCGCCGGGCACGAGGTGCGGGTCTACACCCGCCGCGACGCGCCCGACCTGCCGGTGACCGTCCGCAGCCCGGACGGGTACGACGTGGTGCACGTGCCGGCCGGCCCGGCCGAGCCGGTGGCCAAAGACGCGCTGCTGCCGCACATGCGGGAGTTCAGCAACTGGCTGATCGAGCGGTGGCGCGGCGGCGACTGGGTGCCCGAGGTGATCCACGCGCACTTCTGGATGAGCGGACTGGCCGGGCTGACCGCCGGCCGGCAGACCGGGGTGCCGGTGGTGCAGACGTACCACGCGCTGGGCACTGTGAAGCGCCGCTACCAGGGTGTGCAGGACACCAGCCCGGCCCGACGGGTCTCCTACGAGCGGGAGCTGGGCCGCTCGGTGGACCGGATCGTCGCGCAGTGCCGAGACGAGGTGGGCGAACTGGTCCGGATGGGTGTGCCCCGGTCCCGGATGACAGTGGTGCCCTCCGGGGTCAACCTCACCACCTTCGCCCCGCTCGGACCGGCCGCCGACCGGGAACCGGGACGGGCCCGCATCCTCACCGTGGGTCGGCTGGTTGAGCGCAAGGGCTTCCAGACCGTGATCCGCGCGATGGCGTTGGTCCCGGACGCCGAGTGCGTGGTCGTCGGCGGCCCGCCCGAGGGGCTGTTGGAGACCGACCCGTACGCCCGGCGGCTGCGGGCCCTCGCGGAGTCGTGCGGGGTTGCCGATCGGGTGCACCTGGTCGGCGCGGTGCCCCGGGAGGAGATGGGCCGCTGGTACCGCTCGGCGGACCTGCTGGTCGCGGCGCCCTGGTACGAGCCGTTCGGGTTGACCCCGCTGGAGGCGATGGCCTGTGGGGTGCCGGTCGTCGGCACGGCCGTGGGCGGCATCCGGGACACAGTGGTCGACGGGACGACCGGTGACCTCGTGCCGGCCCGGGACCCGCACGCCCTGGCCACCGCGATCCAGGGGTTGCTCGACGACCGGATCAGGCGTTTCGCGTACGCGACGGCGGCGCGTGAGCGGGCCCGGGAGCGGTACTCGTGGGCGGCCACCGCCGAGCGGCTGGTCGAGGTCTACAGCGAGGTGGCCGCCGTGCGCCGGCCGACCCGGGTGGTGGCCTGATGCCGACGGGCAGTCTGCTCGACACCCACCTGACGAATCTCGCCGCGGCGCTGGTGCCGTACCGACGGTGTGAGCGACAGCTGGCGCGCTGGGGCGCGGACCTGGCCCACCGGCTGGCCGCCGGGGGGCGCCTGCTGGTGGCCGGCAACGGCGGCAGCGCCGCCGAGGCCCAGCACCTCACCGCCGAGCTGGTGGGCAAGCTGCACGACGACCGCCAGCCGCTGTCCGCGATCGCGCTGCACGCCGAGACGAGCGCGCTCACCGCCATCGCCAACGACTACGGCTACACCGACGTGTACGCCCGCCAGGTGCGCGCCCACGGCCGCCCGGGCGACATCCTGCTGTTGCTGAGCACCAGCGGAACCAGCCCCAACCTGGTCGCCGCCGCGCAGGCGGCCCGCGACGTCGGGGTGATCACCTGGGCGCTCACCGGCACCGCGCCCAATCCGCTCGCCGACGCCTGCGACGACGTGCTGGCCGTCGCGTCCCCGGACACCCAGGTCGTCCAGGAGCTGCACCTGGTGACCAGTCATCTGCTCTGCGAGTACCTCGAACAGGAGTTGCCCGCCGCGCTGGCGGCAGTCGCCGATCCGGCGGTCGTCCACCCCGGGCCCGGGGAGCCTGCACCGGCCGGTCGGCTGCCTTCCGCGCCGGTACGCGCCGGGGTCGAGGTGGTGCTCGACGGCGGGCCCGGACAGCAGGTCGACGCGTGAGTCGGACAGCAGGTCGACGCGTGACGATGAGGAGGCAAGCGTGAGGGGACCGGTGGTGGTGCTCGGGGACACCCTGCTCGACCGGGATGTGGAAGGTGTGGTGAACCGGCTCTGCCCGGATTCCCCGGTGCCGGTGCTCGACGAGACCGTGGCCACCGACCGACCGGGGGGCGCCGGGCTGGCGGCGGTGTTCGCCGCCGCGCAGGGCGCCGAGGTGGTGCTGGTGACCGCGCTCGCCGACGACGCCGGCGGGGCCCGGCTGAGCGCGCTGCTCGCCGCCGCCGGCGTGCAGGTGTACCCACTGGCCCTCTCCGGTGCGACGCCGGAGAAGATCCGGCTGCGGGCTCGGGGGCGGGTGCTGCTGCGCCACGATCGGGGCGGGGCGTCCGGGGAGCCGGGTCAGCCTTCCGACGAGGTGCTCCGGGTGATCGCCGCGGCGTCGGCGGTGCTGGTCAGCGACTACGGCCGGGGGGTGGCCCGGCAGCCCGCGCTGCGCGACGCGTTGGCCGCCACCCGCGCACCGGTGGTGTGGGACCCGCATCCGCGGGGCCCGGCCGCCGTGCCCGGCGTACACCTGGCCACCCCGAACGAGTCCGAGGTGCGCGAGCTGGTCCCCGCGCTGCCCGGGGCCTCCCGACTTGCCACCGCGTCCCGCGGCGCCCAGGGGCTACGACGGCGCTGGCGCGCCGGCGCGGTCGCTGTGACGCTGGGTGGCGACGGTGCGCTGCTCTGCCACGCCGGGTCGACGCCGCTGGTGGTGCCGACGCCGGGTAGCGCCGAGGGGGACACCTGCGGTGCCGGCGACCGGTTCGCGGCGGCGGCCAGCCTCGCACTGGCCCAGGGCGCGCTGGTCTCCGAGGCGGTGCAGGTGGCGGTCGCCGAGGCGTCCGCGTACGTGGCCGGTGGGGGAGTGGCCACGGTTCTGCCTCCGTCGGCGCCTACGGTGCGGGCCAGGAGTGCGCCGGGGCCGCGAGCCCTCCAGCCGGCACCACGAGGTGGTGCGATGGCCGACCGGGTGGGAGTCGCCGCTGTCGCCACGCTCCTGGGTGAGGTACGCGCCGCGGGTGGCACTGTGGTGGCGACCGGCGGTTGCTTCGACCTGCTGCACGCCGGGCACGTGGCCACCCTGGAGGCGGCCCGGCAGCTCGGCGACTGCCTCATCGTCTGCCTGAACTCCGACGCCAGCGTGGCCGGGTTGAAGGGGCCGGATCGGCCGGTGCAGTCCGAAGCTGACCGCAGCCGACTGCTGGCCGCCCTGAGCTGCGTCGACGCGGTCCTCATCTTCGACGAGCCGACCCCGGAGACGGCGCTGTCCTGGGTACGCCCCGACGTGTGGGTCAAGGGCGGCGACTACGCCACCGGCGGTGGGGACGCGAGCGTCACCCTGCCGGAGGCGGAGGTCCTGCGCCGCTGGGGTGGGAACACCGTGGTGGTGCCCTACCTGGACGGTCGTTCCACCACCGACCTGATCGTCCGCACGCTTGCGGAGCGGACCCGATGACCGCCACGCGGCCCGGCGCCGGGCCCACCGTCCTGGTCACCGGCGGCGCCAGCGGCCTCGGCGCGGCGGTGGTCGCCGCGGTGGCCGCCTCCGGTGGCCGACCGCTCGTGCTGGACCGGCAACCGCCGGCCGACGGGGTGTCCTGGACCGAGTGTGACCTGGCCGACACGCGAGCCGCCGAGGTGGCCACCCAGCACCTCGCCGAGCAGGCCGGTGGCCTGGACGCGGTGGTGACCGCCGCCGGCACGGACGTGCCGGGTCGACTCGGCGACCTGCCGGGGGAGACCTGGGACCGGATCGTCGCCGTCGACCTGCTGGCCACCGCGGCGGTGATCCGGGCCGCGCTGCCGTTCCTGCTGACCTCCCGGGGCCGCATCGTCACCGTCGCCTCAACCCTTGGCGTCAAGGCGGTCAGTGACGCCACCGCGTACTGCGCGGCAAAGTTCGGCGTGGTGGGGTTCACCCGAGCCCTCGCCGCCGAGCTGGCCGGTCAGGTCGGCGTCACCCTGCTCATTCCGGGTGGGATGCGTACCGCGTTCTTCGACGAACGTGACCCGCAGTACAAGCCGGGGCCGGACGCGAACCTCAACGAGCCCGCCGACACCGCCGCCGCGATCATGTTCGCGCTCAACCAGCCGCCCGGTTGCGCGGTGCGCGAGATGGTGGTCTGCGCCGAGCAGGAGACCTCGTACCCGTGATCCTCGTGCTGCGCGCCCTCGGCGTCGGCGATCTGGTGACCGCGGTGCCCGCGCTGCGGGCGCTGCGGGCCGCGTACCCGTCGCGGGAGCTGGCGCTCGCCGCGCCCGGCTGGCTGGCCCCGCTGGTCGACCTGGTCGGTGGCGTCGACCGGCTGGTGGACACTGCCGGGCTGGACCGCCCTCTCCGGGTGGGGTCGGCCCCGCGGGTCGCGGTCAACCTGCACGGGCGCGGCCCGCAGTCGCACCGGCTGCTCGCGGCCACCCGGCCCGGTCGGCTGCTCGCCTTCGCCAGCCCGGACGCCGGCTGCGCCGACGGCCCGCGCTGGTCCGTCGACGAGCACGAGGTGGACCGGTGGTGCCGGCTGCTGTCCTGGTACGACATCCCGGCCGACCGCGCCGACCTCAGCCTGCGTCGGCCCGCTGCGGCGGGGCTGCCCAGCGGTGTCACAGTGCTGCATCCGGGCAGCAAGATCCCGGCCAAGCGGTGGCCAGCCGAGCGGTTCGCCGCGCTGGCCCGGGCACTGACCGACCAGGGGCACCAGGTGCTGCTCACCGGCTCGGCCGACGAACGGGCGTTGGCGGCCCGGGTGGCGGAGGCGGCGGGCCTGAGCTCGGACGCCGTGCTGGCCGGCAGGACCGACCTCGGCGCGCTCGCCGCGCTGGTGGCCGACGCCCGGCTGGTGGTCAGCGGGGACACCGGGGCCGCCCACCTGGCCACCGGGTACGGCACCCCGTCGGTCGTCCTCTTCGGGCCGGTGCCACCGGCGCACTGGGGGCCTCCACCGGATCGGCCGCGGCACCGCGTGCTCTGGGCCGGCGAGGCGGATTGGCCCAAGTGGGACGGGGTAGGAAGCCACCCGACGATGGCGGCTCTGCGCCTTGACGAGGTGCTGGCCGCCGTGGCCGAGGTGGAGAGGGTGGTGCGGGTCTCCGGTGCGGTTGCGGCGTAGCGACCCGGGTCGACCGGGGTACGGACGGCGTCGGCGCGGACGGGGTTGGCTCTTCGTCGACCCGTCCGGGGCTCCGGTGCGGGATCCGGATGTCCTGGCCCGGCTGCGGGAGTTGGTCATCCCGCCGGCCTGGCAGGACGTGTGGATCGCGCCGCACCCGAACGGGCACATCCAGGCGATCGGGATCGACGCGGCCGGGCGAAAGCAGTACATCTACCACCCGCGGTGGCGGGAGAAGCAGGACGAAGCGAAGTTCGACCACATGCTGGAGGTGGCCCGGCGGCTGCCGGCGCTGCGCGAGCGGGTGGGGCGCGACCTGGACGGCCGTGGACTGGGCCGGGACCGGGTGCTGGCGACGGTGACCCGACTGCTGGACATGGGGATGTTCCGGGTCGGCAGCGACCAGTACGCGAACGGCGACGACCCGACGTACGGGGTGGCCACCCTGCGCCCCGAGCATGCCCGGTCCCGGCGCGGCTGCGTGGTGTTCGTGTTCCCCGCGAAGGGAGGCATCGAGCAGGTACGCCGGATCGAGGACCCGGAGCTGTGCCAGGTGCTGGTGGATCTGCGCCGTCGTCGGCGACGGGCGGAGCGGCTGTTCGGCTACTGGGACGGCCGGGAGTGGCGCGACGTGCGCAGCGACGAGGTCAACGGCTACCTGCGCGACGCCAGCGGTGGGGAGATGACCGCGAAGGACTTCCGTACCTGGCACGCCACAGTGCTCGCGGCCACCGAGTTGGCCACCGTCGGCCCGGCCCGCTCGATGACCGCCCGGCGGAAGGCGGTGGTCGCCGTGATGCGTGAGGTGGCGGAGCTGCTGGGCAACACGCCGACGGTGGCTCGCGCGTCGTACGTGGATCCCCGGGTGGTCGACCTCTACCACGACGGGGTGGTGGCGTCGGTGGACCCGCAGGCGCCTCGCGAGGAGGCGGAGCAGGTCGTCCTGAAGCTGCTGGAGGGGGCCTGACCGGCCCCGTCGGCGGTTCTGGGGGGAAGCGCGACGGAGCCGGAGCCTCGGGCGTCAGTGGGGTGCCACCGGGCGGCCGCCCGCCGCTCGCGCGGCGGGCGCCTCGCCACGGCCCCCGTTGGCGGCCCACCAGGTGGCGGCCGGCCGCGTTGGTGTCAGTCTGCCGGCAGCGAGTTGACGGTGGACGCCTGGCGGTTGACGATCCGCGCCAAATCCGAGCCACTGTCGCGGTGTTCCTGCGGGGTTGTGCCGTACGCGGCCCGGAATACCCGGCTGAAGTGGGCCTTGTCGGAAAAACCCCACCGCGCCGCCACGGTCTGCACGGGCTGCGTGCGCAGCGCCGGGTCGGCCAGGTCGCGCCGGCACCGGGCCAGCCGCAGATCCCGGATGTACGACGCCACAGTGGCGTCCTCGGCCTCGAACAAGCGGTGCAGGGACCGCACCGAGATGTGGTGGGCGTCGGCGACGACCTGCGGGCCGAGTGTCGCGTCGCCGAGGTGGCGGTGGATGTACGACTGCACCTGGGTGAGCAGCGCGCGGCGGCGGACCTCGGTGGGCACGGCGTCCTCGGCGACGAGGTGCCGGCCGAGCATTGTGGTGGCCAGGTCCAGTCCCACCGCGCCGAGCCGGCTGGCGTCGGCGGCATGGTACTGCTCGGGGTGCCCTGTCACCTGGAGCAGGAACTGCGCCAGCAGCGCCCCGATCCCCTCGCTGCCGGACATCCGGCCGCCGTAGAGCGCGGCCATCCGCTGTGGTGGCAGTGGTAGCGCGGCGTGCGGGATCATCGTGACGATCGACGTGGCCTGGTTCTGCTCCGGTTCGGTCGCGTGGTGGCACACGTCGTGCGGCCGGGACGCGTCGTAGAAGGTGAACTCGCCGGCCAGGATCTCGCTGCGGCGACCGTCCTGGCTGGACGTGCCGATGCCGCCGGTGGTGAGGGCGAGGATGTACAACCCCGGGTCAGCCTGACGGACCAGCTTCGGGGTCCGGGTGGCATCCAGGGACGGGTATTCGTACTGCACCAACTGGATCGGGCCGAGCGCTATGAAGTCGGCGCGGGCGGCGAAGTCGTCGCTGTGCGCGGACTGCATGCGCAGCGGCACCGAGGTGCGCGCCACCAGGTCCAGCCACATGCCGAACCGTTCGCCCGGTGGCAGGACCCTGGTGTCGATGGTGTCTCTCGGCAGCATCGGACTCCCTCAGCTCGCTCGACGCCGGATCAGCGCCTCGACGCCGTCGAGGATCCGGTCCAGGCCGAAGACGAACTCGTCGTCGGGGTCGTCGTCCTGGTAGAGCACACCGGCGCTCAGCACCCGGTCCAGCGCGGGGAAGCGGGCCGGGTCGATGAGCCGGGCCACCAGTCGACCGTACGCCGGCATCATCTCGCTGGGTTCGACGCCGGCGGCCCGGCTGCCCTCGGCGATCTGCGAGGTGAGGGTGGCCTCGTTGCGGACGTACCCGGTGATCAGCAGGAGCACCGACATCTTCTCGCCCTCGCCGAGCGTGGTGCCGTCCAGGCAGCGCAGCCCGTCCTCCATCCAGCCGAGCTGCTGCGGGGTGATCGGTGGGCCGCTGATCGGCACGTGCAGCAGCCAGGACCGTTGCCGCAGCACGTCGTGTTCGGCCCAGGCCCACCGGGTGAGGCCGGCGCGCCAGTCGTCCCCGGGTGCGGGTGGGCCGGGGGATGGGCCGTACCCGGTGTCGACCATGAGCATCAGCAGCTCGTCCTTGGAGCCGACGTACCGGTAGAGGGCCATGGTCGCGGCGCCCAACTCCTTGGCCACCCGGCTCATCGAGACGGCCGCCAGGCCGTCGGCGTCGGCCACGCGTACGGCGGCGTCCACGATGGCGGGCACGCTCATACCCGGCCGGGGGCCCTTGGGTGGCCGCTCCCGCAGCCCCCACGCGCTCTCGATGGCCGCCGGGAGTACGGGCCCGCTGTCGTCTGTCTTCGCCGCCACATTTCCTCCTTGCCCCGCCATCCTAGTTCTGCGTATGGTCTACGCATAACAGCGTACGCCATACGCAGAAGGGGAACTGACCATGACGATCACCACCACACCGGCACCGCGAGCGGGTCGGCGGGAGTGGATCGGGCTCACGGTGCTGATGCTGCCGCTGCTCCTGGTCTCGATGGACGTGTCGGTGCTCTACTTCGCCGTCCCGTTCATCAGCGCGGAGTTGCGTCCCACCGCCACTGAACAGCTCTGGATCTTCGACATCTACGGCTTCGTGCTGGCCGGGCTGCTCATCACCATGGGCGCTCTGGGTGACCGGATCGGCCGACGTCGGCTCCTGTTGATCGGCGCCACCGCGTTCGGCGCGGCGTCGCTGCTGGCCGCGTACGCCGACAGCACCGCGACCCTGATCGCCGCGCGTGCGGTGCTCGGCGTCGGTGGGGCCACCCTGATGCCCTCGACGCTCGCCCTGGTGCGCAACATGTTCCACGACGCCAAGCAGCGCGGGACCGCCATCGGCATCTGGACCGCCACCCTCACCGGTGGCATCGCCATCGGCCCCGTGCTCAGCGGGATCCTGCTGGAGCACTTCTGGTGGGGCTCGATTTTCCTGATCAACATCCCGGCGATGCTGATGCTGCTCCTGCTCGTGCCGCTCCTGGTGCCCGAGTTCCGCAACCCGGCCACCGGGCGGTTCGACCTGATCAGCGCGGCACTGTCGCTCGGCGCGCTGCTGCCGGTGATCTACGGCATCAAGGAGATGGCCCGCGACGGCCTCAGCCCGGTGCGGGTCCTCGCCATCGTCGGCGGTCTGCTGGTGGGGGCGCTCTTCCTGCACCGGCAGCGGACCAGGGCGTACCCGATGGTCGACCTCGCGTTGTTCCGCCGTCGCGGCTTCGCCGGGTCGCTCGCGGTCAACCTGCTGGCGATGTTCGCCATCGTCGGCTTTGCCATCTTCACCACCCAGCACCTTCAACTGGTGCTCGGCCTGAGCCCGCTGCGGGCGGCGCTGTGGAGCCTCGTGCCGTCCCTCGCCGTGGGCGGAGTCGCGCCGGCCGCGGCCGCCCTGGCCCAGCGCGTCGAACGGGCGTACCTGATCGGTGCGGGGTTCGGCATCGCAGTGGTCGGCTTCGTGGTGTTGACCCGGGTCACCCCGGAGACGCCGCTGTGGCTGCTGCTCGTCGGCGCCAGTGTCTACGCGGGCGGCCTGGTGATGGTGATGTCCCTCGTCACCGAGCTGGTCCTCGGCGCGGCGCCGCCCGAGCAGGCGGGTGTCGCGTCGGCGCTGACCGAGTCCAGCAGCGAGCTGGGCGGTGCGCTGGGAATGGCGATCCTGGGCAGCGTGGGCGCGGCGGTCTACCGCCGCGAGATCGTCGACGGCCTGCCGGCCGGGCTGCCCGCCGACACCACCGCCGTGGCCCGGGAGACCCTGGGTGGTGCGCTCGCGGTCGCCCAAGGGCTGCCGGCGGAGCTGGCTGACGCGGTGCGGCACGCCGCCGGCGTCGCGTTCACCGACGGGCTGCACCTGGCCGCGTACGCGGCCATGGTGGTGATGCTGCTCGGCGCGGTCACCGCGCTTCTCGCGCTGCACGGCGTCCGACCGGCCGACCCCACGGCGCTGGCCGTCGAGCCGACCGGTCCGGCCGATACCTCGTTGTCGTCGATCAGTCGATGAGCACGTGCGCGAGCCGGTCGCGGAAACGCCGCTCGGAGTCGCTGACCGACTCGCCGCCGATGCCCAGCAACCCACCGCTGGACGCGGCGCCCACCACCTGCTCGGCGATCTTCACGAGCCAGTGCTTGTACGCGCCGGCCTCACCCTCGTCGACCCGCGCCGCCAGCAGCGCGCCGGCCTCGCCGGCCCGCAGCAGCACGTCGTCGATGTACGCCCCGGGGTCGGAGGGCGCGATGACCGGCAACTCCTCGCCGGTGTCCGGGTCACCGACCCGGGTGACGATCTCCCCGGCCACGGCGGCGACCAGCGGGCTGGCCGACTCCCGGCCGGCGGCGATGGTCTCCAACCCGGCCGCGTTCTCCGCCATGGTCCGGCGGGTGCCGTCGGACTCGGCGGCGCTCGCCGCGGTCAGCACCGACTGCGGCAGGCCGACAAGCAACCCCCACTCCCCGTCGGAGAAACCGAAACCGGTGTACGCCGGCTGCTCGATCACGGCAATGCCCCTTCCGCCCTGCTCTGCTTGGTCAATCGGTGCTCTGCTTGCTCGATCCACCGGGCCCGAAAGCGGCACCCGGGTCAGGCTAGTCCAGGGTCAGCAGGCCCTGTTCGGACACCACGCGCACCGACAACGTCTTGTACCCGACCTCCTCGAAGAGGACGGTCATCTTGTCCTCCTCGTAGGAGAGCACCATGCCGGACCCCCACTCCGGGTGCCGCACCTGGCTGTGCACCGGGAACGGCCCGACCGCGCCCTGGTCGGCCACGCTGGTGCCGTTGTGGCAGTTGTCGCAGTGGCCGCAGACCTGCGTCATCTGCTCGCCGAAGTAGGCCAGCAACGTCTGCCCACGGCAGGCGGTGGTCTCGGCGAAGGCCCGCATCATGTCGGTGCGGGACCGGGTCACCGTCTGCTGGCGCTCCGCCTCGGCCAGCGCCGCCGCGGCGGCGTCGGTCGGGGTGGGGGAGTAACGGGGCGCGCCGATGCGCTGCCGGGCGCGCGGCTCGGCCGCACCGACCTGCTCCAACAGGGAGAGGTACTGGCCCAGCTTGCGCGGCCCGAGGTCGGTGGTCTCGCGCAGCTCGGTCTTGGTGGCCGGCTTCTTGCGCAGCAGCGCGGCCAGGTCACGCAGCTCGTCGACGTCGGGCAGGCCGCCGCTGAAGAACCGTTGCAGGCCGACGTCCTCGGCCTGCCAGAGCAGCAGCACCCGGGCCGGTTGCCCGTCGCGGCCGGCCCGGCCGATCTCCTGGAAGTAGCTGTCCGGCGAGTCGGGCAGCGCCATGTGCACCACCCAGGCGATGTTCGGCTTGTCGATGCCCATGCCGAACGCCGAGGTCGCCACCATGATCGGCACCTGGTCGGCGAGGAACGCCTCGTGCAGTTCGTGGCGTGCGCCGGCCGCCATCCCACCGTGGTAGAACTGCGCCGGGTAGCCGGCGTCGGTCAACCGGGTGGCCAGCTCCTCGGCGGCACGGCGGGTGGGCACGTAGATGATCCCGGGTCGCTCGTCGTCGCTCAGCAGCGCGATCAGCCGCCGCCACCGGTAGTCCTCGGTGGGGCAGTGCGCGACCTCGACGAACAGGTTCGGCCGGTCCAGCCCGGAGACCACCACCTCCGGGTCGCGCAGCCGCAGCCGGGCGATGATGTCGTCGCGTACCGGTGGGGAGGCGGTGGCGGTCAGCGCGACCACCGGTGGCCGGCCGATGCCGTCGATGAGGTGCCCGAGCGCCAGGTAGTCGGGGCGGAAGTCGTGCCCCCACGCGGAGATGCAGTGCGCCTCGTCGATCGCCACCAGCGCCGGCTTCAGCCCGGCGACCTCGGCCATCCGCTCGGGGTTGCTGAGCTGTTCCGGGGTGATGAAGAGGAACTCCGCCCGGCCCTCGCGGATCTCGGTGATCGCCTCGGCCTGCTGGGTGGGCGACTCGTTCGAGCTGATCCGCACCGCCCGCAGCTCCGGGCGCTGCCGCTCGTTGAGGGAGGCGATCTGGTCCTGCTGGAGGGCCAGCAGGGGCGAGATCACCACGGTGGGGCCGGGAATCAGGCTGGCCGGAATCTGGTAGATCGCCGACTTGCCGGCTCCGGTGGGCAACACCACCAGGGCGTCGCGCCGCTTCATCACCGCGCGCATGGCGGCGAGCTGGTTGGGCCGCAGCGCCTTCCAGCCGAAAAGGCTGCGGGCCGCGCGGCGCAACGTCATCGAATGCGTGGACAGTTTCATCGAGGGCCGGAGGTACCCGAGCCCATGACCGCCGAAACGCGTTCGGACGATCACAGGCAGGGCACCCGCCATGCCCTCGACGGCCGGCTCGCCGATCGGCGACTCAGCGCAGCCGGGGCAGCACCTCGCGCTGGTAGAGGTCGAACAGACCCTGGTAGTGCGGGCCGGTGTTGGCCACGTAGACCTCGTCGAAGCCGGCCTTGGCGTACTGGTCGATCATCTCCAGGTGCGCGTCGGCGCTGTTGCCGCAGACGAACGTCTCCTTCAGCATTTCCGGCTTGACCAGCTCGGCGGCCTGCTCGAAGTGTCGCGGCGAGGGCAGCACCTGGGACAGCTCACCCGGCACCCCGGCGTTGGGCCAGCGCTCGTACGCGATGCGCATGCCCTCGTCCTCGCTGTCCGCGTACGCCGCCTTGAAGCCGGCCTGGCACGGCTTGTCGCCGCCGCCGTTCTCGCGGAAGCGCCGGACCATCTCGCCGTCGGGCATGGTGCTCACGTAGCCGTCCCCGATCCGGGCGGCCAGGTCGATGGACTTCGGCCCGAAGCCGGAGACGTAGATCGGCGGGGGAGTGTCGGGCAGGGTGTAGATCCGGGCCTGCTCCACCGTGTAGTGCTTGCCGTGGTGGTTGACGAAGCCGCCACCCCACAGCGCGCGCAGCACCTCGACGGCTTCCTCCAGCATCTCCAGCCGGACGTCGGCCTGCGGCCAGGCGTCGCCGAAGATGTGCTCGTTGAGCGCCTCGCCGGTGCCGACGCCGAGCACGAACCGCCCACCGTGCAGCACCGCGCTTGTCGCCGCCGCCTGCGCGATCACGGCTGGGTGGATCCGCACTGTCGGGCAGGTCACCGCCGTGGTCACCGGCAGCGAACAGACCTGGCTGAGCGCGCCGATCATCGACCAGACGAACGGGCTCTGGCCCTGTGCGTCCACCCAGGGGTGGTAGTGGTCGGAGATCCACAGCGCCTCGAAGCCGGCCCGTTCGGCGCCGCGCGCCTGCTCCAGCAACTCGGCTGGCGTGAACTCCTCACTGGACAGAAAATAACCGATCTTCATGGCTTACCCCTTCGGCACGCGGACCTGCTGATGGGAAAGCCGTACCCCGGTCGCGGTCGGCCACACCCGGCCGGTCGGGCCCGGATCGGTACGGGTCGCTCAGCGTCGACCGAACATCGCCCGGATCGCGGCGAGGAGCAGCAGGGCGCCGACCACCAGGCCGAGCAGGCGTACGCCGGGGATGTCGGCCGGGCTCGTCGCGTCGGCCAGCAGGACGGGATCCATCCCCGCACTCTCCCCGGAGAGCGGGCCGCCAGGCAACTGTAAGGTTTATTGACTATTGAATCGCTCAGTGTGACCATGGCAGGACCGCCTGCCGGTGGCGGTGCGCCGAGGGCGCGCGAGAGATGGGGTACGGGGGCCGCATGAGCGAGCGCAACCAGCGGATCGACGGGGGCGCACCGTCGCCGGTGATCGACATCGATCACTACCAGGGGGCGGCGTGACCACGACCACCGGGCACCTCCCGGCGCTCGCCGCCGCCGTCCTGCAACCCGGCTTCGTCGGCACCACCCCACCACCGTGGGTGTGCCGCTGGCTCGGCGAGGGTCTCGGCTCGGTGGTGCTCTTCGCCCGCAACGTCGTCGACACCGAGCAGGTGGCCGCGCTCACCGCGACGCTGCGCGCGGAACGGCCGGACGTCATCGTGGCGATCGACGAGGAGGCCGGCGACGTCACCCGGCTGGAGTCGGTGCACGGCAGCTCCCGGCCCGGCAACTTCGCCCTCGGCGCCGTCGACGACCCGGAGCTGACCGAGGCCGTCGCTCGCGACCTCGGCGCCGAACTGGCCGCCGCGGGGGTCACCCTCAACTACGCCCCGGACGCCGACGTCAACTCCAACCCGGCGAACCCGGTGATCGGCGTCCGCTCCTTCGGCGCCGACCCCGTGCTGGTCGCGCGGCACACCGCCGCCTGGGTCCGCGGGCTCCAGGCCGGCGGCGTCGCGGCCTGCGCCAAACACTTCCCCGGGCACGGCGACACCCGCGTCGACTCACACCACGACCTGCCCCGGATCACCGCCGACCGGGACCGGCTCGACGCCTGCGAACTGGCACCGTTCCGGGCCGCCGTGGCCGCCGGGGTGCAGGCGGTGATGACCGGCCACCTGCTGGTTCCCGCGCTCGACCCGCAGCTGCCGGCGACGCTGAGTCACCGCATCCTGGGCGGGTTGCTCCGCGACGAGCTGGGCTTCTCCGGGGTGGTGGTCACCGACGCGGTGGAGATGCGCGCTGTCGCCGACCGGTACGGCTTCGCCGGGGCCACGGTCCGCGCACTCGCCGCCGGGGCCGACGCCATCTGCATCGGCGGCGAACGGGCCGACGAACAGGCCGCCCGCGAGCTGCGCGACGCCATCGTGGCCGCCGTCGTCTCCGGTGAGCTGCCCGAGGAACGTCTCGCCGAGGCCGCCAAGCGCGTCGGTCAACTCGCCGCCTGGACGGTGGCCGCCCGCAGCGCCGGCACCGTCGGCGCGCGTGGCGCCGCAGACGTCGGGCTGGTCGCCGCCCGTCGGGCCGTCCGGGTCACCGCCGCCCCGGGCACGACGGTGGCACTGCCCCTGACCCGCGCGGCACACGTGGTCGAGTTCGAGCCGCTGCGCAACATCGCCATCGGCGCCGAGACCCCGTGGGGCATCGGCCTGCCACTGGCCGACCTGCTGCCCGACACCAGCACGGTCCGCTACGCCGAACCCGACGTGCCGGCCGACCCGGGCGCCGCGGCGGGCGACCGCCCCCTGGTCCTGGTCGTCCGTGACCTGCACCGGCACGACTGGATGCGCGCCGCCGTGCAGCGCGCGTTGGCCGCCCGGCCGGACGCTGTCGTTGTCGAGTTGGGCGTGCCCGAGCTGGTCACCGGGGCGGTGCACCTGGCCACCCACGGCGCCACCCGGGCCAGCGGGCGGGCCGCCGCCGAGGTGCTCACCGGCGCCCGCTGACCGGCCGTCCTACGGGAGGTCGGCGACCAGGTCGGCGTACTCCGGATGCTTGTCGATGAAAGCGGCCATGAAGGGGCACTGCGGCACCAGCTTCGTGCCGCGTGCCCGGAGCTGGTCCAGAGTGCCGCGGACCAGCGTGCCGCCCACCCCCTTGCCCTGAAAGCCCCGGTCCACCTCGGTGTGGGTGAAAACCAGGACCTCCCCACGCGGCAGGTACGCGGTGAAGCCTGCCAGCGCGTCGTCGACCAGGATCTCGAAGCGGTGCTTCGCCGGGTTGTCCTCGACCAGGGTGCTCATCCGGCCATTCTCCCCGCCGGCTCGACCAGCGCGTCGAGTTCGCCGAGCAACCGGTCCACCTCGTCGGCCGTGTTGTAGTGGTAGATGCTGGCCCGCACCGCGCCGCCGCTGTCGCGCAGACCCATCAGCTGGAAGTACTCGTACGCGTAGTAGTCGCCGACGGAGAGGCAGAACCCGGCGGCGCCCAACGCCTCCTGGGTGGCCGCGGGCGACATCCCGGCGACCCGGAACGACACCGTCGGGCAGCGCCGTGCGGGCGAGCCGTAGACGGTGATCGCCGGCCGCTGCGCCAGCCCGGCGAGCAGCCGGTCCAGCAGTGCCTCCTCGTGCGCCTGGGCGGCGGCCAGCCCGGCCCGCAGCCGGGCCCGCCGGTCTCCGACCGCGTCCGGGTCCAACCCGGCCAGGTGATCCACCGCCGCGGCCACGCCGGCCAGCAGCGGGAAGCTCGGCGTGCCGTACTCGAACCGGTCCGGCACCGCGTCGGAGGACGGCACCAGCTTCGCCGGGCGCAACGCCGCCCACCGGGCCGGGTCCGCCACCATCGCCGCCAGGTGCGGGCCGGACCACTTGTACGCGCTGGTGACCAGCACGTCGGCGCCGAGCGAGGCCAGGTCGGTCGGCCCGTGCGGAACCGAGTGCACCCCGTCGACGTAGACCAACGCGCCGACCGCGTGCGCGGTCTTGGCGATCGCCGGCACGTCCGGCATGGTGCCGATGGCGTTGCTGCCGGCGGTCACCGCGACCAACCGGGTCCGCTCACCCACCAGGTCGGCGTACTGGGCCGCGGGCAGCTCACCGGTGTGCCGGTCGACCTCGGCCCAGCGCACCGTCGCGCCGGCCGTCTCGGCGGCCTGCACCCACGGCCGTACGTTCGCGTCGTGGTCGAGCCGGGAGACCACCACCTCGTCACCCGGGCGCCAGGCCGCGCCGAGCGTACGGGCCAGGGTGTACGTCAGAGCGGTCGCGCTCGGGCCGAGCACCACACCGGCCGGGTCTGCGCCGAGCAGGTCGGCCACCGCCGAGCGGGCCTGGGCCACCAGCTCCAACGACCGGCGGCCCGCCACGTTGGCGGCGCTGCGGTTGCCGACCGCCGACCGCATGGCATCGGTGACCGCGTCGATCACACCGGCCGCGGTCTGGGTGCCGCCGGCACCGTCGAAGTGGACGAAGCCGTCGGTCAGGGCGGGGTAGGCGGCCCGGGTGCGGGCGATGTCGAACGGCATGTCCCGGACCCTAGCCGGTGCTCCACGTACCCTTCCCGGCCGCCAGGTGATCACCGTTCGGCGGCGACGTCGCGGATGTCTCGTACTCTTGGCGGGGTGACGAACCGACCCGCCACCATGCCCATTTCCCCCGTCCGCCGCGCCGCCGGTCTCTTCGCCGGTCTGGCACTCGGCCTCGCCGTGCTCGCCGGGTGCAGCTCCCAGGGCGCCTCCACCGACTGCGGGCTGGACGCCTGCACCGTGACCTTCGAGCGGGGTGTCGACGCGAGCGCCACCATCCTGGGCGTCGAGGCCAAACTGGTCGGCGCCGAGGGTGACCAGGTGACCGTCGAGGTCGCCGGTGAGCAGCTCACCCTCACCACCGGTCAGCAGGCCGCCGAGGCGGGGGGCTTCGCTGTCACCCTGGACAGCGTGACCGACCAGCAGGTCAAGATTCGCGTATCACGCAACCCGGGCAGCTGACCTGGGCGGGCGGCGGTGGCCGACGTTTGGGAATCTTCCGAATCGGAGATTGTGACGCCATGTCACTCACCCGTAGCGCCGAAGCCACCGCCTCCCGTACGGCGGACAGCCGGTGGCTGGAACTCCTCGCCCGGGCCGGCTTCATCGGCTACGGCATCGTCCACCTCCTCTTCGCCTGGTTGGCGTTGCAGATCGCGTTCGGCACGTCGTCCGACGACGGCGACCAGTCCGGCGCGCTGCGTACCCTCTCCGCACAGCCCCTCGGTAAGTTCCTGGTCATCGCCGTCGCGGTCGGCCTGCTCGCGATGGCGATCTGGCAGGCGCTGGAGGCGGCGGTCGGGCACCGCGCCGAGCGCGACAAGGAGCGGCTCATGGAACGGCTCGCCTCGGCCGGCCGGACCATCGTCTACCTCTACTTCGCCTGGACCGCCTTCAAGGTCTTCAAGGACGCCGGGTCGAACAGCGCCGACCAGCAGGAGGCGTTGACCGGCAAGCTGATGACCTCCAGCGGTGGCCGCTGGCTGGTCGGCCTGGCCGGGCTGGTCGTCGCCGCGATCGGCATCGGCCTGATCATCTACGGCGCCCGCAAGAAGTTCGAGAAGCACCTCAAGACCGGCGAGATGAGCCCGAAGACCCGCCAGCTCGCCCGCCGGCTGGGCATGGCCGGATACATCGCCAAGGGCGTCGCGTACGGCATCGCCGGCCTGCTGGTCATCGTGGCCGCCGTGAACTACGACCCGGAGAAGGCCCGTGGTCTGGACGCCGCTCTGCACGCCCTGCAAGAGCAGTCCTACGGCACGTTCCTGCTGACCCTGGTCGCCCTCGGCATCGCCGCCTTCGGCGTCTACTGCTTCCTCCAGTCCCGGTACCGCAAGGTCTGAACTGGTCGATACCACGGATGTCGGGCACTCTTGGGCTTTTGCCCGAAGTGCCCGACGCCTGGTCGAAGGGGAGCACCGAAGCCGTGCAGAACTATCTCGAAACGGCCGTCGCCGCGCTCGTCGCGGCGGCGGTCGCCCTGTTCCTGGTCGAGGTCGTCCACCGGGTGACCCGGCGGTTCGGCCGCCGGTCACTGCTGTTGACCGAGCTGACCGACCACGCGCACCGCCCGTTCCAGGTCGCCGGAACGGTCCTGGCCGTGCAGTTCGCCGTCCGCTTCACCACCGGGTACGCGGTCGGCGAGAGCTGGCGGCGGCTGCTGCTGCACCTGCTCATCCTCGGCGTCATCGCCACACTGGCCTGGCTGGTCGCCTGCCTGCTGGTCGTCGTGGAGGACACCGCGCTGGCCCGGTTCCGGGTCGACGTACCGGACAACCGGCACGCCCGGCGGGTCCGGACCCAGGTGGTGATGCTGCGCCGCCTGACCATCGCGGTGATCGTCATCCTGACCATCGGCGTGATGCTGATGACGTTCCCCAGCGTGCGGGGCATCGGCGCCGGCGTGCTGACCTCGGCCGGTGTGGTCGGTGTGGTGGCCGCGCTCGCCGCGCAGAGCCTGCTCGGCAACGTCTTCGCCGGCCTCCAGCTCGCCTTCAGCGACGCCGTCCGGCTCGACGACGTGGTCGTCGTCGAGGGGGAGTGGGGTCGCATCGAGGAGCTGACCCTCAGCTACGTCGTGGTGCAGATCTGGGACGACCGCCGGTTGATCCTGCCCACCTCGTACTTCACCAGCAAGCCGTTCCAGAACTGGACCCGGACGGAGGCGGCGGTGCTCGGCACCGCCGAATTCGACGTCGACTGGGCGGTACCCGTGCAGACCATGCGCGAGGAGCTGCGCCGCCTCGTCGAGGGCACCGAGCTGTGGGACGGGCGGGTCTGCGTCCTCCAGGTCACCGACGCCACCGGCGGGACGGTGCGGTTGCGCGCGCTGGTCAGCGCCGCCGACGCGGGCAGCCTGTGGGACCTGCGCTGCCTCGTCCGGGAGCACCTGGTCGCCTGGATCCGGGACAACCGCCCGACCGCGATGCCCCGGCTACGTACCGAGCTGGGCGACTCCAACAGCAACCTGTCCTGGCAGTGGGTGCAGCCGAGGCGACCGGCCCGCCGCCAGTCCGACACCGAGGCACCCGACGACGCCCGTGTCTTCGGCGGCAGCGACGACGGCGACGCCCGCAGCGAAGCCTTCGTGGGCCCCGAAGAAACCCGCCCCCAATAGCCCTCGTCCCGGGTCACCCTTGCCCGCCCCGCCCGCCGCGCCCCGCCCCGCCGCGCCGCGCAAGATCGTGCAACTTCCTGGTTGTAGTGGCCTCCATCCCCGTCGAGGCCACTACAACCAGGATCGAGCGCGATCTTGCGCGGCAGACCCCGACGATCATGGAGTTGACGAGTGGGTGCGCCTGGTTTGTCCCCGCCAACCTCATGATCACCGCTGCAGGGCGAGGAGGGGAGGGAGCGGGGGCGGTTGCGGGAGGTTTGGTCGGGCTTGGGTGGGGGATGTGCTGCCGGACGTCTCTGGCGTGATCGCGGCGGCTGGCCGCGTATTGGCGGCGCGGCGTCCGGACAACGGGGACGGTGAGCTGCTTGGCGCGCTTTAGGATTGACGAGCGGCGACTTCGGGCATACAGCGCGGTGATGAGGAAAGGAGGACAGCATGGCTGACGTGGCGAAAGCCCGCACATCCCAGAACGGGAGCGAGCCCTCCACCGCCGAGTTGGTGCAGCGGGCCACTGAGCAGATCTCCCGCCTCGTGCGGGACGAACTGACGCTGGCCCGAGCGGAGTTGACCCAGAAGGGTAAGCACGCGGGCATCGGGATCGGCCTGTTCGGCGGCGGCGGCGCGCTCGCGTTCTTCGGTCTGGGTGCGCTGGTCGCCACGGCGATCCTGCTGCTCGACCTGGTGTTGCCCGCCTGGGCCGCGGCGCTGATCGTGGCGGTGGCCTGCTTCCTGGTGGCCGGCATCCTCGCCCTGGTGGGCAAGAAGCAGGTCAGCCGTGCTGTCCCGCCGGTGCCGGCGGCCACGGTCCGCAGCCTCCGGGCAGACATGGACACCGTCACCGCCGCGGTGAAGGACAGGGGGCGGCAATGACCGGTAACGGGACCGGCGACACGGAGGCCCTCCGCGAGGAGATCCGTCGCACCCGGGTCGAGTTGGGCGAGACGATGGAGGCGTTGGCCGCCAAGGCCGACGTCAAGGCGCGTCTCAAGGAGTCCGCTGAGCAGGCCAAGGCGCGGATGCGGGAGCAGGCGGCGCAGACCGTCGCTCGGGTCCGCGGGCAGGCCGCGCGCGGCGCCGGAATGGCGCGGGCGCAGGCGTACGAAAAGGGCGAGAAGGTACGCGCACAGGCGTACGACAAGGGCGAGTTGGTGCGCCGCAACCCGGTGCCGTGGGCGGCCATCGCGGCCGGCGCGGTGGCCACCGTGGTGGTGCTGATGATCGTGCGGGGGAGGCGTAGGTGAGTAAGAGCATCGGCAGGGTCGCGTACCGGCCGGTCGGCGTCCTGATGGGTATCGCCGCGGGCGCGGTGGCCGGGGCGATCTTCCGGCAGGTCTGGAAGGTCACCGCGGGCGACGGTGAGGCGCCCAACGCGACCGACGAGGATCGCGGCTGGGGCGAGATCCTGGCCGCCGCGGCGTTGCAGGGCGCCATCTTCGCTGTCGTCCGGGCCGCTGTGGACCGTGGCGGCGCGGTCGGCGTACGCCGGATGACCGGCAGCTGGCCGGATTGACAGGCAGCGACTTCAGCCCCCTTCCCGCATCGATGGGAAGGGGGCTTTCGCATGGCATCGCACGCCGCCCAGCGCACCTGAGGCATCCGTCAGGTCACATGTCGGAGAAATTCGTCGGAGAGGTCGTGACAGACTTTTTACCTCCGTGATTTGCTGGTCCCCGCTGTTGCGAGATGGCGTGGGTTGAGAGAAGTCTCCTTCGTGGGGCCGCCTCAGGCGCCGCTGCTCAAAAACGGCCAATCGGCCGGACGGCGTGCACGGCCGCCAGTTTTTAGAGGGAGAAACACATGGCTCAGGGAACCGTGAAGTGGTTCAACGCTGACAAGGGCTTCGGCTTCATCACCGTCGATGGTGGGGGTGCTGACGTGTTCGTCCACTTCTCGGCCATCCAGACCAGCGGCTACCGCTCGCTGGAGGAGAACCAGCGGGTGGAGTTCGAGATTGCTCAGGGTCAGAAGGGCCCGCAGGCTGAGCAGGTCCGTCCCATCTGAGTAGGACGGCCGGCCCCCGCCGGCCAGTGGGACGATCCGGCTCAAGGGTCACGCGAAAGCCCCGCATCCCGGTTGGGATGCGGGGCTTTCGCCTGTTCAGGCTCGCCGGTGGGGCGAGCAGTCAGCGTCGACGCGAGCGCAGGCCGAGCCAGATCACCACCAGCCCGGCCGCCGTCACGAGCGGGCCGATCACCGCCCAGACCTTCTCGTCGGTCATCACGCTGCCGCTGACGTAGCCGAGGCCCTGGACCGTCCACACCGCACCGATCACCACGGCCAGCAGGCCGAGGGTGAGTGGAAGCCAACCCCTCATCGCGTCCCCTCTCCGCCGCCCGGGGCGCCGCGCCGCCGTCCAGCATCGCCGGCCGGGTGGCACGACGCGAGCACCCCGGGCGCGCGGGTCACCACCGGTCGTGCACCTGCGGGCGGATCAACTCGTCGTAGGTCTCGCGGACGGCTGTCAACTGCTCGTCGGTGAGCGGGGACAGGGCCGCCGAGGCGGCGTTGCGTCGGGCCTGGTCGGCGTCGCGGGCACCGGGGATGACCACTGTGACGCCCGCCTGGTCCAACACCCAACGCAGGGCGAACTGCGCCATCGTTCGGTCCGCGTCGACGAGCGGGGCCAGCCGGCGTACGGCGGCCAGACCTCTGTCGAAGTCGACTCCGGAGAACGTCTCCCCGACGTCGAAGGCCGCGCCGTGCCGGTTGTAGTTGCGGTGGTCGTCGGCGGGGAACTCGGTGTGCTCGTCGTAGCGGCCGGAGAGCAGGCCACTGGCGAGTGGCACGCGGGCGATGATGCCGACACCCGCTGCGGCAGCGGCGGGCAGCACCCGCTCCAGGGGCTTGTGGCGGACCGCGTTGAGGATGATCTGGACGCTCGCCACCCCCGGTCGGGCGATCGCGGTGAGGGCCTGGTCGCAGGTCTCGACGCTGACTCCGTACCCGGCGATGGCCTTCTCGGCGACGAGGGTGTCGAGGCCGTCGAAGACCTCGTCGGAGGAGAAGACCTCGGTGGGCGGGCAGTGCAGCTGGACCAGGTCCAGGGTGTCCATGCCCAGGTTGGCCCGGGAGCGGTCGGTCCACTGCCGGAAGTTGGCCAGGGTGTACGCCTCCGGCCGCTGCTCGACGCGGCGGCCCATCTTGGTGGCGACGGTCAGCCCGGCGTCGGGTCGGGTGCGCAGGAAGCGGCCGATCAGCTGCTCGCTGCGGCCGTCGCCGTACACGTCGGCGGTGTCGAGGAAGGTGACCCCGGCGTCCACGGCGGCGGCGAGTACCGCCATCGCGTCGTCCTCGCTGACGGTGCCCCAGTCGGCGCCGAGTTGCCACGCGCCCAGGCCGACCGCGCCAACGGTCCGGCCGAGCCGGTTGAAGCTGCGCTGTTCCATGCCCCGAGCCTAGTGATCGGGTTGCCACCCTGCCACGCGAGCCGTACCGTTAGCAGTACGCACGTACGGTTTGGGAGGCGACCATGTGGGACCCGACGACCTACCTGCGCTTCGGCGACGAGCGATCCCGGCCGTTTCACGACCTCCTCGCCCGGATCCCGGCCGAGCGACCCCGGGCGGTGGTCGACCTCGGCTGCGGCCCCGGCCAGCTCACCGCCGTCCTCGCCGAGCGCTGGCCGACCAGCCGGGTGCGCGGCCTCGACTCCTCACCCGAGATGATCGAGCGGGCCGAGGCCCTCGGCGCGCCGGTCGACTTCGCTGTCGCCGACCTGCGCGACTGGGTTCCGGCCGGCGATGAAGACGTGGTGGTCAGCAACGCGGCGTTGCAGTGGGTCCCCGGCCACCAGGAGCTGCTGCGCCGCTGGGCCGCCGAGCTGCCGGCCGGCGCCTGGCTCGCCATGCAGGTCCCCGGCAACTTCGCCGCCGACTCGCACCGCGCCCTGCGGGAGGTCGCCGACCGACCGACCTGGCGGGCAGAGGTCGCCCCGCTGCTGCGCGCGGACCCGGTCGACGACCCGGCCGACTACGCGGCGCTGCTGACCGCCGCCGGCTGCGCGGTGGACGCCTGGGAGACTACCTACGTGCACCTGCTGCCGGCTCGACCCGCCGCCGAGCACCCGGTGCTGGCCTGGATGGAGGGCACCGCGCTGCGCCCGGTCCGGGCCGCACTGGACGCCGCCGGCTGGTCCGCCTTCCGGGCCGAGCTGGGAGTACGGCTCACCGCGGCGTACCCGGTGCGGCAGGGTCAGGTGTACTTCCCGTTCCGCCGCGTCTTCGTCGTCGCCCGCACCGGCGACCATGCCCAGGAGAACCCGTGACCGACCTGTCCACCTTCATCGCCGGCCTGCCCAAGGTGGAGCTGCACGTGCACCACGTCGGCTCCGCCTCGCCCCGGATCGTCGCCGAGTTGGCCGCCCGCCACGAGGGGCGCACCCCCGTGCCGGCCGACCCGGACGCGCTGGCCAGCTACTTCGAGTTCCGCGACTTCGCGCACTTCATCGAGGTCTACCTGAGCGTCGTGGACCTCATCCGTGACCCGGAGGACGTCTGGATCCTCACCCACGAGGTGGCCCGCGAACTGGCCCGCCAACAGGTCCGGTACGCGGAGCTGACCATCACCCCGTACTCGCACGTCCGACGGGGCATTCCCGCGCCGGCGTTCTGCGAGGCCATCGAGGACGCCCGCAAGCGTGCCCTGGCCGACTTCGGCATCGAGCTGCGCTGGTGCTTCGACATCCCCGGCGAGGCCGGCCTGCCCGCGGCCGAGGAGACACTGCGCATCGCGCTGGACGAGCGCCCGGACGGGCTGGTCAGTTTCGGTCTGGGCGGCCCGGAGATCGGCGTACCCCGACCGCAGTTCCGGCAGTACTTCGACCAGGCCCGCGCCGCCGGGCTGCGCTCGGTCCCGCACGCCGGGGAGACCACCGGGCCGCAGACCGTCTGGGACGCGCTGAACGAGTTGGGCGCCGAGCGGATCGGGCACGGCATCTCCGCCGCACAGGACCCGCAGCTGCTTGCCTACCTGGCCGAGCGGCAGATCGGGATGGAGATCTGCCCGACGTCCAACGTCCGTACCCGGGCTGTGGCCACTCTCGACGAGCATCCGCTGCCCCGGCTGGTCGAGGCCGGGCTGCTGGTCACCATCAACTCGGACGACCCGCCGATGTTCGGCACCACCCTCAACGACGAGTACGCGGTGGCCGCCCGCCTGCTCGGGGTTGGCGCCGAGGGTCTGGCCGGGCTGGCCCGCAACGCGGTGAGCGCGTCCTTCCTGGACGCCGCCGGCCAGCAGCGGATCCTCGCCGAGATCGACGCGTACCTGGCCACCGCCGGCTGAGCTGGTCTTCCGGCTGGGCCGGTTGGTTGAGCAGGGCGCGCGGCGGGAGCGTGGGTGTGGGGGGACCTGTGACTCCCGCCGCGCGCGCGACTCCACCGGCCCTGGGTGCGTGGTGCGCTCGGCCGGTGGAACTGGTGGGTTCGTGCTTTGATCCTGTCAGCCCGTGGCCGATCCAAGGCGGTCGTTAACCGCGATCTAAGGAAGACTTGCGCCGGCGCACAACCCCGGGTTCGGCCGGGTCAGTCGTCGGTGGGGCGCTGGCGGGGCCAGCGACGGCCGGTGGCCTTCGTGTCCCGGGCGTCGCGGGCCATTCGACCGACCAGGCCGAACCGGCTGACCTGCCGGGGTGTTGCCTCCGGGTCGGCGAGCAGCATCACCACGCTGGCCCCGCCCAGCCGGGCACGGTCGATGCTCACCGAGCCGTTGGCCTGCAACGCCACCCGCTTGGCGATGTCCAGCCCGAGCCCGGTCGAGCCCTGGTCACTGGCGCCCCGGCGCAGCGCCCGGTCCGGGTTGGCGATGCCGGGGCCGGCGTCGTCGATCCGGATCGCCACGTAACCGTCGCGCCGGGACACCGCCACCTCGAACGCGGTGCCCTGCGGGGTGTAGCGGAAGACGTTGCCGATCACCGCGTCCAGCGCGGCGGCGAGTTCGGCCCGCGGCACCGGCGCCGGGATGCGCAGCTGCGCGCCGTTGACCCGGTGTGGCCGGTTCTGGTCGCCGGCGAGGGCCGCCCAGAACACCATCCGGTCGCGGACCACCTCGCTGACGTCGCACATCGCCGGCCCGGCCTCGAGCGCGACCGTCTTACGGGTGGTCTTGATCAGCACGTCGATCTCACCCTCCAGGGTGACGATCGCCTGCCGGATCCGCCGGATCCCCCGCAGCCGGTCCAACTCCGCCGGGCTGAACGATCCCACGCTGGTGTCGTCGGACTCCAACGCCTCCGCGTCCAACCGCAGCACCGTCAACGGGGTACGCAGACGATGCGACAGGTCGGCCACCAACTCCCGCTCGTCGGTGCGGGCGGCGTCCAGGCGGTCCGCCATCCGGTTGAAGGCGTACCCGGCCTCGGCCAGCTCGCGCGGACCGGTCGGCTCGACGCGTACGCCGAGGTCGCCGTCGCCGACGGAGAGCGCGGCCTTGACCAGACCGCGGGTGGAGTCCACCGCGCGGGCAGCGACCCGGTCGACCACGAGCACCGCCGCGCCGGCCATCGCCGCGCCGACCGCGAACAGCAGTAACCACGTACCGCCGGCGCCCTCGCCCAGCGTCGACTCCGGAAGGAACACCTCGACCACGGCCGTCCGGTCACCGAGGACGACCGGGTCGAGCCGGGCCACACCCCCGTCGACGTCGACGACCAACGACTGGCGCTCGGAGCGGGCCCGGTCCAGATCGCTACCGCTGGCCCGACCAGCGGACTCGTCCAGCCCCAGCCCGTGCACCACGGGCCGGGTGGGTGCGCCCTCGGCGCTGGCCACCACGGCACGCTCGACGACCGCCGGGTCGGTGCTCACCGCCAGCGCGCCGGTCACCAGGGCGCTGCGCCGCGCCGCGTCGGCGATCGCCTCGTCCCGGCTCTGCTCCCGCAGGCTGAGCCCGAGCGGGATCAGGAACGCGAGCGCCACGAGACTGCACATGCCGGCCGTGAGCAGGGCCAGCGCCGTCCTCAGTCCGGTGCCACCAGCCGGAATCCGACCCCCCGCACGGTGCGCAGGTAGCGCGGCTTCGCCGCGGACTCGCCCATCTTTCTGCGGAGCCAGTACAGGTGAACGTCGATGGTCTGATCCTCGCCGACCGATGGCTGCCGCCATACCTCCTCCAAGAGTTCCCGGCGGGACACTACCCGCCCAGGTCGTGCGGCGAGATACGCCAACAGGTCGAATTCCTTGCGGGTCAGCGCCAGCGGCTCCCCGTCGAGCTGGGCGCTGCGCTCGCCCACGTCCACCCGCAGCCCGCCGACGCTGTGCACAGCGGGCTGCACGGACCGACTGGCCCGGCCGGCCCGGCGCAGCACCGTGGTGATCCGGGCGTCCAGGTGCGCCCCGGTGAACGGCTTGACCATGTAGTCGTCGGCGCCGGCGCGCAGCAGCTTGACCACCGACTGCTCGTCGTCGCGGGCGGTGGCGATGATGATCGGAACGTCGGTGATGCCACGCAGCATCCGCAGCGCGTCCGAGCCGTCCAGGTCGGGCAGGCCGAGGTCGAGCACCACCAGATCGGGTGTCTCCGCGGCGACCCGACGCAGGGCGTCCAACGCCGTACCCACGGCGTGCACGGCATGCCCCCGGTCGGTGAGGGACCGCAGCATCGCGCCGCGTACGACGTGATCGTCTTCGACCAGGAGCACGGAGGCCACGACAAGACCGTACTTGGCCTGGCAAGTTGATCGCGTTGCGGCGTGCCTGGCGACCGGGCAAGCTGGTACGACGATGTCGTTCACCCTGTTCGCCGATGCCCGCCTGGCGCTCGCCCGGGACAGCCTCGCCGGTCTCTCCACCGGCGACGCGCTCGGCGCGCAGTACTTCCTGCCGGGGCCCGCGCCCGTGGATCTCGCCGCCGACGCGCTGCCGCCAGCGCCCTGGGAATGGACCGACGACACCGAGATGGCCTGCTCGGTCCTCGCCCAGTTGGCCGACTCCGGCGGCATCGACCGGGACCGGCTGGCCCTCTCCTTCGCCGAGCGATGTACCGAGCGACGAGGCTACGGCGCGGGGGCGATGCTGATCCTGGGGCTGATCCGCACCGGCACCCCGTGGCCGCTGGCCGCCGCCTCCGCCTTCGACGGGCAGGGCTCCTGCGGCAACGGCGCGGCGATGCGGGTCGGCCCGCTGGGCGCGTACTTCGCCGACTCGACAGCGCGTGCCGCGGCACAGGCCCGCGCGTCCGCTGAGGTGACCCACGCGCACCCGGAGGGGATCGCCGGCGCGGTCGCCGTCGCCGTCGCCGCCGCGCTGGCCGCCCGAGCCCGCCTCGACGGGCACCGGCCGGCCCCGGAGCGGCTGCTCGCCGGGATCGCCGCCGTACTCGATTCGGGCACCGAGGTGCACCGGGGCGTACACCGGGCCGCCGGGTTGCTCGGCCGGCCGTTGCCCCGGGTGGTGGCGGCGCTCGGCAACGGCTCCCGGGTGACCGCCCAGGACACCGTCGCGTTCACCCTCTGGGTGGCCGCCACCCACCTTGACGACTATCCGGCGGCCATCGAGACGTGCGTACGGGCCGGTGGGGACGTGGACACCACGGCCGCCATCGCGGGAGCGGTGGTGGCGGCGCACACCGGCGTCGGCACCCCGGGCGGGGTGCCCGAAAAGTGGCTGGCTGCCCGCGAGCCGCTACCTACCTGGCTCCCCTGACCCCCCGGCCCAGCGCCTGGGCAGGCCCTGCGCACGATCAACTCGGCTTCCTGCAAATCGGGTCGTCCGGGCGGTGGGGATGCCCCGGTTTCCTGAGAGCCGAGTGGATCATCGCTAGATCGGGCTGTCCGTGCGGCTTGGATGCAACGGTTTCCGGGAACCCGAGTAGATCACCGCGATGCTGCGGGCACAGCGGACTGCGGGTCGGCGGGCGTCGGGTCGGCGGGCGTCGGGTCTGGCGTGGCGGTGTCGTCTCCGCGACCGGTTATCTCGGCCAGCGTCGCGGCCTCGTCCGGGCCGCCGGTCACCTCGGCGAGCGCGGTGGCCTCGCCCGGGTCGCGTCGGCGCCAACGGCTGACCAGCCAGCCGATCGCCGCGCCGCCGCCCAGCCCGGCCAGCAGGCCGGCGGCCAGCATCCCGTCGGCGCTGCCCTCGTCGGCGCCGTCCTCCGGGGCCGGCGGTGCGGCGTCCACACCGCTGTCCGCTGCGGCGGGTGCGCCGGCCGCCGGGCCGGCGTGCCCGCCGTGTGCGGCCGGACCCGCCGCGCCGGGTGCCGCCGGCAGCAGCGCGAGAGTCGGGGCCCGGTGCGGGCCGGCGGCGTCCGCCCACCGGACCACAGTGCCATCGGCGTACGTCTGAACGACCTCGAAGGTGAGCCGTTCCGCCTGCGGCATCGGCCCCATGGAGAGCGCCAGCCGAGCCGGCCCGCTGTCACTCGCACCGACCCGGACCCAGGTCACCGCGGTCGTCACAGTGCTCACCCCGGAGGAGTGGATACCGGCCACCGGCTTGTCCAGGGTGCGAGAGCTGATCCGGGGCGCCCAGCCGTTCACCGACATGGGGTAGACCTCGGCGATCGGCGCGTCGGCCGGCAGCCGGACCTCGATCTGCTTGGTCTTCGTGCCGGCCCGCTCCTCCGGAACGCTGAACTCCAGCCGTACCGCGTCGCCCTGCCGGGCCTCGGCCGGGGTGGTCGTCACGTCCGCCGCGTACGCCGCGCCAGGCCAGAGCAGCAGCCCAGCGGCGGTCACCGCGGTCGCCGCCACGATCCGCCGCCGACGGCCACCGCCGTACGTGCTCGCCATCTCGTGCCCCCATCCGTAGTCGACGCGGCCGGCACCGGTTTCCGGCCACACCTTCTAGTTCGGCTGCGAGGCGCGAAAGGTTCAACGACGGCGGTAAGGAGGTGCCCTTCCCGGTCGGAGGCGGGGCGACCGATAGCATCGGCAGGAGCCGAGGATCGGCACCGTTTCGTACCACTTGGAGGAGTCACCGTGTCCGCACCCCGTACCCCCGCCGTGGCCGACCCCGTCGTCGTCGCCGCCGGGACCACGGCGGCCGACGCGGTGGCCGCGGCCGGACTGCCCGCGAACGGCCCCAAGGCGATCGTCGTGGTCCGCGACCCGCAGGGCCAGCTGCGCGACCTGGAGTGGACGCCGGCCGAGGAGACCGTCGTCGAGCCGGTCAGCCTGGATTCGCCCGACGGGCTCAACGTGCTGCGCCACTCCACCGCGCACGTCCTCGCCCAGGCCGTGCAGGACATCTTCCCCGAGGCCAAGCTGGGCATCGGCCCGCCCATCGAGAACGGCTTCTACTACGACTTCGACGTCGAGAAGCCGTTCCAGCCCGATGACCTCAGCAAGCTCGAGAAGCGCATGCAGGAGATCATCAAGTCCGGGCAGCGGTTCCGTCGCCGCCGCTTCGGCAGCCTGGACGAGGCGCGTTCCGAGCTGGCCGACGAGCCGTTCAAGCTGGAGTTGATCGAGGTCAAGGGTGAGGGCCTGGACACCGACGAGGTGATGGAGGTGGGCGGCGGCGAGCTGACCATCTACGACAACCTCGACGCCAAGGAGGACAAGGTCTGCTGGTCGGACCTGTGCCGCGGTCCGCACCTGCCGACCACCCGACTGATCGGCGCGTTCAAGCTGATGCGCTCCGCCGCCGCGTACTGGCGGGGGTCGGAGAAGAACCCTCAACTACAGCGGGTGTACGGCACCGCGTGGCCGACCCGCGACGAGCTCAAGGCGTACCTGAAGCTGTTGGAGGAGGCCGCCCGGCGCGACCACCGCAAGCTCGGCGCGGACCTCGACCTGTTCAGCTTCCCCGATGAGATCGGCTCCGGCCTGGCGGTCTTCCACCCCAAGGGCGGCATCATCCGCCGCGAGATGGAGCACTACTCCCGCCAGCGGCACGAGGCGGCGGGGTACGAGTTCGTCAACACCCCGCACATCACCAAGGCGCAGTTGTTCCAGACCTCCGGTCACCTGCCGTACTACGCGGACACCATGTTCCCGCCCATGCAGCTGGAGGGCGCGGACTACTACCTCAAGGCGATGAACTGCCCGATGCACAACCTGATCTTCAGGTCGCGCGGGCGGTCGTACCGGGAGCTGCCGCTGCGGATGTTCGAGTTCGGCACTGTCTACCGGTACGAGAAGTCCGGCGTCGTGCACGGGCTGACCCGGGTCCGCGGCCTGACCCAGGACGACTCGCACATCTACTGCACCCGTGAGCAGATGGCCGGCGAGCTGTCCACGCTGCTCAGCTTCGTGCTCGACCTTCTGCGCGACTACGGCTTGGACGACTTCTACCTGGAGCTGTCGACCCGGGACGACTCGCCGAAGTTCATCGGGGCCGACGAGGACTGGGCCGAGGCCACCGAGGCGCTGCGGACCGCCGCCGAGACCTCCGGCCTGGACCTGGTTCCCGACCCGGGCGGCGCGGCGTTCTACGGGCCGAAGATCTCCGTGCAGGCCCGTGACGCCATCGGCCGGACCTGGCAGATGTCCACCATCCAGGTCGACTTCAACCAGCCGGAGCGGTTCGCGTTGGAGTACCAGGCCGCCGATGGTAGCCGCCAGCGGCCCGTGATGATCCACCGTGCGCTGTTCGGGTCGATCGAGCGGTTCTTCGGGGTGCTCACCGAGCACTACGCGGGCGCTTTCCCGGCCTGGCTGGCGCCGGTGCAGGTGGTGGGCATCCCGATCCGCGAGGACCACACCGACTACCTGCACGGCTTCGTCGCGGCGCTGCGCGCCGAAGGCATCCGGGCCCAGGTGGACGCGGGTGACGACCGGATGCAGAAGAAGATCCGGACGGCGCAGCAGCAGAAGATCCCGTTCATGGTGATCGCTGGTGACGACGACGTGGCCGCCGGGACGGTCTCCTTCCGCTACCGCGACGGCTCCCAGCGCAACGGGGTGCCGGTCGCCGAGGCCGTGACCCACGTGCTGGACGTGGTCAGCTCGCGGACCAACATCGGCCCCTCCGCCGCCGCCGAGTAGCGAAACCGCCGCACGCGGTCCGCGTGCCGCATGATCGTGCTCGATCCAGGAAGTAGTGGCCTCCCCGGTGGGGGAGACCACTACTTCCATGTTCGAGCACGATCTTCGCCCGGAGGCGGTGCTGGGTGTCAGATGCCGCAGTTCGGCGCTGACCAGCCTCCGACCGCCGCCACGTGGGTGTGGTCGTTATGGTCCGGGTAGCCGGGGCCGAGGATCTGCCCGAAGCCGTGGTAGCGGGCCTGCTGCGCCAGCCGGCAGAACGACGGGGACCCGACCAGGTCGACCCCGTCGCCGTACAGGTGTCTGCTGTTCGACGCTCCGCCGACGGCGCTGTTGCAGGCGTAGCTGCGGAAGCTGCTGCTGATCGCGATGGACACGTCGCCGAGGGCGTGCCGCATGGCCTGGAGCTTCCACATCGAGACGAGCGCGTTGAACCGGGCGGTGCTCGCCGAGACGGCGCCGCCGGACCAGTCACTGTTGCACTTGTTCAGCTCGGCGTAGCTGAAGTTGGCCGGGGTGCAGTCGTCGTCCTGGAGGGCGTAGAGCCGGTTGAACGTCTGTGGGCCGGCGATGCCGTCGGCGGGCAGCCCGTACGCCTGCTGGAAGCGGATCACCGCCGATCGGGTGGCCGGGCCGTACGCGCTGTCGAGGGTGAGCACCGCGCCGTAGCCGGGGTAGCCGGCGACCCGGATCTGGAGTTGCCGGACATCCTCGCCGGACGCCCCCTGGGACAGGGTGCGTCCCCAGGTGTAGCAGCCGTCCGCCTGGGCCGCGCCGGCAGTGAGGGTGACGCCGGCCACTGTGGTGGCGGCGGTCAACGCCAGTGCCGCGAGGAACCTGCCGAGCCGTCGGAACATGTAGCCCTCCATCAATGCATGGAAGTACGTGGATGCATGGAAGTTTCATGCTTCGACTTTGATCCGTCAAGAACTTGCAGTCCCGGGTTTCCCGAAGGCGGGTGTCGCGGCGTGCCCGCGCGGCTCCGTAGGATCGGCTCGTGACAGGGGCGGAACGGCACACGGACAGTGACGGCATGGCGGACGGCCTGGAGCGGCTCTGGACGCCGCACCGGATGACCTACATCTCCGGCGAGGACCGCCCGGCCGAGGGCTACGAGAAGCCCACCGGCTGCCCCTTCTGCCGAGGGCCGCAGCTGCCCCCGGAGGAGAGCCTGGTGGTGGCCCGGGGCGAGCACGTCTTCGTGGTGCTCAACCTCTACCCGTACAACCCGGGGCACCTGCTGGTCTGCCCCTACCGGCACGTCGCCGACTACACCGACCTGGACGTGCCGGAGACCACCGAGCTGGCGTCGTACACGCAGACCGCCATGCGGGTGATCCGCAAGGTCAGCAACGCCCACGGCTTCAACCTGGGCATGAACCAGGGCGGGGTGGCCGGCGCCGGCATCGCCGCGCACCTGCACCAGCACGTGGTGCCGCGCTGGGGCGGCGACGCGAACTTCATGCCGGTGATCGGCCGCACCAAGGTCCTGCCGCAGCTGCTCGGCGACACCCGCGACCTGCTCGCCCGCGCCTGGCCGGCCTGACCGCCGCCGGCCGCGCCGCGCCGGTCGCGCGGCCTCCGCACCGGTCCGGCTAGTCGGCGCGCAGCAGCGGGGTCAGCTCCGACCAGCTCTCCACCCGGCGTACGCGGGGCAGCAGCGCGGCGTGTGCGGCGACCTCGCCCTTTCGGGGCCGGAACAGGAAGCGGTGCGGCACCGAGTCGAGATAGCCGAGCACCTCCAGCTTGTCGTCCACGAAGTGGGTCAGGCCGAGGCGTCCGGCGATCGGCGCCTTGTCCGGTCGGGTGCGGCAGAAGTGCACCCGCTCGACCGGGATGCCGGTGCGGGCCGGAAAGTCATGGTGGGCCAGCCACTCCCGGGTACGCCGCTCGGTGGCCTCCCCGCACTTGGACACCAGGTGCACCTCGTCGAACGCCGCGCCGAGCGCCGCGAGCGCGTCGAACGCCCCGACGACGACCGGGGTACGCAGGTAGTGCGCGCCGAAGAACGACGTGTCCGCGTCGTCGTCGGCCGGCTCGATGATGACTCCGCCGATGTCCACCCCGAGCCGTCGCATGGCATTGATCATGCCGCACCGTGACCGTCTCCATGCGCCCGCGTGTCCGCCCGCGGATCTGCTGCGCCCCGGCCCGCCGAAGGTGGCACGATCGGCCGATGGCAGTCACGACACGGGTGTTGGGGCGCAGCGGCATCGAGGTCAGCGCCCTCGGCATGGGGTGCTGGGCGATCGGCGGGCCCTGGGCGGAGGGCACCCAGCCGCTGGGCTGGGGCGCTGTCGACGACGACGAGTCGGTGCGGGCGGTACGCCGGGCCCTCGACCTCGGCATCACCCTCTTCGACACTGCCGACACGTACGGGGCCGGGCACGGTGAGCGGGTGCTCGGCCGCGCGCTCGCCGGTCGCCGCGACGAAGCCGTGATCGCCACCAAGTGGGGTTACACCTTCGACGAGGCCAGCCAGCAGGCCACCGGCGAGGACGCGTCGCCCGGGTACCTGCGCAGTGCCGTGACCGCCTCACTGCGCCGGCTGGGCACCGACCGGATCGACCTCTATCAGCTGCACCTTGCCGACCTGTCGGTGCCGAGGGCGCAGGCGCTGATCGGGACCTGTGAGGAACTGGTGGCCGAGGGCCTGATTCGGGCGTACGGGTGGAGCACCGACCGCACCGACCGGGCTGCCGCGTTCGGGCACGCCGCCGCCGGTGCCACCGCCGTGCAGCACGCCCTGTCGGTGCTGCGTGACGCCCCCGAGCTGCTCGCCGTCTGCGACAAGTACGACCTGGCCAGCGTCAACCGGGGCCCACTCGGGATGGGGCTGCTCACCGGCAAGTACTCGGCCGGGTCGACGCTGCCCCGCGACGACGTACGCGGGCTGGCCCCGGGCTGGCTGGAGTGGTTCCGGGGTGGCCGGCCGGCACCGGAGTGGCTGCGCCGGGTCGGCGCGGTCCGTGCCGCGCTCACCGCCGACGGGCGCACCCTCGCCCAGGGGGCGTTGGGCTGGATCTGGGCGCGCAGCAGCCGCACCATCCCGATCCCGGGCTGCCGTACGGTCGCCCAGGTCGAGGAGAACGCCGCCGCGCTGCACCGGGGCCCACTGCCGGCGGACCAGTTCGTCGAGGTGGAGCGTCAGCTCGCCGCCGTACGCACCGCAGCCCTCCGCGACGCCGACCGCCCTCACTGGCCCCGCCCCACCCACCCCACAGTCCACCCGTAACCAGCCCCACAAACCCCGCGCCGCGCCGGCCCGCGTCCCCGCGCGCCGGCCCGCGTCGATCAAGGAGTTGTGGTGCCTCACAAATCGGGCCTAGATCGGCCTTCTGCCCGCCACAACTCCATGATCGACCCGCGATTCACCCCAGCCCTCGCCGATCTTGCACTTTCTGCGGGGACTTATGCCCGCGACAGCGACATAAGGGCAACAGAAAGTGCAAGATCGCCGGGGCGGGGCGGGGCGGGGCGGGGCGGGGCGGGTTAGGGGAGTTGTTCCTTGCGGGCCTGGTCGGCCAGGTGGGCGGGCATGGGGTCGTGGCGGACGAAGTGGCGGCGGAAGGTGCCGGTGCCGGCCGTCATGGAGCGCAGCTCGACGGCGTACCGAAGCAGCTCGGTGGCCGGCACTTCGGCGCGGACGAGGGTGCGGCCCTCGGTGTCCGGGTCCGGTTCGGTGCCGAGCACCCGGCCGCGCCGGCCGGACAGGTCGCCCATCACCGTGCCCACCGAGCCGTCGGGCACCCGGATGGTGACCTCGTCGATCGGCTCCAGCAGGGCCGGCTGGCCACGCTCGGCGGCGTCGCGCAGGGCCAGCGCGCCGGCGGTCTGGAAGGCCGCGTCGGAGGAGTCGACGCTGTGCGACTTGCCGTCGACCAGGGTCACCCGCAGGTCCACCACCGGGTGCCCGGCGACCAGCCCGCGCTCCAGTTGGGCGCGGACGCCCTTTTCCACTGACGGGATGTAGTTGTGCGGCACCGCGCCGCCGACCACCCGGTCGACGAACTCGAAGCCACTGCCACGGGGCAGCGGCTCGACCTCGATATCGCAGACCGCGTACTGGCCGTGGCCACCGGACTGCTTGACGTGGCGACCGTGCCCCTTCGCGGGCACGGTCAGGGTCTCGCGCAGCGACACCTTGACCGGTTCGGTGTCCAGCTCGACGCCGCCGGCGCGCAGCCGGTCGAGCACCACGTCGGCGTGTGCCTCGCCCATGCACCAGAGCACCAGTTGGTGGGTCTCCGGGTTGCGCTCCAGCCGCAGCGTGGGGTCGCCGGCGACCAGGCGGGCGAGGTTGCGGGCCAGGGCGTCCTCGTCGGCGCGGCTGCGGGCGGCGATCGCCACGGGTAGCAGCGGCTCCGGCATCTCCCAGGGGGCGATCAGCAGGGGCTCGTCCCTGGTCGAGATGGTGTCGCCGGTCTCGGCGCTGCCCGACTTGGTGATCGCGCAGATGTCACCGGCAACGCAGAGCGGCACCTCCCGCACTGTGGCGCCCAGCGGGGTGTAGATGTGCCCGACCCGCTCGTCGGCGTCGTGGTCGGGGTGCCCACGTTCGGCCATGCCGTGCCCGGAGACGTGCACGGTCTGGTCGGGGCGCAGCGTGCCGGAGAAGACCCGGACCAGCGAGACCCGACCGACGTGGCGGTCGATGGTGGTCTTGACGACCTCGGCGACCAGCGGCCCGGCCGGGTCGCAGCTCAGCGGCGGACGCGGCGAGCCGTCCACGCCGGTCACCGCCGGCAGCTCGTGCTCCAGCGGCGACGGGAACGCGGCGGTCAGCACCTCCAGCAGCACGTCCAGCCCGACACCGGTCTGGGCGCAGACCGGCACCACCGGGTAGAAGTGCCCCCGGGCGACGGCCTTCTCCAGGTCGTCGATGAGCACCTCGTCGCTGATCTCCTCGCCGTCGAGGTAGCGGTCCATGAGGGTCTCGTCCTCGCTCTCGGCGATGATCCCCTCGATCAGCTCGTCGCGGGACTCGTCGATGGCCCGCTGGTGCTCCGGGTCCGGGTCGCGGACGTCGGCGGGGAGCCCGGCGCTGTAGTCGAAGACCCGACGGGTGATCAGGCCGAGCAGACCCTCGGTGGACACCCCGTCGTCGCCGAGCATCGGCAGGTAGAGGGGCATCACGTTGTCACCGAAGAGGCGCTGGCAGAGCGCCACCGTCTCGTCGACGTCGGCGCGGGGTTGGTCCAGTCGGGCCACCGCGACCGCGCGGGGCATGTCGACAGCGGCGCACTCCTCCCACAGCGCGACGGTGGCCGCGTCCATGCCACCCGCCGCGGAGACCACGAAGAGCGCGGCGTCGGCGGCTCGCAGCCCGGCGCGCAGCTCGCCGATGAAGTCGGCGTACCCGGGGGTGTCCAGCAGGTTGACCTTGATGCCGTTGTGCAGCAGCGGCGCGCAGGACAGGCTGACCGAGCGCTGCTGGCGTACGGCGGCGGGGTCGTGGTCGCCGACGGTGGTGCCGTCGACGACGGTGCCGGCGCGGCCGATCGTGCCGGTCGCCGCGAGCAGGGCCTCGACCAGTGTGGTCTTGCCCGCCCCGGAATGCCCGACGAGCACCACGTTGCGAACCCGCTCGGGCTCGGTCACCACTGGCGTGCCGCCGGTGGAACCTTTGTCGTGACTCTTCTGCGCCATGGGGCGCACCTCCCTCAGCCGGTGGTGGTGGCGACCGCCGCGCGACGGGTAGCGGCCCGGGGCGAGTGCGCGGCGATATCCTCCGGTGGTCTGCTGCACAGCGGGAACGGGACGGGCGGACGGGTGAGCTGGCTCACCTCCCGGCTCGATCTCACACCCGTTGCCGGGTAGGCACAAGCCTCCCCCGGGCGGGTCGGCGGTACCGTCCGTATCGCCGGAGCTGGGCGGACCGTTATCGTGGGGACCGCCATGGCGAAGATCTTCCAAGTGTCGGCCCGCGCGGGGATGACCCGCGTCGTCGAGCCGATTGCCCGCGCCCTGCTGCGCGCGGGCGTCACCCCCAATGCCGTCACCGTCGCGGGCACCGTTGGTGTGCTCGTCGGCGCGCTCGGCTTCGGTGCCCGCGGCCATCTGGTCGCGGGCGCGTTGATCGTCACCCTGTTCGCGCTCACCGACCTGCTCGACGGGACGATGGCCCGGATGAGCGGTGGCTCCACGAAGTTCGGCGCTTTCCTGGACTCAAGCATGGACCGGGTCGCCGACAGTGCCGTCTTCGGCGCCGTCGCGTACTGGCTGGCCACGCAGAACGACCACTCCGGGGTGGCCGCCGCGTTGGTCTGCCTGGCCGTCGGTGGCCTCGTCTCCTACGTGAAGGCGCGAGCCGAAGGGCTCGGCATGACCTGCAACGTGGGCATCGCCGAACGCACGGAGCGGCTGCTGATCGTCGGGGTCGGCGGGATCCTCACCGGTGTCGGTGTCGATCCGGCCCTGGAGATCGCGCTCTGGCTGCTCGCTGCCGTGTCGATCTTCACGGTGGGGCAGCGGATGACGCACGTCTACCGCCAGGCCCAGCAGCTCCAGCCGGACGGCCAGGCGTGAGTGCCGTGCCGGCGACCCGGCGTCTGACGACCGGCGGCCGAGTCACGTGAACATCACCGAGCTGGGCTACATCGCCGGGTGGCGGGTGGTCCGCGCGCTACCCCGGCCGGTGGTGGCGGCGGCGTTCCAGGCGGGCGCGGACCGCGCCCATCGCCGCCCCAACGGGGGTACGGCCCGACTGCGCGCGAACCTGCGCCGGGTGGTCGGCCCGGGGCTGCCCGAGGCCGAGCTGGACGATCTCGTCAAGCGCGGGTTGCGCTCGTACGCCAGGTACTGGATGGAGGCGTTCCGGCTGCCCGCCCTGAGCCGGTCGCAGATCCTGTCCAATTTCCGGCTCGACGGCGCCGAGCTGCTCGCCGCCGACGTGGCCGCCGGCCGGGGCGCGGTGGTGGCCCTGCCGCACGCCGGCAACTGGGATGCCGCGGGCGCCTGGGTGGCGGCCACCGGTTGGCCGATCACCACTGTCATGGAGCGGCTCAAGCCGGAGGGCGTGTACCGGCGTTTCATGGCCTTCCGCGCTGAGCTGGGCATGGAGATCCTGCCGACCCACGGCGGGCCGCGTCCGGCGTTCGACGTGCTGCTGGACCGGCTCCGGGCCGGCGCGGTGGTGCCGTTGCTGGCCGACCGTGACCTCTCCGCCCGGGGGGTGGAGGTGGACTTCTTCGGCGCGAAGACCCGGATGCCCGCCGGGCCGGCGCTGCTCGCGTTGCACACCGGCGCGCCGCTCTACGTGGCCTCGATGTGGTACGAACCGGACGCAGCCTGTGCGTCGCTGGCTGGCCCGCTGCCGGTGCCCGGCCCCGAGGTGGGGCCACTGGACCAGCGGGTCCGGTCGCTGACCCAGCTGATCGCCGACCGTCTGGCGGCGGGTATCGCCCGGCATCCGGAAGACTGGCACATGCTGCAGCGGATGTGGCTGGACCAGGCGAGGTCGGGGGAGCGCGCGGCGCTGCCCTCGTCGGCCTCCGGCCCGGCCTGAGGAGGTGGGCTGACGGATGCGGATCGGCATCGTGTGCCCGTACTCCTTCGACGTGCCCGGCGGGGTGCAGAACCACGTCATGGACCTCGCCGAGGCGCTGATCGCGCTGGGCCACGAGGTGAGCGTGCTCGCGCCGGCCGACGAGGATTCGCCGCTGCCGGAGTACGTGGTGTCCGCCGGGCGGGCCGTTCCGCTGCCGTACAACGGTTCGGTGGCCCGGATCGCGTTCGGTCCGGTGTCGACCGCCCGGGTACGGCGGTGGATCACCAACGGCGACTTCGACGTGCTGCACGTGCACGAGCCGCTCACGCTGAGCCTGTCGCTGCTGGCCGTGCTCTCCGCCCGTGGCCCGGTGGTGGCCACGTTCCACACCGCGATGACCCGTTCGCGGGTCCTCGCCGCCGCGCAGGGTGTGCTCCAGATCGTGTTGGAGCGGATCACGGCCCGGATCGCTGTGAGCGCGCTGGCCCGCAAGGTGCAGGTCGAGCACATGGACGGCGGTGCGGTGGAGATCCCCAACGGGGTGGCCGTGGCCAAGTTCGTCGACGCCGAGCCGTTGCCGGGCTGGCCGGGGGAGTGCGCGGCCGGCACGGGCGGCACACTCGGCTTCCTGGGCCGGTTCACCGAGGCACGCAAGGGCTTCCCGGTGCTGCGCGACGCGTTCGTGGCGCTGGCCGCCACCCGGCCCGGTCTGCGGTTGCTCGTCGCCGGCCCGGGTGACCCCGACGACCTGTACGACCAGTTCCCGGCCGAACTGCACGAGCGGATCACGTTCCTCGGCCTGGTCAGCGAAGCGGACAAGGCGCGCATGCTGCGCAGTGTGCACCTCTACGTCGCACCGAACACCGGCGGTGAGTCGTTCGGCATGATCCTCACCGAGGCCCTCGCCGCGGGTACGACTGTCGTCGCCAGTGATCTGGACGCCTTCCGGCGGGTGCTCGACGGTGGGCGGGCCGGTCGGCTCTTCCCCACCGGCGATCCGGTGGGGCTGCGTGCCGTGCTGGCCGACCTGCTGGACGACCCGGCCGGGCGGGCCACGCTGAGCGCCTGCGGCGATCAGGTGGTCGCGAATTTCGACTGGCCGGTGGTTGCCCGCCGCGTTCTGGAGGTATACGCAGCGGCGATCGAGGCAACCGACGGGCGGGTCATCGACCAGGAATGGGTGGGGCTGAGCTGAGCCGGTGTGACGGATGGTGCGAAGGTGACCGGCGGGACCGGTCCGGCCGCGCCCAATCGGACGAAACGGAGCAGCACTACGATGCCGCACATGTGGTGGGTGGTGGCCGCGAGCGTGGTCGTGGGGCTGGTCGCGGCGTACCTCATCTGGACCGCCGGCCGGGTCGAGCGACTACAGGGCCGCGCGGAGCTGGCGGCCCGGGCCCTCGACGCCCACCTGCTGCGCCGCGCGGCGGCAGCCGCGGTCCTGGCTGAGCGGCGTTTCGGCGTCGAGCTGTACGCGGCGGCCCGGATCGCCCTGGACGCCAGCCCGGACGAGCGGGAGGCGGCGGAGAACGACCTGACCCGGCAGTTGCGCGGCGTCCAGTTGGACCCGGGCGACCCGGACTGCGCGGCGGTCATCGCCGCGAGTCGTCGGCTCGCGTTGTCCCGGCAGGTGCACACCGACCTGGTCCGGGACGCCCGCTCGGCGCGCAGCCGGCCGCTGGTGCGCCTGTTGCGGATGGGGCGGGGCCGGGAGTGGCCGCGCTACTTCGACATCGACGACCCGACCCTCGTCGTGCCGGCGGACGTCCCCGCCGCCTGACCTCCGACGGCCGCCGTGGCTCCCGCGACGAGCCGGTGACCACTGCCACAGTGCAGGCCACCGGGGGTCTGATTGGCTGTCGGTGCGGCGTTGCACCGCGCGTAGCATTTTCGCTGCCACCCCCAGAGCATGTCCAAGGAGCGATGACCCGTGCCCGAAAACACCGCGTCGAACACCGGTACCGCCCCCGTCGTCGGCACCGCCCGCGTGAAGCGTGGCATGGCCGAGATGCTCAAGGGCGGCGTGATCATGGATGTCGTCAACGCCGAGCAGGCCAAGATCGCCGAGGACGCCGGCGCCGTCGCGGTGATGGCCCTGGAGCGGGTGCCCGCCGACATCCGCGCGCAGGGTGGGGTGTCCCGGATGAGCGACCCCGACATGATCGACGGAATCATCGAGGCGGTCTCCATCCCGGTGATGGCCAAGGCCCGCATCGGCCACTTCGTGGAGGCGCAGATCCTCCAGTCGCTCGGCGTGGACTACGTCGACGAGTCCGAGGTGCTGACCCCGGCCGACTACGCGAACCACATCGACAAGTGGGCGTTCACAGTGCCCTTCGTCTGTGGCGCGACCAACCTGGGCGAGGCGCTGCGCCGGATCACCGAGGGTGCGGCGATGATCCGCTCCAAGGGCGAGGCGGGCACCGGTGACGTCTCCAACGCCACCACCCACATGCGGAAGATCCGCCAGGAGATCCGCCGGCTGGCCTCGCTGCCGACCGACGAGCTGTACGTCGCGGCCAAGGAGTTGCAGGCCCCGTACGAGCTGGTCAAGGAGGTCGCCGAGAGCGGCAAGCTGCCGGTGGTGCTGTTCACCGCGGGCGGGATCGCCACGCCGGCCGACGCGGCGATGATGATGCAGCTCGGCGCGGAGGGCGTCTTCGTCGGCTCCGGCATCTTCAAGGCGGGCAACCCGGCTCAGCGGGCCGCCGCGATCGTCAAGGCGACCACCTTCCACGACGACCCGGACGTGCTGGCCAAGGTCTCCCGGGGGCTCGGCGAGGCGATGGTCGGTATCAACGTCGACGAGATCCCGCAGCCGCACCGGCTGGCCGAGCGCGGTTGGTGAGCGCTCTTTCCGGCGGCGTGACGCGGAGAGGAATGGTGCGACCATGACGGCACCCGTGATCGGTGTGCTCGCGCTCCAGGGCGACGTCCGCGAGCACGTGGCGGCGCTGGCCGCGACGGGCGCGGACGCCCGCCCGGTCCGCCGTCCGGCGGAGCTGGACACGGTCGACGGGTTGGTCATCCCCGGCGGCGAGTCCACCACCATGAGCAAGCTCGCCGACATCTTCGAGATGCGCGAGCCGATCGACAAGCGGATCGCCGACGGCATGCCGGTCTACGGCTCCTGCGCCGGGTTGATCATGTTGGCGACCGAGGTGCTCGACGGTCGACCCGATCAGCGGGGTTTCGCCGGCATCGACATGACCGTCCGGCGCAACGCGTTCGGCCGGCAGGTCGACTCGTTCGAGGCGCCGGTGACCGTCGTCGGGGTGCCGGGGGAGCCGTTCCACGCGGTGTTCATCCGCGCGCCGTGGGTCGAGCGGGTCGGTGCCGGCGTCGAGGTCATCGGGGTGGTTTCCGACGGCCCGGCTGCCGACCGGATCGTGGCGGTCCGACAGGGCAACCTGCTGGCCACCTCGTTCCACCCGGAGCTCACCGGTGACCTGCGGGTGCACGCGTACTTCGTGGACCTGGTCCGCGCCGCCTCCTGAACCGGCGGGCGACCGCGCCGGGCTGTCCATGATGCTCGCCGCGGTCGCGGCCCGGACCGGGTTTTTGTCCCGTCTGCCCTGGTCCATCGGGGCCGGGCGGCCGTGCCGTGCGCGGTGCATGACAGGGACCCGGGGGACGTCGGTAGGATTGCGGAGATTCGGCAGGGCCATCTGCCCGCCACGGCTTCCACCAGAGCTGACCGGCACCTCCGCGTGCGCCGGTGGGAGCGGGGCGTGAGCGGTGCGGTCGATGCAGACGGCGGGTAGCAACGGAGGTAGAAGATGTCCGGCCACTCAAAGTGGGCGACGACCAAGCACAAGAAGGCCGTCATCGACGCCAAGCGCGGCAAGATGTTCGCCAAGCTGATCAAGAACGTCGAGGTGGCCGCGCGGATCGGCGGCGGCGACCCTACCGGCAATCCGACGCTCTTCGACGCCATCCAGAAGGCGAAGAAGAGTTCGGTGCCGAACGACAACATCGACCGCGCCGTCAAGCGTGGCTCCGGCCTGGAGGCTGGCGGCGCCGACTGGCAGACGATCATGTATGAGGGGTACGGCCCGAGCGGCGTGGCCATGCTCATCGAGTGCCTCACCGACAACCGCAACCGCGCGGCGACCGAGGTGCGCACCGCACTGACCCGCAACGGCGGCTCGCTCGCCGACGCCGGCTCGGTGTCGTACATGTTCTCCCGCAAGGGCGTGGTGATCGTCCCCAAGGAGGGCACCAGCGAGGACGACGTGATGCTGGCCGTCCTCGACGCCGGCGCCGAAGAGGTCAACGACCTCGGTGAGGCGTACGAGGTGGTCTCCGAGCCGACCGACCTGATCCCGGTGCGCACGGCGTTGCAGGATGCCGGCATCGAGTACGAGTCGGCCGAGTCCTCCCTGATCCCCAGCGTCAACGTGCCGCTGGACGAAGAGGGCGCGCGCAAGATCTTCAAGCTGATCGACGTCCTGGAGGACTGCGACGACGTCCAGAACGTCTACGCCAACTTCGACGTCAGCGACGACGTGATGGCGGCGGTCGACGCCTGACCCCAGCCCCGCTCCCGCTTCACCCCGCCGCGATCTTGCACTTTCTGACCCGACAGACCGGGTCACGCAGGGCATACCGGCAACAGGAAGTGCAAGATCGCGGCGAGGGCTGGGGCTGGGACGGCGAGGGAGGGGGTGCGGGGTGGAGCGGTTTGAGCCTGGCGACACAGTGGTGCGGCGTGAGGTGCTGCGGGGTGAGGTCTGGTTCGGTTGCCCGACGATCTGCGTCGAGGACTCGCCTGACCTGCTCGCCCTCTACCTCCCACCGGGGGCCCAGTTCGGCTTCCCGGACACGGGCGTCTTCCCCTGCGGGCGGCACCCGTGGGAGGCCGCGGGGCACCGCTCCTGGTCCGGGCACGGCAAGCTGATGCTGCAACGCCCCGGTGAGGCGCACTCGATCGACGTGTTCTGGACCGGGCCGGGGCGCGACTTCGCCGGCTGGTACTTCAACCTCCAGGACCCGGTGCGGCGTACCCCGATCGGGGTGGACACCCTGGACCACGAACTGGACCTGTGGTGGGCCGCGGACGCCGACCGGTACGTCTGGAAGGACGTGGAGATGTTCGCCCAGCGCCTCGTCGAGGGGCGCTACCCGGGCATGGGGGACGCCATCCAGGCCGAGGGTGACCGGATCGCCGCCCTGCTCGACGGGGGTGAGCGCTGGTGGGACCCGGCGTGGGCCACCTGGCAGCCCGACCCCGCCTGGACGGCGCCCCCGCTGCCCGTCGGCTGGGATCAGGTGCCACCGGCGCGCTGAGCAGCGCCGATGTCAGTTTCCGGGCAGCGCGTTGACCAGGAACACCTGATCCGGGCCGCCGGTGCACGGCTCAACCAGCGCGGCGTCCGCCACGGCGCTGTCGTCGTCGCGCAGGCCGACGCACAACTCGGTACGGTCCGGCCGGATGCGGTACGCGTCGGGCGTCGTTCCGGTCGGTTCAAAGTGGAACACCTGCTTCGACCTGTTCGCGCTGCAATCCTTCTCGTTCCAGGGTTCGAGCAGGTTCCGGCCGGGATCCTCCTCGCGGATGGTGAGGCAGCCCTTCCCCAGCACCGGGTGGACCCAGTGGATGAAGAACATTCCGTCGGCCACCGGTTCCAGCGAGGTGTCCGGTGGGGTGGCCTCCGTGCAGGGCCGCTGGACCGCTATCTCCTTGGTGTACTGGCCGGTGCGATCGCGACCCTCGGTGAGGCAGAGGTGCGGGCTGCGGACGGGGCGGATCTGACTGAGCCCCGCGCTCGGCGAACGGGCACCGCCACCCGCCGATGCGGTCGGATCGGTGGTTTGCGCGGCCTTTCCCTGCTCATCGTCGCGTCGCTCGATCCAGAAGCCCACGCCGAGCGTGGCCAGCAGGGCGGCGACGACGAGCAGCGCCAGCGGCGCGGGCCGCGCGAACCAGCGTGGGCGGGCCGGGCCAGAGTGCTCCGGGGCCACGGTCGCAACCGCGTCGACCGGCGGTGGGTCCGCTGCCGGCGACGGCGGGGCCAACTGGCCTGCCGCAAGGCGGTGCCGGGCCCGTAGCCACGTCTCGACCTGATCTTCCGCGCCGCACGCCCGCACGAACGCGGCCACCACCTCGGGGCGCGGCAGTGTGGACCGGCGAAGAATGTCCGCCGCGGTGCTGCGGGCCAGCACGTCACCCGTCGACGCGGCACGCTGTTCCAGTTGCCGGTAGGTGAGCCCTGACCGGTCCTTGAGCTGGCGCAGCATCTCGACGAACTCGGCCGGGTCGGACGCGTCGTCCGGGCGTAGCTCCCCCGTGGTCATCGCCCGATTCTCCAGACCCCGCGGACGCGAGGGCAAATCGGGTCCCGACGACTGTCCGAGATGGTCGGACAGGATCCGGACATGCCGCTCTGAGCTGCCCGGACAGCCCAGCGCGGCGACCGAGGCATTGTCCTGGTCGACCGGGTTACCTAGCGTCTTTTCTCGATGGCCGCGCCGCTGAACGGGGTACGGCCGACGGGCTCGTGCCGGCACGGGTTCGGGCCCGACCACACCAACGACACGGGGAGATTCGATGGATGACGCTGTCCGGGATCCGGTGCCGCAGGCGGCCACGGCGGGGGAGTACGTGGTGTTGCTCAGGGAGGTGCGGCGGCGTTCCGGTCTGACCTATCGGGAGCTCGCCCGGCGAGCCTCGGCGGCCGGGCACTGGCTGCCGCCGAGCACCCTCGCGACGATGCTGGGGCGGACGACGCTGCCCCGGGAACGTACCGTCGTCGCGCTGCTGACCGCCTGCGGCACCCCGGCGGTCGAGGTCGACAGGTGGCTGGAGACACGGCGGGACCTCGAGGCTCGCCTCGGCGAGCACTGTCGAGCCGAGAGCGACGCGGCACGGACCCCTGCCGGCCCGTCCACGGCCGTCGCGGCGAACATCCGCCCGAGCGTCGGCTCGATTCCACAGCGACCCGAAGCGCCCTGGCCGGCGCGTCGCTGGCTTCGGCTGGCGCTGCTGGCGGTGCTCGGCGTCCTGACGGTCGGGGCGGCCGGGGCGCTGCGACCCCTCGCCCCTCCCACAGTGGACGGCTCACCGACCGTCGGGTGCCCGGAGGTGCTGCGCCAGGGCATGTACGGCCCCTGCGTGCTGAGCCTCCAGGAGCACCTGGTGGCCGACGGACTCACAGTGCCGGTCGACGGCTGGTTCGGCCCGGACACCACCAGCCGGGTGATCGTGTTCCAGGCTTTCGGCGCTCTGCCGGTCAGCGGCACCGCGGACGAGCGGTTGTTCGACGAGTTGGCGGGCGATCGCAAGGTGCCCGTCCGCTGGTCGGAGGACCGGATCGGCAAACACCTGCGGCGGATGTTCCCCGAGGACCCGGCCGGGGCGGTGCAGGTGGCGCGCTGCCTGTCCGGATTGGACCCGTACCGGGTGGAGGTCGTCGAGGACGGATCGCGGCGCTGGGGGTTGTTCCAGTTCAGCGACATGGAGGTGTCCCGGTTCGGCGTCGACCGCCAGACGGCGCTGGACGCGGCCTGGAACATCAGGACGGCACGGGAGGTCTGGTCTCGTACCGGCGACTTCAGCCACTGGAACTGCGCGGCGTAGCAGTCACGCGTGACGCTCCCCGTCCGGTCCACACGAACCGGACGGGGAGCCCCCCGTTACCCCGACCGACGATTCACTGTCGCAAGCGGTTGGCGAAGACGTACGCGCCCACGGAACGGCCGGTGGCGAGCCCGGCCTCCGCGTCGAACCGATAGTGCACGCCGAGGTAGATCCGGCTCAGCGCGTTCTCCTCGGCGGCGTGGTCGAAGCCGGTCATGTGCCGGACCACGTCCACTGCGTGCGGATCGTCAGTGGTGGCGTCGAAGGCGATCGCGTCGGTGCCGAAGAACCTCTTCATCACCGCGGACCAGGCCCCCGCGAAGGTGGCGTGCCCGGAGATGTAGGCCGGGAACGCCGGCGTGTACGGCACCCCCTCGCGGGTCTGCGACAGCGGCTGCCAACCGGTGCCCTCCGTCGCCTCGATCGCCGTCACCGGCCGCCACAGGTCGATGGGCGTCTGGTACTTGGCGTCCCAGGCGGCGATGGCGGCGTCTGCGAGGGCGAGGGCGACCAGCCCGAAGAGCCGGGCGTTGGCCAGGATGCCGAGCTGACGCTGCTCCGACACGATCCGGGTGTGCGAGAAGAGTTGACCCGGTGGCTTGTACGTGCCCCCCAGGTCGTTGGCCCAGAAGAACGCGATCTGCGTCTGCTCGGGGGTCCGCAGCGACGACGTCCGACCGCCGTAGTCGCGGATCTCCCGCACCTGGGTGTCGTATTCGTCTTTGCCGAGCAGGTCGTCGTACCCGTTGGCGTCGGCCGGCAGGCCGGGCCGGAACTGCTGGCCCGAGGTGAGCGCGAACGGGGTGACCAAGCCCCAGTTCGGGCTGACCGCCGCCTTGCCGTTGGTCGGCCGCCACGAGCCGGGTACGCCGTCCAGTTGGTACGGGGTGTTGTTGCCGGAGCCGTCGTTGGCGCGGGCCTGGAGGTTGGCGGCGGCCGCCGCCGCGCCCACGGTCTCACCACGGGCGACCTCGGCGGCGTTCACCCCGGACGGCCGGAGCGCGACAGCGGCGGCGAGGGCCTGGGAGTAGGACTGGCCGTGACCGCCGTACAGGGCGGTCAGCACGTCGTACGCGGCCCGGTCGATGGCCGCGTGCAGGGACGGCGCCACGACGTTGTCCATGGTGCCGGGGTAGCTGACCGGCACTCGTACCCGGTAGGGGTTGCCGACCCCGGTGACCGAGACGGCGGCGTCGTGCATCGCCGCGTGCAGGATGGCGGCCTCGCGGGACGAGGAGGTGGGTGGCAGGTCCAGCGCCTTGTACGTGGCCAGCAGGACGCCGTTCCAGTACAGGATCGGGTCGGTGGCCGGGTTCACGGCCAGCGGGGTGAGCGAGATGTTGTCCAACCGGACCGTCGAGGCGGCCTGGCCGCCGAAGTGGAACAGCAGCACCGCCTTCGGGTCGCCGAACGGGGACGCGAAGTCGACTGTGAACCGGCGCATCGAGGACGTCAGCGCAACGCTCTGGTCGACGGCGGAGGTGAAGGGCGTGTCCGCCCGGGAGACCGAGACGCGCAGCGAACGGTTGACGTCGGCCGAGGCGTCGAACTGCAACCGGTACGACTGCGCGGCCGTCACCCCGAACTCGAAGTGACCGACCAGGTCCTCCCAGACGGGCTTGCCCACCGTGGCGCTGGTGCGGACGCGCAGTTGCCCGGCGTTGACAGTGGTGCTGGTCGAGGCGAGCCGGGTCCACCAGGGCTGGGTGCTGCCGTTGTCGAACGTGCCGTTGAGGATGAGGTCGCCCGGGGCGGCGGCGGCCGGCGCGGGCCGGACGAGGGCGGTGAGGGTGCTGGCGAGGGCGACCGCGAGCACGAGGCTGAGCAGACGACGGAGTTGCCGTGCGTTGATCGGTGGGGACATCGAGAGCCTTTCCGGTCCGGAAACCGGCGACGACCAGGTCGTTGCCGTGAGGATCGGCTCAACGTAGGAGTGTTCGCGCAGTTCACGGCCACCGAACAGCGCTCGGAACGGTGCCGTACGGCAGCGGGCGCCGGCATCCGATCAGGACACCGACGCCCGCGCGGGGCGGACCGCCGGCTCAGCCGATCGTCTCCCGCTCCCGCCAGGCGGTACGCAGCGAGGTCCGGCCGTTGGTGCGCAGCAGCGACCCCTCGTACACCCGGGCCCCGGCGAGGAGGAACGCGCCGGCGGCGAGCACCAGGAGGACCAGTGAGACGATCGGCTCCCAGCCGGCCGCGTCGCCGGTGAAGAGCCGCAGCGGCATGGCCGTGGGCGACGAGAACGGCAGGTAGGACAGCACCCGCATCGCTGTGGCGTTGTCGTTCAGGAAGATCACCGCGAAGAACGGCAGCATGACGGCGAGCTGCACCGGCGTCGAGACGGCGGCGATGTCCTCCTGCCGGTTGGCCAGCGCGCCGGCCGCGGCCCACATGGCGGCGAGCAGCACGAAACCGATCAGGAAGAACGGTACGAACCAGCCGATCGCAGGGGCGAGCAGGCTGAGCAGACCTCCGCTGTCACCGATCTGCAACCCGAGAACCGCCACCACCGCGATCAGGGCGATTTGCGCGAACGCCAGGATGGCCCCGGCCACCACCTTCCCGGCCAGCAGGGCCCGGACCGGCACGGCGGCGACCAGGATCTCCACGATCCGGGTCTGCTTCTCCTCGATGACGCTCTGCGCGATCTGCACACCGAACGTCTGCGAGGTGATGAAGAAGACGAACGCGAAGACGAACGGCACCAGGAACGCCACCACCGGATCGACCGCGTCCGGATCGAGCAGGCGGACGGTCGGCTGGGTGCTCAGGGCCCTCACCACGTCGTCGGGGGCGTCGTCCATGGCCAGGACGGCCGGTCCGGTGACCACCGCAGCGTCCACGTCGTCGTCGCGGACGGCCTGCTCGGCGGCCCGGTCATCGGGGACGACCCGGACTTCCAGCCCGGCGGCGCGCAGCGGCGCGGCCAGGCTCTCGGTCACCGCCACTGTGGACGGCCCGCCGGAGAACAGCGGCGGCAGGATGGTGCCGGCCGCGGCGATCAACAGGAAGAACAGCGTGCCGAACAGGAAGGTGCGGTCGCGCAGCTTGACCCGGATCTCGCGTTCGGCGACCAGCCGGGTGGCCTGGGTGACGTTCACTGGGTGACCTCTCGGAAGATCTCGGTGAGCGAGGGGCTGACCGGGCGGAAGGCGCGGACCGGGCCGCGCGCGAGGGCGGCCCGCAGCACGGGCTGTTCGTCGGTGCCGGCCGGCAGGTCGAAGACCACCCGCGCGCCGTCCAACTCGACAAGTGTCACCCCGGGGTGGTCGCGTACCCAGCCGGCGTCGTGCTCCACGACCAGCTCGAAGCGGGGCACCGTGTACGAGTCGCGCAGCTGCTGCCGGCTGCCGGCGGCCCGGATCACCCCGTCCCCGATGATCACCAGGTCGTCGCAGAGGCGCTCCACGACGTCGAGCTGGTGACTGGAGAAGAGCACCGGCGCGCCGGCCGAGGCCCGTTCCCGCAGCACGGCCACGACGGTCTCCACGGCCAGCGGGTCGAGGCCGGAGAACGGCTCGTCGAGCACCAGCACCTCGGGGTCGTGCACCAGCGCGGCGGCGATCTGGGCGCGCTGCTGGTTGCCCAGCGACAGCGTCTCCAGCAGGTCGTCGCCGCGCTCGCCGAGCCCGACGCGGTCCAGCAGCGCGTCGGTGGAACGTCGTGCCGCGGCGGCGTCCAGCCCGTGCAGCCGGCCCAGGTAGGCCACCTGCTCGCGGGTGGTCATCTTGGGGTAGAGGCCCCGCTCCTCGGGCATGTAGCCGAAGCGCCGGCGGTCCTGCCGGGTCAGCGTGGTGCCGCCCCAGCTCACCTCGCCGGCGTCGGGGGCGAGCACACCCAGGATGATCCGCATGGTGGTGGTCTTGCCGGCGCCGTTGGCGCCCACGAAACCGGTCATCCGGCCAGCGGACACCTCGAAGGACACGTTCCTGAGCACCTGACGGTCGCCGAAGCTGCGGTCGACGCCGTCGAGGCGAAGCGTTCTGGTCACGCACTCACGCTAGATCGATGACGCCGCTGCGCCGTCCGCCCGGCGGGTGAGCGGGCGGGTCCACCTCGCGGCGGACGCCGTCACCCGCCGGGGCGGACCACCCCGTTCTCGTACGCGAACACCACGGCCTGCACCCGGTCGCGCAGGCCGAGCTTGGCCAGTACCCGACTCACGTGCGTCTTCACCGTCGCCTCTCCCAGGTGGATGGCCGTGGCGATCTCCGCGTTGCTCGACCCGGCGGCGAGCAGCATCAGCACCTCCCGTTCGCGCGGGGTCAGCTCGGCCAACGCGGCATGGGCGTCCGGGCCCCGGTGGGCGGTGCCCGCCGGGTCGCCGGGTCGGGCGAAGGTGGAGATCACCCGGCGGGTGATCTCCGGGGCGAGCAGACCGTCGCCCCTGGCCAGCACCCGGATCGCCTCGATCAGTTCCTCCGGCGTGCCGTTCTTGAGCAGGAAGCCGCTGGCCCCGGCCCGCAGCGCGGCGAACAGGTAGTCGTCGCGGTCGAACGTGGTGAGGATCAGCACCGCGGGCGCCCCGGGGCCGTCGGCGACGATCTGCCGGGTGGCCTCCAGGCCGTCCATCCCGGGCATCTCCACATCCATGAGTACGACGTCGGGGCGGGTGGCTCGGGTCATGGTGACGGCCCGTTCGCCGTCGGCGGCCTCACCGACCACCTCGATGTCGTCCTCCACCTCGAGGATGACCCGGAAGCCGGTACGGACGAGGTGCTGGTCGTCGGCGAGCAGCACCCGCACCGTCGGTCCGGTGTCGGGTGCCCGCTGGGCTGCCGCGCTCATGCCGACGGCTCCGCGCCGGCTGCCGCCTGCTGCCTGTCGCTCGGCTCCCGCTGTGGGCCCACCGGCCGGTCCGCTGACGCCGCCAGGGGGAAGCGGGCGCGTACCCGCCAGCCGCCGCCGGCCCGCGGCCCGGCCTCCAGGTCGCCGTCGTGGGCGGCGACCCGTTCGCGCATGCCGATCAGGCCCAACCCGACGGTGTCGGCCCGGCCGCCGCCCCGCCCGTCGTCGGTCACGTCGACCTCCACCTCCCGGGCCAGGTACCGGACCCGCACGTCGAGCAGGGCCGCCTCGGCGTGCTTCAGGGTGTTGGTCACCGCCTCCTGCGTCACCCGGTAGGCCGTCTGGGAGACCGATTCGGGCAACGCGACCGGGTCGCCGTACACCCCGAGGGTGGCCGTCAGCCCAGCGGCCCGAGCCCGCTCGACCAGCTCGTCGATCCGCTCGACGCCGCCGGCCGCCGGCGGCGCGGCGTCGGTGCCGGCGGAGGTCCGCAGCACGCCGAGCATCCGACGCAGCTCGTCGACGGCGGTGCGGGCGCTCTGCTCGATGGCGGTCAGCGCGGTGCGGGCCTTGTTCGGGTCGCGGTCGAACACCCGGCGGCAGGCGGATGCCTGTACGCCCATGACCGACACGTGGTGGGCGACCACGTCGTGCAGCTCGCGGGCGATCCGGACCCGTTCGCCGAGCACCGCCCGTTCCCGGGCCTCGGCCTGGGACCGGCGCAGGTCCTCGGCCTGGGCGCGCAGCTCGTGCTCGCGGCGCGCGGCCACCCACGCGGTCTCGCCGAAGAAGTACGCGAAACCGAAGACCAGCACGTTGAGCAGCACACCGTTGACCATCGCGGCGAGCACCGGGGGTACCGGCCCGACCGCGTCGGCGAAGGTGTCCGCCGGAATGTGGTCGATCATCACCGCGTAGTAGATCCCGAGCCAGGCGAACATCGTGGCGATCACGCCGATCCGCAGCCGGCGGGACAGTTGGCGGTCCTGGCCCCAGGCGCCGACTGTGTAGAGGGCGCAGAACAGGGCCCAGGAGGAGAACTGGCTCTCCGGGGCCGAGCGGGCCTGCGCGGCGATGAACGCCACCGCGACCACCAGCAGGGTCGCGGTCGGCCAGCGTCGTCGCCAGATCAGCGGGAGGGTCACCGCGACGGTCCAGAACAGCTGCTCCGGCCCGGACGGCGGTGGGCCCAGCAGGAACGCGCCGGTGCTGCGGGCCAGGGTCAGACTGACCAACGCCAGCCCGGTCATCCCCAGGCCGATCCAGAGGTCGTTTCGGCGCTGCTCCGCCGTTGGACCCGGACGACGCCATTCCGGTCGCGGTGCCACTGTCATCCGGGAACGATGCCACGCCGCCCACCAGGCCCTCCAACCGGGCGGCCCGCCGTGGTCACCACGACGGGCGACGGCCCGGCGCGGGGTACGCGCCGGGCCGTCGGGTCGGGGATCACTCACGCGGTCTGCCGCCGGGTCTTCACTGCTGTGTCGATCAGGTCCCAGACCACGATCGCGGCGGCGCCCACCGCGATGGCCAGGCCGAGGGAGTCCCGGTTGTCCGCCTCCGCCAGCCAGCTGAGCCGCTCGCCGAGGGCCGGGTTGAGCAGTCGGTCGGAGAGCGCCAGCCAGATCAGCGGCACCGCGAACGCCAGGCTGAGCAAGGCCCTGATGCCGAAGATCGTCCAGGTCCAGTGCGCGATCCGGTACTTGACGATCTCGACCACAGCGCTGGCGGCGAGGACCACGATCAGCGCCGGCAGCCAGAACGACCAGAGCGCCGGGTCGAGGATCGGGATGTTCTCGCCGTCGGTGCCGCGCACCCAGGAGTGGTAGTGCTGAAGCGGCAGGTACGCGATGGTCAGCACCAGCATGATCACGGATGCGATGGTGTCGGCGAGGGGGATGCCTCGTCGCACCGGTGCGTCGGGCAGCTGGTCGACCGTCCACTCCGGCAGGTCCACGGCCGTCTGTGTGCGCTCGATGATGGCGAAGGTCACTGTGAGCCAGAAGGCGATCTGCACGGCCACCTGCATGGCCGCGACGATGCCCGGCCCGATGGCCCCGAAACCCTTTCCTTCGGCCGCCTCGACCACTGTGACGATCGTGCCGACGAGCGCTGGGATGAAGCTGAGCAGCAGCTTCAGCAGTCGCAGCCAAAGCAGGTAGTAGGTCGGACCGATGAGCTGCAGCCGGCGGTCGGCGTACCGGGCGGCCAGCACGTCGGGGTTGCCCAGCTCGGTGAGCACCTCCCGCTCGGCGGTGGTGGCGTCCTGCCCTCCATCGGTCCGACCCTCGATCATGTCGTCGATGGAGGCCCGCAGCTCGGTGGCGATCTCGTCGCGGCGCTGGGCGGGCACCGAGCGGAGGGTGGCGGCGAGGTAGCGGTCGGTCAGGGTGTTCATCGGTCCACTCCTTGGATCAGCCCGGTGATGGAGGTCTGCACGGCGGCGAGGTCGTCGAGGAGCCGGCTCAGCATCGACTCGCCCTCGTCGCTGGTCCGGTAGAACTTGCGCGGTCGGCTCTCTTCGGTGTTCCACTCGCTGGTCAGCAGCCCCTGGTCCTCCAGGCGGCGCAGCAGCGGGTAGAGCGTGTTGGCGTCGACCGGGAAGCCGTGGTCGCTGAGCCGTTGCAGCAGTGCGTAGCCGTAGTCCGGTCGGCGCAGCGCGACCAGGCTGGCCACCACGACGGTGCCTCGCCGCAACTCCTGTAGGTGCGTCCGTAGAACGTCCTCGCTAACCATGTGTCACACCATACTGTGTGGCACACAGTGTTGTCTAGCGCGACATCATCGTGTCCGCCCAGCCCTCGTTCGGGCCGATACGACGTGCGGGGCGCCCGGTCGACACCGGACGCCCCGCACCTGGGAAAAGTCAGCAGGACGGGCCCTGCCGGAAGTTCCGCTCGACGAAGCTGGCCGGTCCGACCTGGAAGTAGCCCACCCCGGGCCGGATCGGGTGCCCGGTGAACAACTCCACCCGTGACCCGACCCGGACCAGGTACGCCTCGGCGTCCCCCGCGTCGTTGCGGATCAGCGAACCCCGCCAGCCGTAGATCGCCTCCAACTCGTCGAAGGACATACCGACAGTGGCGCCGGCGGGGGACTGCGGCGGCGCGGTGGCCGTACCGACCTCCACCAGTCGCCCGTCGCGGAAGGCCAGCAGGATCACGCCCGCCAAGGATCCGGTCGCGCCGGTGCGCACCACCCCGTCGCAACCCGGCGCGGTCCAGCCGACGTGCCCGTTCCTGATGAGCGACGCCAGGCTGGCGCCAATGCGGTACACGCCGACGCCACCGACGCTGAGCACCTGCGGGTGGCTGTGCCCGGGGTCGACGGCGCGCGGACCGCGGGCCGAGGCGTACGCGGCGCCGCCGGCCGGGGGCGCTGCCGCAGCCGGGCCGGCGACGGTCGCCGGGACGAGCGTGCCGAGCGCCAACGCGGCGGTGGTGAGGAGGATCGCGGGACGGTTCATGGTGGCTCCTTCGGTGATGGGTCTCCTGCACTGTTAGTCACCGCGCCAGGGCCAACGGTTCGTCGGAATCGCGACCGGTCCGGTCTACTGTGCAGAGAAACGCCGGTCGGGGGTGACGCCGTGACGGCTCCACTGCGGATCGGGCCCTACGCCGTCGAGCGACTGCTCGGCGTCGGTTCGTTCGCGATGGTCTGGCTGGGCTACGACCGGGCGCTCGACGCGCACGTGGCGATCAAGGTGCTGGCCGAGAACTGGAGCCATGACCTACGGGTGCGGGAACGCTTCCTCGACGAGGCCCGGTTGCTGCGCCGGTTGGAGCACGAGCGGCTGATCCGGGTGCACGCCGTCGGTGAGCTGCCCGACGGCCGCCCGTACGCGGTCCTGGCCTGGGCGGACGGGGGAAGCCTGCGGGACCGGCTGGCCGGTGGCGAGCTCCCCGCGCCGACGGCGTTGCGGCTGCTCGGTGAGGTCTGCGCCGGGGTCGCCGTACTGCACCGCCACGGCGTCGTGCACCGTGATCTCACCCCGGGCAACATCCTGTTCCGCTCCGCCGGCCCCGGCGGCGGGGAACAGGTGCTGATCGCCGACCTCGGCCTGGCCAAGGCGCTCGCCGCCGCCTCCGGGCTGACCGCCCGGGCCGGCACCCCGGGCTACATGGCCCCCGAGCAGGACGATCCGGGGGCGGTGATCGACACCCGCGCCGACGTGTACGGGCTCGGCCGACTCGGCATCCGACTGCTGGCCGCCGCCCCGTCGAGCGCGAACCCGACCAGGCCTCATCCGCCTCGGCACTCCCCGGAGATCCGACTTCGGGACGACGTGCCTCCGGCGGTCGCGGCGGTGCTCGCCCGGGCCACCGCCCACCGCCCGGCCGAACGTTACCCCGACGCCGCGACCCTGCACGCAGCGTTGATCCGCGCGACCGGCCCGGCGGGGTGGCCGGCTCCGGCGGCCGGTCCCGTGCGGCGACAGCCGTCACCCCGGGCGGGGGCGGGCCGCTCGTACCGGTTGCGGCGGGCCGGGGCCGCTGTGGTGGCCGTCGCCGCGGTGGGTGTGGTGGGCGCCGAGCCGGGTGGTGCCGGGTCGGCGCGGCCGGTCGGCGGCACGTACACGACCGGGCCGCTGACAGTGACGTTGCCGCCCGGCTGGTCCGCCACGGGTGCCACCTGGGCCGGTCAGTACGGCGCCGACGGCGAACCCGAACCGGCGCTGGTGATGTCGCCGCAACCCCGCCGTTGGGCTGCCGACCCTCGCCTGCCCGGAGCGTTCGTGGGTCTCTCCGCCAGCACGGCGGCCCGTGCCACGCCCGCCGGGTTCCTGGCCGAGCGCACGCACGGCGACTGCACGTCCGCGCCGGCCCGGGTCACCCGGCAGGCCGGCGTCGAGTGGACCGTCGTGGCGTACCGCTGCGAGCGGGGCCGGCCGCAGATCATCGAGTCGGCCGCCCTGCACCCCGGCCGACCCGCCCTGGTGTACGTGCAGATCGCCCCACCCGCGGACGCCGGAACCGACTTCCTGGACACCCTGCTCGCCGGCGTGCACCTGCGGTAGGTGCGGCCGAGCCCGCCCTAGCGGACCACCACGGTGATGGTGTGCTCCCGGCCGTCCTTGGGGATCGTCACGGCGACCGTGCCGGGGCGGACGAAGCGGATGTCCACCACGCCCGCCTCGTACTGCTGGGAGACCAGCTCCGGGCGGTCCACGGTGACCAGCCCCGGCCCGATGCCCTGGATGCGCAGCACCGCACCGGTGGCGAAGCAGAGCGATGTGAGCAGCTCGATCTCTGTCTCGGCGAGCGGCAGGTCGTAGCGGACAGCGCCCTGACAGGCCGGCGTCGCGTCGGTCGGCGGGGGAGTCGTTCGGGGCGTACCCCTTGTTCTGGTGGGTGCGGGCGGTGGCGCGGCCGGGCGCGCGCTGGTCGGCGGCGGTCGGAACGGCGACCCGGTGGGCGCGGCGGTCGCGGAGATCGTGGGGATCGCGGTGGTGGCCGGCGTCGAACGGGTCGGCCCGGGCGGTTGGACGGGCAGGGGCGAGACGGCGTCGGCGCCGCCGCAGCCGGCGACCGCCACGGTGACCGCGAGGACGACGACGACCCGGCGGAACGACGTGCGGCTCATTGCGCGTCGAGCCGTTGCCGGACCTGCCGCCTGGCCAGGTGCAACCGGGACTTCACAGTGCCCAGCGGCACGTCGAGCAGGGCGGCGATCTCGGGGTAGCTCAGCCCGAGGACGTCGCGCAGGGCGACCACCTCGGCGAGGTCGGGGTGGACCGAGTCGAAGGCGTCGAGCAGGTCGAGGCGGGTGCCGGCGACCACGCTGGTCCGTCGCGGGTCGGCCTGGTCGGGCAGCGGTACGCCCTCGGCCTCCAGCCGGCAGCGGCGGCGCAGCGTGCGGTACGTGGAGCGGGCCCGGTTGGCGGTCAGCCGGTGCAGCCAGGTGCGGAACGAGGAACGCCCCTCGAACCGGCTGATGCCGCCGGCCAGCGCCAGCAACGTGTCCTGGCAGGCCTCTTCGGCGTCCTCCCGGCTGGGCAGGAAGCGGGCGCACAGTCGCAGCACCTCCGGGCGCACCGCGACCAGCAGGGCGTCCAGCGCCGCCGGGTCGCCGCGCGCGGCGGACCGGGCCAGGGCGTCGATGTCGTCCGCGTCGGGCATGCCGGGTGTCCAATGCTCGCCGGTGCCGATCCCTGAGCGTAGGACAGGTGCCGCCGCAGCGGCCCCGTACCGTCCGGCACCCGACCCGAACCGGCGCGCTAACGAAATGCGGGCTAGTGCACCGTCGTTCAGGGCGTGGTGAAGGCCCGCGTGGGAGGGTCGTCAAGGCCCGTGCGTGCCCTGGGCCGGGCGGTTCTGTTGCTTGATGTACTGCTGCAGGATGCTCAGGGGTGCCCCGCCGATGGAGCCGGCGAAGTACGACGCGGACCACAGGCGGTTGGTGTGGTGGTAGTGGCGGGCGAGGTCGGGGAATTCTTGGCGCAGCCGCCGGTTGGACACACCTTTGAGAGAGTTGACCAGCTTCGCCAGGGCGACCTTGGGTGGGAAGGTCACCAGTAGGTGGACGTGGTTGTCTTCGCCGTTGAACTCGACCAACTCGGTGTCGAAGTCGGCGCACACCGTCCGCATGATGTCCTCCATTCGCTTGAGGTGTTGGTCGGAGAAGACTCGGTGCCGGTACTTGGTCACGAAGACCAAGTGGGCGTGCAATGCGAAAGTGCAGTGTGTACCGGTGCGGACGTCTCCGAGGTCAGCCATAGGCCAGTGTTAGATTCGATCCCGTCCGGCTTCGGTACAACTACCGGCTCTACCCGGATGCCGCTCAGCGCGAGGCGCTGGCGAAGGCGTTCGGGTGCGCGCGGGTGGTGTTCAACGACGGGCTGCGCGTGCGACAGGAAGCACACAAGGCTGGCCTGCCGTATCCGACGGACGCCGAGCTGTCTAAGCGGGTTGCCGTGGCCAAGTTGACCCCGGAGAGGGCGTGGCTGGGCGAGGTGTCATCGGTGGTGTTGCAGCAGGCCCTCGCTGACCTGAACAAGGCCTACCGCGCCTTCTTCGCCTCGCTGTCGGGCAAGCGCAAGGGTCGCAAGGTCGCCGCTCCCCGGTTCCGGTCCAGCAAGGACAGCCGGCAGGCCGTCCGGTTCACCGCCAACGCCCGGTTCAAGGTCCTCGACAACGGTCGACTGCGGCTGCCGAAGATCGGCGACCTGGAAGTTCGTTGGTCGCGGGAGTTGCCGGCTGCGCCGACGTCGGTGACGGTGGTCCGAGACGCCGCCGGTCGGCACTTCGCCTCGTTCGTGGTGCAGACCGCCGACCAGCCGTTGCCCGAGCTGGACTTGGAGGTCGGCATCGATCTGGGGTTGACGCACTTCGCCGTGATGTCCGACGGGACGAAGGTGAGCGCGTCGAAGTTCCTGCGCCGTGCGGCCCGCAAGCTGCGCCGGTTGCAGCAGGGCTTGTCCCGCAAGCAGCGGGGCAGCAACAACCGCAAGATGGCCGTCCGGAAGGTCGCCCGCGCGCACGCGAAGGTGGCCGACACCCGGCGGGACTGGCAGCACAAGCTTTCGACGCAGATCATCCGCGACAACCAAGCGGTGTTCGTCGAGGACCTGTGCGTGTCCGGGCTCGCCCGGACACGGTTGGCGAAGTCGGTGCACGACGCTGGGTGGTCGCAGTTCGCGGCCATGCTGGAGTACAAGGCCGCCCGGCATGGGCGCACCTTCGCCCGGGTAGATCGGTTCTTCCCGTCGACCCGCATGTGCTCGGACTGCGGCCGGATCAACGACAAGATGGCGCTCAACGTCCGGAAGTGGGGCTACCCATGCGGCAGCCTGCACGACCGAGACGTGAACGCCGCCAAGAACATCAGGGCCGCCGGACGGGCGGACCTCAACGACCGTGGAGCGCAGGTAAGACCGGCACCCGTGCCGGCACCGCGCAGGGAAGCGGTAACCCACCGGGAGCTTGCCCCTTCGGGGGTGTAGCAGACCGGAATCTCCGCCCTCCAGGGCGGAGAGGGCGTCAATCGAAGCGGGACACGTCTCCGGCGCCCCTGCGCAGGATCTCCGGCTCGGGCCCGGACAGGTCGATCACAGTCGTCGGCTCCTTACCGCAGTCGCCGGCGTCGAGCACCGCGTCGAGCTGGTGGTCGAGCCGTTCCTTGATCTCCCAGCCCTGGGTCATCGGCTCCTCGTCGCCGGGCAGGACCAGCGTGCTGGAGACCAGCGGTTCGGCCAGCTCGGCCAGCAGTGCCTGGGTGACGGTGTGCCGGGGCACCCGCACGCCGACGGTCCGCTTCTTCGGGTGCAGCATCCGGCGGGGCACCTCTCGGGTGGCCGGCAGGATGAACGTGTAGCTGCCCGGGGTGGACGCCTTCACCAGGCGAAAGGCCGAGTTGCTGATCTGCACGAACTGGCCGAGCTGGGCGAAGTCGTGGCAGACCAGCGTGAAGTGGTGCCGATCATCGAGGTGTCGGATCTGCCGGATCCGGTCCAGCCCGTCCTGGTTGCCCAGTTGCGTGCCGAGCGCGTAGCAGGAGTCCGTCGGGTAGGCGACCAGCCCACCGCTGCGGATCAGGTCGGCGACCTGCCCGATGACCCGGGGCTGTGGGTTCTCCGGGTGTACGTCGTAGTACCTCGCCATCCTCCGAGACTAGGCGCACCCGGGGAGGATCAGGAGACGAGGGCCACCCTCGGCGCGGACGGTGGAGCCGCCGAGATCACCTCGGTAGGGTAGGTCCCGGTCGGCTCCGACCAACAAGATCCACACCGCCGGGGGGCGCCACGCATGGCTGATTCGTTCGCGCATCTGCACGTGCACACCGAGTACTCGATGCTCGACGGAGCGGCCCGACTGAAGGACCTGTTCGCCGAGGCCAAGCGGCTGGGCATGTCCGCTGTGGCGATCACCGACCACGGCAACATGCACGGCGCGAACGACTTCTACAACCAGGCGATGGCCGCCGGGATCACCCCGATCCTGGGCGTCGAGGCGTACGTGGCGCCGGAGTCGCGCTATCACAAGGCGCGGGTCAAGTGGGGTCGCCCAGAGCAGAAGAGCGACGACATCTCCGGTAACGGCGCGATCACCCACAAGACCATGTGGGCGAAGAACGCGCAGGGCCTGAAGAACCTGTTCACCCTCAACTCGCGCGCCTCCATGGAGGGGCACTACGTCAAGTGGCCCCGGATGGACATGGAGCTGATCGCCGAGCACGCCGAGGGGATCATGGCCACCACCGGCTGCCCGTCCGGCGCGGTGCAGACCCGGCTGCGGCTGGGTCAGTTCGACGAGGCCCTCAAGGTCGCCGCCAGCTACCAGGACATCTTCGGCAAGGACAACTACTTCCTGGAGATCATGGATCACGGCCTCTCCATCGAGAGCCGGGTCCGCGAGGGGCTCACCGAGATCGCCCGCAAGCTGGACATCCCGCCGGTGGTCACGAACGACTCCCACTACACCCACGAGGCGCAGGCCACCGCCCACGACGTGCTGCTCTGTGTGCAGACCGGCAGCAACATCGACGACCCCAACCGGTTCCGGTTCGAGGGCGGCGGCTACTTCATCAAGAGCGCCGATCAGATGCGTGCAGTGGACTCGTCCGAGCTGTGGCAGGAAGGCTGCCGCAACACACTGCTGGTGGCCGAGAAGGTTGACCCGAAGGGCATGTTCGAGTTCCACAACCTGATGCCGCGCTTCCCGGTGCCCGAGGGGGAGACCGAGGAGTCCTGGTTCCGCAAGGAGACCTTCGCCGGCCTGGCCCGCCGCTATCCGAACGGCATCCCCGAGGGGCACGTCGTCCAGGCCGAGTACGAGCTGGGCGTCATCAACCAGATGGGCTTCCCGTCCTACTTCCTCGTGGTCGCCGACTTCATCCAGTGGGCGAAGAACCAGGGCATCGCTGTGGGTCCGGGCCGTGGTTCGGCCGCCGGGTCGCTCGTCGCGTACGCGCTGGGCATCACCGACCTGGACCCGATCCAGCACGGCCTGATCTTCGAGCGGTTCCTCAACCCCGAGCGGGTCTCGATGCCGGATGTCGACATCGACTTCGACGAGCGCCGGCGCGGCGAGGTGATCAAGTACGTCACCGACAAGTGGGGCGACGACAAGGTCGCCCAGATCGCCACCTTCGGCACGATCAAGGCGAAGGCCGCGATCAAGGACTCGGCCCGGGTCCTCGGCTTCCCGTACGCGGTCGGCGACCGGATCACCAAGGCCATGCCTCCGGCGGTGATGGGGAAGGACATCCCGCTCACCGGCATCTTCGACAACAAGCACCCCCGCTACGCGGAGGCGGGCGAGATCCGCGGCCTTTACGACTCCGACCCGGACGTTCGCAAGGTGATCGACACGGCCAAGGGCATCGAGGGGCTGATCCGGCAGACCGGTGTGCACGCAGCTGGCGTCATCATGTCCGCCGAGCCGATCATCGAGCACATCCCGTTGATGCGCCGCGACGCCGACGGGGCGATCATCACGCAGTTCGACTACCCGACCTGCGAGTCGCTCGGGCTGCTGAAGATGGACTTCCTCGGCCTGCGCAACCTGACGATCATCGACGACGCGGTCAAGAACATCGAGCTGAACCACGGCCGGAAGCTCGACCTGCTGGGCCTGCCGCTGGACGACAAGGCCGCGTACGAGCTGCTGGCCCGCGGTGACACCCTGGGCGTGTTCCAGCTCGACGGTGGGCCGATGCGGTCCCTGCTGCGGTTGATGAAGCCGGACAACTTCGAGGACATCTCCGCCGTCCTGGCCCTGTACCGACCCGGCCCAATGGGCGTCGACTCGCACACCAACTACGCGCTGCGCAAGAACGGCCTCCAGGAGATCACGCCGATCCACCCGGAGCTGGAGGAGCCGCTGCGGGAGATCCTGGAGCCCACCCACGGCCTGATCGTCTACCAGGAGCAGGTGCAGCGCGCCGCGCAGATCCTCGCCGGCTACACCCTGGGTCAGGCGGACCTGCTGCGCCGCGCCATGGGTAAGAAGAAGAAGGAGATCCTCGACAAGGAGTTCATCCCGTTCCGGGACGGCTGCCGCGAGCGCGGCTACTCCGACGAGGCGATCCAGGCGGTGTGGGACGTCCTGGTGCCGTTCGCCGGGTACGCCTTCAACAAGGCGCACTCCGCCGCGTACGGCCTGGTCTCCTACTGGACCGCGTACCTGAAGGCGCACTACCCGGCCGAGTACATGGCCGGGTTGCTGACCAGCGTCGGCGACGACAAGGACAAGATGGCGCTCTACCTGGCCGAGTGTCGCCGGATGCGCATCCAGGTGCTGCCGCCGGACGTGAACACCTCGGCCGGGCCGTTCACCCCGGTCGGCAAGGACATCCGCTTCGGCCTCGCCGCCGTCCGCAACGTCGGGGCGAACGTGGTCGCGTCGATCATGCGCTGCCGGGAGGAGAAGGGCGAGTACGCCGACTTCTACGACTTCCTGTCCAAGGTGGATGCCGTGGTCTGCAACAAGAAGACCATCGAATCGCTGATCAAGGCGGGCGCTTTCGACTCCCTCGACCACCCCCGCAAGGGCCTGCTCGCGGTGCACGCCGACGCGATCGACGCGTACGCCGACGTCAAGCGCAAGGAGGCCGTCGGCCAGTACGACCTGTTCGGCGCCGGCTTCGGTGACGCCGACACCGGCAGCACCACTGTGATGCCGACCATCGGCGACAGCGAGTGGGACAAGCGCGACAAGCTGGCCTTCGAGCGGGAAATGCTCGGCCTGTACGTCTCCGACCACCCGCTGTTCGGCCTGGAGCACATCCTCAACGCGGCAGCCGACACCACCATCGCCTCCCTGGCCGAGGAGGGCGGGGTGCCCGACGGGGCTGTCGTCACCCTCGCCGGCATCCTCTCCGGAGTGCAGCGCCGGGTCACCAAGCAGGGCCGGGCATGGGCGTCGGCCACCCTGGAGGACCTGGCCGGTGGGGTGGAGACGCTGTTCTTCCCCAACACCTACGAGGTGATCGGGCAGTACATCGCCGAGGACGCCATCGTGGTGGTCAAGGGTCGGGTGGACCGCCGCGACGACACCCCACGGATCATGGCGATGGACATGTCCATGCCGGACGTCAGCACCAGCGCCACCAACAAGCCGGTCACCCTCACCATCCCTGTGCACCGCTGCACGCCACCGCTGGTGGAGAAACTCAAGGAGACCCTGGTGCTGCACCCCGGCGACACCGAGGTGCACGTCAAACTCCAGAACGGCGGGCGCACCACCACCCTGCGGCTGGGCCCGTTCCGGGTGGCGGCGACGACCGCGCTGATGGGTGACCTGAAGAGCGTCCTCGGCCCGGCCAACGTGAGCTGAGCCGGCCTCGGCCCGGCCAACGTGAGCTGAGCCGGCCTCGGTCCGGCCAACGTGAGCTGAGCCGGCCTCGGTCCGGCCGGCGTGCGCCGGCCGGACCGCCGGGCTCAGACCCGCTCGGGGGCGCTGATCTCGCGCAGTTGGCCGTCGGCCAACCGCAACCAGCGCTGCACGCCGATCTCGGCGAGGAACCGTTCGTCGTGGCTGACCACCACGAACGCCCCCTGGTACGCCGACAGCGCGCTCTCCAACTGACCGACGCTGACCAGGTCCAGGTTGTTGGTCGGCTCGTCGAGCAGCAGCAGTTGCGGCGCCGGCTCGGCGCAGAGCACACAGGCGAGGGTGGCGCGCAGCCGTTCACCGCCGGAGAGCACCCCGACCGGCAGGTTCACCCGGGCACCCCGGAACAGGAACCGGGCGAGCAGGTTCATCCGCTTGGCGTCCGGAAGGCTCGGCGCGTACGCGGCGAAGTTTTCCGCCACCGTACGGTCGAGGTCCAGCAGGTCCAGCCGCTGCGACAGGTACGCGATCCGTCCCTCGCCGCGCTTCAGCTCACCGCCGGACGGTTGCAGGTCACCGTTGACCAGGCGCAGCAGTGTCGACTTGCCGACGCCGTTCGCCCCGGTCAGGGCGATCCGTTCCGGCCCCCGGATCACCAGGTCGGCGCCGTCGCCGCCGAACAGCTCCCGGTCGTCGAAGTGGGCCCGCATCCCGTGGCCGGAGAAGACCGTGCGCCCGCCCGGGACGGTGGTGTCGGGCAGGTCCACCACGATGCGGTCCTCGTCGCGTACCGCCCGGCCGGCCTCGTCGAGTCGGGCCTTGGCCTGACCGAGCCGGGACGAGTGTGTCTCCTGCGCCTTGCCCGCCGACTCCTGCGCGCTGCGCTTGAGCCCACCGGCGACGATCCGGGCCAGGCCGGCGTTCTTCAGGTTCTTCGAGGCGTTGCTGGCCCGCCGGTCGGCCCGTTCCCGGGCCTGCTGCATCTCCCGCTTCTCCCGCTTGACCTCCTGCTCGGCGTTGCGCAGGTTGCTCTCGGCCACCTCCCGTGCCGCCTGCACCGCCTCGGTGTACGCGGTGAAGTTGCCCCCGTACCAGCGGATCTCGCCCTGGTCCAGCTCGGCGATGCGGTCCATCCGGTCCAGCAGTTCCCGGTCGTGGCTGACCAGCAGCAGGCACCCGGACCACTCGGTGAGGACGTCGTAGAGCTTGTGCCGGGCCTCCAGGTCGAGGTTGTTGGTCGGCTCGTCGAGCAGCAGCACGTCCGGGCGGCGCAGCAGTTGCGCAGCCAGGCCGAGGGAGACCACCTGGCCGCCGCTGAGGGTGTGCAGCCGGCGGTCGAGCGACAGCTCACCCAGGCCGAGCCGGTCCAGCTCCGAGCGGGTGCGCTCCTCGATGTCCCAGTCGTCGCCGATGGTGGCGAAGTGCTCCTCGCTGGCGTCGCCGGCCTCGATGGCGTGCAGCGCCGCGATCCGCCCGGCCACGCCCAGCACCTGCGCCACGCTCAGGTCGCCGACAAGCGGCAGCGTCTGCGGGAGGTAGCCGAGCACACCGTCGACGCTGATGCTGCCGCCGCTGGGCCGCAGCTCCCCGGCGATCAGCCGCAGCAGGGTGCTCTTGCCGGCGCCGTTGGGCGCGACCAGGCCGGTGCGACCGTCGGGAACGGTGAAGGACAGCTCCGAGAAGACCGGGGTGTCGTCCGGCCAGGAGAAGGACAGGTTCGAGCAGACAATGAACGCATCAGACATGCGAGTGACCTCAAAGGGTGGGGTGGGCGCGCCTCAGCCGCCCGACGACAACGGGAACCGGTGGAACGACAAATGGCCATGGCGGCTGCGCAGGAGGCGCGCCGAACCAATGGCCGAACACATCCGGTCTCACCCGGAGATGTCGTCGTCACCCGCCATGTCTGGTCTCCCTGGTCGTACCGTCAACCCAACTCGCCGAGTCTAACAACGGATCTCTGCCCCGCCACCGGTTACGGCCCACCCCGGTCGATCTTGCACTTGCTGTTGTGGAAATGTCGCTTCTGCGGGCAATGGTCCCAGTAGGAACCGCAAGATCGGCGAGGGGTCAGCGGGGTCGGTACTCGACCTCGGGGCGGCCGGGGGTGCCGTAGCGGGGGCTGCGGGCCGCCCGGTCGACCGTCACCAGGTACTCCAGGTAGCGGCGGGCGGTCACCCGGGAGATGCCGCTCAGCGCGCTCACCTCGGTCGCGGACAGCCCGACCTCCGCGCGGGTGCCGTCGGTGAGCGCGGCGCGTACCCGATCAAGGGTCTGCGCGTCGAGCCCCTTGGGCAGGCTGTGCCCGGCGGTGCCGCGCAGGGTGGCGAACATCTGGTCCACCTCGTGCTGGGCGGCGACCTCGCCGTCGGCGAGCGCCTGGGCGCGGTAGTCGGCGTACCGCTCCAACTTGTCGCGGAACGCGGCGAACGTGAACGGCTTGAGCAGGTAGTGCGTCACCCCGAGAGACACGGCGGTGCGCACCACCGCCAGGTCCCGCGCGGACGTCACCGCGAGCACGTCGACGCTGCTGCCGGCCGCGCGCAGCGCCCGGCAGACGTCCAGGCCGTGCAGGTCCGGCAGCCGAAAATCAAGGAGTACGAGGTCCACGTCGCCGCCGTCGTTGGCGCGTAGGGCCGCCATCGCCGCCCGCGCGGTGTGCGCCACCCCGACCACCACGAAACCGGGAACCCGTTCGGTGTACGCGCTGTGCGCCTCGGCCAGCAGCGGCTCGTCCTCGACGACCAGCACCCGGATGGCGGTCATGACCGCTCGGTCCTGCTCGGCAGCCGGACGGTGAACAGGCTGCCGCCGTCGTCGGAGCGACAGACCTCGGCGCTGCCGCCGTGCCGGCGCACCACCTGCCCGACCAGCGCCAGGCCGAGGCCCCGGCCGGTGCTCTTGGTGGACCAGCCGCGCCGGAACGCGTCGGCGACCCGCTCCGGTGCCAGACCGGGGCCGCTGTCGGCCACCCGGACCACCAGCTCGTCGTCGGTAGCGCCGACGAAGACCCGCACCCGGCGGGGGGCTGGCGTACCGGCCACCGCCTCCAAGGCGTTGTCGACCAGGTTGCCGACCACTGTGAGCAGGTCGCCGGTGGGCAGCGGACTGTCGTCGAGGCGGCAGTCCGGCTCGATGACCAGATCCACCCCACGTTCGCCGGCCTGTGCGGACTTGCCGAGCAGCAGCGCGGCCAACGCCGGCTCGGTCACCGCGCCGACCACCCGGTCGGTCAGCTGTTGGGCGAGGGCCAGGTCCCGGGTGCCGAGCCGGACGGCCTCGTCGGCGCGGCCCAGCTCCACCAGGGTCAGCACGGTGTGCAGCCGGTTGGCCGACTCGTGGGTCTGCGCCTGCAACGCCTCGGTCAACGCGCGCACCGAATCCAGCTCGCTGGCCAGGGTGCGCAGCTCGGTCTGGTCGCGCAGGGTCAGCACGGTGCCGAGCACCGTGCCCTCGAAGCGGGTGGTCCGCTGGTTGGCGACGAGCACCCGGTCACCGGCGAGGATCGGCTCGTCGCGGGCGTCACGCCCGGAGTCGAGCAGCTCGGCCGCCGCGGGCGGCAGGTCGATCCCGGCCAACGGTTGGTCGATCACCGGCGCGTCCGCGTCGAGCCCCAACAGCCGGCGGCCCTCGTCGTTCACCAGTGCCACCCGACGATCGGTGGTCAGCACGACGAGACCTTCGCGCACCGAGTGCAGGACGGCGTCGTAGTACTCGTACATCCGCGTCATCTGGGCCGGCCCCAGACCGTGCGTCTGGCGACGGAGCCGGCGACTGAGCAGCCAGGAGCCCGTCGCGGCGAGAGCCAGAGCCGGCGCGACCACACCGAACAGCACCGGCAGCTGGCCGAGCAGCTTCTTGTCGATCTCGCGGGTGGTGATGCCCACCGAGACCAGACCGACGAGGCGTCGCTGCTCGTCGTACACCGGAACGACAGCGCGCACCGACTCGCCGAGCGTCCCGACGTTGGTGGTGGTGAACGCGCGGCCCGCCAGAGCGGGCCCGATCTCACCGACGAACGGCTCGCCGATCCGGTCCCGGGTCGGGTGCGAGAAACGGGTGCGGTCGGGGGCCATCACCACCACGAAGTCGGTGCCCGTGGCCTTCCGGGTCGACTCGGCGTACGGCTGGAGGACCCCGGCGGGGTCGGCGGTCGTGAGGGCCGCCCGGACGTCGGGGGAGCCGGCCACGGTCTGCGCCACAGCGAGCACCTCCTCCTGCGCGGCCTGGCGGGAGTCGCTGCGGGCCAACCAGACGGCGCCCGCCGCGCCGGCCAGCACGAGCAGCGTCACGACCATCGCCTGGAGGGCGAAGAGTTGCCCCGCGATGCTCCACTGGCGTCGGGCCACCTCCACCACCTCCTTCGTCGCGCCACCGTTTCTGCCATCGCGGTGAACAGAATGACCGCAAGGCTGTCAACGGGTGAGACGCGCTTCACATTGTCGACATGGACACCACCGCATCCGCCACCACCCCGGCACCGGCGGCCCGCCGGGACCGTACCCGTTACCTGTATCTGGCCGTCATCGTGGCCGTGGTCGCCGGCATCGTGGTCGGCCTGGTCGCGCCCGATTTCGGCAAGGAACTCAAGCCGATCGGCACCGGCTTCGTCAACCTGATCAAGATGATGATCAGCCCGGTCATCTTCTGCACCATCGTGCTCGGCGTCGGCTCCGTCCGGCAGGCCGCGAAGGTCGGCAAGGTCGGCGGCCTGGCCCTCGGCTACTTCCTGACCATGTCGACAGTCGCGCTCGCCATCGGCCTGGTCGTCGGCAACCTCATCCACCCCGGCTCGGGCCTGAACCTCGGCCCGGATCTCGTCGGCTCCGGCAAGGCCGCCGCCGGTGACGAGGCCGCCGGTACTGCCGACTTCCTGCTCGGGATCATCCCGACGACGTTGCTCTCCTCGCTCACCGAGGGCAAGGTGCTCCAGACGCTGCTGGTCGCCCTGCTGGTCGGCTTCGCCGTCCAGGCCATGGGCCGGCGGGGTGAGCCGGTGCTCAGCGCCATCACCGTCATCCAGCGGGTCGTCTTCAAGGTCCTCGCCATGATCATGTGGCTGGCGCCGATCGGCGCGTTCGGCGCGATGGCCGCCGTGGTCGGCGCGACCGGCGTGGACGCCCTCAAGAGCCTCGCCCAGATCATGGTCGGCTTCTACGCCACCTGCCTGATCTTCGTGCTGGTCTTCCTGGGCGCGCTGCTGTGGTTCGTGGCCCGGATCTCGATCTTCTCGCTGCTGCGTTACCTGAGCCGGGAGTTCCTGCTGATCCTGTCGACCTCGTCGTCGGAGTCGGCGCTGCCGCGGCTGATCGCCAAGATGGAGCACTTCGGTGTGAGCAAGCCGGTCGTCGGCATCACGGTGCCGACCGGCTACTCGTTCAACCTGGACGGTACGGCGATCTACCTGACCATGGCGTCGCTGTTCATCGCAGACGCGCTGGGCAAGCCGCTGGCCATCGGCGAGCAGATCTCACTGCTGCTGTTCATGATCATCGCGTCGAAGGGCGCCGCCGGGGTCACCGGTGCCGGGCTGGCCACGCTGGCCGGTGGCCTCCAGTCGCACCGGCCGGACCTCGTCGACGGGGTCGGGCTGATCGTCGGCATCGACCGGTTCATGTCGGAGGCTCGGGCGCTGACCAACTTCGCCGGCAACGCGGTGGCGACCGTACTGGTGGGAACCTGGACCGGGGAGTTCGACCGGGAGCGGGCGGCCGGTGTGCTGAGCGGCAACGACCCGTTCGACGAGGCCACCATGGTCGACGAGCACGACGACGAGGCGGCGTCCCACCCCGACGAGAAGGAGGCCACGCCGGCCGGAGCCCCGGCCTGAGCCGAGGCGTGGACCCGGGGTCGCGGCGGCCGAGTGCCGCCGCGACCCCGGTCCGGCGGTGATCCACTCGGCTTCCTGATACTCGGGGCATCCGAGCCGCTCGGACACCGCGACTACCTGAAAGCCGAGTTGATCAGTGGCCGGACCCGGCGCGGTCCTGGCCCGCAGGGCTCGCCGGGGACCTGGCCACCGCAGCCGGGGCGCCAACTCGACATGGCGGGCCAACTCAGCGCTGACGGCGGGGCCCTCGATGGTTACGGTCGTGGATGCCGAGGTATCCCGACCGTTCGAGGAGTGATCCCATGCCCCCCTCTCCGTCCCGGCTCTTCGCCGAGATAGCGACGGCCGAACCACCCGCCGAGACCAGAGTGGTCATGCGACGGGCGGTGGTGCTCGGTGGCAGCATGGCCGGGTTGCTGGCGGCCCGGGTGTTGAGCGACCACGCCGAGGAAGTGCTGATCATTGAACGGGACCCGTCCGATGTGGACGCCGGTCCACGGCCGGGTGTGCCCCAGGGCAGTCAGGTGCACGCGCTGCTGCCTGCCGGTCAGGTCCAGTTGGAGCGCTGGTTTCCCGGCATCGCCGAGGAGGCGCTCGCGCTCGGCGCCCCGCCGCCACCGCGCGACCCGGGCACGGCGAAGATCTTCGTGAACGGCATGTTGGGTCTGCCGCCCGCGGCGACCGGCACCGGGCCGGCGCTGATCACCACGCGTCCGTTCCTGGAGGCGCTGGTCCGCCGACGCACCCTCACCATCGACAACATCCGCATGGTGTACGGCCGGGCGGAGGGTCTGCTCTTCGACGAGCGGCGGGTCAATGGCGCCCGGTACGTGCCCGAGGGTGGCACCGAGCCCATCGTCGAAGCGGCGGACCTGGTGGTCGACGCGATGGGGCGGTCCAGCCGGTTGAGCGACTGGCTGGCCGAGCACGGGTGGCCGCGCCCGCCGCTGCACCGCATGCCGATCAAGCTGAACTACGCCACGGCGCTCTTCAAGCGCGACGAGTCGGTCAGCGACGCCTGGGTGGCGGTCTTCCACACCATGGCGGGCAAGGGGCGTACCGCCCGGATCGGTGGGATCAACTCGGTCGAGGGGGACCGCTGGATCATGCTGGTGGCCGGCTACGACGGGGACCGGCCCAGCCGCGACGTCGCCGACTTCACGGCCCGTTGCCGGGAGCACTACCCGCAGATGTTCGGTGACATCGCCGAACGCGGGGAGATGCTCGGCGGCGTGGTCACGTACCACCAGGCGGACAGCCGACGCCGCGACTTCCACAAGCTCGACCGTCTGCCCGCCGGGTTGGTCGCCGCCGGCGACGCGGTCGCGTCCTTCAACCCGGTGTACGGGCAGGGAATGACCTCCGCGACACTGCACGCCTCCTGTCTGTCGAAGTACCTGCGCTACGGTCCGAAGCCGCACGACGAGCCCGCGCACGCGTACTTCGACCAGGTCCGCGTGGTGGTCGACGCCGCCTGGCAGATCTCCACCACCGCCGACATCGAGCTGCCGCACGTCGACGGGCCGTACCCGCCCGGCTACAAGGTCACCAAGTGGTTCGGGGACCTGCTCTTCCGGGCGTCGCTGACCGACCCGGTGCTCAATGCCCGGCTGGGCCGGGTCACCACCATGCTCGACCACCCGGCCGCCCTCAGTCGCCCCGGCACCCTGTTCCGGGCCCTCCGGCTCGGCCTGCTCGGCGGGTCCCGGCGGTGATTCGTCGCCAAACCCGCCGCCGGTCGCGGCGCGCGGTGGAGAATGGTGGGCCGGGGAGGGGTGCTGCGACGAACCGGGGGAGCGGTCGTGCTCGGAACCAGCCTCCTTGGCCGGCTTCGCCGCCGTGACCCGGGTGACGCCATCCTGCGACGCGCGGCCCGGCTGACGCTCGTCGGGTCCGTCGTCTTCTACGGCTGCCGGTACGGCGCGGGCAGCTCGACGCTCGCCACGTACGGGTTGTTCGGCACGATCGCCGCCGGGTCGTTCGCGCAGCTCCCTGGTCCGGCGCCGCAACGGGCGCGGATCCTCGTGCTGTCGCTGCCGGTGGTGTGGGCGCTGATCGCGGCGGGCTCGCTGTTGGCGTGGAGCACCTGGGCGGCCGCCGGTGGCATGCTGGTCGTCGGGTTCGTGGTGGCGTTCGCCGGGGTCGGCAACCCTCGTCTGGTGGGTTTGGCGAGCGCGTTCCAGCTCTTCTACATCCTGGCGTCGTTCCCGCCGTACCAGCCGGACACCCTGCCGGAGCGACTCGGTGGGGTGACCCTCGCCGTAGTGCTGCTCGCCGCGGCCGAGGTGTTTCTCTGGCCCGACCCGGTGCCGGTCTCCTACCGGCAGCGCCTCGCCGAGGCGGCGGACGGCGTCGCCGCCTTCCTCGACGCCACCGCCGACGCCCTGACCCACCCGCACGCCGCTGCGGGTGACCCGGACGGGCGGCGCGAGCGGGCGCACGACGTGGTGGCGGCGATCGAGCTGAACCGCAGCCCTCCGGCCGGGGCGCCCACCGCTGCGGGCGCTCGGGATCGGGCGTTGCGGATCTGCGCGGCCGCGTTACGGGAGGTGCTCGGCGAGGCGGACCGGTTGGCGGCGGACGCCCCGCCGGAGCCGATCCCGGACCTGGCGGCGGCGCGTCTGCTGCGCTCGTGCGCGGACACCACCCGCGCGGTCGGCCGGAGCCTGTCGCCGGGTGCCCCGGCGGTGACCCCGGCCGACCTGGATGTGGCGGTCGGACGAGCCGAGGCGGCGTACCCGGTGGGAGACGGCCAGGTCCGCGACGCGCCGGACGTACCCCGGTTGTGCCGGGACGCGACCGCGCTGGCCCTCGCGGACCAGGTGCGGGTCTTCGTCGTCGGTTCCCGGGTGGCCACCGGGGCGCGGCTCGGCGGCGACGACGCCTCCTCGGCGCTGTTCGAGTACGCCCGACGCAGCCCGTGGACGCTGTACTGGTGGCAGTTCCGCTCCCACCTGGCGCCGCGCTCGGTCCACCTGCACAGCTCGCTGCGGCTGGCCGTGGCGCTGGCCATCGCCCGGGTGGCCGCCGGGGTGTTGCAGTTGACCCACGGCTTCTGGGTGCTGCTGGCCACCCTCACGGTCCTGCGCACGTCGGCCGCCGACACCCGTACCGCCCTGCGGCCGGCCGTGCTGGGCACGATCATCGGTGCGGTCGTCAGCGGCGGGGTGATGGTTGTCGTCGACGATCCGATCGTGTACGCCGTCGTCCTGCCGGTCACCCTGCTGCTGGCCTTCGGCGTCGGCCGCCTGCTCGGTCCGGTGTGGCAGCAGGCGCTGTTCACAGTGCTGCTGACTGTCGTCTTCGCCCAGCTCAGCCCGGAAGGGTGGCGGCTCGCCGAGGCCCGCCTCGTCGACGTGCTGCTCGGCGCGGTGATCGGTGTGCTCGCCGGGGTGGCGATCTGGCCGCGCGGCGCGGGCCACGACCTGCGGCACAACGCCACCCGGTACCTGGCGGCCAGCGCGGACGCGGTCGAACAGACGGTCCAGTCGATGCTCGGCGATGCTCCGCCACCCGCGCGTGCCCTCGGCCGGGTCCGTCGCCGGATGGTCCTGATCGACTCGTCGTACTGCCAGTACCACTCTGAGCGGCACGATCCGCACCGTCAACAGGTGAACTGGGACGCCGTGCTGAGCACCGGGCACCACGTCGTGCCCGGCGCGGAGTCGCTGCTGCGCCGCAACCCGCCCGGCTGCCTCGCCGGCTGGCCCGGGGCGGCGGCGCTGCTGCGGGACTCCGCCGGGCGCCTGCGATCGGCGTACGACGCCCTCGCCGACGAGGTCGCCCACGGCCGGACATCGGACCGGGCGTCGGTCTCAACCAGCTGCGTCGACCAGCTGGACCGGATCCGTCCGCTCCTCGGCGAGGCCGACCATCAGTCGGTCCGGCACCTGGTGGAGGTCGACCGGTGGCTCGCGGGCCTCGCCGACAGTCTTACCCGGACCCCGCTGCCCGCTGCCGACGAGTCGCTCGGGCGCCGCCGCAAGCGGTGACACCGGTGCCGCCGCGGTCGATGTGACCGATCCGGTGTCCCAACCAGTCATGACCTGTGGAAGCCCACCGGGGCCACGGAGGAAACATGGATCAGAACCTACGGGTGCTCTTCGACCGCGCTGTCGCCGACGAGCCGGAACTACCCCTGGTCGACCTGGTCGGTGACGCGGTGACCGCCGGCACCGGCCTGCGTCGACGCCGACAACGGCTGGTGGCGACAGGTGTTGCCGCCGTGATCGCCGTCGCGGCGGTGGGGGCGGTGAACGTGGCGACACCGCCGCAACGGTCGGCGCCGCCACCGACGACGGTGCCGGCGGCGTTCGGCATGCTCGTGAACAGGGCGTGCCAGGCCCCCGCTGACGAGACCGCGACCGACGCCGCGGTCTACCTTGCTCCCGAGATCACCGACCAGCAGCGCAGCGCGGTCAACCGCGCGCTGGACGCGGACCCGGCGGTCGGGACGGTGGTGTATGAGAGCCGCGAAGAGGCGCTGAAGAAGTTCAAGAAGGTGTACGCGGACGCTCCCGAACTCGTCGACCACATCGTGCCCAGCCAACTGCCGGAGTCATTCCGGATCACGCTCGTCGTGCGGTCGAGGTACGCGGAGCTGGCTGAGCGCGTCAAACGCCTTTCCGGGGTCGACGAGATCATCGGCATCGACTGCCCGGCCGGCACCAACGCGTCGGCGGTCGACTGATGGCGGCTGCCCGCTGGGGCGCGGCTCGACGGCGTGAGCAGAGCGCCCAGCAGGCGGAGTTCACCACCTTCGTCGAGACCACCGCACCGAGGCTTCGGCGTACCGCCTATCTGATGTGTCGCGACTGGCACCTCGCCCAGGACCTGACCCAGACGACCTTCGCGAAGATGTACGCGAACTGGGGCCGGATCCGGCACACCGCGAACCTTGAGGCGTACAGCCGTCGGGTCCTCATGAACGCCGTCTTCGACCAGAACAAGCGGCGCGGCGCCGCCGAGGTCGTGCTCGCCGAGCTGCCGGAGGGGTCGCCGCAACGGCCCGACGACACCACGGAGCTACACGTCGCCCTGCTCCAGGCGTTGGCCACCCTGCCGATCCGCGACCAGGCCATCGTGGTGCTCCGGCACTGGGAGGACCAGAGCGTCGACGCCGTCGCCAGCACCCTCGACGTCTCCGTGTCGGTGGTCAAGATGCAGAACGCCCGCGCGTTGACCAAGCTGCGGGCGTTGCTCGGTCAGGACTTCGTCCGCCTCTGACAGGCCGCCGATCGCCGATTGGCCGTGCCCGTTCGCCGTCGCCCCGCCTAGCGTCGACGGCATGGAGATTGAGCAGGCGCAGAAGCTGTGGCAGCCGGAGCCTGGCTGGTTGAACACCGCCAGCTACGGGTTGCCGCCGGAGCCGGCGTGGGCGGCGTTGCAGGAGGCTCTCGCGGCCTGGCGGGTTGGTCGTACGTCGTGGGAGGGCTGGGGCGAGTCGACGCACCGGGCTCGCGTCACCTTCGCCGACCTCATCGGGGTGCCGGTCGTTGACGTGGCGGTCGGCGCGGCGGTGTCCCAGCTCCTCGCGCCGGTCGCGGCGGCGCTGCCGGCGGGTGCCACGGTGGTGGTCCCCGAGGTCGAGTTCACCTCGAATCTCTTCCCCTGGCTGGTTCAGGAGGAGCGTGGCGTCAAGGTCCGCACGGTGCCGCTGGAGTCGCTGGTCGACGCCATCGACGCCGACACCGACCTGGTGGCGTTCAGCCTGGTCCAGTCGGCCGACGGGGCGGTCGCCGCGTACGACGAGATCGTGGCCGCGGCCCGCGCTCACGACGCGCTGGTGGCTGTGGACGCGACCCAGGCGTGCGGCTGGCTGCCGTTCGACGGCAGCCGGGCCGACGCGGTGGCGGTGGGCGGCTACAAGTGGCTGATGAATCCGCGCGGGACCGCGTACGCCTATCTGGCCCCCGGGTTGCGTGAGCGGTTGCGCCCCGACGCGGCCGGCTGGTACGCGGGCCGGGACCCGCACGCCTCCTACTACGGCCCGCCGCTGCGGCTGGCCGACGACGCCCGCCGGTTCGACATCTCACCGGCCTGGTTCAGCTGGGTCGGTGCGGCGCCCGCCCTGGAGGTGGTCGCCGAGATCGGTGTGCCGGTGATCGGGGCGCACAACGTGGCGCTGGCCAACCGGTTCCTGACCGGGCTGGGCCGGGCACCGGGGGAGAGCGCCATCGTCAGTGTGGACGTGCCGGGCGCGGAGCAGCGCCTCGCGGCGGCCGGCATCCGGGCGGCGGTGCGCGCCGGACGGGTCCGGGCCTCGTTCCACATCTACTCCACCGAGGCCGACGTGGACGCCGCGTTGACGGCGTTGACCGGCTGAACCTGGCGCCGAGGACGGCCGGGCGTGCAGCCGGCCGTCCTCGACGGCATCAGACGTCCGGCTCAGGCCAGGTGGCCACCGATCTTCGTGTAGCCGCGCAGCAGGTCCCGCGAGATGATCAGCCGCTGCATCTCGTCGGTGCCCTCGAAGATCCGGTAGAGCCGGACCTGCCGGTACCAACGTTCGATCGGCAGCTCTCGGGTGTAGCCCATGCCGCCGTGGATCTGGAGCACCCGGTCGACCACCCGGTTGACCATGCCGGCGCCGTAGAGCTTGCCCATCGACGAGGCGTGCCGGGGGTCCAGGCCCGCGTCGACCGTCCACGCCGAGCGCAGCACCAGCCAGCGGGCCGCCTCCAGCTCCGTCTCGGAGTCGGCGATCATCCACTGGATGGCCTGGTTGGTGCCGATCTTCGTGCCGAAGGTCTCCCGGGTGTTGGCGTACTCGATGGCCATCTGCAACACCCGCTCGGCGATGCCGATGGCGTGCGACGGGATGGTGTAGCGCCCCTTGCCGATCCACTCCATGCCGAGCGTGAAGCCCTGCCCGATCTCACCCAAGATGTTGCGGTGCGGCACGCGTACGCCGTCGAAGATGAGCGACGCGGGCCCGCCCTCGCCCATCGTCTGGATGAACTCGGAGCGCCAGCCCATCGACCGGTCCACCAGGAACGCGGTGGCGCCGCCGTTGCGGGCGCCCTTATCCCGGTCGGTCACCGCGACCACGATGGCGAAGTCGGCGTCGTGGCCGCCGGTGATGAAGGTCTTCTCGCCGTCGAGGATCCAGTCGTCGCCGTCACGGCGGGCGGACAGCCGGATGTTTGCCGCGTCGGATCCGGCGCCCGGTTCGGTGATCGCGAAGCAGGAGCGTCGCTCGCCCTCGATGGTCGGGATGAGGAACTCCCGCTTCTGCTCCTCGGTGGCGTGGAACAGGATGTTGTCCGCCTCGCCGCCGAAGCGGAACGGCACGAACGTGCGGCCCAGCTCGGTCCAGATCAACGACTGGAGTACGGCCGGCAGGTTCATCCCGCCGTACTCCTCCGGGGTGGCCAGGCCCCAGAAGCCGAACTTGCGCGCCTTGAGTTGCAGTTCGCGCACCTCGGAGTGGTCGAGGCCCGGCTGGTGCGCCCGTTCCCGGCGGAGCACCTCCGCTTCCAGGGGCATCACCTCGCGGGTGATGAACGCGCGCACGGTGTCCCGGACGGCGCGTTCCTCGTCGGACAGTGCGAAGTCCACGGTTCCCCCTCGGTCGGCGTGGTGGTGTGCCGCCACGGGCCGTAGCGGTTCCTCATAAACTAGCGGTGTAAGTTTTCATTCGTCCAGACCCCTTCTCCGGCCGACATGGTGACGCCTGCCCGCGGGCGGTCCCCGATAGGGTGCGTGAACAGGTGGTTCCCACGGGGAGGGACACCGCAGACCGAGGAGTTCTGACGTGCCCCGACCTCGACGGCCTCTGCTCACCCGCGACCGGATCGTCGAGACGGCGCTCGCGCTGATCGACGCCGACGGGCTCGGCGCGCTCTCCACCCGCCGACTCGCCGCCGCGCTCGGCGTACAGGGCCCCTCGCTCTACAACCACTTCGCCACCAAGGACGAGATCCTCGACGCGGTCGCCGACACGGTTACCGGTGCCGTCGACACCAGCGGCTTCGCCAGCCGGGACTGGCTCGCGGCGCTGCGGGACTGGGCGTGGTCGTACCGGCGGGCGCTCACCGCGCACCCGAACATCGTGCCGTACCTGGCGCAGGGGCCGGGTCGGCGACCGGCTGCCCTCGCCATGGCCGACGCGGTCTACGGCGGGCTGGTCCGGGCCGGTTGGCCGCCGGCCCGCGCCACCCACATCGGCGCGGCGCTGCGTTACTTCGTGGCCGGGTCGGCGCTCGGCTCGTTCGCCCGCGGCTTCGTCGAGGACCCGGAGCTGTACGCGGCGCACTACCCGCACCTGCGCCAAGCCCACCGGCTCGCCGAACACCAGCAGAGCGTGGACGAGGGCGCCTTCGCCCTCGGCCTGGATGCCCTGCTGCACGGTCTGGCCGCCGAGTACACCCGCACCGTCGACACGGTGGAGTCCGCCCGGCCCAAGGGGTAGCGTCCAAACTCCCAGCGCTAGTTTCATCGCCCGTCTCGACCCCCGTCGCCATCGCCCATCGCCCACCCTCGAAGGGACGACATGGACCTCGCCGCCCCGCCGTCGCTGTTGCCCGACTCCCTGCGCCTCCGGCGCCACCTGCACGTCGGCGGGGAGTGGAAGCCTCCCGCCGACGCTGGTCTCATCGACGTGGAGAACCCGAGCACCGGAGAGCTGATCGGGCAGGTGCCGGCCGGCACCCCGGCCGACGTGGATCGCGCCGTGGCCGCGGCCCGGGCCGCGTTTCCCGGCTGGTCGGGCGCCACCCCCGCCGAGCGCTCCGCCCACCTCGACCGGCTGCACGCGGCGCTCAGCGCCCGCGCCGACGACCTCGCCCGCACCATCGCCGTGGAGCTGGGCTCGCCGCTCAAGCTCGCCACCCGGGTGCAGGTCGGGCTCCCCCTGACAGTGCTGCGGGACCACGTCGCGCTCGCCGCCCGCGCGCCGGTCGAGGAGAGCATCGGCAACTCCCTGGTCGTCCGCGAGCCGATCGGTGTGGTCGGCGCGATCACCCCGTGGAACTACCCACTGCACCAGGTGATGGCGAAGCTCGCACCCGCCTTGGCCGCCGGTTGCACTGTGGTGCTCAAACCCAGTGAGCTGACCCCGTTGACCGCGTACTTGCTCTTCGACGCGGTCACCGAAGCCGGCCTGCCGCCGGGCGTGCTCAACCTGGTCCCCGGCACCGGGCAGGTGGTCGGTGAGGCGCTTGCCGGGCACCCCGACGTCGACCTGGTCTCCTTCACCGGCTCCACCGCCACCGGCGCGCGGATCATGCGGCTCGCCGCCGACCGGATCGCCCGGGTCGCGTTGGAGCTGGGCGGCAAGTCCGCCAACGTGATCCTCCCCGACGCCGATCTGGCCACCGCCGTCAAGGTGGGCGTCGGCAACGCCCTGCTCAACTCCGGGCAGACCTGTACCGCCTGGACCCGGATGCTGGTGCACCGCGACAGGTACGACGAAGCCCTCCACCTGATCGCCACGGCGGTGGCCGGCTACCGACTCGGCGACCCGTTCGATCCGGCGACCCGGCTCGGCCCGCTGGTCTCCGCCGCCCAGGCCGAGCGGGTGCGTGGCCACATCGACCGGGCCCTCGCCGACGGCGCCCGGCTGGTCGCCGGCGGGCCCGACGCCCCGGTGCCGACCCGGGGGCACTTCGTCGCCCCGACCGTCTTCGCCGACGTGCACCCCGACAGCGCGCTCGCCCAGGAGGAGGTCTTCGGCCCGGTGCTCGCCGTCATCCCGTTCGCCGACACCGACGAGGCGGTCGCCATCGCCAACAACTCGAAGTACGGGCTGGCCGGCGCGGTCTGGTCCGCCGACACCGACGCGGCGCTCGCCGTGGCCCGGCGGCTGCGCACCGGCGCTGTCGACATCAACGGTGCGCCGTTCAACCCGCTCGCCCCGTTCGGCGGCTACAAGCAGTCCGGCCTGGGCCGGGAGTTGGGCGTGCACGGGCTGGCCGAGTTCTGCGAGCTGAAGGCGATCCAGCGATGACCGACCCCGAACTGTCCCCGGCCGTGCCGGGTGGCGGCACCGAACTGTCCCCGGCCGCGCCGGGCGGCGGCACCGAGCCGGCGTCCGCGCCGGTCATTGTTCGCGCGCTGGTCGCACGAGGGTCCGGCGCCGAGCTGCGGGTCGAGCGGGTACGCCTGCCAGCGCCCGGCCCCGGCGAGGTGCGGGTGACGATCCGGGCGGCCGGTGTCTGCCATTCCGACCTGTCCATGGTCAACGGCACCCTCGCCGCGAGGTTCCCACTGGTGCTCGGGCACGAGGCGACCGGCGTGGTGGCCGAGGTCGGGCCGGGCAGTCAGCTGACCGTCGGCACACCGGTCGTGCTCAACTGGGCACCGGCCTGCCGGGCCTGCTGGTGGTGCCGGCGAGGCGAGCCGTGGCTCTGCGCCGACACCACGGCCCCGACAGTGCCGCGCGGCGAGACCGACGACGGGGTCCCGCTGCACCTGACCCTCGGCCTCGGCGCGCTCGCCGAGGCGGTCGTGGTACCCGAGCGTGCCGTCATCCCGATCCCCGCCGGGCTGCCGCCCGAGCAGGCCGCACTGCTCGGCTGTGCGGTGCTCACCGGCGTCGGCGCGGTCCGGAACACCGCCCGGGTGGCACCCGGCGAGTCGGTCGCTGTCGTCGGGCTCGGTGGGGTCGGGCTCGCCGTGCTCAGCGCGGCCCGCCGGGCCGGTGCCACGACGATCCTGGCCATCGACGTCGCCGAGGCGAAACGGGACCTGGCGCTGGCCGCCGGGGCGACCGACTTTCTGCTCTCCGACGACCGGCTCTCCAAGGAGGTACGGGCGCGCACCGAGAGCCGGGGCGTCGACCACGCCTTCGAGTGCGTCGGTCGGGCCGCCACCATCCGCGCCGCCTGGCGGCTGACCCGGCGCGGGGGAGCGGTGACGGTGGTCGGCATGGGCGCCAAGGACGACATGGTCAGCCTGGGCGCGCTGGACATCTTCCACTCCGCGCGCACGCTGCGCTCCTCGGTGTACGGCTCGTCCGATCCGGACCGGGAGGTGCCGGTGCTGGCCGCCGAGCTGGCCGACAGCGCACTGGATCTGGGTGTGCTGGTCAGCGGGACGATTCCGTTGGACGAGGCGCCCGCGGCGTTCGACAGACTGGCCCGGGGTGAGGGCGCTCGCTGGGTGGTCACCCTGGACTGACGCTGGTCACAGCCGGGAACTCAGCGCGTCGACGATCTCAGCACGTCGACTTCGCAGCCTGGTGCCCACGGGTCGAAGCCGTGCTCGACGAGCCAGCGGACGGCCAGCAGGCTTCGCAGCGACCACCACGCGCGGATCACGTCGAGGTCGACGTCGGCGCGGTAACCGGCGAGGAGGTCGCCGAGGTGCTCCTCGTGGCCGAGCGTCAAGGTGGCGAGGTCGAAGAGGGCGTCGCCCTGGCACGCCTCGGACCAGTCGAGTACGCCGGTGATCTGGTCACCGTCGACGAACACGTGGGCGATCTGTAGGTCGCCGTGCGTGAACACCGGGGTCCACGGCCGGAGCGCCGCCTCGGCGACCTGGCGGTTGCGCGTGACCAGGCCGGTGGGGAGGACGCCGTTGGCGACGAGCCACTCACACTCGGCGTCGAGCTGCGATGTCAACTCGTCGCAGTCGCGGCCGGCCCATGGCGGTAGCGGCGCGTCGTGCAGCTTCCGAGCGGCGGCACCCGCTGCGGCCCACGCCGCTGGCGACGCGGTCGACGGCTCGCCGAGGCGACCAAGCGCCGTTCCGGGAAGGGCGGCGAGCGCGAGTACGGGCGGCTTGCGCCAGAGAACCTCGGGGGTTGGGACCGGCGCCAGCGTCATCGCCTCGACCTCGACGTCGGTGCGCCCCGGATCAGTGTCGATCTTCAGGAACACGTCGCCGACGCGCACTGTCGCCCGTTCCTGGTGGGCGACGACGACTTCGACCTCCGGCACAACGGCCATTGTCGCGACCCGACCATCGACATCCCAGCGATTTGTCGGGGGCGGTGGCGGGGTTGGCCAGGTGCCCTGGGTCGACCCGGGATGGGCCAACCCTGGGCACCCGGGCAACGAGGCCGGGGCGACTGGTCAGAAGGGTGGGGCGTCCTCGCCCATCAGCGCCAGCACGACGCCGCCCTTGCCGCTCTTGAGGCCCTGGACGACGACCTTGCCGGTGCTGCCGTCGGGCAGCTCCAAGGTGAAGGTCTTTCCGACCGCGTTCTTGGGGCCGTTGCCGGCACTGTTGGCGGGTCGGAAGTCGCCTGCCCAGGGCGGAATCCCGCCCCTACGGGCCGGCTCGGCGAAGAGCGCGGCGGTGCCGGGGGTCCTGGTGCCGTCTGAGGAAAGGAGGACTGAGGCGCTGCGAAAGGTAGCCATATGCGCCAAGGCTAACCCGGACCATGCCGTTCGCGGCACCACAGCTGCCCCGGAACGGCGATTCGGTTGACCTCTCGCCCCGGGACGTTGCGCCGGGAGCGATACCTAGCAGTACTATGCATCGTACCTCTAGGTTTCGGAGTGGGGGGTTTCATGAGGGTCGCCAAGGATCTGGTCGCCGCCTCGGCGACGCCGATGGTGCTCGGCATCCTGGCGGAGGGCGAGAGCTACGGCTACGCCATCCTCCGGCGGATCAACGAGCTGTCCGGGGGTGAGCTGGACTGGACCGAAGGGCTGCTCTACCCGTTGCTGCACCGGCTCGAGCGCCTCGGTCACCTGGAGTCGAGCTGGCAGGCGGTCGCCGGCGAGCGGAAGCGCAAGTACTACCGCATCACCGACCGGGGTCTGGCCGAGCTGGCCGAACAGCGCCGGCAGTGGGACACCGTGGTGGGTGCGCTCAAGGAGATCTGGCACGACCGCGCGCCGCTGACGGTGCACCCGTTGGAGGGCCTGGCATGACGGCGCACGAGGGGCCGCAGGAGCTTGAAGCGCAGTTCGAGCAGTGGCGCCAGTACGTGCTGCGCCGCCGGGAGCTGCAAGCGGTGGACGCCGACGAACTGGAAGACCACCTTCGTGGCTCCGTCGACGAGCTCGTCGCCGCCGGCCTGAGCCCGGACGAGGCGTTCCTGGTGGCGGTGAAACGAATGGGCAGCCTCGACGACCTGTCCCGCGAGTTCGCCCGGGAACACTCCGAACGGTTGTGGAAGCAGTTGGTGCTGACCGGCGACTCCGGCAGCGCGGTCGGCGGCACCCGCTCCCGCCGGGACCTGTGGGTCATGCTCGGCTGTGCGGCGGGTGCTGTGGTGTCCGTCAAGGCGCCAGCGCTGTTCGGGCTGAGCTTCGCCGACGACGGCTCGTTCTACGCGCGGAACTTCACACTGTTCGCGCTGCCCTGGCTGGCGGCGTACCTGGCCTGGCGCCGGGGGGCCCGCCGGATGGTGATCGCGGCACTGGCGGTGCTCTTCGTCCTCGGCGCCGTGGCGGCCAACGCCTACCCTCTGGCGGACGATTCACAGTCCGTTGTCGTCACCAGCATCCACCTGCCCATCGCCCTGTGGCTGGTGGTCGGCCTGGCCTATGTCGCCGACGACTGGCGCTCGTCCCGTCGACGCATGGACTTCATCCGGTTCACCGGCGAGTGGTTCATCTACCTGGTGCTGATGGCCCTCGGTGGCGGCGTGCTCTCCGCGTTCCTGTTCAACACCTTCGCGGCCATCGGGATCGTCCCGGAGGCGTTCATCTCGCAGTGGCTGCTGCCCGGTGGCGCCGCGGCCGCGGTCGTGGTGGCCGGGTGGCTCGTCGAGGCCAAGCAGAGTGTCGTCGAGAACATCGCGCCGGTCCTCACCCGGCTGTTCACCCCGCTCTTCACGGCCGCCCTGCTCGCCTTCCTCGTCGCTGTCGTCTGGACCAGCCACGGCATCGACGTCGAGCGGGAGGCGCTGCTCCTCTTCGACCTCCTGCTGGTCGTGGTGCTGGGGTTGCTGCTCTACTCACTCTCGGCCCGTGACCCGCTGGCCCCGCCCGGCCCGTTCGACAAGCTCCAACTCGCGCTCGTGGTCAGTGCGTTGGCCATCGACGTGCTGGTGCTGCTGGAGATCACCGGGCGCATCACCGACGAGTACGGCGGCACGCCGAACCGGGCGGCCGCGCTCGGCGAGAACGTGATCCTGCTGGTCAACCTCGCGTGGTCGGCGTGGCTGCTGCTGTCCTTCATCCGTCGGCGCACGCCGTTCGCGGCGCTCGAACGGTGGCAGACCGGCTACCTGCCGGTGTATGCCGCGTGGGCCTGGATCGTGGTCCTCGTCTTCCCGCCGCTGTTCAGCTTCGCCTAGACGAGTAATTCCTCACGGCCTCACCGTGCGCCCGGCTGGCCCGCCATGTCGATCTGCCGGGGAGCGGTATACCTCAGGGGCGTACATATGCCTCTGAGGTATACCGCTTGATGCCGTATCCGCCCCGGCGAAGGTGGCCGATGGTGATCGCCCTGGGGCTGCGGGTCACTTGCCGGTGACGATGCCCGGGTTGATGCAGAGCCCCGGGTTCGCGCCGTTCTTCTCCGCGATCTCCAGACAACGGGTCACCTTGTCGACAGTCGCGTTGGTCTCGGTGATCTGCTTGGAGATCTCGGCGTTCTTGCGGTCCTGCTCCAGGTTGCGGGTCTGCGCCAGCTTGTCCTGGAACGCCTTGATGTTGCCCTCGGTCTTGTCGTCGTGGTTCACCCGGGTGATGGTCACCGAGAGGATGTCCACGTCGGTGGCGAGGCGGGCCTCCGCGCTGGTCTTGATGTTCGCGGCGAACGGCTTCAGGTCGACGTTGAGGTCGCCGGTCTGGGCGTCGATCTTCTCCAGTGGGTTGTACGCGGCGAAGGCGTCGTTGACCGCGCTGTCGAGCTGCACACCCACCCGCTGACCCCGGAAGCTGCCGAAGTCGCCCTTGTAGTCCATGAACTGCTTCGGCGCGTTCTCCGGCTTGACCTGCCATTCGACGTGTGCTGTCCCGAGACATGTGTCAAGGGGAAGTCCCGATAGATGTGTCAGGTGTTGTTGATCAGGCTGCTCGGGTGAGGCTGATGTAGGTCCGGT